>CAVQEZ010000001.1:0-232887 GCA_963711635.1 uncultured Pseudomonadota bacterium
ACGACAACGAGCCGCGAAAGCGTCTTCACAAGGTCCTACCGGGCTGTGGGTCGACAGTCGGAGTGTGCCGGATCAAAGGCTCCGATACGCAGGCTTGCCGCCGGACGCTTCCCACATGAGATTCACTCCGACGAGTCAGCTCGAGGGCGTTCGTCAGGCCGTGGACCGGCGCCCACCGACTGAACTGCGAGCCTGGACCTGCTCGGGTCTTCGGCCACGTCTCGTGCTCCGGCTACCCGTTCGGCGTGCAGCCGGAGGCCATCCTCGGGAGTCGATCCTCGAGAGGCCGTCGAAGGACCTGGAAAACCTCCTCCTCGACAAGCTGCAGGCCCGCGCGCGCGAGGTGCTGGAGAGGTAGCGTAGAGTCAGGACAGTCCGGGCAGGCTTTCGAGGACGGCTCGAACTTCGCTCCGCAGCTCGGAAAGACTGGACTCGACAATGCCCCACACGACCTGGTCCAAGATCACGCGTAGGCGTGGATCAAGCGATTCCGGAAGGCGACGATCCGCTTCGTGTTGGTGATGAGACGCGTGAGATCGGAGTCCAAGCGGAGTGCCTGCCCGAGAGCCTCGCCGATGATCTCGAACTGTCGTTCGACCGCGGCGCCGAGCATCGCATCCGCCAGGTGATCCGCGAGGGTCTTTCCCGACGTGAACTGGACGATGAGATCGCAGGCCTGAACGATGTCGAACAGGTAGGTACGTCACGCTTCGCCATGTTCGATGCGCACAACGGCATCGGACCCCAGACCCACCGCCCGATCTTCGTAACGGCGCGGGCACCGCGCGGAGCACACGGGCGCGCCGCCCTGGTTCAGGCAGCGTACGTGACGTTGAAATCGTTCTATCCGGCGCAGCTGAGCCGCTTCGACCAGCAGCGCGCATTGTCCTTGGCCGAATTCGAAGGTGATGACCCGGCCGGATGTCCGGCGAGGCGTCGAGTGGGGCGAGAACGTCGCGAACCAGATCCTCGCGTGGCGAGCAACCGACGGATTCAGCGACCCGGTCGTTCCGTTTACCGGTGCCGGTGCAATCGTTGGACAGTGGGAGTCCGCGACGGGTACCAGCATGTCGGCGGGAAACATGGCCTTCACTGCCCCTTTCGTGTTGACCAGCAACACCCAGTTCCAATCGGCTTTTCCGCGGCCCTGGGCGACCCTCGTCGGTCCGGAGTTTGCCGCCGACTACAACGAGGTCGCGACAATGGGTGTGAAGAGCGGCTCTGACGGACCGTGGATCAGACCCAAATCGCATTTTTCTTCAACGGTTACGCCACGAACGACTACATCGAGGCGGCGATTCAGATCGCCCGCAAGCACGGAACCTCGCGCCGCGATAATTCGCGCATCTTTGCCTGCTCACGATTGCCATGCACGACACTACGGTGACCGTGTTTCGCGCCAAGCTCGACTTCGGGATGAATTCTTCCGAACTCACCTGGCGGCCGATCGTCGCTCTGCCGAAGGCGGATCTCGACGGCAACGCGGGTACCGAACCGGATCTCCGACTGGATTCCGCTCATCACGACGCCGAATCACCCGGAGTATCCAGCCTCGCATCCGTCGTCACACGGCGCGGGCCCCCGCGTGCTCCAGCACTTCTTCGGTGATCGCAACACGTTCGAGCTCCACCCCGCGTTCAACACCGTCTTCCCCGGGCCTGCCGAGGGAGGAATCAAGCCGCGGCGTTACTCGCGCATACGACCATGGCCCAGGAAGGCATTGACGCGCGTACCTATGGCGGCATGCATTTTCGCGGCTCGAGCAATGCGTCGGCGAAGGTCGGCGCCCGGCATCGCCGACTACGTCCTCAAACATGCGGCCCAACCAGTGCGCCGGCGCAATGACGATGCTCCAATCGCTATGTGAGGTTGCTGCTCGTGCAGGAGCGCACGACCACCTCCGGCGATTTCGCCGGGAGTAAGCCTGAGACGCCCCTCAGAAATCCGAGGCTGGTATTCGAGAAGTTGCCGATGTTCGGCAGAATGCCGGGCAGCTCCGACGCAGTACATCCGAACCACTGCGCGAGCGTTGCTCCGAACTGGTCGACGGCGGTCGTCGGCAGCAACCGTCCCTGCCCACCTGGTCGTCGGTCTCGATGGACACGTGCGGCGCGGTTCCGTAGAACCGCCCGCCGTTCACGGCGCCGCCCATCACGAAATGATGCGAGCCCCAGCCGTGATCCGAGCCATCGGAGTTCGACGACAACGTGCGTCCGAAATCCGAGGCGGTGAAGGTCGTGACCTTGTCGGCCACGCCGAGCTCGACGGTGGCCGCATAGAACGCACTCATGGCGCCATCGAGCCGCGTCATGAGTCTCGGATGGTCCGTCATGAGCGAGTTGTGATTGTCGAAGCCGCCCAGCGACACGAAGAACACCTGGCGTTTGACGCCGAGCGTCGCATTGGCGGCCGAATCAAGCGCGCCACGACGCGCATCTGCCGCGCGAGCGGGTTGCTTGCCGGAAAGGGTGTCGTCAGGGTCACGCCGCCGAGCGCGGCATTGACCGTGCCTTCGAGCTCGATCGAGCGACGCGTGACCGCGGCGCATTCGTCCTCCAGGACGTGCGCGCTGCTGCGCGTGACGATGGCGTTCACCGCGTTGCGCAACGCTCCGCTCAGCGCGTTGATGCGAGATCGCGCCATTCCCGCTGATCTGGTACTGAAGGGCGTCCGGCCGGAGACGAACACCGCATTGCTGCTCGCGGAAATGCAGGTGAGCTGCGCATTCGACGGATTGCTCGACAGCGCGATATCGCCGAGCCGACCGCCCCAGCCATTGGTCGATCCCTCGCTGCCGTCCGACTGCCACACCGATTGCTGATCGTTGTGCGAGAAGAGCTTGGGCGGCAGCGGATTGGCCACCTTGTTGGAGCTCTGGTACTGCGCCAGCGTCGTCGGCTGGATCAACGGGCCCACGTTGAGCTGGATCGCCAGCCGGCCCGCATCGAACAGTGACTTGAGCCCGCCGAGTTGCGGCGCCAATGCGTACTGCAGCCCGTCGGTGAGCACGGCCCCATCGAGTGGCGTGAGCGCCGTGGCGGCGAGATCCGCGCGCGCCAGCGCGATACCGTCCTCGGCTTCGCCGCCGGCACCGGCGCGGATCTGGTGATACAGCGCGTAGTTGGCCGCGTCGTAAGGCACCACCGTGTTGGCGTAGTCATTGCCGCCGTACATGAAAACGCACACCAACGCCTTGTAGCCGGTGCTCTCGAAAGCCGCGGCCTCGCCGATGGCGGCAAGGTTGATGGCGAGCGGCGTCGCCACGCCCAGCCCCGAAAGCTGCATGGCGCGCTGCAGGACGACACGGCGGGTCCAGAGCTTGGTATCGCGCTTCATTTCTGCACCAGGTAGTCGGGGGAAATCAGGATGAGAAAGCAGGCTGCGGCCAACAGGTCGAGCTTCGCGGCGTTGCTGCTCGACGCGGTGACGTTGAAGCTCCTGAGCGCCGCTCCGAGCACGCCCAGCGTTTCGCCGGACAGCTGGTTGGCGGTGAGCCGCAGATTGAGCCAATCGATCACTGCCGGCACATCGTGCGCGATGGGAAGCAGCGCGCTGTAGGCAGGCCTGACGTCCCGAACTCCGTCGCGCGTCACGCGCTGCATGAAGTTGATGTAGCCCGCCGTGCTGGTCTCGTTGTGCAGCTGGAACTCGGGCGCCTGCTTGCCCGCGGCGGCGATGGCAGTATTCGGCGGCACATATCCCGGCCGAAAGAAGTTGAACACCGAAGGCGATCGCAACGGGCTTTGGCCGAGCATGGTGTCCGGGTCCGAAAGATCGTCGATCTCGAAGGCGCCGTTATTCGAGCTGGCCTGCGCGGTGCGTGCCCAGTGCACGAAGCGCAGGATGGGTTCGCGCAGCTTGCCGAAGAGCGAGTCGGCGGCCGTGGGCATGGCGCGCGCTTCTTCGTCGGTCAGGATGGCGGTCCATACCGCCTTGAGATCACCGCGCACGCCTGAGCCGTTGTTCCCGAACACCGTCGCGACGCGTTGCACGTAGGCCGGCGAGGGATTGCTGGTCACGAGACGCTGGATCATCTGCCGCGCGAAGAACGGACCGGTGTTGTCGTGATAGAAGAGCCGGTCGAGCGCGATGTGCAGGGCATCCGCGCCGGGCGTGGTTCCCGTGATCTGCGTGCCGAGAAAGTTCACCTCCCGCGTGGAATGATTGTTGGAAGAAAAACGCATCGGGTTGGTGGCGAAGTGCGTACTCGGTATCGGATTCCGTTCCCACGCCACGGACGTGGAGCTGCCGCCGTTGGATAGATAGTCGAAGTTGTAACCGGTGAAGACGCGCGCGAGGTTGGTGACGTCTTCCTGGCCGTAGGTTTCCACCGGCCGGTTGTCGGCACCGAGCTTGTGCGTGCCATCGGGATTGAGCTGGTAGAGGCCGATGGTGAAGAGCTGCATGACTTCGCGCGCGAAGTTTTCGTCGGGCTGCCGGCCGCGGGAGTCTTCCTTGAGATTGCCCCGCGTATTGAGGAAGAAGCCCATCCCGGCATTGACCGTCAGCGCGTCGAGCAGCTGGCGGAAGTTGCCGAAGGCATGCGCCGTGAGCAGGTCCCAATAGGCGGCGATCAGGTACGGTGGCCAGAAGGTGTTGAACGCGCTCAACGACACCACGAACATTTCGGACATCGCGAGCGCGACTCGCTTGCGCATCTGGTCCGGGCCCGCGATCAGCTGATTCCAGATCATGAAATCGCCGTAGTCGTAGCCGCGGTAACGCTCTTCGGTGGTGATGGCGCCGTGACCACGCGAGTCGAGCCAGGCGACGCCCGTCTGGCCGGGCGGTTCGTTGTAACGCGCATCGAGCCAGGCAAGGACACCAGCGCTCTTCAAAGACGCGATATCCGCGTCACTCACCGAGAACTGCGCCTGCAATGCGATGCGGGCTGCCTCGGCATCGGAAGCGGGAATGCTGTCGCGCGCCGGTGGCGGCACCGGTCCGGGTGCCGGCGCTGGCGGAATCGGCGTTGGCGGAATCGGCGGAGGTCGCGGTGCGCCCCCGCCCGGTGACGAATTGCCCCCCTCGTCACCACCGCCACAGGCGCTCAACGCGAGCGCGGCGACGGCCACGAGACCCGCTGAAGGGGAGTCGTCCGAGGTTTCGGGAATTTCGTCGAGTTCCTGCACCAGACCTCCCTGTGCGCCGGGCTGGCGCCGCGCACCCACGCCGGGCAACGCGCTGGCAGGCACCTTCCATCGATACTGAGTGTAGCGCCGCGTATTGGCGATCAGGTATGAGGGCTAGGGCTTATTTCTCGTCGCGCCATTGAAGCGCGTCGCGCGATCACAACAGCGCGTGTCGCGCGTGAGAAAAATTTTCAATTGCGAGCCAATCAGCGCCCCATGCGCCGCTGATACGCGCGCGTCAGGTGTTCCTTGAGATTCGCGTCCTGCGGTGAACCTCCGCCGGTCACTGAAAATCCGACCTGGATGGATGCGTCGGCCTGCGTGATCACCGTGATCACTACGTTTGACGCCCCCTGTTCGCCGCGCAGCGTCCCGCGCGAACGGTCTTCGGATGTGATGCGGACGCCCGCATCGTCGGCCGCGCCTCGCGCCGCCTGCCAGGACTGTTCGAATCTCCCGGAGATGGACCGCTGCGGAACGGGCACGGGCGTTGGCGCGGTGTAGCAACCGTGCAGCGCGAAGACAGCCGTCACCACGAGACCGCTGCAGAGATTCCGGAAGTTAGTCATGTTTTTGTTCCGCGGGGTTTCTGGCCGCGACGAGCGTCTTCCCGCACAGGTCTTTTTCGCCCGCCATTCGATCCACCAAACCGCCGGCGACCACCGTCATGCCGCCGGTGGCCGCTGCCACCGCACCCGATGCCACGCCTTTCGCACCCAGCCCCATCTTCGGATCCATCAATGTGCCTTCCAGCCGGATGAGCGGGTTGGTGAACATGCCCGGGCTGACGCCGATGCCCTTGCGCGGGCGGGTATTGAAGTCGAGCAACAGCTTCTCGGTTTGCAGGTCGATGGTGCCGTGCGCGGTGACCGTGACCTTCTCGGACTGAAGCAGTATCGGCTTCATCGTGACCTTGCCATTCACGATGTCGGCGCGCGCGATCGTGCAATCGAGTTTCATGTAAGGATCTTCCTTGGCAAAGGGGTTGAGCTTGTGCGCGAGCTGCTGCACGAAATCGCCGCCGAAGGCACTGATGAAACCACCCTTGGTCCGGCGCAATGCCTTCGCTCGCCAGAGTGGCCCTCACATTGGTGAGGTCGACCTTCATGTCGAGATCCACCGTTCCATCGCTGGCAGGCACCAGCGTGCCGGAACCTTGCAGCGTACCTTGCTGGGCGCCGGAGGCGCGCAGATCGAATGTCAGCTTCCCTTGATCGAGCTGCAGGTTGCTGTCGACATCCTTGAGCGAGCGATCTCCCAGTACCAGTTCGCCGAGGGCCAGGTGCAACTTCGCATTCGCATCGCGCATTTTTTCGATGGGCAGCGGCGTCTCGCTGAACAGGAACTTCTTCTTCGGCGCCGCGGGTGATGGCGCGGTCGCGGCAGCTTCAGCAGCCTTGTCTTGCGGGAAGAATGGCGTGAGGTCTACACGCGCCGACGACAGCTCCGCCTCGATCTTCTTCCTTGCTTCGGTCAGGAGCAACCAGCCTGCCAGCTGGGACTTGCCCAGCGTGGCTTGCAGGACCTTTAGTTCGAAGCGGTCTCTGGTGGACTCGAGCACACCGCTCGCCGCAACCTCCAGCCCGGGCCATGTATCCCGCAGCTTCTTCAGGCTGTCGGCCTTGACCTCGAATTTCAGCGCGATCTTCCGATCGCCCGTGAACTGTACGCTGCCTTCGCTGCGCAAAGACGCGCCGGCAATAGCCGCGGCCAGTGAATCGAATTTGAGTTCCTTGCGCGACCGGCGGGTATGCCCAGTCACGGTGAGCGGCGCCGCTGGTACGCCGCTCACATCGAACACCGCGGCAAGCCGCGCCGCGTCCGCGGCCGACGCCTCGAACGTGAGATCGGACCCGATCAGGCTGCGCGTCCTGAGCGTGCCTTTCACATTGGCGTCGAGATCGCCGAGCTTGGCCTTCAGTTCCAGCTGCCGGTGCTTTCCGACATCCTTTACCCGCGTGTCGATACGCATCGGCCCCGTGGCAATGATCGGTAGTTTGAGCGCTGCGAGCATGGCGCCGATTTCCCGTTTGTCGACCGTCAGGGCCAGGTCGGCTCCGACCAGGCTGAGGGTTTTCAAGGTGCCGTTCGCGCTGGCCTCGAGGTCGCCGACCTTCGCGTTGAAATCCAGCTGTGTGCGCTTGCCGGCATCCTTGAGTCGTCCATCGATCCGCAGCGGCCCGTCGGCGATGACCGGAAGCTGCAGCTTCTCGAGCATGCCTTTCAAATCGGGGTGTTCGACTTTCAGCGTCAGATCGGCGCCGTCCAGCGGATCGAGGCTGCCGAGCACGCCGTGGATATCCAGCTGCAGTTTGCCCAACGACACCTGCATGGCCATGCGCATGTCGCGCGCCGACAGCAAGGACCTCAGCGGCCCCGCCTCACCCTTCACGGCCATGGGATAGACATCGAGCATGCCCTGCCCGTCCAGCGCCAGAAGTTGCTCCCGGCCGGGAGAGATGCTCAGCCGGTCGAGGTGAACCACGCGATCGGATTTCTTCGTCTCGCGAAAGATCAGGCGCACGTCGTGCAACTGCGCACTGCGGATCACCACGGGAACCTCGACCGCGCCGTCATCTTCTTCGGCATCGTCGTCCGACTCGACTTCGTCGTCGGTCTTCGGCGCGCCCATGATCCAGTTGCCCTCGCCGTCGGGCCCGCGTTCCAGCAGCAGGGTCGCGTCGCGAAGCTCGAACGAGCGGACGTCAGGCGGCCCGGAAATCAGCGACCAGAAGCCGATCTGCACGGCGAGTTTGCCTATCTCCACCATCTGCGGTTGCGAGCCGCCCGGCACGTTGCCCAGGCGAACGCCTTCGGCGCTGACGTCAACGAACGGAATCAGCCTCAATGTGAGCGGACCCTCGATGGCGAAGGGGCGCCCGATCGTCCTCGTGACGAACGCTTCGATGCGGGTCTTGTGCCGGCCCAGATCACCGAACGCGATGTAAAGCACGACGGCAAGCAATGCAGCACCGACGATGCCGAAGAAGACACCGAAGAATCGCCGACGCGACATGAGAGCAACCCGCTGTGAACCGCCCCCACCTATATCCGCGGGCCTGGATTGCGCCTATGGGATCAAAGGGCCTGCTTCAGAGCCAGCGTCGATCCGCGGTGAAATCGATGGTGAGCCAGAAGGTCGGCGCGCCCGCATTGAGGCGCTTGGATACATCGGCCCGGATCGCGTCGGCCGTTGCGATTTCGATCCGGGTTTCGGGCGTCACCAGCACATGGATCTCGACGAATCTACCGCGACCCGCCTTGGCGATGTAACTCGAATACTCGAGAAACCGGTGTTCCTTCACAACGCTGTCCATGACGGTGTGAACGCGCGCGTCGAGCTCATTCGGGGCCACCTGGAGCACGTCGCTCATGGAGCGCCACAAACCGATGAGCGGCATAGGCAGCATGATCAACGCCATGCTGAGCAGCGCGATGGCATCCAGGTATGGAATCCACTCTTGCCAAGCCGTGCCCGCAAGCGCCGTGGCAATGGCAAAACCGATCAACAGCCCCAGGCTGAGGAAAGTGCTCACCACCCAGCTACGCGCATCGACTTCGAGCATCGGGGACTGCAGTGCCTTGGCCCGCCGCCGCAAGAACAGCGTCATCGCAAATCCGATGATGCAGAGAATGCCGGCCCACAACGCGGCGCGGCCATACTCGACTTCGTGCCCTCCGCTGGTCAGTGCCTCGATCGCGTCGATCGCGGCATAGATGCACGCCACCGCCAGGATCGCGTCTCGCAGCACGGCCACCAGGGGTTCGAGGTGCCAGAAACCATACTGGAAGCGATGACTCGTTCCTCGAGCGATCAGCTTGACCACCAGCAACGAAACGACCGTCGGAACCACGTCGACGAAGCTGTACATGCCATCGAAGATGATGGCCTGCGAATTGGTCACGAGCCCGCTCGCGACACCGAGCACGCCCAGGAACACCGTCAGCGCGATTGAAAACTTCAGCGTGCGTTGCTCTGCGTTCGCACTCAACATGAACAAAAGACCGATTGACGAATCCCCTGGCTGCGGTAAACCGGTGGCGGGATCTCATCTCGTTGTCCAGGAGGGACGCCGATGTCAGCACTTCTGCGCGCCGGAACTTTCTTCACCTGCCTCCTCCTCTGCGCTTGCGCCTCACTGCAACCACGGGATCCCCTTCAGGTGACCGTGGCGGGCATCGAGCCGCTGCAAGGTCAGGGGCTCGAGCTGCGAATGAACGTCAAACTTCGTGTGCAGAATCCGAACGATGCGCCGCTAGATTACAACGGCGTCGCAGTCGAGATGGACGTTCAGGGCAAGACATTTGCAACCGGCGTGGCCGACCTCAGCGGCACGATTCCGCGCTTCGGTGAAGTCGTCATCTCGATGCCCGTGACGATCTCGGCGTTTCGCATGGCACGCCAGGCCATCGGAGCGATGTCGGGCGGCCCCATCGAGAAAATCGAGTATGAAATGAAGGGCAAACTGAGCGGCGGCCTGACGCCAACGCGCTTCGAGACCAGGGGAAGCTTCGATTTTCCGGCGACTCCGACGCCAGCGCCTTAGTGCAAATTCCACGTTACGTCGCATTCAAATCAGAAAGTCGGAATTCATTGGCCTCCCCTCCGCCTAACAACACTGTCAGTTTGCGCCGAGACAGCGTTGTCGTCGCTCGCCAGGCGGCCTAGGTGTTTTCCACGTATTGCCCCGCGCCTCGGGAATACCTATATGTGACCGGTAACATGTAGCGGTAACATTTTAAGGACCCACCCCGCATGGAGCGCGGATTTTTCGATGCTGAAGCGGCCCACAACCTCGTGGCCCGCCAAATCCTAGAAGGGGGATTTCCATGATTGTTAGTCTCAAGAAGGCCTCTGCATTTCTCTGTCTCGCTGCACTGGGCATATCGGCAGCCAACGCGCAGACCTGCCTGACGTCGAGTCAGACAGGCACCAACAACGGCCACTACTTTTCATTCTGGAAAGACAGTGGCGGATCGGTGAATTTCTGCATGTATCCCAATGGGCGATACACATCGAACTGGAGCGGCATCAATAACTGGGTGGGCGGCAAGGGCTGGCAGACCGGTTCTTCTTCGCGCGTCATCAGCTATTCCGGCACGTTCAATTCGCCGGGCAATGGCTACCTCACGCTCTATGGGTGGACCACGAATCCGCTGATCGAGTACTACATCGTCGACAACTGGGGCACGTATCGCCCGCCGGGCGGCCAGGGATTCATGGGCACGGTCACCAGCGACGGCGGCACGTACGACATCTACCGCACGCAGCGCGTGAACCAGCCCTCGATCGAAGGCACCCGTACGTTCTATCAATTCTTTAGCGTGCGGCAGTCGAAGCGCACCGGCGGCACCATCACGATGGCCAACCACGTCAACGCGTGGCGCACGCTGGGCATGAACCTGGGCACCCACAATTACCAGGTCATGGCGACCGAGGGTTACCAGAGCAGCGGAAGCTCGGACATCACGGTGAGCGAGGGTGGAGGCAGCAGCTCTTCTTCCTCGGGTGGCGGCAGCAGTACCAGCAGCAGCGGCGGCGGTGGCAGCAAGAGCTTCACCGTTCGTGCCCGCGGCACGGCCGGCGGCGAGTCCATCCAGCTACGGGTCAACAACCAGACGGTTTCGACCTGGACGCTGACGACCAGCATGCAGAACTACACGGCCTCGACCAGCCTGAGTGGCGGCATCACGGTGGCGTTCACCAACGACGGCGGCAGCCGCGACGTGCAGGTCGACAACATCATCGTGAACGGACAGACCCGCCAGTCCGAGGCACAGAGCTACAACACCGGGCTCTATGCCAACGGCAGCTGCGGCGGCGGCGGCAACAGCGAATGGATGCATTGCAACGGCGCCATCGGTTACGGCAACACGCCGTAAGCAGCGCCTCGTCGATTAAAGGGTGGACCTCCGGGTCCACCCTTTTTTTATCTGCGACTTTTTTTAACTGCGTGAAGGGTAATTCATCGGTAAGCAGGACGATGCCATGGTGATTAGGCCTTGCCCGTAGGGGCTGATACTCTCCCACGGTTTCGCGAGAGGCCCATCGAATGTTCTGCCGACAAGTCTTTTTTCTGGCGGCCGCCAGCACGGCCATATTTCTCGGGCGCCCTGCTTCCGCCGCGGTCGACTTCGCACGCGACGTCCAGCCCTTGTTCGAGAAGCATTGTTACGAATGCCATGGGCCGAAGAAGCAGCAGAACGGTTTTCGACTGGATCGGCGCAGCCGCGCCATGGCGGGCGTGCTCCGGCCGGTCATCATTGCAGGCAACAGCCCCTCGAGCCGTCTGTATCGCCGCATCCTCGACAGCACTTCCGGCCAGCAGATGCCGCCCGAAGACGTGCTCTCCGGCGAGGAAATCGCAACCGTCCGTCAGTGGATAGACGAAGGCGCGCATTGGCCGGACGGTCTCGCCAATGAAGTGGACGCGCCGCCGCCTGATCCCGCCGCACTGGCGCTGATACGGCAGCTGCGGATCTCACGCGGCGATGCCGCCGCACGCCAGGCGGCGCGCGACGCCATCGCGCGCAATCCCGCAGTCATCGATGCGCGCGGACCGGATGGCGCGACCCCGCTGATGTATGCGGCGCTGTATGCGGACGCCGGACTATTGCGCGACATGCTCGCGGCCGGCGGCAATCCGAACAAGACCGCCGACTCCGGTGCGAGCGCGCTCATGTGGGCCATCGAGGATCACGACAAGGTGGCGCTGCTGCTGGATGCCGGCGCCGACGTGAACGCCACGTCGGCCTTCGGGCGCACCGCATTGTCATTGGCAGCGATCGCACCGATCAACAGCGCCACCGCCGAGCTGCTGCTGGCGCGCGGCGCGAAACCGACGCCGATGGCGCTGGGCTGGGCCGCTGCCAGCAGCGAAAGCACCGTGAGGAAACTGCTCGCCGCCGGCGCCAAGGACAAGGGCGACGCCGCGGGCGGTGCGCTGCGTGCGGCATGCATCCCCTGCTTCGACGTGCTGCGGCCCTTGAACGTTTCGCTGCCGCGCGCGCTCCTCAACGTCTCTCCGCCGGCGGCGGCTGGCTACCCGCTGCAGGTGCGCAAGGCCCTCGAGAGCGGCGCCGACGTCAATGCGCGCGACCCGAAGGCGCGCACGCCTCTCATCATGCTGTCGATCTCGCAGAACGTGACGCCCGACCTCATGCAGGCGCTCATCGATCGCGGCGCCGACGTGCATGCGAGAAGCATCCAGGGACTCAATGCGCTCGACTACGCGCTGCGACTCGGTCGCCAGCCGGTCATCGACGTGCTCACGCGCGCCGGCGCCCAACCCACACCCGCGCCGCCCACTCCGACCCGATTCGTCGCCGACAATTCGGTGCGCGCGGCCGTGACACGCAGCCTGCCGCTGCTGCAGACCAGCAGCCAGAAGTTCTACCAAGGCGGCGGCTGCGTCGCCTGTCATCACAACCTGCAGGCCGCCATCACCGTCACGCAGGCGCGGCGCGCCGGCATTGCGGTGGACGAATCACTGGCCCGGGAAGAGTTGTCGACACTGGTGCGCGACATCGATGCCACGCGCGAGCAGGCGCTGGAAGGCATGGTGGCGCCCGGCGGCCTCGCGACCACCACGGGTTACATACTGCTGGCGCTCGACGAACAGAAGTATCGGCCCGACGAATCCACTGACGCGCTGGCACGCCTGCTGCGCCTCATGCAGCGCGCCGACGGCCGATGGCCGACGCCGTTCAGGCCGCCGATCGAAGCCAGCGAATTCACGGCGACCGCGGTGAGCGCGCGGGGCTTGCGCCAGTACGGCGGCGACAATTCCACGGCCACGTCGGCCGCCCTGCTGCGCGCCATGCACTGGCTCGAGACCGCGACGCCGCTGGATCACGAAGACCGGGTGTTCCGGTTGTTAGGCCTGGTCTGGGTGGATGGCTCGACTGTGGTGCGCAAGCAGGCCTTGCGTGAGTTGCTGGAAACCCAACGGCGCGATGGCGGTTGGGCGCAGACCGAATACCGATCCAGCGACGCCTATGCCACGGGCGAAGCCCTGTATGCACTGCGCGCGGCGGGCGTATCCACGGACTCGCGCGCCTACCGCCGCGGCGTACGTTACCTGTTGCAGACGCAACTCGACGACGGTTCCTGGTGGGTGCGAACACGCGCCCTGCCGACCCAGAACCATTTTGAAAGCGGATTTCCGCACGGCGCGGATCAGTTCATCTCCGCGGCGGCGACGCATTGGGCCACACAGGCGCTGTTGCTCACGCTGCCGGACGCGCCGGGTGACAAGAAGATGGCGGCCCGCTAGAGCACCGCCACCATCCGGATCGACACGAGGATCTCGCCCAGGTCAGGGCCGAGTCGCGCCACGGAGCGCACGGGCGGATCGATGCGAAAAAACTTCGCGTACTCCTCGTTCAAACCGGCGAAATCTTCCGGCCGCGCCAGCAACACCTGTACTTCGACGACATCCTGCAGTTTGGCGCCAGCCGCGCGCAGGATGTTGTCGCAGTTGATCAGCGCCTGACGGGTCTGCTCCTGGATGCTTGGGCCGGCGACTTTCTTTGTCTTCGGATCGATACCGGGAACGCCGGTCACGTAGATGGTGTTCCCTGCCCTGACGGCCTGGCTGTACAGCGGCGACTGCGGTGCGTCGGGAACCCGGATGATTTCTCGCATGAGGTGTTTTTCCTGCGCGTGCGCAACGAGGGACGCGGCGCAGCAGATGGCGCCACCGATGACGATCAACGTGGTTTTCACGGCCCCAGCGTAGAGGTGGCGCGCCTTGCGAGTCCCGGGCGACTGCCGGGATTTCGCCGGGACCATGCGCCGCGGCGAGTGTTACCTGTCCGTCAGCAGCAGGTCTTTACCGTCTGCCCCTCGAGGACGCATTCATGGGAAACACACACGCTGCCGAAAAGATCTTCTGGGAACTCGTCGACGACTACGACGAGTGGACTCGCCTGCGTCTCGCCGCTTTGCAGCGTGAGGCCTCGCCCTCGGCCGTCAAAGCGCTCGCCATCGCGCGGACGACCACTTACCTGCTCAATGCCACCGCGCACGCCTGCAAGGGCAATTGGGAAGGCGCCGCCGAAGCCTGCAGCGACATGGCGGCCGCGGCTGTAACCCTGCTCGCGCCGACAGAATTCTCCGCGGCAAAGGATCTCATCTGGGATATGGCGCTGGCCGCCCACATTGCTGCCGGCAATCACGGCGAGACATTTCCCGAAGTTCAGTGCGCATTGCTCGAGCATCTCGGCGCGAGCCTCGGCAACAAGGTTTTTGCGTTCGTGAACCCGGTCGTCGTGGGACACCCCGCCCCGGCGTTTTGAATCCCGTCAGCGCAAGTGCGCTTTCATGAAGTCGAGCGCCGCCGCGATGATCTCGCGTGAGCGCGCATCGTCGTTCTGATTGTCGAAGCCGTGCACGCCGTCCGGGTGGTTCCAGACCACCACGTTGGCGTTCTCGCGGATGGTGCGCGCGATGAAACGGTCGATGGAATCGTTCATGGTCGGGATCTCGTCGCGCCCGGCGCGCGCGATGAACATGGGAATCGCCTTGGCACGCGGCTCGCCGAGATGTTCGATCATCGAATAGTCGCGCACGCGCTCCGCCGGCTCGTTGTCGCGGTGCGGGTTCGATTGCTGGATGTCGAGAAACGCGTAGAAGGCGATCAGGCAGCGCACGTAGGGGCGCTTTTCGTCGAGGCCCAGCGTCAACAGCGGCCCGCCGGCGGAGTACGCTGCCAGGCACATCCGATCGGGGTCCGCCTGCAGCCGTGTGGCATTGGCGCGTACGTACTCGATGGCATCGCCGACATCCTGGCCGGCCTCCTCGAGCATGGGTTTGGGATATCCCAACCGATGTGTGAACGTGACTGCGATGAAACCCGAGGCGGCCGCCAGGCGGCCCCAGCTCCGATAGATACCCCAGTCCTTGGGGCGGGTTCCCGATGCCGTCCCGCCATGCACGTACATGACCACAGGTCGTCGCTCGCCCGCCTTCAGGCCCGGCGGTAGGTAGACGTCCATCAGCAGTCTGGGGTCCTTCGCGGAGGCATAACTCTGATCGGCGGTGACCCGCACCTCGTCCATCCGCGGCAATGTCACGACCACCGGTGTATTGACCCTTTCTTCGAAAGTCTTCTGCCGGGCAGCCTGCTCAGCGGCGTCGAGCACGCCGCACACGAAAAACGACGAAGTCACCAAGGCAATCATTCGGCGATTCATGAGTCCTCCAGGCCGCCCGGCCGCCCGTATCGACGGTAACTTACCTGCCGTTACTAGGCGGGATCTACCACGGCGTCATCGTTGCGTGTCCCTACCGGAGGTACCCGCATGAATCCCAAGCTCCTGGCCGCCATCGCGGTCGCGTTCACCAGTCCTGTATGGTCGGCCGAGCCCGCCGCCAAGGCGCAGCCCACCGCGTACAGTGCGCCCACCGCCTCGCAGGAACAGGCCATCTCGCAGTTCCGCACTGACCTCATGGCAGACCGTGCCGACGTCATGGCCAAGGGACTGAAACTCAGCGCCGACCAGGCCGCCAAGTTCTGGCCGCTGTTCGAGGCCTTCCAGAAAGAGCAGGCCGCGGTCGTCGACGCCCAGGTCAAGGCGCTCAAGGATTACGCCGATCACTTCGCGAGCCTGAGCGACGAAGGCGCGCTGACGTACGTCAACTCGCTGCTGGAGCGTGACCAAAGCATGCACGACCTGCGCGTCAAGTGGCTCAAGAAATTCCAGGGGGCGGTGCCGGCCAAGACTGCCGCAACCGCCATCCAGCTCGACCGGCGCCTGGGCGCCATCACGCAGGTGCAGCTCTCCTCGCAGATACCTCTTATTCGGTAGGCGATCACGCGTGGTCGGGATGTATGCTCGGCCTCCGAGCTGCATTCCGGGCCACGCCATGAAAGAAATCCGCCGCAGCAGTGAACGCGGGCACGCCGACCACGGCTGGCTGCAATCGCGCCACTCGTTCTCGTTCGCCGACTATCACGATCCGGAGCACGTGCACTTCGGTCCGCTGCGCGTGATCAACGAAGACCGCGTGGCTCCCGGCAAGGGCTTCGGCACGCATGGGCATCGCGACATGGAGATCGTGAGCTACGTGCTCGAAGGCGCGCTGGCGCACCAGGACTCCACGGGCACGAGCTCGGTGATCCGCCCGGGCGACGTGCAGCGCATGAGCGCGGGCAGTGGCGTGCGTCACAGCGAGTTCAATGCCTCGGCCAGCGAGCCGGTGCACTTCCTGCAGATCTGGATCATTCCGGATGCCACCGGCATTCCACCGAGCTACGAGGAAAAACATTTCACGACGCAGGACCGGCGCGGCCGGCTCTGTCTGATCGCCGCGCCCGACCAGGCGGATGGTGCGGTGCTCATGCACCAGGACGCGCGCATTCATGCCGGCCTGTTCGATGCGGGCGAGCACGCCAGCTTCACGGTGCGCGATGGGCGCAAGCTCTATGTCCACGTGGCGCGCGGCGCGCTGCACGTGGCCGGGCTGCATCTCGAAGCCGGCGACGGCCTCAAGATCACCGATCCCGGCGATCTCGAAATCCGCGAGGCCAAGGCGGCCGAAGTGCTGGTGTTCGACCTGCCGGCATGAATTCGAAGGAAACGCGCCGCGAGCGCATCGCGGCTTCGCCGCGCTGGGATGGCGAGCGCTTTCGCAACACGCACGCGGCGCCGCGCGGCACGGGGCCCATGCCCTCGCTCAAGGATTTTCTCTGTGGCGGCAACCGGCGGGTGCCGCAGGCACCGCTTCCTTCGATGAATCCGCTCGATGCATGGCAGCGCGCGCCGCAAAGCGGACTGCGCGCCACCTGGCTGGGGCACTCGACCGTGCTGCTCGAAATCGATGGGTGGCGCGTGCTCACCGACCCGGTGTGGGGTCCGCGCGCCTCGCCCTCACGCTTCGTCGGGCCGAAAAGATTCCAGCCCGTGCCGGTGGCGATGAGCGAGCTGCCGCGACTCGACGTGGTGCTGCTCTCGCACGATCACTACGATCATCTCGACTTCACCACCATGCGCCTGCTGCGGCGCGTGAACGTGCCCATCGTCACCTCGCTGGGCGTGGGCATGCATCTCGAAGCCTTCGGCATCGCGCCGCAGCGCATCGTCGAGCTCGACTGGTGGGAAACTCATCGCGTGCCCGGCACGGATCTCACGCTCACCGCCACGCCCTCGCAACATTTCTCCGGTCGCGGCCTCAAGGACGGCAACAAGACCCTGTGGTCGTCCTGGGTGCTGGCCACGCAGCAGCACCGCGTCTTTTTCAGTGGCGACACCGGGCTCACGCCCGAATACGCCGAGACCCATGCCCGCTTCGGCGCCTTCGACCTGGTGATGCTCGAAATCGGCGCGTTCCATCCGGCCTGGGGCGGCATTCACCTGGGACCGGAGAACGCGCTCGCGGCGCATGGCTTGTTAGGCGGCGGCCCGCTGCTGCCCATTCACTGGGGCACGTTCAATCTCGCGCTGCATCCCTGGGACGACCCGGTCGAAACCTTGTTGCGGCTGGCGCCGAAGAACGACGCGCGCCTGCTGTTGCCGAAGCTCGGTGAGGCCATCGAGCCCGCGCAGGACCTGCCCATCGAAACGTGGTGGCGCGGCGTGGATGCGACGCCACAAACTTCGCCACCTCCCGACGAAGTGCTGCCGAAGGAAATGTCCTGGCCTATCGACTGACCTCTAGAAGATCGCCTTGATCAGATAGGTGGCGAAGTCTTCCAGCGAGAAGATAGTCAGCAACAGCGGCACGAACGGGGCAACCGTGATGATCACGAGCCGGGTCACGTCCCGCCAGCCAAAAGGCACCAGGCGCATCTCCTGGACCACGCCCATGCTGTTGCCAAGGTCGGCCAGTGACTGGATGTCACCACTGCCGAGCAGTTCCTCGTCCGACGATGCTCCGCCCCGAAACCACTTCTCTTCGAATCGCCTGGCATAACGACTTCCGAGGCGGCCGGCATCACCCAGCCCCGCGCGTTTCGCCGCCGCGAGGCGCGGCGCAAACACCATCAGCGGGATCAGCGTGACCAACACGAAGAATGAAACGAAGCCGACGACCTGTACCTTGAAGTCGGGCAGGGCCTGCCCGTCGAAGAAGATGCGGCTGGCAATCAGGCCGGCCAGCACCGCACCCTGCGCGATCAGCACCGGCGCGAACGCCACGGGAGTTGCGCCCAGAAAGCCGAGTCCGCGGCCTTGTCGGTGTGGATTGGAATCAGGTGCAGATTGAGCCTCGCGACTCGAAACAGAAACCTGAACCAGAGAAAGAAGCGGAAATACCAGCGCAACAGGATGAACTGAAAGATGGGCGTGCTGACCAGCATCAGCCACCAACCGGCCGGCGTCAGCCGCATGCCCGCGCCATCCTGAAGCGTGTGCCAACTGGCTCGCCGAGGGCGACCTGGTTGCGCCACACCCAGAGCCCGGCGGTGTACACGAGGACTATCAAGGCCACTTCGATGAGCACCGAGTTGCGCAATCGCAGGTGGCTTCGATGGCCTGCTCGAATTTCGGCAATTCCTCGGCGGTGACGATGTGCCGTTCCACGAACTGCCGAACCGCTGGCAGCAACCGGCGATGCACGATCAGCTCAGCGGCGATCAGGATTGGCAGGGCGACCAGGAAGCGAACGTGATTTTCGACGTCGTAGAGAAACGGAATCGCTACCGCGTCATCCAAGCACGGCCCGTTCCCAGCGACAACAGCAGCAACGGCAGCCACGCGATGGCCGCGATGACGATGACTCGTCGTCGCGACATCTCCAGCGCGTCACCGGTCAGATGCGCGCGGCGGAAAAGCTGGAACAGCGGGCCACCCAGTACCAGTGAGAAGTCCGGCGGCTCCTTGAGCATCGGTGTGCTTCCCGCTATGGCGTGTACCAGATCGGCGATGTATACGCCCGCTCCTGCGTGATCATCCGTACTTCCTTGGATAACTTCAGCTTGAACTGCTTCGCGTCGTACGCGGTCCAGCGCGGCGTCGGGATCTCGAGCACACGTACGTAATAGACCGCGCGGAGCCTGGCGTCGAAATCCGGATCCTTCCAGAATGAAGCCAACTGCGGCGCACCGATTGTGTTGGTGTAAGTGGCGTTGGGCAAGTCAACGGTGTTGCCCACGGCGGGCAACTTGCCATCCGAGCCGGGCTTGCGATCGCCGGACCAGGCCACTTCGTACACCTTCTCCTGCCGCTCGCCTTTCGAGTCGACCCAGCCCTTGATGATCTGAATCCGGTCGAGGTTGCCGCCCTCGGGATCTTTCATCGCTGCGACGAGGAAGGTGGGTACCTTGCCGGCCACAGCGGACTTGAGGTCACCGCCCATCGGCACGCCCTTGTCATAGCCCGTGGTGGCAAGATCGCTGGCCTGGGCATCGGCCTCGGCGTAATCCCAGCCACCGAAGAAGCGCACGCTCATGCGCGGCCCGGTGGTGGCATAGGTTTCCTTGCGCTTCATCGCGTCCCAGATGGCGGCGCGCGTGTTCTCGGTAGCCCACACCGCGGCGTAGCCGGACGCTGCCTGCTCCCAGCCCATGATGGTGGCGGCCGAGGTCTTCATGAATGGATGCGAGGCGCGCTCCGGGCCCGGTTCGCTCGACGGAGTCTTGCCCCAGAAATTGTTGTCATCTGCCGTGGCAAGCGAGGTGTGCGCGTCGGTGGAGCCGACCTGACCGAACTTGTACGGATTCACACCGAGTTTCGCTTCCAGTTGCAGGCCGGTTTGCAGCGCGGTGCGTGCGTACTCACCCTGCAGCATCTCGTTCTTCTTGGCTTCACTCAAGTTGAGATTTCCCTTGTCCCAGGTCTCGAAGTCTGCGAACTCGTCGTTCTTCGAAAGGAAGGGATGCGCTTCGCCGTCACCCTTGATCTGGGTGGTCTCGTACAAGGGCTCCCAGCGCATGCGGGTTTCCGCGTACTCGCGCGTCAGCGGTTGCTTGCTGGCCGGGTTGACGTCCCAGGGGAACATCCAGCCGTTGGAGAGATTGCCGTTGTGCGCGATGGCTAGCACCTGGCCACCGGTCTTGTCTTCGTAGGCCTTCAGAACCTTCCACAAATCTTCAGGCAAAGTGCTGCCTTGCGGTGGATAGGTGGTGTACGGCAATGTCTGCATCGCCCTGTCGGCGCCGTCGCGATAGACGACGACGCGATGCAGGTTGTTGCCGGGCGGCACCTGCGAGGTCCATTCGTAACCGATGAACGCGGTGAACTTGCCGGGCTCGTTGTACTTCTCGGCCGCGTCGAGCGTGAGTTTCCATGCCGCGGCATAAGGTGGCGTGCCAGGCCCATACATCAACTTGTCGGGAAGCGTGCCGCGGGAAAAGTTGTCGATGAGCTCCAACGCAGCCGCGTTGTCCTGCCCCGCCTGGATCATGTCGTACCATTTCTTGCCCAGAGGTTCTTCGAGTAGCTCGGGCTTCCCGGCGATGAGGTCGGGGGCGAAACCCATGTTGTCGGAATGGTCGGAGACCACCAGGAAATCGAGCGGGCGCGACAGCTTTGCTTTTTGTTTACTGGAAGCCACCACCTCTTCGCCGCGTGCGAAGCGGTAGGCATCTTCCACGCCAAGGCGGTTTCCGAACAACCCGGCATCCATCGACATGGCCGTGTGCAAATGGGTGTCGCCGAAGAACACCCGCGTCGGACGGCCGGTGCTGGCAGCGGCTACAGGTGCAGTCGCGTCGGCGGACGCGGCGACCGCGGTCGGCTCCGGCTCCTTGCGCGAACATCCGATGACGAAGGCGACGGCAGACGACGCCAGCATGATGGAAGCTGCCAGTCTCGAAAATTGCATGACGATCTCCAGTTGTGCGCCAGTCAGCTCTCGATCGCCAGGCACATGTGAAAGAGCAGGTTTCGCGCTGCAGTGCCCCGATATGTCGGCTGCAGAAGTGGCGGAAGTCTCGCGCGTGGACGCCACACCGCATGTACGACCTAAGTTCGATGTGCCTGAAGGGCGCGAATCGTCACCATGCACGGTGCTGCGAATTCCGATCCAAATGCACAAGCTGACTATCTTGTTCGTCGCAACCGCGGCGACGCTCACCGGCTGCGCCAGTGTCGGTCCCAAGACGGTCCCCATCGACCGTGCCGACTACGGCGCCGCGATCGCCGATTCCTGGAAGCAACAGACACTGCTGAACATCGTGAAGCTCCGCTACATGGACCTGCCGGTGTTCATGGACGTGGCATCGGTGGTCGCGGGGTATTCGCTGCAGACCGGCGTGGCGGTCAACGCGCTGGTCACCGACGGCAACTACCGGCAGGGCAATCTTGGATCTGTCGGGGGCTCGGCCATCTACACCGATCGCCCGACCATCACCTATGTGCCGATGACCGGCGAGAAATTCCTGCGCGGCCTGATCACGCCCATCGACCCGAAGAACATCTTCTTCATGTTGCAGGCCGGCTATGCGGCGGACTTCGTGCTCGGCCTCACGGTCGAATCGCTGAACGGTGTGCGCAACTCCTCGACGGCGCGTGGGGTGGTGCGCGAGGCGGACCCGGATTTCCTGCAGGCGCTGCAACTGATGCGCGACGTGCAGGCCGATGGCGCGCTCGGCATGCGCGTCGAAGAAGACAAGGCGCGCAATGCCACCGGCGTGGTGTTCTTCCGGCGCGACGATGTCTCGCCCGAGATCGCGGCCAAGGCGGCTCGAAATACGACGTCTGCTCAAACTACCGGCCGAAGGCGACAAGTACACGCTTACCTATTCACCGGCACGTGGTGCGGCACATGAGCTCACGGTCAACAGCCGCTCCATGCTGCAGATCATGGGCGCGATCGCCACCTTCGTGGACGTACCCGCCGAGCACATGCAGGGCAACAGTGTCGCGCCGACCCTCACCAACATGCCCGCGGACCGCGCGCGCGATCCACAGCGCGCACGAAAAGCCCGACCACGCATTCGCGGCGGTCAAATATCGCGACTACTGGTTCTGGGTCGAAGAGAGCGATTTCGTGACCAAGCGAGTGCTCGTGGCGGTGATGTTCTTCTTCACGCTGGCCGATACCGGCACAGAGACCAAGCTCCCGCTGATCACCATTCCCGCGCAGTGAGCCTCATCCGGATTTCTGTCGCGCCATGCCCAGGGCCCGACCCTTGTCCGCAATCCGCTCCATGAGGCTGTGCCAGGACTTCACGAAGGCCTCCGCACCCTCCTTTTGCAGCCGCAGCGCCAGCGCATCGGTGTCGATTCCGGCGCGCTGGAATTCCGCCAGGACGTGCAGCGAGTCACCGCCATCCGTGGGCATGGGAGGTGGCAGATGATCCAGTCGCGACAGCGACAGCAAGGTCTTCTCGGGCAACGTGTCGATGGTGTCGGGCGCGGCGAATGCTTCCGCGTACAACGACTCCGGAGCATCGGGATCCTTGGTCCCGGTGCTGGCCCACAACATGCGCTGCGGACGTGCGCCGGCGGCGGCGAGCTTTCTGCCAGCGCGCGGACTCGTACAAATCGCGGTACGCCACGTAGGTGCGCTGCGCAATCGCAATTCCGAGCCGGTTGCGCAAGGCAGCGGGGACCTTGTCCGCCACCGCCTTGTCCCAGCGACTGACGAACAAGGATGCGACCGAAGCCACGAGCGGCGGACGCCCGGCCTCGAGGCGCCGCTCGATGCCACGTAGATAGGCGTTCGCCGCGGCGAGATATTGTTCGGCCGAAAACAGCAGCGTCACGTTGATGGGCACGCCATCGAAGATCGACTGCTCGATGGCGGGCACGCCTTCAGGTGTGCCGGGAATTTTCACGAACAGGTTCGGCAGATTCGCCGCGCGATGAATGCGCGCCGCCGCACTCACGCTGCCCGCGGTATCCGCCGCGAGCAGCGGCGAGAGCTCCATGGATACCCAGCCATCGACACCTTGCGTGCCATCGTGAGCCGGACGGAAAATCGCGGCGGCGCGGCGCAGGTCGTCGAGCGCGAGCTCCGTGAACAACGCCTCGCCGGATTTTCCCTCGGCCGTCTTGCGCGCGATGTCGGCGTCGTAGGCGTCGCCGCCGCCGATGGCCTCGTCGAATATCGTCGGGTTGGAGGTGAGGCCGGTGACCTCGAGCTCGGTGGCGTAGCGCCGCAGGCGGCCGTCGTCGAGCATCTGGCGTGAAATCGAATCGAGCCACAGGCTCTGGCGCAATTTCGCAGGTGCTGGATGGTGTTCATGTGATCTCCTCGCCTTGAAGAAGCATGCGCCATCGCGGGAGCGATTTCTGTCAGCCGCGCTTCCCTTCTGGATGGGCATCTGGATGGGCTTCCTGATGTCCCCCGAATTGCTTGCGCATGGCCGACAGCACCTTGTCGGCAAATCCCGCATTGCCGCGCGACTGGAAGCGGCTGAACAACGCGGCGCTGATCACCGGCGCGGGCACGCCTTCGTCGATGGCGGCCGCCAGCGTCCAGCGTCCCTCGCCCGAATCGGAGACGCGACCCGCGAATTCATCGAGGTTCGCGTCTTCCTTCAGCGCGTGCGCCGTGAGGTCCAGCAGCCACGAGGAAATCACGCTGCCGTGGCGCCACACTTCGGCGATCTGCGGCAGGTCGAATTCATATTGATAGAACGGTGCCGCACCCAGCGGCGCCGTCTCGGCATCCGCGGCACGCGCGTGCTTGCCGATCCCCGCGCCATGCAGGATGTTCAGGCCTTCGGCGTATGCGGCCATGAGGCCATATTCGATGCCGTTGTGAATCATCTTCACGAAATGTCCTGCGCCGTGCGGACCGCAGTGCAGATAACCCAGCGGCGCCGTGTCGCCGTTGCGGGCCATGGTGCGCCGGTCGCCGAGCTCGCGTCCGGGAGCCAGCGCCGCGAACACCGGTTCGATCTGTTTCGCGATGGCAGCCTCGCCGCCGATCATCAGGCAATAGCCACGCTGCTCGCCTGCCACTCCGCCGCTGGTGCCCACGTCGAGATAGTGCAGGCCTTGCCGCGCCAGCTCGGCACCGCGGCGGATGTCATCCCGGTAAAAGGAGTTGCCGCCATCGATGACGATGTCGCCGCGCGACAGCAGCGGGACGAGCTCCGCGAGCACGGCATCCACCACGGCCGCGGGCACCATGATCCAGATGGCGCGCGGCGTCGCGAGCTTGGCCACGAATTCCTGCAGCGAGAAGGCGCCGTCGATATTCGGCGCAATCAACTCCTTGACTGCCTCGGGACGCGTGTCGTGCACCACGCACTGGATGCCGGCGGTGGCCAGGCGTTGCGACATGTTCGCGCCCATGCGCCCCAATCCGATCATTCCCAGAGTCTGCATCCTGCTGTTAACCATACGCCTTCACCATGGTCGACATCTCGCGCAGGAAGTCCTGCGAACGGGCGAGGCCCGGGTCAGCCGACAGGAACGGCTCGCGATACCAGGGCCAGCGGTACTCGACGCTGCGCTGCGGACGGTCGCCGCGCAGCAGCGTGAACTCGCGGGTCGTGAAACCCCGCTTGATCGAGGTGCTGATGCCCTCCTGCCGCACCGAGTACACCGCGCCGTCGACCAGCACGAACAGTCCGCCCTTGTAGTTAGGCTGGGTGTCGAATCGCTCGCGCGAGGATGCGAAGTAGGCCGCGAACACCGGGCCCTTCAGGGACTGCACCTCGCTGCCCACGCCGAGTACATAGGCCGGATTGCGCGGCTCGGCCATGGGCTCGATCTCGGCGCGCGCGGCATTGATGAGCACGCTGTACCAGGTGCGAGCCGCGGTCTGGTCGGGCTGAAAGCCCACGACGCAGACCCGCCCGGATTCGGGGAGGTGACCGGTGTCATTTACGAACATTGGGGGGTTAGTCCCCGGAGACCGGGGAAAGTTTTGCGATGCCGCGATTATTGTCCCGGGGATGTCGCCAAGACAACAACTCACAACGGTCGTTAGGACACTTTCGTCCCTGCAAATCCAAATATGTCGTCGAGCTCGTGGACGCGCCCTTCGACGGCGGCGCGGATCATCTCGCCCGCGTGCACGCTGTACGTGATGCCATTTCCGCCATAGCAAAGCGCAAATAGCAGTGCTGGATGCATCCCGGGCGCGCGCCCTATGAACGGCAATCCGCCGGGAGTCGAGGCAAAACTTCCGGCCCAGGCGTGGGCGATGGGCGGCAGTTCCTCGCCAAACAGGTCGCGATAGTTCGACGCCAGCCGCCGGATCTGCCGGGGCAGCAGCGCATCGCGCGCGGCCGGATTCTTGAACGGCACGTCCGCGCCACCCAGGATCAGCCGCCCGTCCGGCGTGCCGCGCAGGTAAACGTACGGGCGCGCACTCTCCCAGATCAGCGGCATCGTCAGCGCGCGACTCCGATCGGCCAGCGGCTCGGTGACCAGGGCGTAGGTGTTGTCGATGTTGGCCATCCCGGCCAGGGGCCGCGGCAAAAAGTCCAGCGACTCGAAGCCCGCGGCGATCACCACATGCGCGGCGTCGACCACGGCACCACCTTCGGTGGCCAATCGCAGGCGCGCACCGTTCTCGGTGATCCCGGACACGCGACTGCGCGCGAACAGGCGCACGCCATGACGCTCGACGCCCGCCACCAACCCCTGCGTGAAGCGCACCGGATCGATCTGCGCACCGAGCGCCGAGAGAATGGCGCCCGGACGCCGGCAACCAAAGCGCTGCACCAGCTCGGCCTCTTCCAGCCAATCGCAGTGAAATCCCAGCGCGCGGCGCGCGGCAACCTCGGCGTGCAACGTCGGCACCGCGGCGGCGGCATGCGCCAGGTACAGACTCGCGACCCGCCGGTAGTTGGACGCCTTCAGCAGCTCCGGAAAGCGGCGCTCCAGGCAGTCGAAGCTGGCGGCGCAGGCCAGGTAGGCGCGCGCGGCCGCGTCCGCACCGAGCTGCGCGACCAGGTCCGTCAGGTGCGTGTCGATCTCGTACTGCAGCAGCGCCGTGGTGGCCGCAGTGCTGCCGAGCGCGACATCGCGCGAGTCGAGTATTACGATCCGCTGCCCGGTCGCGACCAGTGCGTCCGCGATCAGCACGCCGGTGATGCCCGCGCCTATGATGGCGATGTCGCATTCGAGTGCGGTATCGAGCGCGGGGCGAGCGTCACCCGTCCCGTTGCGCAGCAGCCAGTACGGGCCGCTCGAGCGAATGCGGTGCGAGAGATTGCGATGAAACGGCCACATCGACCGAGCATAGGTGCTCGCGCGCGGCACGCTGTCGAATCCAGCGCGATATGTTTGTGAGAGGATTCCGACAGTGCCATGGGTCGGGAAGGCATGGCTGGCGAAGCGCAAGTTTCGCGTAATTGACGTTTCCGACATTCACGGTTGGCGGTTGCTTGCACCCATACCTCAGAGGATTGTTCGAGCGGATTTCAGTGGGCTCTCACTGGAACAACGAACACATCCTGCGCGAAGAAATCTTCAGCATCGAAAGGCTGGAGCAGCACGCGCAGAGTCTGGCCGCCGCGCAGACCGTCACCCGGCAACCCGGCTTCCGCCGTTCGCTCGGCTCGCGCCTGCGCAACAACGAAAAAGTGCTGCTGGCCGCGTACCGCTCCATCGCACGCGCGGTGGACGAAGGCCGCGCCATCACGCCGGCGGCCGAATGGGTGCTCGACAACTATCACGTGGTCGAGGAGCAGATCCGCGAGATCCGCGAAGACCTGCCGGCCGGTTTCTACCGCCAGCTGCCCAAGCTCGCCGAAGGCCCTTTCGCCGGATTTCCGCGCGTGTTCGGCATTGCCTGGGCCTTCGTCGCGCATACCGACAGCCGCTTCGACCCGGAATTCCTGCGCCGCTTCGTGGGCGCGTACCAGGCCGTCGCGCCACTGACCATCGGTGAATTGTGGGCGGTGGCGATCACGCTGCGCATCGTGCTGGTGGAAAACCTGCGCAGGGTGGCACAGCGGATCGTCACGAGTCGCGCAGCACGCCAGGAAGCGGACCTCGTCGCCGACCGGCTGCTGGGCGTCGGCGGCCAGGCCGGCAATGCCAACGCGCTGGCCGAGTGGAAAAGCCGCTCGGGAAAACTGACGCCGGCATTCGCCGTGCAACTCGTGCAACGGCTGCGCGACCAGGATCCGAAGTTCACCACGGCGTTGATCTGGCTCGACCGGGAGCTGCGCGCGCTCGGCCTCGACACCGACCGCGTGATCCAGGAAGAGCACCAGCGCCAGGGCGCCTCCAACGTCACGGTGCGCAACATCATCACCAGCATGCGTCTGATGTCGGACGTCGACTGGGCGGAGTTCTTCGAGAGCGTCAGCCTGGTCGACGCGAAGCTCAATTCCTCCAGCGACTTCGCGGCCATGGATTTCGCGACGCGCAACCTGTATCGCAATGCCATCGAGGAACTGGGGCGCGGTTCGCAGCTGTCGGAACTGGAGATCGCGCGCCACGTGCTGTCACTGGCCGCCGACTCCAAAAAACCGCGTGAGCGGGATCCCGGCTATTACCTGATCGCCGAAGGCCGCGATGCGCTGGAACGCGCCATCGGCTTCCGGGCGCGGCTGCGCGACCTGCCGAGCCGCATCAGCTTCACCGTGGGCGCCGCCGATTACGTGGCGGCCATTGCCTTCACCTCGGGCCTGCTGCTCGCGGTACCGCTGTCGCTGCTGCAACTGTCCGGCGTGCACGGCGGCATGTTGTGGTTGTTAGGGCTGCTGGGCGCGTTTCCGGCCATGGAAATCGCGGTCGCGCTGGTCAACCGCGCCGTGACACGCGGGCTCGGCGCCAGCCGCCTGCCCGGCCTGGCGCTGCGCGAGGGGGTTCCCGAGGAATTGCGCACGCTGGTGGCCATGCCGGTGTTGCTGAATTCTCCCGGCGCGGTGGATGAGCACCTGCACCGGCTCGAGATCCACTACCTGGCCTCGCCCGACGAGCAACTGCACTTTGCGCTGCTGTCCGACTGGTCCGACTCGAACCAGGAGCGCATGCCCGAGGACGACGCGCTGCTCGACATCGCCATCCTCGGCATCGCGCGCCTGAACCGAAAATACGGACCGGCCGCGGGCGGCGAGCGCTTCCTGCTGCTGCATCGGCGCCGATTGTGGAGCGAGAGCGAGCAGCGCTGGATGGGCTGGGAGCGCAAGCGCGGCAAGCTCGAAGAGCTCAATGGCCTGCTGCGCGGCGCCACCGACACCACCTACGTGACCAGCACGGGCAAGTCGCCCTGGGTGCCGGCCGGCGTCAAATATGTGCTCACGCTGGACGCCGACACGCGCGTGCCACGCGAGGCGCCGCGCCGGCTCATCGGCAAGATGGCGCATCCGCTCAATCGCCCACGCTTCGACCCGAAGCAGGGACGCGTGGTCGACGGTTACGCCATCCTGCAGCCGCGCGTGGCCTTCTCGCTGCCGGTGAACTTCGAAGCCTCGCCGTTTCAACGCGTGTTCTCCGGAGCGTCGGGCGTGGATCCGTACGCGGCCGCGGTATCCGACGTCTACCAGGACTTGTTAGGTGAAGGTTCGTTTGCCGGCAAGGGCATCTACGACATCGACGCCTTCGAAGCGGCGCTGGCCGGACGGGTACCCGAAAGCTCGCTGCTCTCGCATGACCTGTTCGAAGGCATATTCGCGCGTGCCGGCCTGGCATCCGACGTCGAAGTGGTGGAGGAATTCCCGGCGCGCTACGACGTCGCCTCGATGCGCCAGCATCGCTGGGTACGCGGCGACTGGCAGCTGCTGCCGTGGATCTTCGGCCGCTCCGACGCCGGCGGCGAACAGCATGGTCGCGGCAGCGGCCGCACGCCGCTGATCGGCGTGTGGAAGATGCTCGACAACCTGCGCCGCTCGCTCGGCGCGCCGGCCAGCGTGGCCGCGCTGGTCGCCGGCTGGACCTTGCCGTTCGATGCGGCGCTGGCGTGGACCGCGTTCATCATCCTCGGCCAGGGAATTCCCACGCTGCTGCCGTTGTTCGCCGGCATCCTGCCGCGCCGCTCCACGGTCACGCTGCGCAGCCACCTGCGCGCGCTGCGCAACGACTTCACGCTCGCGATGGCGCAGATCGCGCTGCTCACCACCATGCTGGCCCACCAGGCCTGGCTGATGTGCGATGCCATCGGCCGCACGTTGTGGCGCGTGTTCGTGACCCGACGGCACATGCTGGAGTGGATTCCGGCCGACCTGCTCGGCGGAACCCGCAACACCTTCCCCAGCTTTTATGCGCGCATGTTTCGCGGCGTATTGCTGGCGCTTGGCGTCGCGGTCTTGACGATAGTGCTGTCCGGCGGCCGGCTGCCGCACATCGCACTGCCCTTCCTGATGTTGTGGCTGGCCGCGCCGGCCGTGGCCTGGCGAATCAGCCAGACGCCGCCGTCCGCCGCCAGGTCCGAGCTGTCGTCGGAGCAGCAGCGCGACCTGCGGCTGATCGCCAGGCGCACCTGGCGCTACTTCGAGACCTTCGTCACGGCCGAGGACAACCACCTGCCGCCGGACAACTTCCAGGAAGACCCGCGCGGCGTGGTCGCGCACCGCACGTCGCCCACCAACATCGGGCTCTATCTACTGTCCATCGTCGCGGCGCGCGATTTCGGCTGGTGCGGCCTGCGCGATGCGCTGGACCGCATCGAGGCCACGCTCGGCACGCTGTCGCGCATGGATCGGCACCGCGGCCATCTCTACAACTGGTACGACACGCGCGACCTGCGCCCCCTGGAACCGCGCTACGTCTCCTCGGTGGACTCGGGCAATCTCGCGGCGCACCTGATGACGCTGGCCGGTGCCTTTCGCCAGTGGCAGGAGGATCCGCAGCCGCGCGCCGAGGCGGTGGTGGGACTGGCGGATTCGCTGGACCTGGCACGCGAAGCGCTGCGCGAGTTCCGCTTCGCGCCGGGACAACCCATCACGCGCGAGCTGGTCGAAACCGCCTTTGCCGATCTCGAAACGGCGCTGCGGCCGCGCGACGGCCTGCTCGATCCCACGCTCGACGACCTGGCCCAGGCCGCGGAGCGCGCCTCGACGCTGGTCGACCTGGTGCGCACGCTGGCCACCGAGACTCACATCGAGCGCGACAGCGACCTGGTGTACTGGGTCGAAGCGACCCGCCGCACCATCGACAGCTGGCGCAGCGACCTTTTGGCGCGCGATCCGGCCGGCTTCATTGTCGAGCACCTCGAGGGCCTCGCCAACGACGCGCTGGAACTGGCGCGCGCCATGGAATTCGGGTTCCTGCTGGATACGCAGCGCAAGTTGCTCTCCATCGGCTATCGCGCCACCGACGGCTCGCTGGATCCGTCCTGCTACGACCTGCTCGCCTCCGAAGCGCGGCTCGCGAGTTTCGTCGCCATTGCCAAGGGCGATGTCCCGGCACGGCATTGGTTCCGGCTCGGGCGCACGGTCACGCCCATCGGCGCCGGTGCGGCGCTGGTGTCCTGGTCCGGGTCGATGTTCGAGTACCTGATGCCCGACCTGGTGCTGCGCGCGCCGGGTGGCAGCCTTCTGGCGCACACCAGCCGGCTGGTGGTCAAACGCCAGATCGAGTACGGCGAGGAGCTGAACCTGCCCTGGGGCGTCTCCGAATCGGCGTACAACGCGCGTGATCTCGAGCTCACCTATCAATACTCCAACTTCGGCGTGCCGGGGTTGGGTCTCAAGCGCGGACTGTCCGAGAACAAGGTGGTCGCGCCCTACGCCACCGGACTCGCCGCCATGGTCGACGGCGAGGCGGCGCACGCCAACTACGCGGCGCTGGCGGCGATCGGTGCGCGCGGCCGGTACGGCTTCTACGAGGCCGTGGACTTCACGCCCAGCCGCCTGCCCGACGAAGCCTCGCGCGTGCTGGTGCGTGCCTACATGGCGCATCACCAGGGCATGAGCATCGTCGCGATCGCCAATGCCCTGCTCGATGCGCGCATGCGCGAACGCTTTCATTCCGACGTCACCGTGCAGGCCACCGAGCTGCTGCTGCAGGAACGCACGCCGCGCGATGTCTCGGTCGCACATCCGCGCGCCGAGGAAGTGGGCACGGCCGCGCGCATCAGCGAGCTGCAGGTACCCGAGGTACGACGCCTGCGCAGCCCACACGATTCCGCGCCGCAGACCCACCTGCTCTCGAACGGCCGCTACTCGGTCATGGTCACGGCCGCGGGCTCGGGTTACAGCCGCTGGAACGACCTGGCGATCACGCGCTGGCGCGAAGACGCCACGCGCGACGACACCGGAAGTTTCTTCCTGCTGCGTGACATCGACGGCGGGCGAACCTGGTCGGCCGGCTACCAGCCCTGCGCCGTGCAGCCCACCATCTACGAAGTCAGCTTCACCGAGGATCGCGCCGAAATCATCCGTGGCGATGGCGACCTGGTGACCACGCTCGAAGTGCAGGTCTCCTCGGAAGACGATGCCGAAGTGCGGCGGCTGTCCATCAGCAATGCCTCGGCGCGCGCGCGCGAGATCGAAGTGACCTCGTACGCGGAACTGGTGCTCGGAGCCCAGGCCGCCGACGTGGCGCATCCGGCCTTCTCGAAGATGTTCGTGCGCACCGAGTTTGTCGAACGTCACGGAGTGCTGCTGGCGAATCGCCGGCGCCGCGCGCCCGACGAGCCGGAAATCTGGGCCTCGCATCACGCGGTGATCCAGGGCAGCACGGCGGCGGCGCCCGAATTCGAGACCGATCGATTGCGTTTCATCGGGCGCGGCCGCGAGCTGCGCGCACCGCTGGCCATGCTGGAGGGCCGCTCGCTGTCGGGGTCCGTGGGCACGGTGCTCGACGCGGTGTTCGCGCTGCGTTACCGCGTCAAAGTTCCGGCCGGCGGCACGGTGCGCCTGGCGTTCTGGACCTGCGTGGCGGGCAGCCGCGCGCAGGTGCTCGAGCTGGCCGACAAACACCACGATTCCAATGCGCATACGCGCGCCGCCACGCTGGCCTGGACGCAGGCGCAGGTGCAACTGCGCCACCTGGGCATCGACGCCTCGCAGGCCAACCTGTTCCAGCAGTTCGCCGGACGCATCCTGTTCGCCGACGCCGCCGCACGTTCGGCCGGCGACGCCATCCGACGTGGCGCGGCCGGCCCACAGGCGCTGTGGTCGCAGGGCATCTCGGGTGATCTGCCCATCGTGCTCATGCGCGTCGAGGAAAACGACGATCTGCCCGTGGCGCGGCAGCTGCTGCAGGCGCATGAGTACTGGGGCATCAAGCGGCTGTCGGTGGACCTGGTGTTCCTGAACGACCGCGGCGCGTCTTATATCCAGGACTTGCACACGGCGCTGGAGTCGATGGTGCGCACCGCGCAGGCCCGGCCGCGCATCGCCGGCGCGGACAGCCGCGGCAAGGTATTCGTGCTGCGCAGTGATCTGGTGACGGCCGAGACGCGTGCGCTGTTGCTGGCCGTGTCGCGCGTGGTGCTGTCGGGCCGGCGCGGCAGTCTCGCCGATCAGCTCGAGCGCATGCAGCCGGTACCGACCGCTGCTCCGCGCGCCTCGCGCCGCGCAGCGAGCGCGCCCGCCCTGCCCGCCGCCGAGGTCGAGGGCGCGCGCGAGCTGGAATTCTTCAACGGGCTCGGTGGCTTCGCGGCCCAGGGCCGCGAGTACGTGGTCGCGGCCACCGGTGGCCAGACCACGCCGGCACCGTGGATCAACGTGATCGCCAACCGCGGCTTCGGTTTCCACGTGTCCACCGATGGCGCGGGCTACACCTGGGCGCGCAACAGCCGCGACAACGCGCTGACTCCGTGGAGCAACGATCCGGTCAGCGATCGTCCCGGTGAGGCTATCTACCTGCGCGACGAAGAGAGCGGCGAGTTGTGGAGCCCCACGCCGGTACCCATCCGCCACGAACAGGCGTATTACTCCTGCGCGCATGGCCTGGGATACAGCCGCTTCCAGCAGCGTTCCCATGGTGTCGCGCTGGAGCTGACGCTCCTGGTCGCGGCCGAGGATCCGGTCAGGATCGGCCGGCTGGTGGTACGCAACGAATCGCCGCGCGCGCGCAGTCTTTCGGTGAGCGCGTATGTCGAGTGGGTGCTGGCGCCCGCGCGCACGCTGAGCGCGCAGCACATCATCACCGACCACGATCCGGACAGCGGCGCTTTGCTGGCGCGCAATCCGTGGAATCACGCCTTTCCCGGGGTCGCCTTCCTGGATCTCGGCGGCCGCCAGTCCGAATGGACCTGCGATCGCCGCGAATTCCTCGGCCGGCACGGCACGCTGGAGGCCCCGGCGGCGTTGATCGCCGGCGGCGCACTGGCGGGCAAGGCCGGCCCGGCGCTCGACCCCTGCGCCGCGCTGCGCAGCCGCTTTGCGCTCGAGCCCGGTGAGAGCACCAGTTTCCTGATCCTGTTAGGTGAGGCGGCCAGCGAAAGCGAAGTCCGCGCGCTGCTCGAAAAACACCGCGCCACGAATTTCGATGCGCTGCTCGAGAGCACGCGCGCGCAGTGGCATGAGCTCACGGACCACGTGCAGGTGAAGACTCCGGACCGCGCGCTCGACATCATGGTCAATGGCTGGCTGCTTTATCAGGCGCTGGCCTGCCGCACCTGGGCTCGCTCGGCTTTCTACCAGGCCAGTGGCGCCTATGGCTTCCGCGACCAGTTGCAGGATGCGATGGCGTTGGCCGTCGCGCGCCCGCAGCTGTTGCGCGAGCAGATCCTGCGTGCCGCCGGGCGCCAGTTCCCCGAAGGCGACGTGCAGCATTGGTGGCTGCCGCACAGCGGCCAGGGCGTGCGCACACATATCTCCGATGATCGCGTATGGCTGTCCTTCGTCACCGCGCACTATGTGCAGCTCACCGGAGATCGCGCCATCCTCGACGTCGAAGTGCCGTTCATCGAAGGTCCCCCGCTGCCGCGCGAGCGTCACGATGCGTTCTTCGAACCGACTCCGAGCAGGGAGACGGCCACGTTGTTCGAACATTGCCGCCGCGGACTCGAGGGCGCGCTGTACATGGGCGAGCATGGCCTGCCGCTGATCGGTACCGGCGACTGGAACGACGGCATGAATCGCGTCGGCGAGCACGGGCGCGGCGAGAGCGTGTGGCTGGGCTGGTTCCTGCACGCCACGCTCATGAGCTTCGCACCACTGGCGCGCGAACGCAGCGACCTGGCGCTGGCCAGTGCCTGGCTGGGTCACGCGGCGCGGCTGCGCGCCGCGCTCGAGCAGCATGCCTGGGACGGCGAATGGTATCGGCGCGGCTTCTACGACGATGGCACGCCGCTGGGTTCGGCCGGCAACGATGAATGCCGCATCGACGCCATCGCGCAATCCTGGAGTGTGATCTCGGGCGCGGCCAACCCGGCGCGCGCCGCGCGCGCCATGGAGTCGCTGGAGTCACAGCTGCTGAAACGCGATCCGGCGCTGGCGCTGCTGTTCACGCCGCCCTTTGAAAAATCGCAGCAGGAGCCGGGCTACGTGAAGGCCTACCCGCGCGGCATTCGCGAAAACGGCGGCCAATACACACATGCCGCGGTGTGGACGCTGATCGCACTGGCCATGCAGGGCAAGGCCGAGCGCGCCATGGAAGTTTTCTCGATGCTGAATCCGGTGCGTCGCGCCACCACGCGCGCCGACGCGCAGCGTTACAAGGTCGAACCCTACGTGGTCGCCGCGGACGTGTATGGCGAGGCGCCACACGAAGGTCGCGGCGGCTGGACCTGGTACACGGGATCTGCCGGCTGGCTGTATCGCGCGGCGCTCGAATGGATCCTCGGTTTCCGTCTGCGCGAAAACCAGGTCACGCTCACGCCCTGCGTGCCCGCCGACTGGCCGGGATTTTCGATTCGATACCTGCATCGCGGCACGCCGTACCTGATCACGGTCGACCGGCAGGTGCCGGCGGGCGTCATGCAGATGACCATCGATGGACGCGTGCAGAAGCCGGGTCGAAATGTCATCGAGCTGCTGGCGGACGGCGCAGAACACAACGTGCACGTGACCTGGCTGGTGGCGGCGAGCAGCGAAGAGGTGGCCGCCTCCAACCTGTAGGACCATTCTGACGGCATAATGACGGCGTGATCGCCCTGCTCGAAGCCCGCCGCGCGGGCCTGCTCACGCGCGCGCAACTGCTGCCCAACGTCATCGCCGGCGTCGTCGTGGGCATCGTCGCCATGCCGCTGGCCATGGCCTTCGCCATCGCCTCCGGCGCGACCCCCGCGCAGGGCCTGTACACCGCAATCGTTGCCGGTCTCGCAACCAGCCTGTTAGGCGGCACACGCGTGCAGATCTCCGGACCTACCGGTGCGTTCATCGCCGTGCTGGCCGGCATCACCGCGCAATACGGCCTCGCCGGGCTGCAGGCGGCCACGTTGATGGCCGGCGTGATCCTGCTGATCCTGGGCGCGGCGCGACTCGGCGGCGTCATCCGTTTCATTCCGAGCCCGGTGATCGTCGGCTTCACGGCCGGCATTGCCGTGATCATCTGGGTGGGCCAGTGGAAAGACTTCTTCGGCCTGCAGCCCGCCCCTTCGGGCCTCCACTTTCACGAAAAATTCCTGTCGTTGCTGCAGGCCTTCAGCCACCCCCACCTGGCGACTGCGCTCATTGGAGCGGGCACGCTGCTGATCCTCGTGACCGGCAATCGCCTGCTCGGCAAGGTGCGCGGACTCGAGCGCCTGCCGGCGCCATTGCTGGCGATGCTCGTAGCCACCGCCGCCCAGGTGCTGGGACAGTTCGACGGCGTGGCCACCATTGGCAGTGCGTTCGGCGGAATTCCGCGCGAGTTGCCCGCATTCACCTGGCCGACGCTGCCTCTCAATGGCTACCTGCATCTGGTGGGGCCGGCCTTCGCCATCGCGTTGTTAGGTGCCATCGAGTCGCTGCTCACCGCGGTGGTCGCCGATGGCATGACCGCCACGCGTCATGACTCGAACCAGGAGCTGGTGGGCCAGGGCCTGGCCAACATCCTGAGTCCTTTGTTTGGCGGCTTCGCGGCCACCGGCGCCATCGCGCGCACTGCCACCAATATCCGGAATGGGGCGACCAGCCCGGTGGCCGGCGTGGTGCACGCGCTGTTCCTCGTGCTGGTGATCCTGCTGATCGCACCCTGGGCTGCGCATATTCCGCTGGCCGCGCTCGCGGCCATCCTGTTCTTCGTGGCGTGGAACATGGCCGACGCGCCCCATGTGCTGCGCGTGCTGCGCACTTCGCCACGTGCCGATCGGCTGCTGCTGGTCGTGACCTTCGTGCTGACGGTGTTCGTCGACCTGGTGGTGGCCGTCAACGTGGGCGTGGTGCTGGCGGCCCTGCTGTTCATGCGGCGCATGGCCGAAACCGTGCGCATCGAACAGCAATCCTTCGTCGACGACAACGGTGAGGGAGTGGTCCTGCCGCACAACGTGCTGGTGTACCGCATCGAAGGACCGTTCTTCTTCGGCGCCGCGGAGAAACTCGAACGCACCCTCGAGCGCCTTCAGGTGGACATGTCGACACTGGTGCTGCGCCTGGGCCGCGTGCCTTTCATGGACGCGACCGGCCTGCACACATTGAGTGAAATCGTCGGGCGGCTGAAGAAACGTCACGTGCAAGTACTGCTGTGTGGAATCCACCCCGCCCTGCGCGCGACGCTGGATGCCTCCGGCATCACCGCGCAGGTGGGCCCGAACAATCTATGTAACAACATGCGCGAAGTCGCCGACCGCATCAGTGGACCGACCGTGTAGGACTTGTCTGGCTTGTGCGGCACTGCGGAAGTCCCTTTACTGCGGGCTGCATGACCGCCGACAACGACTCCCTAAGAACCGCGGCCGGGCAAGAAGCCTCGAGTGATCTACGAGCCACGCTCGAACGCATGCGTGCCGAGCACGCGCAGGCACAGGCGGACTTGCGCGAAGAATCGCGTCTGCTGGAAATCCTCAACCAGACCGGACAATCCATCGCCTCGCAGCTCGACATCGAAAAGCTGCTGCAGACCGTTACCGACGCCGCCACTTCGCTCACCGGCGCACGCTTCGGCGCATTTTTCTACAACCGCGTCAACGAGCAGGGCGAGGACTATCTTCTCTACACCCTCTCGGGCGCGCCGCGCGAAGCCTTCGAAAAATTCGGCCATCCACGCGCCACGGCGGTGTTCGCGCCGACTTTCCGCGGCGAGGCCACGGTGCGCAGCGACGACATCACCAGGGATCCGCGTTACGGCACCATGGCTCCACACCACGGCATGCCGCCCGGACATCTGCCGGTGCGCAGCTATCTCGCGGTGTCGGTGAAATCGCGCCTGGGCGAAGTCTTCGGCGGCCTGTTCCTCGGGCATCCGGAATCCGGCCGCTTCAACGAGCGCACCGAGAGACTCATCGAAGGCGTCGCCGCGCAGGCAGCCATCGCCATCGACAATGCGCGCATGTACGAGGCGGCGCAGGCGCAGATCGCCAATCGCCAGCGCGCCGAGGCCTCGCTGCGCGATACGGACCGGCGCAAGGACGAGTTTCTCGCCACCCTGGCGCACGAACTGCGCAATCCGCTGGCACCCATCCGGCAGGCGGTGACCATCTCGCGCAATCCGGCGGCCACTGAAGCGCAGAAGTCCTGGAGTCACGAGGTCATCACGCGGCAGGTACAGCACATGTCGCTGCTGCTCGACGACCTGCTCGACATCTCGCGCATCACGCGCGGCACGCTCGAATTGCGCCGCGCGCACACGCAGCTCACGAATGTCATCGAGTCGGCGGTGGAGACGGCGCGTCCCGCCATCGACGCCAAGCGCCACTCGCTCGCCGTCCACCTGCCGCAGGTGCCCGTGCTGCTGGACGTGGACGCGCTGCGGCTCTCGCAGGTGCTCTCGAACCTGCTGACCAACGCCGCCAAGTACACCGACCCCGAAGGCCACATCCGCATCGAGAGCGAATTGGTGGGCGGCGAGGTTCTGATGCGCGTCATCGACGATGGCATCGGCATCGCGGCCGAGGCGCTGCCTCGAATCTTCACGATGTTCTCGCAGGTGCGCTCGGTGCAGGATCGCTCGGATGGCGGATTGGGTATCGGCCTGGCGTTGTCGCGCGGCCTGATCGAACTACACGGCGGGCGGCTCGAGGCGCACAGCGCCGGACTCGGGCATGGCAGCGAATTCGTCGTGCGCATGCCGGCCAGCGTGCACGTGCAGCCGGTGCCGAGCGCGCCGAGCCTCGCTGCCGAAGCGCCGTTGCGGCGGCGGCGCGTGCTGGTGGCCGACGACAACGTCGACGCGGGCGAGAGCCTCGCCATGTTGCTGCGCCTCGACGGGCACGAAGTGGAGCTCGCCACCAATGGGCCGCAGGCCGTGGAGCTGTTCGAGCGCATGAAGCCGGAAATCGCCATCCTCGATATCGGCATGCCCGGGCTCAATGGCTACGAAGTCGCGATGCGCATCCGGCAGAAAGCGCAGAACGGGGTCACGCTGATCGCCGTCACCGGATGGGGGCAGGAAGCCGACAAGGCGCGCGCCGCCGCCTCGGGCTTCGATCATCACTTCACGAAGCCCGTCGAGCCGGCGGCGCTCAGCGCCCTCGTCGGCCGCTGATCGCCGCCGCTAGTCGACGCCGATGACGCCCCCGTCATCGCGTGTGATCACGATGGTCGCCGACCGCGGCCGCGCGAGCCCGCCGTCCGGCCAATGGCTGCCGAAGGTGCCCGTGATGAAGTCAGGTGGCGTGCTCTCGCCCGGGTGCTGGATGTTCACGAACAGCGCCTTGCCATCCGGCGTCTCGGCAATTCCCGTGATCTCGCATTCCCTGGGTCCGACCAGGAAGCGACGCACTTTCTTTTCGCCGCCGTTCGCACCCACGAAGGTGGTCACGGTCGAGCTGTTGGCACCGTCGACGTTCGTGATGGTGCGCGGCGCGCCGTCGCCGGTTTTTCCCGGCACGGCCGCCAGCATCATGCAGTTGGTTACATCCGTGTAGGCACCGTCATCGGTTTGCAACCAGAGCAGGCCCGGTGTCGCATAGCTGAACCACGCGCCGTCTGGGCTGGAAAAATCGTTGGCATCGGTCAGGCCGGACAGGTTCACGTTGTCGGGAGATGCGTTCGCGCGCGCGCCGAACAGGTACACATCCCAGTCGAACGAGAGCGCATCGGCATAACCGCCGCCCTCCACCCAGCGGATCACGTGACCGTTGGGATTGCCCTTCTGATCCTGCCCGGTGGTGCGCTTGTCGTTGTAGAAACGTGGATTCGCCGCGTCCACCGCGGCGATCGGGCGCTGCGCGGCCGCGTTGTTGGTCAGCGTGAAATACACTTCGCCGTTCTTCGAATTCACCGCGGCCCACTCGGGCCGGTCCATTTTGGTGGCGCCGGCCGCGTCGGCCGCGTGGCGCACATTGACGAGCACATCCGCCTGGTCGGCGAATGAGTAGTTGGCGTAACCGGGCGTGATGCCGTTCTTGCCGAACGCGATCTCCAGCCATTGGCCGGAACCGTCCGGCAGGAACTGCGCCACGTACAAGGTGCCCGCGTCCAGGTACTTGTCGCCGGCCGCCATGCCGCGATTGGCATCGCGCGGATCCCAGGCCTGCTTCGACACGAATTTGTAGATGTATTCGTTGCGCGAATCGTCGCCCATGTACCAGACCAGTGGCTCGCCCGGACGCACCGGTCCCAGCTCCGCGCCCTCGTGCGCGAAACGGCCGAGCGCGGTGCGCTTGCTGGGCGTGGAGCGCGGGTCGAAGGGATCGATTTCGACCACCCAGCCATACGTGTTCGCGACATTGCGGTAATCGTCGCTGCCATCCGCGGACACGCCGAGCTTCTCCGCGTTCCAGCGTCCGTAGAAGTTCTCGGGCGTATCGGGCGTGACCGTGGCCCACAGCTCACGCCCGGCGCCGGCCACGCCGTAGCGGCTGAACGAGGCCAATTCCTTGGGCGTACGCCGCGGATTGTCCACCGCCGTGACCCGGCGGAAGTAACCTGCGAAGTTCTCCTCGCAGGTCAGATAGGTGCCCCACGGCGTGTAACCGTTGGCGCAGTTGTTGACCGTGCCGCGCGTGCGCGATCCACCTGGAGAAAACTTCGTGATCATGTATGCCGAGCGCGCGGCCGGGCCCGCCAGTTTCATCTCGGTCAGCGTGTGAATGCGCCGGTTGAAGCGCGAGCGCTGCTCGTAATCCCAATCCACCAGCCGGCGGCCCGGACGATGGCGGCGTTTGAAGCAGGCGCTGCCGTCCTCGCGACGCCGGTTCTTCTCGCGCACGATCTCGACCACGCTGACACCGTGCAGGTAGAACTCGCGCTGCACTTCCTCGGGTACGGAGCGCACCCCATTGACGATGGTCTGACCCGTGGGATGCAGGAAGGCCGGTGTGATGGCCTCGTGGTTGAGGCACAGTAAACCGCGCTCGGACTCGTACTTCTGGTAGCGCCCATTGCGGCCCATGCCGAAGAAATACATGCCGTCGTGGTGGTCGCCCGCGCGCAAGGCATAAGTCGCCGGATTGTCCAGGCCGGCATTGGTGTAGTCGGGCACATGTCCCGCGATCGGATCGCCGAGTGCGTACAGCACGTCGTAGCTGTAACCGCGCGGCAGAACCACGGCGTCCTCGACGCCCTTGGCCACCGGGTTGAAATTCAGCTTGAGCGCACGATGCGGATTGCCGTATCCACCGCCGCCACCGTAGCCATTCGCGAGCGCCTCGCTGGTCGCGGTGCCGCCGAGCACTGCCATCGCAGTGGCACCCGCGGCGCCGCCGAGCATGTCACGGCGCGAGACGCGCGCGGACAAAACGCTCTCGAAAGTCGGATTGCTCGATGGGTTGGTATCGATGTCATCGTGCGCGTGAGACATGCTGGCTCCCCTGGCTGGCTGTTTGTCAGGCCAGGGAAAGTAGCGAACGCGTATTGCAGATTGAGGACAGCCACGCGACCGGCTCCCGTAGACTCGCGCGATGCTGCGAACGATTCCCCTCGCGTTCCTGTTCCTGTGGTGGAGCTCCGCGGCTCACGCCGCGTCGCCGGCGCCGGTGGCGGCGCAGAACGGCATGGTGGTCACGGCGCAGGCACATGCCACGCGCATCGGCGTCGAGGTGTTGAAGAGCGGTGGCAATGCCATCGATGCGGCCGTGGCCGTGGGATACGCGCTGGCGGTGGTGTATCCGGCCGCCGGCAATCTCGGTGGCGGCGGCTTCATCACGATGCAGCTGGCCGACGGGCGCAAGACCTTCATCGATTTTCGCGAGGCCGCACCGCTCGCGGCGAAGCCCGACATGTTTCTCGATGTGCAGGGCAATGTGGTGCCGGATCTCAGCACCCGCGGCCATCTCGCGGTCGCGGTGCCGAGCACGGTGGCCGGGCTGGAGTACACGCGCGAGAAATACGGCACGATGTCGCGCGCGCGACTGATCGCACCGGCCATCGGGCTCGCCGAGCGCGGCTTCGTGCTCGACCAGGGCGACGTCGACATGCTGCACGAGGCCACCGCGGACTTCCGCCGGGATGCGGCCAGCGCCGCGATTTTCCTCAACCGGGGTCAGCCTTTCGCAGCCGGCGAGACGCTGGTGCAGCGCGACCTCGCGCGCGCGTTGCGCAATGTGTCGCGACGCGGCAGCGACGGGTTCTACCGCGGCGAGACCGCCGCGGCATTGATCGCGTCCAGCCAGGCCGGCCACGGCCTGCTCACGCAGGCGGATTTCGATGCCTATCGCGTACGCGAGTTGCAGCCGGTGGAATGCGACTACCGTGGGTTTCGCGTGGTGTCCGCGCCGCCGCCCAGCTCCGGCGGCATCGTGTTGTGCGAGATGCTGCACATACTCGAAGGCTATCCACTGTCCGAATACGGCTGGGGCTCGGCGCGCGCCGTGCACTTCGAGATCGAGGCCATGCGCCACGCCTACGTGGATCGCAATCACCTGCTCGGCGATCCCGCCTTCGTGCGCAACCCGGTCGAGCAACTGCTCGACCCGAAGTACGCCGAGAAGATCCGCGCGCGCATCGATCCGCAGCGCGCCGGCGATTCAGCGCGGCTCGAGCCCGGCATTCCGGCGTCGGGCGGCGTGCATACCACGCACTATTCGATCGCGGATCGCTTCGGCAATGCGGTGTCCGTGACCTATACGCTCAACGACTGGTTCGGCGCGCGCGTCACCGCCGCGGGCACGGGCGTGCTGCTCAACAACGAGATGGACGACTTCACGGCCAAGCCCGGCGTGCCGAATCTCTACGGGCTGGTGCAGGACGAGGCCAACAGGATCGAGCCCGGCAAACGGCCGCTGAGCTCGATGACGCCGACCATCGTGCTGCGCGAGGGCAAGCCATGGATGATCGTGGGCACGCCCGGTGGCAGCCGCATCATCACGGCCGTGCTGCACACGATGCTCAACGTCATCGACTACGGCATGGACATCCAGGAAGCCGTCGACGCGCCGCGCATCCACCAGCAATGGCTGCCCGAGGAAACCTGATGGAAGCGCACGCGCTGAGCCCCGACACGCAGCGCATGCTCACCGCCATGGGACACAAGCTGCGTGATCCCCGAGCGGCCAACCACGTGGCCGCCATCCTGATCGGCGCGCCGGCGTTGAACGCGCCACCGGTGGCGCGCAACCGTTTCTACGGCGCCATCGATCCGCGTCGCAATACCGGACTGTCGCTGGGTTATTAGGCCCGCTAGAGCTTGAGCTGCTTGCGCAGGAAGGCGTCGGACTTGCGCAGCATGTCGGCGCGCACCGTGCCATCACGCAGGCTGTGCTCGAGATCCTTGTAGACGATGAGCTCGCTCAGCTTGCCAGCCTTGTGCATTTCCTTGTCCATGAGCTTGGACTGGCCGATGTCCACGTTAAGGTCGTTGTCGCCATGGAACATGATCACAGGCGCCTTGAAGGCCTGCACGTTCTGCGCGGGCGAACCTTCCTTGATGTGAGGTCCACTGCCCATGAAGTCGGCCAACAGGAATCCGCTGCTGTAGCGCAGCCCCCTCGTCTTCATCAGCGCGAAGTCCGTGACAGGCGCGACGGCGACCACCGCCTTATAGAGCTCCGGATCGACAACATTGGCCTGCAGGGCTGCGTAGCCGCCATAGGACCATCCGAAGATCGCGAGCTTGGACGGGTCCGCCATGCCTTGCTTGACCAACCAGCGCCCCGCATCGCAAACATCGCCGATCGAAGTCTTCCAGCCGCGGATCCCGTTGTTCGCATACCAGGAGGCGCCGAAACCTTCCGAGCCGCGGAAGTTGGGCTGGAGCACCACGTACCCGCGCTGCGCGAAGAACTGCGACAGCCAGTCGAAGCCCCATTCGTCACGCGCGCCGGGGCCACCGTGCGGCAATACGATGGCCGGGAGATTCTTCGCTTCGGTGACGCCCGGCGGCAGGGTCAGGTAACCCGGAATCTGCGTACCGTCGGCGGCTGGATAACTCACCGACTTCATCTCAGACAACTTCTTGCCCTTGAGGCCGGGCCGGGCGGGCGAAATCACGCCCAGTGATTTCTTCGCACGGTCGTAGAGGTACCAATTGCCGGGCTCGATATCACTGCTGGCGCGCACCACCAGGAATTGTTCGTCGGCACTGGCGCTCACGAAGTCGATCAGCGGCGTCTTCGGCAGCGCACGCTCCAGCATTTCCTGGATCTTCTTGTAGTCAGGATCGAAGTACTGGATGTAGCGCTTTTCGGTCGCATACGTGGCCCCGATGACACGGCCGCCGCGCCCGATGGTCACCACGCCGTCGACGTCGACATCCTTGTTGGACGACAACCAGCTCGCGCGCCAGCGACCCGTCCAGCTTGATGCGGTACAGGGCATCACGGCCATCGAGGCCTTCGATGACATAGGCCGAGTTGATGGTCGGATCCACGGCCTGGGGATACATGCCGGTGCCACGTCCGCCGCCTTTGCGGTCTTGGGTATATGAACCCAGCGGTTTCCAGGTGCGGTCGTCCGTGGTTCGATAGGAGTAGTTCTCCACGCCCGTCATCAGTCCGGACTCGGTCACCTTGATGGTGGACATGATGCGGATGTTTCCGAGGCCGTCGGAGATGTAGCCCGAGGTGTCATCACCCGGACGTTCGACCTGGGTCACCTTGCCGGTGCGGGCATCGATGCGATCGACGCCCAGGCCTTCCTCCTTACGGCCCATCATGCGTCCGGTGGTGCTCTCGGGCACGTAGCTGCGCGCCATGAGCACCATGCCGTCGACACCGCTCAGCCAGTCGAGCACTTCCCCGTCACCCAAGCGTTTGCCCGACCTGCTCGAGCGTGTCTCTTCTGGCCCAGGAAGATCTGGTTCTTGCCGTCGGGATCCATCGACAAGGTGCGGCGCATGGGCACCAGGTAGCTCTGGAAATGCGTCAGGCCCCAGAGCGTGCAGACGATGCGATCCGCCGCGGCGAATTGGCAGTTGGTGATGTTGATGGGATTGCCGTCACCTCGTGCCACCTGCGCGATCGAACCTGTGGCCAGGTCGATGACCACGGCAATCGTGCTGGGGCCGGTACCGGGGCCGGTATAGACCAGTTTCTTGCCATCCGCCGACAACGCGGCCGTGTAGATGGTTTCGAGAGCGCCGAAGGCCGCCGCATCGTCGGTGGTGGATTCCGCGCCGGTTGCCACCGCGCAGGCGGCAAACAGGCCCGAGGTCAAGAGATGTTTGAAGATTTCATGGGCGCGCAGTCTGCCCTACCAGGGCGGGCGAATGAAGATCGGGCGGCTGGTCCGAGAACTGGACTTAATCCATACGTAGACAAGGGGCGCTCTTCGATTTGCTGCAACAGTCGATCAGGACCGGGGATGAACGGCCTGAAGGGGTGACCGCTACGCAAGTCGAGGAACGTCCCCTACCCCTTGTCAGCCTGAAGTAGTTGTAGTGTGTCGACGGCGATGTCACAGGCACAGTGCGCGGCCGAGATCCTGAGATTGAGTACCCGAGTGCTGTGTAACCCCCTCGTTTTTGCGGACCACTCAGAAGTAGAGGGTTAAGGGGATTTTGCCATCAAGTACTGTCGAGGCGAGAGGTTGCCGAGCGACTCGTGCGGGCGGATCTCGTTGTAACGAGTGATCCATCCGCGGTCATCTGGCGAACCTCGCCCAGGGTTTCGAACACGTAGCAGTTGAGCACCTCCTGTCGATAGGTTCGGTTGAAGCGTTCCACGAGGCCGTTTTGCATGGGCCGGCCCGGTTGTATGAACCGAAGCTCGACGCCATGCGACGCGCCCACTTCTCGAACTCGTCGCTGATGAACTCCGGTCCGTTGTCGAGCCGCAGCACGGCAGGCGTGCCACGTAGCTCGATGAGCTCATCGAGTGCGCGTACGACGCGCCGAGCCGGCAGATTCGTATCGATCTCGATCCGCAGCGCCTCGCGGTTGAAGTCCTCGAGCACGTTGAACGTGCGGAACCGTCGGCCAGACCACAGAGCATCGGCCATGAAGTCGGCCGACCAGACCTCGTTAGGCCGCTCTGGTACCGCCTGGCGCCGGTTGGCCGCGTAAAGCACAACCCACGCTCGACGAACTGCTCTCGCACATGCACCCCGGATTGCCCCCGGACATGCAGGACGCGTTCCGCAACTCGCTGCACAAGCTCGTGCATTCCGACCCCGCCGGCGCCGCCTTCAACATGTTCGAGCGGCACGACGGCGTACCCGTTTTCTCCTGCGGCAAGATGTGTTGACCAGCCCCCTTCATGTGCAACATCATCAGCATCGCCGGGTACCTGTACCTCAACCTCCTGGTCGGCATCGCGGCGAAGATTTTCCCAGAGCCTCCGGCCTCACCGTAACCCACGCGCGCCGCAGAACAGGCCACAACGTGGCCCCTTAGCCGCCGCGAGGCTATGCGGCATCGCTTCTAAAACGCTCACCCAGCACGTGTTGCATTGCCGGGCACAAGTCTCTCTAGGGGCGATCTCGAACGAGTGGAAGTGTGCCGGCAAAGGATTTCGCCAACTTCTCCGAGCAGCTCTGATGCCGTTGAGACGAGATGCTCTGCCTCATCGGCCGCAAGCGCGACTTTTAAATCGTCAGGATTCGACAAGCTGCGGAACAGCAGTCGTGGAGTACCGTCCGCGGCGGCAGCTTCCTTTTCGAACATCAGCGTTTCAATGACCGGAACCTTGAGATCCCGATCTTCGAACTTCACCAGGAAGTACGGCTGGGACGTGACATATGCGCGCATGAGATTTCCGGCTCCTGATTTAGGGAATCGCAGCGTTGGCAGGAATCGTTGGCCAAAGTGGAGGTATGAGAACCGACGGAGCCATTCGAGCGCAGCGATACAGGCCATACATCAACAACCCTGACCCAACCGCTGCGCCCGTAGCGCAAGTCTTGGGATTTCGCTGGCAAGCAGTCTGCTCTTCCTCACAGTTGCAGCTCGGCTTTGGCGCTGGCACGAAGCCGCGGACTACCTCGCCATCGACTATGGACACCGATTCGTACCACCACCTCTGGCAGGAAACTACGCGTCGCCCGCCGCATTCAACTCGGCATATTCTTGTCGGCTGTCGAGCAATTGGCCCGAGTAACCCTTTGTCTTCGGCTTCGCAAGACCTCTAGGATCGATCTCGGTGATCGGGTCACCTACATACGCGTATGTGTTGATACCACCCTTAACCCGATCGGATCGGATTCCACGTAGCGCCCGCTCGCCGGATCGTAGTCTCTGAAGTAGTTGTAGTGCAGCCCGACTCGGCATCGAACTGCTGCCCTGGAAACCGTAGGTTGTAGCTGAACATTCCGAGCGCCATGCGGATTCTCATTCGGCAGGTCGTGCCGAACGGATCCGAGTCCCATCGCCAGCGGATGTTGTCGCTGGGCCGGTGACCCTCCGCGGCGTGTTCAGATGATCCGTATGCACGTAGAACAGTGACCACACCACCCGATCCGTTCGGCCGAAGCGTCGCGACCGGCGTATCCCCGAACCACACCGTCTCCTGGATCAGCGCGCCCGCGTTGCGTGTACTCCCCGACCAGATGCCCCGCTTCGTCGTACGCATAGAGCGTCGTGACGCTCCGGTCGTCTTCTTCATGCGCTGCCCGAGCGCGTTGTACGTGTACGTCGTCGTCACGCCGCGCCTTCGTCGCGCTCACCATCCGGCCGCGATCGTTGTAGCGTGAACGTGGCGCCGGCATCGCGCGATCGTGTTGCCGGCGTTGTCGTAGCCGTAGCGTGCGCGTGAGCGACCCGAAGATCGAGCTCAGGCGATTGCTGGTCGCTGAGCGTGTACGTGCTCGGCTCGTTCCCGTCTGGGTGAGGCGATTGCCGTTCGCATCGTAGGTCCAGCCTTGGTTGAGTGCCGCTCGTTGCGGCCGAGTCAGCCGATCGAGCAGTCGTAGCCGTAGCTCCACGACAGCGTGCGGTCGGCAGCATCGGTGATGCCGGTGATGCGGAACGCATCGTCGTAGCCGTAGTTCTTGAGGCTCGCGCCATTGGCGATGTCGACGTGCGTGACCTTGCCGTCGGTGTCGAAGTCGCGGACGGCCGCGTGCTGTTGCCCCAGGTCCAGCCGGTGATCGGGCCGAACGGCTCGTAGAGCACGTCCGAGAGAATCGTGGTCGAGCCGTTGAGCGTCAGGCTCGTGACCTTGCCGTTGGTTGTAGCCGTAACCGATGGTGTTGCCGGAGGGCAGCGTGAGCGTCTGCAGCTGGCCTGCGGCGTTGTAGCCGTAGCCCACGCGTCTTCGTGACTCCCATGGTCTGCCCTTGCGCCGAGCACGCGGCCGTGCGTGTCGTAGCTCCAGCTGAGTCGAGTCGGAGGCATCGCTCAGCTGCGTGAGCCGGCCCTTCTGGTTCGTGCCGCTGTCGTAGGTGTAGCTGATCGTCTGATCCGTGACGCGCCTAACGTAAGGCTCGAGGTGACGCGATTCAGCGCGTCGTAGCCGTACGTCCGGTACTGCGCTCTCGCATCCGTGCTCGTCTCGAGGTTGCCGCCGGAGTCGTAGGTGTTGGTGGTCGTGCCGGTATCCGGGCTCACCTGCTGCGTGAGATCGCCGAAGCGCGTTGTAGGTGTAGCTCGTGACTTTGCTCCGCGGGTCGGTCACCGAGATCAGGTTGTCGTTCGCGTTGTAGCCGAACTGCGTGATGCCGGAGAGCGGATCGGTGACTGCTTCAGGCGGTTGAGCTCGTCGTACTGGCTCGCGCTGTTGCGCGACAGCGGCGCGTTGATGCCGGTCTGGTTGCCGTTGTTGTCGTAGCCGAAGGTCGTCGTGACGGCTGCAGTGCCGGCGGCGCTCATCTCCTTCCAGAGCTGATTGAGCGTGTTGAAGACGCGCGTGCGCGTCTGCGTCAGGGCGTTCGACGGATCGTAGAGCTGTTCTCGGCCGTGCGATTGCCCATGCATCGAGCGTGTAGACGATGCTGGTTGCCTCGCCGTCCTCGATCTCGGTCAGCCGATGCGCGGCGTCGTAGGTGTACTCGAGGAAGCTGCCGTCCGGGAGCGTGACCTTCTTCAGCAGCCCGGTCGGCCAGTAGTCGAATGCGTGAGCTCGCTCGCGCTGCCCGACGCGTGCCGCGAGGTCGAGGCGCTGGCGCAGGTCGTAGGTCAGCGTCGTCACGAGCCCGTTCGGATCGGTGATCGTGAGCGGCTGGCCGTGGGCGTTGTAGGTGTTGTAGGTCGTCGACGTGGCTGAGCGCGTTGGTGACCGTGTGGAGCTGGCCGCACTGATAGCCGGTCGTGCAGCTGTAGTACGTGTAGGTCGTGACGTCCGAGACGTCGGTGCGCGGACCGTCATCGGTCAGCACCTGGCCGAAGCCGTTGTAGGTGTAGGTCCAGGTGCGCGATTCGCTGGTGACGCTCGTGTCGAGTCACCGTCTTCGTCAGCACGTTGCCGTTGGCGTCGTGCGTGAAGTCGTGCGTTGCCCGGCTCATCGATTGGTCGGCAGGCGGAAGGTCGAATGCCAGGTGGTCGTGATCGTGCGCTCGCGCGTGCCCGAAGCCGGCGTGTAGCTGGCAAGGTTGGCGGGACACGAAGCGACGCTGGGTGCAAAGCCTTCGACTCGTACGGTTTCGAGATTCCGTGTGAGGTCATGCGCGTAGCAGGTGAGGTTGTTATTGAAGTCGCGCTTCGACGCCAGATTGGCGTTGGCATCGTAAGTGGCGGATTTCGGCTCGGTGCAGCCCGGGCAAGTGGAGCCCACCGCCGTCTGTCGCGCTGCGTTCCACATGATGGTAAAGGAGTACGTACGCTGCTTCCCGAGAGGATCGGTAACACTGCGGCTCCAGGGATTGCCGTAGCCGACCGAGTATCGGTTTACCCCGCCCGCATGTTCCGTGCTGGTAGGCCTTCTGAAGCGAGTCGTAGCCGAAAGTCGAGTAGCGAGAGAGGTTTTCGTCGGTGACGCCGGTGAGATACGGGCCGCCACTTATCTCATAGTGATACTGGCGCACATTGTTCGCGGCGTCTGTCACCGAGGTCAGGCGCCCGCTGGTGTATCCATAAGCGATCGTGCCTCCGCCCGGAAGCGTGATCGAACTCAGTTGGGAGCCGGTAAAGTTGAACTGAAGCTTGTTGCCGAACGAATCGGTGACCGATGCAGGAAGTCCGTTCGAGTACTGCAGGGTTTGCGTAATCCCATTGCGCTCGGCGATTGATAGCAGGTTGCCGTTGGCGTCATAGGTCTCCGTGACATCGGTGCCCGCTCTTGAGCGTCCAGCCGGTAATCGCTCCCGAGAGATCCCGCTGTGCCGTGAGCGTGTAATCCACGTCGGCGGAAGGCTGGAACACGCCGCCGGATTCGTTGAACGCAATGCGCTCACCAGTGGGCCTGATTACGAATGCCGATGCGTAGGTGCCTTCAGCGTAGTAACGAATGGACTGAAAGTAATCCGCCGTCCACGCCAGACCCACTCGAGTGGGCGGCAGCGCACCACTGGCCGACGCAGGTGACGTACCAATTGCGGTGGCCAACCAACTATTGAAATATCGGGTGAATCCCAGTGGTGAGGCGCCACCCGCGCGGTAGTCAGACTCACGTTGACGCTTGTTGCCGCTGCCGACGTCAATTGGATTGCCTTTTTCTACTCCCCCCTTGCAACCGGGGCATTTTCCAGGATCGGTTTCCGCCCATGGATTTGCGCAGTAGGGGCCGATGACGGGCGGACCGGCGGAATAGATCAATGCGTAGCCGTCTGGGCATTTCAGGGTCCGCGCCTGCAACATGGGCAGGCTGTAATTGCTGAACGGAGTATTGGTAGCGGGGCACGGCGCCAACTTGGCTCTGTAATTCAAGCGATGCTGGTGCATGTACGGCAGTCCGTTGAGGAACGCAGGTGACGTGCCCGACGTAATCCATGGTCCCGGCACGTAATCGATGTCGACTCCGGTACTGGACCTCCCGCATAATTTTGAGCAGCCTCGAGCCCGGATACGGCTGCGGAGAATGAAGAGAAAGGGGTCCCTGGGGGGTAGTTCCCGCTCCAAAGCTGAGGGGAGACTCCTATCTGTCGGCGTAACGCTCACGCAACGCGATCCGGCTGAATTGCAGAGGTATTTCGGGTCGACCGCGTGCGCCTCACGCGGAAGAAACGAAAATGCTGCGAGCGAAGCCAGCGCGACGATTGTCGCGAAACGGCGAGTGTTCAAGATGAGTCCCCGTGAAATCCCTTATAGATTGTGTCGTGAGAATGATTCTGGTCCCACCGCGAACCAATTTCTTTCGCGCAAATCTGTGCGTTTTACGCAAGTATTGAGATTGACAGCCCAGCGCCAGGGACCTGGCAGGCTTCATTGAGCCATCAGGCTGCACCAGCGCCGGGGCGCTCTTCGATTTGCTGCAACGGTCGATCAGGACCGGGGATGAACGGCCTGAAGGGGTGACCGCTACAGCAAATCGAGGAACGCCCCTACTCTTTCCACCCGCCGCCGAGCGACTTGTAGAGCTGCGCCAGGTTTGTGGCGCCGGCGAGCCGCGTCACGATCAGCGCGCGCTGCGCGGCGTACATGTCGCGCTGCGCGATCAGCGCGCCGAGGTAGCTATCTACCCCGCCGCGGTAGCGCATGTCGGCGAGCCGGTAGCTGTCCTCGGCGGCGCGCGTCAGCGCCTCCTGCGCGCGCAGCTGGTCGTTCGAGCGTGCGGCGCGCCACCAGCGCGTCGGCCACTTCGCGGAACGCGATCTGGATGGACTGCTCGTAGCGCGCGATCTCGATGCGCTTGCGCACGTTGGCGAGATCCAGCGCCGCGAGATTCGCGCCGCCGGAGAAGATCGGCAGCCGCACCTGCGGCATGAAACTCCAGCTCGTGTGCCCGGCCTGGAACAGCGCCGACAGATCGTCGCTGGCCTTGCCGTAGAAACCGGTGAGCTCGATGCTGGGGAAGAACGCCGCGCGCGCGGCGCCGATGTCGGCGTTGGCCGACTTGCAGCGCGTGTTCGGCGGCGCGCACGTCCGGACGCCGCGTCGAGCAGCTCGGCCGGCAGGCCCGCCGGCAGCTCCTTCGCGAAAGTCTGCGCGTCGACGGCCGCGCTCGCCGGCGCCGGCCTCCGGCGGCAGCGGCTCACCCACGAGCAGCGCCAGCGCGTTGCGGTCCTGCGCCACGCGGCGGGTCTGCTGCGCGATGTCGACTTCGGCCTCGCGCCAGCGCGGTTTCGGACCGATGCAGGTCGATCTCGCTGGACACGCCGGATCGAAGCGCAGCTTGGTCAGGTCGAAGGACTTGCGCTGGCTGTCGCGGCGTTTCCTCGCGCGAGCCGCAGCAGCTCGCGATCGGCGATCAGCGTCAGCCAGGCATTGGCGACCTCGGCGACCAGCAGCAGCTGCGCGCGCGTGCGCGTTCTCCTCGAAGGCGAAGTATTCCTCGAGCGCGCTGCGTTGCGCAGGCTGCGCACGCGGCCGAACAGATCCAGCTCGAAGGCCGTGGTCGCCGAGGCCCGCGCTGAATAGGTGCGCGTGAGCTCGACTCTGGCCGGTGAGCGAAAGCGACGCCGGCACGCGCTGCGTTGTTAGCCGTGCCCTGCCGCGTCGATGGACGGCACGAGATCGGCGCGCTGGATGCGATACTGCGCGCGCGCCGCTTCGACGTTCAGCGTGGCGACGCGCAGGTCGCGATTGTTGGCGAGCGCGCGCCGATGAGGTCCTGCAGCTCGGCGTCGGGAAAGAAGTCCCGCCAGCCGATGTCTGCGGCGGGAATGGCGGCCACCGGCTGTGCGGCGGTCTCGCTGTGCTCGTAAACGGCCGGCACCGGCGCTGCAGGCCGCTGGTAGCGCGGCGCCATGGTGCAGGCGCCGAGATCGAGGACAGCGCGGCCGACACGGCAACGACGATGAGTGCTCCGGTGACGGCTCATGTCGACACTCGCGTAGGGCGTGTCCGCCGGCGTCTCGTCGACCTTCATGGTCACCGGCTTCACCTTGAAGCTACGCAGGACCACGACGAAGAACACCGGCACGAAGAACGACCGCGAGGAACGTCGCGGCCAGCATGCCGCCGATGACGCCGGTGCCGACCGCGTTCTGCGCGCCGGAGCCCGCGCCGCTGGCGATGGCCAGCGGCAGCACGCCGGACATGAAGGCCAGCGAGGTCATGAGGATCGGGCGCAGGCGCTGCCGGGCGGCGTGCACCACGGCTTCCGACCAGGCCCTGCGCCGCGATCGAAGTTCTCCTTGGCGAACTCCACGATGAGGATGGCGCTCTTGGCCGCGAGGCCGATGGTCGTCAGCAGGCCGACCTGGAAGTACGCGTCGTTGGACAAGCCCGCGCGCGAGCGTGGCGATGCACCGCGCCCAGCACGCCCAGCGGCACGACCAGCAGCACCGACATCGGAATCGACCAGCTCTCGTACAGCGCCGCGAGGCACAGGAACACCACGGCCAGCGAAATCGCATACAGCAGCGGCGCCTGCGAGCCGGACAGCCTTTCCTCGTACGACAGCCCGTCCACTCGAAGCCGACGCCGCTCGGCAGCTTCGCGACGAGCTCCTCCATGATCTGCCATCGCTTCGCCCGAGCTGTGCCCCGGCGCCGGCGCGCCCTGGATCTGGAACGACGGCACGCCGTTGAAGCGCACGCAGCTTCTGCGGGCCGTAAGTCCACTCGCCGCGGCCGAAGGCCGAGAACGGCACCATGCCGCCCTGCGAGTTGCGCACGTACCAGCGATTGAGATCCTCGGGCTGCATGCGCGAGCCGGGCTCGCCCTGCACGTACACGCGCTTCACGCGGCCGCGGTCGATGAAGTCGTTCACGTAGGTGGACGCCCAGGCCGGTCGACAGGGTCTGGTTGATGTCGGCGATGGAGACGCCCAGCGCGCTCGCCTTCTCGCGGTCGATGTCGAGCTTGAACTGCGGCGCGTCCTCCACGCCGTTGGGCCGCACGCCGGCCAGGCGCGGATTCTGCGCCGGCCTCGCCCGAGCAACTGGTTGCGCGCCGCGATGAAGCTCGTCGTGGCCGAGGCCGCCGCGATTCTGCAGCATGCATGTCGAAGCCCGAGGCGTTGCCCAGCTCCAGCACGGCCGGCGGCGGCACGGCGATGATCATTCGCCTCCTTGATGCGAGGCGAAGTACGCGCTGGCGCGCGCCCAGCGAGCGCCGTCACGATCTGCGAATCCTTGCTTGCGCTCGTCCCAGTCCTTGAGCTTGATGAACAGCAGGCCCGAGTTCTGGCCGGTGCCGGCGAAGTTGAAGCCGGCCACCGTGAGCACGCCGTCGACGACGTCCTTCTCCTGCTCGGTGCAGATACTTCTGCGCCTTGTCGAGCGCTTCCCAGGTGCGCTCCTTGGACGCGCCCGGCGGCGTCTGCACCTGGCCGTAGATGAATGCCCGGATCCTCGTCGGCAGGAACGAGGTGGGAATGCGCGTGAACAGCAGACCCATCACCACGACGATCGCGCACGTAGACCAGCATCGCATGCGCGCCGGTGCGCGCGCAGCATGCGCACGCAGGCCGCTGCTCGTGCTTCGCGCGGCTGCGGTCGAACCCGCGGTTGAACCAGCCGAAGAAGCCGCGTCGCTCGACGTGGCCCGCCGCGGCGGCAGCGGCTTGAGCAGCGTCGCGCACAGCGCCGGCGTGAGGATCAGCGCCACGAGCACCGACAGCGCCATGGCCGACACCAGCGTGATGGAGAACTGCCGGTAGATCACGCCGATCGAGCCGCCGAAGAACGCCATCGGCACGAACACCGCGGCCAGCACCAGCGCGATGCCGACGAGCGCGCCGGTGATCTGGTCCATGGACTTGCGCGTGGCTTCGCGCGGCGACAGGCCCTCCTCCGCCATCACGCGCTCGACGTTCTCGACGACCACGATGGCGTCGTCCACGAGCAGGCCGATGGACGAGCACCATGCCGAACATGGTGAGCGTGTTGATGGAGAAGCCGAACGCCGCGAGCACGCCGAAGGTGCCGAGCAGCACGACCGGCACCGCGATGGTCGGGATGAGCGTGGCGCGCGACGTTCTGCAGGAACAGGTACATGACCAGGAACACGAGCACGATCGCCTCGATCAGCGTCTTGACCACTTCCTCGATCGACGTGCGCACGAACGGCGTGGTGTCGAGCGGATAGACGATCTCGCATGCCCGCGCGGGAAGAACGGCTTCAGCCGATCCAGCGTCGTCGTGGATGCCCTTCGACGGTATCCAGCGCGTTCCGGCCCGCCGCGAGGCGGATGGCGACGCCGGCCGCCGGCTTGCCGTTGTACTTGGTGTCGCGGATGTAGCTTTCGGAATTCAGCGCGACGCGCGCCACGTCGCCGATGCGCACCTGCGAACCGTCCGGGTTCACGCGCAGCAGGATGTTGCGGAACTGCTCCGGCGTGGACAGGCGCGTCGGCCCGATGATGCTCGCGTTGATGGCCTGCCCGGGCGCCGCCGGCAGGCCGCCGATCGAGCCCGCCGAGACCTGCACGTTCTGCGCGCGGATGGCGGCGACGACGTCGCGCGGTGGTGAGGCCGTAGTTGTTGAGCTTCGCCGGATCGAGCCAGATGCGCATCGCGTACTGCGCGCCGAAGATCTGCACGTCGCCCACGCCCTCGGTGCGGTTGAGCTGATCGAGCGATGTTCGTGGCGACGTAGTCGGTGAGATCCTCGTTCGCTCATGCTGCCGTCGGTGGAGATGAAGCCCAGCACGATGAGGAAGTTGCGCGCCGGTTTGTTGACGCGCACGCCCTGCTGCTGCACCTCCTGCGGCAGCAGCGGCGTGGCGAGCTGCAGCTTGTTCTGCACCTGCACCTGCGCGATGTCGGGATTCGGTGCCCTGCGCGAAGGTCAGCGTGATCGTGCGCCGTGCCGTCCGCGTTGCTCTCGGAGGTGATGTAGTCGAGGTTGTCGATGCCGTTGAGCTGCTGCTCGATGACCTGCACGACCGTGTCCTGCACGCGTCTGCGCGGAGGCGCCGGGGTAGTTCACGTTGATGCCGATCTGCGGCGGCGCGATGGCCGGGATACTGCGCACCGGCAGGTTGATGATGGCCAGCGAGCCTGCCCGCGATCATGATGATGATCGCGATGACCCACGCGAAGATCGGCCGGTCGATGAAGAAACGGGACAGCATGCGACGGGCTCTCGGTCTAGCGCTTCGCGACTTCGCGTGGCCGCAGCCCGCGTGCAGCGCGGCGCCGTTCTGCGTCGCAGCCGGTTCTGCGGCTGCCGGCACGGCCTTCACACGGCGACCCGGGCCGGATCTTCTGCAGGCCGTCGACGACGACGCGATCGCCGGCATGCGAGTCCCTGCGGTGATCAGCCATTCGCCGTTGATGACGCGATCCGCGGTCACGACGCGCTCGGCCACCTTGTCTGTCCTGCGTCGACGACCAGCACCGTGGCCTCGCCGCTTCTGGTTGCGCGAGACGCCCGCGCTGCGGCACCAGCAGCGCCGCCGGACGCGTGCCCTGCGCGAGCTGCGCGCGCACGAACATGCCGGGCAGCAGCTCGCGGCGCGGATTCGGGAACATCGGCGCGCAGCACGACCGAGCCCGTGCTCGGATCCACCGATACTTCGGAGAACTTGAGCGTGCCGCGCTCCGGCATACGCGCTGCCGTCCTCGAGCGTGAGCGCTGACCTCGGCCTGGTTCTTGTCGTCCTTCGCCAGCTCGCCGTTCGCGAGCTGGCGCTGCAGCCGCAGCATCTCGGTGCTCGACTGCGTGATGTCGACGTAGATGGGATCGAGCTGCTGGATGTGGCCAGCGGCGTCTGCCTGCCCGGACGTGACCAGCGCGCCTTCGGTGACCAGCGCGCGGCCGATGCGCCCGGAGATGGGCGACAACACCTGCGTGTACACCACGTTGATGCGCGCCGCGTCCACCTGCGGCGCGTGCGGCGGCGACGTCGGCATCGGCGCGCGCCCGCGCGGCGATGGCCTCGTCGTTCTCCTGCCTGGACACCGCGTTGGCGGCGATCAGCGGCTCGTAACGCTCGTCGAGCAGCTTGGCGGTGACGGCCTGCGCCTCGGCGCGCTTCAGCGCGGCCTGGGCCGAGACGAGCGCGGCGCGATAGCTGCCGGAATCGATCTGGAACAGCTGCTCGCCCGCCTTCACTTCCTGCCTTCGGCGAACAGGCGCTTCTGCACGATGCCCGTGACCTGCGGGCGCACTTCGGCGACGCGAAACGCGGTGGTGCGTCCGGGCAGCTGGTCGGTGATGGCGACCGCGCGCGGCTTCAGCGTGACGATGCTGACTTCCGGCGGCGGCGGCGGGCCGTCCTGCGTCCTTGCCGCAGGCGGAGAGCAGCAGCGCGGCGGCGACCGACATGGTCATGGCGCGCAGCGCGGTGCGCGTCATCGAACTATTTCCCTTCGGCATCGCGAGCTCCATTCGCCAGCATCCGACCCAGGAGGTCGTTGAGCTGGGCGAGTTCCTCTTTCTTGAAACCATCCAGATGTACGTGCATGCCTTCGACCACGATGGGCCAGATCTTGTTCGCCACCTTCTTGCCCTTGGTCGTCAGGTGCAGGTGCACGACGCGCCGGTCTGATTCGCTGCGCTCGCGGCGCAGCAGGTCCTTCTCCTCGAGCCGGTCCAGCATGCGCGTCATCGACGCGAAGCCCATCTGGCTGACGCGCGCCAGCCCGGCCACGGTGTCGGCGCGCTTCAGCCACAACATCAGCACCGGCTCCCACTGCATGCCGGTCAGCTCCAGCGGCTGCATGTGCTGGTCCACGCGCCGCACCAGCGAGCTCAAGACCATCTTGATCTGACGGCAGATGGCGCGATGGACGTTGTCCTCGGGCGGCGGTACGGGGTCGTTCGATTCGCGAATGCGACGGGCGGCTGTGGGCATGGGCGGCAGTTATCCGTTCCCATGCAATAGTTGTCAAGGCAAATATTGCATGGTTACGCATCTGTAACCGCGCATGCGGCCCACCGCGCGTCGCAACAACGCCGCAGTCTCCTGAATCACCACGAAAAATCTGTCGGCGGGCGCCGCGAGGCTGCCGCGCCGGGAAAGTGCGCCTTAATGTCCGGATAGAAACCCTGTGTGGTAATCGGCGCGCCGGCGCGCAAACTTCCGCCGCATGACGAACAACACGCGACTGACGTCGCTCGATTGGGAAGACGTACGCGTCTTCACGGCTCTGGCGCGGCAACGGACCCTGGCCGCGACCGCGCAATCTTTGCAGAGTCTCGCCCACCGTCGTGACGCGACGCCTCGAGCGACTCGAGAGCGCGCTCGGCTATGCGTTGTTCACACGCGTGCCGGTCGCTTCTTGCTCAATCGCGCCGGCGCGGACGGCGCTGGCCGACGCGGCCCAGATGGAAATGGCCGCCTGCTCTCTCGTGCAGAGGCGTCCCGCCGGTGTCCCGTGAATCGCGCCCCGACTGTACTGGCGCGAGAAGTCGCGCCGACGTCAGGCCGATGATCCGCGCTCACAGAGGAGCTAACCGAATGAATCGTCGCGAAGTTTCGTTCCTGCTGCTGGGTCTCAGCGCCGGAATCGCCGCCACGGTGTTTGCGCAGACCGGCGAGAAGGCGCCCGCCCTCGCCTCCGGCGTCCATGCCTGGGATTCCTTTCCCGTGGAACAAACCGCCAGCGGCCAGCGCCGCGCGGTGTTCGACGGCTACACCACCACGGTCGACCGGCTCGAGACGCATGTGACCACGTTGAGCCCGGGCAAAGCCCCGCATGCGGCGCACAAACATCCCGACGAAGAGCTGATCTATGTGCGCGAGGGCGTGGTCGAAGCCACCATCAACGGAGTCACGAAGCTCGCACCCGCCGGCTCGGTGATTTTCTACGCGTCGAATGACCTGCACGGCATGCGCAACGCCGGCGACGTACCGGCCAGCTACTTCGTGCTGCGCTGGACCTCGCCCGGCAAGGAAGGACCGAAGCCCGGCGGTTCACGTTGACGGACGTTTCCACAACCACTGCTTCGGGCGGGTTCGATCGCCGCGCGCTGCTGCTGATGGTGACCGCCGCCGCCATTCTCATGATCACCATGGGCATGCGGCAGTCGCTGGGACTGTTCATCGCGCCCATCATCGACAGCACGCATGTGGGTTACGCGGCCATGAGCTTTGCCATGGCGGTCGGGCAGCTCACGTGGGGCGCCATGCAACCGGTGTTCGGTGCGCTCGCCGACCGGCTCGGCGCCTACCGCGTGTTGCTGGCGGGCGCGCTGTTGTTGGCCCTGGGCTCGGCACTGACGCCCTTCGCCACGAATGAATTCGCGCTCATCGCCACGATTGGCATTCTGACCGCCGCGGGCGCGGGAGCCGGCAGCTTGGCCGTGCTCATCGGCGTGGTGGCGCAACGCGTGCCGGCTCACAAGCGTTCCTTCGCGTCCGGGTTCGTGAATGCCGGCGGCAGCCTCGGGCAATTCATATTCGCGCCGCTCAATCAACTGCTGATCTCGAGCATCAGCTGGATGGGCGCCATGTGGTCCATGGCGGGAGCGGCATTGGTGACCATTCCGCTGGCGCGCGCGCTCACCGGCAAGCATTCGGCGAACAGCGCGCAAGCTGCGGCGCCCGCGGCCAGCGCGCTCAGCATGCGCGAGCAGCTCGCCATCGCGGCACGCGACAGGAGCTACTGGTGCCTGCACGCCGGGTTCTTCACCTGCGGCTTCCACATCGCCTTCCTGGTCACGCACCTGCCCGGCGAAGTGAAGCTCTGCAGCCTGCCGGCCACGGTGGCGGCGACCTCGCTGGCCATCATCGGCCTCGCCAATGTGGCCGGCAGCCTGTGGGCCGGCTGGGCCGGCGGCGTCTATCGCATGAAGTACCTGCTGTTCGCCATGTACTTCTCGCGCGCTGCCGCGATTGCCATCTACATGCTGGCGCCCAAGACCGCGCAGACCTTCTGGATATTCGCCGCGGTGCTGGGCTTCACCTGGCTGGCCACCGTGCCGCCAACGGCGGGCCTGATCGGCAAGTTGTTCGGCGTGCGCTACCTCGCCACGTTGTTCGGCCTGGCCACGTTCACGCACCAGATCGGCGCCTTCTTCGGCGCGTGGCTGGGTGGCATCGCGCTGGTGCGCTTCGGCGACTACAACTGGATGTGGTACGCCGACATGGCCCTGGCGTTACTCGCCGCGTTCGTGAACCTGCCGATCCGCGAGGCGAAGCTCAGGCCGGTGGTGGCGCCGGCGTGATCATCGACGCAGGAGCCCTATTTCGTACAGGCTCCGCGATAGTAAGCCTCCGCTTCGCAGACCTTGCCGCCCGGCAGCACACAGTTGCCGCGCTCGTCGGCGGCGTCGTTGCCCGTGACGTTGGTGTACTGCCCCCCGGTGATGGCGCAGTAACGTCCAGCCTGTGTCGCATAGCCCGTGATGCGCCGGCCGCCCACCGGGCATGCGCCGCGCAACAGCGCCCACTCTTCGCACTGATGGTTGTCCTCGAAGTAGCAGACGCCGAATTCTCCGCCGGCCGGCGATGACACCACCCTCGTCGGCGCTTGCAGCCAGCGCGGTCAGTCCCACGCATGCCACCACCCATTCGCGATTTTTCACGGGTCACAGCTCCTGCCTCGATCTACTTGGAGCCGCTGCCCTCCTTCATCTTGTCCATCACCTCGTCAAGGTTGAAGCTCGCGGCTTTCTGCCTCTGCGGATACTCCTTGAAGCTCTCGAGAAAGTTGGCGACGTAGGCCTGCGCTGGCACCACGAGATAGGCGCGGTCCATCAGATAGTCGTAATAGGTATTGGAGGTGATGTCGGCTCGTTCATAAGGGTCCGTGCGCAGGTTGAACATCTTGGGCAGGCGCAGGGAGACAAAGGGCTCGGCCCAGATTTGCAAGGTTCCCTGCACTCTCTGCTCCAGGAAAACGAGCTTCCAATTGTCGTATCTCAGGGCGGTCACCTGCTGGTCATCATTCACGTAGATGAAGGAATTGCGCGGACTCTTGTCGGTCTGGCCGGTGAGATAGGGCACGAGGTTGTAGCCATCGAGATGAATCTTGTAGTTCATTGGGCCAGGCTTGTAGCCCTTGAGCAGTTTGTCGTTGAGCTGCGGGTCGCCTGCGATCGCGGCGAAAGTGGGCAGCCAGTCGTGGTGCGCGACCATCTCGTTCGACACCTGTCCCGGTTTGATGCGGCCTGGCCAGCGGATCATGGCTGGCACGCGATAGGCGCCTTCCCAGTTCGTGTTCTTCTCATTCCGGAACGGAGTCATTCCGCCGTCCGGCCAGCTGTTCATGTGCGGGCCGTTGTCGGTGCTGTAGAAGAACACCGTGTCGTTGGCGATGCCGAGATCATCGAGAGCCTTGAGCACCGTGCCGACGTTCTTGTCGTGATCGATCATCGCGTCGTGATAAGGGCTCTGCCATCTGCCGGCCTGACCCAGGCTTTCGGGCTTGGCATGCGTTCGCAGATGCATGTGCGTAGTGTTGATCCACACGAAGAACGGCTTGCCGGCCTGCTGCTGGCGTTTGATGAAATCCACCGCGCGAGCGGTGATGTCATCGTCGACGGTCTCCATCCGCTTCCGGGTCAGCGGACCCGTGTCCTTGCATACCTGCCGTCCCAAGCGCCCGAAACGCGGATCGTTCGTGGCGTCGTCCTTATCCGAGGCCTTGCAGTCGAGCACGCCACGTGGTCCGAATTTTTCGCGGAATCCCGGCTCCTTCGGATAATCCACGTGCTCGGGTTCCTCCTCGGCGTTCAGGTGATAAAGGTTGCCATAGAACTCGTCGAAGCCATGCGCTGTGGGCAGGAAATCGTTGCGATCACCGAGATGGTTCTTGCCGAACTGTCCGGTGGCGTAGCCCAGCGGTTTGAGCACTTCTGCAATAGTGGGATCTTCCTTGCGCAAGCCCAACGTGGAGCCGGGCAGACCCACCTTTGTCATTCCAGTGCGCAGACCCGACTGACCGGTGATGAACGAAGCACGACCCGCTGTGCAGCTCTGCTCGGCGTAGTAGTCAGTGAACATCATGCCTTCGCGCGCGATGCGGTCAATGTTGGGCGTCTTGTAGCCCATGACACCATGCGAGTAGGCGCTGATGTTGGATTGTCCGATGTCGTCGCCCCAAAAGACGACGATATTCGGTTTCTTTTCTTGTGCCTGTGCAGCGGTGGTGAAAATCAATGCCGTCAACAGCGCGATGCCCTTCATGTTCTTCATGTCTTGTTCCTCAATTCTCGAATGCAAAAACTTTCTTCCAATCGTTCTTCATGCTGACGACGACCCAGTGGTTGGCCTTGGCCTCGTCGAGCGCCTTGTCGAGCTTGCCGATGTGCGACTGCCGGTCGTAGGCGCTCTCGCGCGTCGCATCGTCGTGTTGAACGATGAGCGCCAGGCGTTTGCCCTCGCCGGCGGTCGTTACCTGCAGCATCTGCAGGTCGCCATCGGAATTTCCGAAGGCCGCGATGGGCCGTTTGCCAATGTGGCGATAGATACCGACGGGTTTGCCGGGCCCGTCATCGACGAACTCGAAGTTCGGTCCCCGCGTCAGCACCGGCTTGCCGTCCTTCATTTCGAACTTCACTTCCTGCTGGCTGCCGATCACCTGCTCGGGCGGGATGCCGTAAGCCTGTTCGGCCCAGGGCCGCATGAATTCCACCGAGCCGCCGGAGACGATGAAGGTTCTGAAACCATTGGCGCGCAGATAAGCCAGCAGCTCACGCATGGGCTGGTAGGTGAGCTCGGTGTAGGGCTGCTGATACTTCGGATGGCGCGCGCTCTTCAGCCAGTCGCGGATGGTCCTGTCGTATTCACCCACCGTCATGCCGCTGTTGGCCTTGCCTAACAACTCCAGCACCGGCTTCTGTCCCAGTTTCGCCAGTGCCGCCTTGTCGTGCGCCGCGAGAGCCTTGAAGGCCGCATCGTTCTGCCACTCCGGATGCTTCGGCGCCGCTGCCTTGAGCTGGTCCAGCATGAACACGAACTGCACGTACAGCGGCTGCTCGCTCCACAGGGTGCCGTCGTTGTCGAATACCGCGATGCGGTCGGCGGGCGCGACGAAGTCCTTGCTCTTCTGGTCGCTCACCGCGCGCACGAATTCGACGATGCGGGTCTTCGCCGCGCCGTCGTTCCAGGACGGCAGGGCCGGCGCCTGGGCTGATGCCAGCGCTGAAAAAACCAGCGCGCAGAGCCACGGCGCGAATCCGAAACTAATGCGCCGCACGGGTCACTTCGTTCATTGCGACTTTTGAGTTCGGTGCGTCTTTCACGAGCCGGAAGCCGATGTGCGACATCGGGTTGTAGGGATCGTTGCCGCGGCGTGCGCTCGGCCGATAACTCAGGCAATAGTCCACGTTGCAGAGGAACGAGCCGCCGCGGGTCACGCGCTTGGGCGCATGTGCCGGCGCGAAGCGATCCTCGGGGTCGTAGCTGTCGGCGGGGCCCTTCGGACTTTCGATCACGCCCTGCCCTTCGAGCTGCGCAAAGTAGTCGGCCCGGTACCAGTCGGCCACCCACTGCCAGGCGTTGCCCGTCATGTCGTAGAGACCATAGCCGTTGGCGGGAAAGGTCCTGACCCGGGAAGTGCCGGCCGCGCCGCCGGCGCTCGCACTAACTACCGGGAATGGCCGGCGGCTGGTATCCCAGGTGTTGGCCATGGCCTTGCCATCGACCGTGTATTCATCGCCCCAGGAATAGGTGGCCTGCTCGAGGCCGCCGCGCGCCGCGAATTCCCACTCGGCCTCGGTGGGCAGGCGCTTGCCGGCCCAGCGCGCATAGGCCTGGGCATCCTCATAGGACACCTGCACGACCGGGTGGTCGTCCTTGCCGGCAATGTCGCTGCCGGGTCCATAGGGATGCCGCCAGTTGGCGCCCGGCGCGTAAGTCCACCAGCGGGACCAGTCATCGAGCGGCACCGGCTGATCGGTGCCGATGAAGATCATGGCACCGGCGACCAGCGCGGAATCCGGCGGGCGCGGCGTGCCTGCCGGCACCTGCACGCGCAGCGTTTCCCAATCGGGCTTGCGCTCGGCCGTGGTGACGTAGCCGGTGGCTTTCACGAACTCAGCGAACTGCGCATTCGTCACATGCGTGCGGTCCATCCAGAAACCCGCCACGTGCACGCGGTGCGTGGGTCGCTCGTTGGGACGCGCGAGCTGGTGGTCGCTGCCCATGAGGAAATCCCCACCTGGCACCCAGACCATGGATTTCGGGGCGCGTACGCCGTCGCCCTCGACGACCTGCGCGGCCGGACTGCCCGCCTCCGGCGAGGGACCAGAGGAAAATGAAGGTCCCGCGAGATAGCCGGCGATGGCCGCCGCCGACACCAGCAGCGCGGCCAGCGCGAACTGCCTGCCGCGTCGATGCTCGGTTCGATCCGGGGTTTCCCGGTGTTCGGCGTGCGGCTCGACCGTCAGTGACAAACCTGCCTTGACTGCGGTCCGTGCTCGCATGCCGGCTCCTCGGGATACGCGGCACGAAAAAGGGCCGCCGGAGCATCTTGGTCAATTGGCGCGATGCCGAGCATCGGACCTTGGTCTGAGGGTTGTTGCGGCACAGCGAGCGCCCTGCCGGCCGAGGTAGCTAGCTTCGTAGCAGTCCGTCGAGCGGATGCACCGCCGTGCTCTCGGGGAATACCTTGCTGTCGAGCGCAGCGGGCGGCACGTCGAGATGATCGCGCAACACGCCCTTCATGACGGCGCGCAGATCCGATCGTCGGACGCAGGTCACGGCCCTCGTGAAGATTGGCCGCGCGACAGGCCCGGCCAGTCCGCGATCACGCGGCCGCCGGCCACGGCCCCGCCTAACAGGAATGCCGCCGCGCCGGTGCCATGGTCGGTGCCGCGCGTGCCATTGATGGCCGCGGTGCGACCGAACTCCGTGGCCACCAGCACCACGGTATTGCGCCAGACCGGGCCGAGCGAATCCTTGAGCGCTTCCAGCGCGAGATCGAGCCCGCGCAGCCGCAGCGCCAGCTGGCCCTGCGCGGCGCCCTCATTGGCATGCGTGTCCCAGCCCGAGGTGTCGAACATGGCGACCCGCGGACCGTCATCGCGCTTCAGGAAACCGGCGGCCGCGCGCGCGGCTTCCGTGTAGCGCGCGTTGGAATTGCGTTTCTGTTTCGTGTCGCGCTCGACCACATTGGCCATGGCCATCGGCGCCTCGGACCCGGCATTGGCGGCCTCCTGCGCCTCGGCGGCAATGGCGTCGCTTTCCAACGCCTCGGCGAGCCGTCGCGACAGCAGTGGATCTCGCGCATAGAGATCGGTTACACGCGCCAGTGTTTCCTCATCCAGCGCGGCGATCTTCGTCGGCGACCAGGAAGCCACCTCCACCGGTCCGCGCATCGCCAGCGGCACGTTGGCGCCGAGCGCCACGCCCTCGCCCGCGCTTCCCGGCATCGCCGCCAGCGCGCGATTGATCCAGCCACTCTGCGTCTCGTGTGGCCGTGCGCCGCCGCCTTCGAGCACGTTCTGGCCATCGAAGTGCGAGCGCTCGCGATACGGCGAGGCGACCGCGTGCAGCAGCGAGAGTTCCTTGGCTGCGTAACTGGCGTGCAGGAATCTGAGCGAAGGATGCAGACCGAACAGTCCATCGAGCGGCAAAGCGGCGCCCTCGCCCGATTTCGCCAGCGCGATCTGGCCGCGCAGCGCGGCATAGTCGGGGTCGCCGATCGGCGGCACGGCGGAAAGGCCGTCGAGCGCGCCGCGCAGCAACACGAATACGAAGCGCGCCTCGGTGGGCGCCTTGGCGAATGCCAGTCGTGAAGCCATCACGCCGGTGGCACCGGCAAACAAGGTTGCCTCGAGGAAACGGCGACGGGAAACTGCGTGGCTCATTCGTGTCACCTCAGCGCCGCATGAATTCCGGCGAGGCCATGAGCAGGGTCAGCGCCTGCGCACCGCTTGCGGCGCGCGCGATCGCCTTGGTGGTATCACCGCTCAGTGTCGCGCCCAGCAGTTGCGGCGCAAGGTCGCCTGCATTGCGTGCGCCGCCCATGCGCTGCGCCACGGCGTCGGCCCAGGCAATTCGCTTGAGCAATGCTGACGAACCATCCCAGTCCGGGCTGGTGTCGGGCCAGCCTGCCGGCGATCCCGGCTGCAGATTGCGCTGCCCCAGGGCTTCGAAGGCCTGCAGCGCGCGGCGTTTGTCGCGCAGTGGCAAGCCGAGGGCCCTATGAGAAGAATAGATGTAGTCGGCTGGCGTCTTGAACTTGGCCAACGGCTGGCTCCAGGCTTCCGGCGATTCGAGCAGCGCCTCGTAGACCCTGGGCAGATGGCCGCGGCTGTCGAGCCACGCCTTGGTCAGGCGTTCGACTGCCGCGGCCGGCGGTTCGTCGGCGATGAAATGCCGCGCCAGTTTCGTGCACACATGCCGTGCCGTTTCGCGGCGCAGCGCAGATCCTTCAGGATGGCCTCACCCTGGCGCACACCATCGTCGTCGTAGGTGCGGCCTAACAACTTGCGGGTGCCGGGCTCGTGGAAGATGTCGCGGAACTGGAATTCACCCGGCTTGCCGCCATTGCCACCCAGTCGCGCCAAGCGGCGATTGCTCTCGTCGCCGGCGATCGACCAGCCGGAGATGGCCTTGGCGAAGGTGGTGACGTCGGCCTGCGTGTAGCCGCCGTCGACGCCCAGCGTGTGCAACTCGAGGATTTCGCGCGCCAGGTTCTCGTTGATGTCCACCTTGCGCCCTTTCCCGCGGCCGTTGATGAGACGGCCGGCACGCGAATTCGGGCCGATGGACGCCTGGTTGTCCAGGTACAGCAGCATCGCGGGATGCTTCTCGACGGCCAGCAGCAGGTCCGTGAAGTGCCCGAGCACGTGCGGACGGATGGCTTCGCGCTCCATCGCACCGGCGAGACCCAGCACCACGATCTTGTCCACCGAGACCGCGAAGTGGTTGGTCCAGAACTGCGTCAGCCGTTCGAGGAAGGGACGATCCGTGGACACCGTGTGCGACAGGCGCGCGAAACTTTCGTCGATGTATACCGGGCGATAGATGGCCGGTAGTTTGAGCGCGGCCGCGACCTTGACCGCGTCTTCGGCGCCCTGCTTCTTCGCGCGCCGCGCCTGGGCCAGGTCCTGGCGCAATGCCAGCGCCCGTCGCAGCGTCTGCGAGGCAGGCTCCAGTCCTTCACCCGTGAGCTCGGGTGGACGACCCTCGAGTTGCCGGCGCAGCCAGTCCTCCGGATCGCGTTCGACGACCCCCAGCTCGCCCGGGCGTGCGCCGAGGCCGAAGCGGTTGGCGGCGATCGCCGCGGCCAGTGATTTTTGCGTCGCAGTCATTGATTTCCCTGGGCTTACCTTGCAAACGCATGGCGCGCACCGCGGTTGACACGAACGCTATTTGCGCAGCAGTCCCTCGACCCAACGCGTCAGCTGGGGCTCCACATTGGCGGCCTCCAGCTCATCGCGGGCCCCACCCTTCTTGGTGCCCAGCAGCTTGCCGTTGGCATCGAACAGGGCCATCAGCGGGTACTTCTTGACGCGCATGCGGTCGATGAACTCCTGCGCATCGGGCACGACGCGCCAGCGCAGGCCATGGCGCTTCACGAAGGCGCGCGCCACTTCCGCGTCATCGAAAGTCACCGCCAGGAAATTCATCTGCGGGCGCGCGGCGGCGAAGCGGTTGATGGGTTCGACCTCGAGGATGCACGGCAGGCAGGTGGCGAAGTAGAAGCTGATCAGCGTGGGCTTGCCCTTGAGGCTCGCCGACGTCACGCGCTTGCCGGAAAGATCCTTGAGATCGAACGGCGGAATCTCCGTGACCGGCGGATAGGGCGATGGACAGGACGCCATGCCGCGCAGCTTCACGGTCATCGTGACTGCGGAACCATCGGCGGCACGTTCCACGTCGGCGCCGGCTCCTGGCTTGCGCATGCCTTCGACGAAGCCCGCGAAGTTCACCGGCCTGCAATCCAGACTGCGGTACTCGAGTCGGGTCGACGGTTTGAGGGCCAGGTGTTTGCGGAAATTCTCCTCGGTGGGTTGCGGTTCCTGCGCCATGACGCGCGCCGCAGCCAGCATGAACAATGCAAACAGAGCCAGTTTCCGCATGCGCGCCATTATGGAGGAACACTGACGAATCGGCTGCCGCGTTCGAGAAATCTGAGACGTCGATGCTGGTCACGGGACAGCCCTATGCGCGTGCTGACCTGGATGCTGGGACGCGCGCCACCGCGCTCCAGCCACAGCCTTTCGCTGTTGCACAGATCCTCGCCCGAGAGCTCGCGGCCGATGCCCATTGCCGCGCACAGCCGGCCGGGCCCGCGAGTCAGCGCGGCTGCCTTGACGGTCGGATAGTTGCGTTGCATGAGCGGCAGACCTTCGAGCGGCTCGAGCGCGCGTATCAGCACCGAGCCGCCGGTGCCGGCAGCCTCGGCGGCCAGGTTGAGATTGAAACAGGCGCCGTAGACCATGCGCACGTACGCATGGCCGCGCGCCGCGAACAACGGCGCATTGCTGGTAGTTAGTCCGGGGCGATGGTACGCGGTCGGATCGCCCGGCGGATACGCCTCGGTCTCGACGATGCGACCGGCGATGCGCCCCCGCGGCGTCGCATGCACCAGAGTCTTGCCAATCAGATAGCGTGCCAGCGCCACCGTGGACGTGGGCAGCGCGCGGCGCGTGAGGCGTGGCATGCAGGCAGTGTATGCTGCGGCCCCTGAGTCGGGGGAACATGGGCATGATGAAAAGTCTCGGCGCACTGATCGGCTGCAGCTTTCTGATCGCAGGCGCATTCGCGCAAACCGCGAAGCCCCCTGCCGAAAAGAAAGACGCCGAGCTCAAGATCCCGTATCCCGACTGGCTGTTTCCGGTTGATGAAGAGACCCAGCTCGCCGCCCAGCGCCCGCCACCGAAGGAGCCGAAGGAACCGCCGAAGTACGACGACGTCGAGTTGCTGACGATTCCGGACAGCGACCAGAAATTCACGCTGGCGCGCATCAACGACCAGTTCAATGCGCCCGACTGGTATCCGGCCGATCACGGGCCCATGCCGGACATCGTCGCCAAGGGACGCAAACCCAAGATCATCGCCTGCGCCTTCTGCCACACCCCGACCGGCCAGGGCCGCCCCGAGAACTCCGCGCTGGCCGGCCTGCCGGAGGCCTATATAAAGGAGACGCTGCAGGACTTTCGCAGCGGCAAGCGCGCGGCCGTCGGGCCCGCGATCTACGCCCCAGGCCGCGGCATGCAGGCCGTGGCCGCGGCCATGACCGACGAGGAAATCGACGAAAGCGCGAAATACTTCGCGCAGCAGAAACTGGCGCGCCGGCACTACGTGGTCGAGGGCATCAACATTCCGCGCGCGGAACCCGCTTTCTGGGTCTACAAGGAAGTCGGCGGCTCGGAGGACCTGGGCGAACGGCTGATCGAAGTCGCACCGGACATCGCGCGTCACGAACGTCGCGATCCGCGCATGCAATACACGGTGTATGCGCCGCCGGGTTCGCTGGCGCGCGGCAAGTTGCTCGCCACCAACGGTGACAAGGGCAAGACGCAGATCTGCGCCACCTGCCACCTGGCCAAGCTCGAAGGCACGGACAAGATCCCGCCGATCGCCGGCCGCTCGCCTACCTACCTGCTGCGCCAGCTGATCGCGTTCAAGAACGGCACGCGCAGCGGCGAAGCGGCGAAGCAGATGGATCCCGTCGTCGAGAAACTCGAGCTCGAGGACATGGTCGCGTTGGCCGCCTACGTGGGTTCGCTCTATCCTCCGAAGTGAGCGCGTCCTGGTAACGCTCACACCTTCGTCTGGCGGATATCGCCACCGTCGAGGGCCACCGCGAGATTGTCCATGAGCACGCGCGTGCCGCGCTCGCGGCTGCCGCCATCCTCGAAGCCGTCGAGGAAGGCGTGTTGCTCGGTGAGCACGAGCTTGGTGCCCTTGCCCGCGAGCACGAACTCCGCGCTGGCCAGCGACACCGAGATCTTCTTGCCCTGCCAGTACATGTCGTAGGCGTAGACCAGCCGTCTCTCCGGCACCACGTCGAAGTACTGCGCCTCGAAGCGCGATTCGGAACCGTCCACGAACTTGCCGATGAGCCGGTCGCGGCCGCCGACGCGCACGTCCATCTCGCGCACCTGCTCGGTCCACTTGTCGGGCGGGCCGTTGAACCAGCGCGCCTTGACCGCCGGATCCGCCCAGGCGCGGTACACCTGCTCCGGATCGAAGTCGAAGCGGCGCTCGATGACGAATGAACTGTGTTTGATTGAGCGGGCGCTCGAGTGCATGTAGGTCTCCCGGAAGTGAGTTGTTAGTCTTTTCCCCATGCTGGCGGCATGCCGCCGCGCGGTCAATTGCAGCGGAACTTCTGCCCGGTGGTACGCATATCCATATTGGGAGCTAGCAAAATTTCACAGGGGACGAGCACATGAAAACGCGAGCCATCATAGCGGCCCTCGCCGCATTTCCTTTATTGTTGTTTTCCGTGGCCGCCGCTGAAGCCACGGACTTTCGTCGGGATTTCAGCACCGAAGTCAATGCGGTGCGCCAGGTGCAGGAAGGTCGCAACACCTTTCGCTACGCCACCTTCGGCGACGAGGCATTCTGGGGTGACGGAATAGGCTTACACCTGGCCATCGCGGGTGCTGCCAATGGCGGTGTTGGTCCTGGAGTCTCACCGAAGGCCGCACTTGGAGTCGGTCTCAAAGTCGACGTCAACGCGCTGCCGCGCTCGCTGCAACGCGCGTTGGCGCGCGGCAGAGTCGATCTCAACAACCCGGCGACCACGCTCGAGCTGCTCAAGCTCGATGCGGTGCTGGGCCTCACGGGCATCTTCGACAACCGCGGCAAGCTCACGTCGATGGGATGCAGTGCGCGTTCTGTCATTCGACCGTCGACAACTCGTTTGCGCCGGGAATCGGTCGCCGCCTCGATGGTTGGGCGAATCGGGACCTCAATGTCGGGGCCATCGTCGCCATGGCTCCGCGGCTCGAGCCGGTGGCGCAATTGTTAGGCGTCGACGTGGCGACGGTGCGCACGGTCCTGAATTCCTGGGGACCCGGACGATACGATGCAGAGTTGTTCCTGGACGGCAAACCATTCCGACCCGACGGCAAGACCGCGGCCGTCCTGATTCCTCCGGCCTTCGGTCTTGCGGGCGTGAATCTGCACACCTCGACCGGATGGGGCAGCGTCGCTCACTGGAATGCTCTGGTTGCAGTGACCCAGATGCACGGACAGGGGACGTTCTTCGATCCGCGCCTCAACGATGCGACCAAGTATCCCGTGGCCACACGTGCCGGCTTGTGGAATGTGCGTCCCGAGGAGGATCTCGTCACGCCGCTGCTGCCGGGGTTGCATCTCTATCAGCTGTCGTTGCCCGTGCCGCAGGCACCGCGTGGCAGTTACAGCCGTTCCGCCGCGAATGCCGGTGAGGACCTGTTCAACGGCAAGGCCCGATGCGCCGAGTGTCACGTGCCGCCGCTGTACACCGAGCCGGGCTGGAACATGCATACCGGCGCCGAGATCGGCATCGACGATTTCCAGGCCAGCCGCTCGCCCGACGGGCGTTATCGGACCGCGCCGCTGCGGGGGCTGTGGACGCATACCAAGGGCGGCTTCTACCACGACGGGCGCTTCCCGACCCTGGCGGCGGTGATCGACCACTACAACGCGCATTTCGCGTTAGGACTCTCCGCGGGTGAGAAGTACCAGCTGGGCGAGTTCCTGAAGTCTCTGTAGCGCGCGTTAACAGGGTCAGACCCCATTTGCTAGCCACTCTTCGAGAGGCATGGGGGGTCTGACCCCATTTCCTTGCTAGGAGTGAGGGCGTTCTGGTAAACGCTTCTCATGGATGTCATCGACCAGCGGCGCCGCGACCTCGGAGGTTTCGAGGTCGGGCGCGTGTTGCCTTTCACACGCCGGCACATGGTCGGGCCCTTCATATTCTTCGACCACATCGGTCCGACGACATTTCGCGGCCGGGATTCCGAAGTCCGTGGACGTACGCCCTCACCCGCACATCGGGCTGGCCACCGTCACCTATCTATTCGCGGGCGAGATCATGCATCGCGACAGTGTCGGGGTGCAGCAGCCCATCCAGCCCAACGAAGTCAACTGGATGATCTCCGGCCGCGGCATCACGCACTCGGAACGCTTCGAAAAGGCGCGCGCCGCAGGCGGCCCCATGCACGGCATCCAGGCCTGGGTGGCGCTGCCGACCGAGCACGAGGAAATCGCTCCGTCCTTCGGCCACTTCGGCGCGGACGCGTTGCCGGTTCACGAAGAGGACGGCGCACGCACCCGCCTGCTGGCCGGAGCCGCGTTTGGCCTGAGCAGCGGAGTCACCACGCATTCGCCGCTGTTCTACGCGCACTGGGAGCTCGCGGCCGGCGCGCGCGTGGCGCTGCCCGATTGAATACTCCGAGCGCGCGGTCTACGTGGCCGCGGGCGAGGTCGAAGCCCACGGCCGCAAGTTCGGCCCGGGAAAAATGCTGGTTTTCGACCAGCGCGAGGACACCACCATCACCGCGGCCCGGGATTCGACGCTGATGGCCCTGGGCGGGGAACCTGTCGGCGAACGCTTCATCGAATGGAACTTCGTCTCCTCATCGAGTGAACGCATCGAACAGGCCAAGTCCGACTGGCGCGCCGGGCGCATGAAGCTGCCGGACTTCGACAACCAGGAATTCATCCCGCTCGCGTGAAGTTTCACGGCCTCATCGTTGGTACGCTCGCCGGCGTTCTGTTCGGCTGCGCCATGCCACCGCCGCAGCTGCGGCAGCAGTTCGCGGTGCGCGACGTTCCCTACACACCCGACAGCGGCACCCTCGCGATCCGCTGCGGGCAGCTCATCGACGGCGCCAGAAACCTGCCGCGCGGCGAGTCGCTGGTGCTGATCCGCGATGGCCGCATCAAGCGCATCGAACTGGGCTCGGGTCGCGGCAGCGCGGCCGCGACCATGGTCCCGGTGCTGGATCTGTCCGAGTACACCTGCCTGCCCGGGCTCATCGACATGCACACGCACCTCACCGACCGGCCCGAGGACACGGCCGATCTGCGGGTGTACTTCTCGCGCAAAGTCGACGAAACCCTGCGCCAGGGCACGGAGAACGCCGCCGCCACCTTGTCGGCCGGGTTCACCAGCGTGCGCAACGTCGGCACCTATGTGCTCGGCGCGGATACCGAACTGCGCGACTACATCAATCGCGGCTCGGCGGCCGGCCCGCGCATGCTGGTGAGCGGGCCTTACCTGACGATCCCGCATGGCGGCGGCGATCTGTACGTGCCCGATTTCGTGGAGCCGGACGACAACTCGATGTTTCATGCGGGCGTGGCGCGCGGTCCGCAGCAATTTCGCGAACGCGCCGAGATCCTGCTCGCCAGCGGCTCGGACCTGCTCAAGGTCATCGCCTCGGGTGCCGTACTGGCCTATGGCGGCGTGCCGGGCGCGCCCGAGATGTCGCGCGAGGAAATTGCCGCGGTGGTGGAGCTCGCGCATGCCGAGGGCAAGAAGGTCGCCGCGCACGCGCATGGCGCCGAGTCGATTCGCATGGCCATCGCGGCCGGCGTCGACACCGTGGAGCACGCCTCCTACCTCGACGACGCCGGCATCGCTGCCGCACTGAAGCGCGGCAACGTGGCACTGGCCATGGACGTCTACAACGGCGACTACATCGATACCGAAGGCCGGCGCATGAACTGGCCCGCGGAATTCCTGCGCAAGAATCTCGAAACCACGCAGGTGCAGCGCCAGGCGTTCACCAAGGCCGTGATGGCGGGCGTGCCCATCGTGTTCGCCACGGACTCAGGCGTGTATCCACACGGGCTGAATGCGCGCCAGTTCGGCGTCATGGTCAAGCGCGGCATGACGCCCATGCAGGCCATCCAGTCGGCGACCTCGGTGGCGGCGCGCTACATGGGCTGCGAGGCCGACGTCGGCGAGCTCGAGGTCGGGAAGCTGGGCGACCTCATCGCGGTGCGCGGCGATCCGCTCATCGACATCACGGTGCTCGAGCACGTCGACGTGGTCATCAAGGGCGGGCTCATTTTCAAGCTGCCCGATCCCGACATCAATTGAAATACCGCGCAAGCTCGACCGGCATGGCCGGGATCGAGCGGATTTCGATGTCGCGATAGAACACCTCGGCCGCCTCGCTCTGGATCTGCAGCTTGCCGCCCGTCATCGGCACCCACTTGCCGCCGTCCTGGTAGCGGGCATTGCGCAGCGCCATGACCACCATTCCATTCACGATGTGCACGCAGTCGTCCTCGAAACACACCAGCTCGAGCCGGTTCCAGGCCCCGCGCCGATCCTGGTCGGAACCCGCCAGCGCATGGTTGTTAGGCGAGGCGAATTCCATCCACGGCGCCGCCGGATTCCAGCGCGGCGCCTCGGCCCCTTCGGCCTTGGGCAGCGCGCGGATGTCGATGGCCGAAGTGGCCTGCGTCCAGTATTCGCCGAGGCCCTGCTCGATGACCTGGAACTCGTGCGACAGGGCCCACGACTTCCAGTAGTCCACGCCGAAGGGCCCGCGGCTGTGATAGAGGATTCCGGAGTCCTTGGGTTCATCGAGCCGCGGCACCCATTTCTTCTCGCCCCAGCGGGTCTCGAGCGCGCAGGTGATAGTTGGAAAATGCTTCGCGGGTCTGCAGGCAGCCATAGATCTCGCCGCTGATGCGCAACACCGGTTTGCCGGCTTGTTCGATCGTGGTGAACACATCCTGGCCCTTGGGATTCGCGCCGACGGGCTTGAGGCGCTTGGGCGCCTTTCCCTGGATCACGCTGAGAATCTGTCGCCGCGATAACTCAGGTACACGTCGAAGTTCGACAGTTGCGCGTCGAGCAGTGGCCGCCAGGGACCGGGCGCCACATCCGCGGCGAAGCTCGTCGTGCTGAACATGGCGAGCGCGCAAAGCCGGTAAAAAGTCCGTGTCATCGAAACTCCTCGTTGCCGCGCGAGACTCTAGCAATAGCGCACAGGATGTGCACACTTGCGCGCAAGGAGAATCTCCATGCAAATGATCTGGCTCGGTGTCGCCATCATCGGCGCCGCCGCATATCACGTCGTCCTGAAGCTGACGCCGGCGGGCGTCAATCCCTATCTATCGTTGGCGGTGACTTACGCCGTGGTCACCGCGGCCTTCGCAGCGGCTTACCTGGTCATGCCCGGCAATGTCGCTATACGCGTGGCCTTCGGCCAGCTCAACTGGACCGCGTGGGTGTTGGGGCTGGTCATCGTTTTCCTCGACCTCGCATTCCTGATGGTCTACCGCGGCGGCTTCGAGGTGAGCCTGGGACAGATCGTGACCCAGTCCGGTACGGCGCTGGTGCTGCTGCTGGTGGGTGTCGCGTTTTTCTCCGAGCGGCTCAGCCTCGTGAACATCATTGGCATTCTGTTGTGCATCGTCGGCCTCTGGCTGATCAACCAGAAGTGAAATCGTGTCCAGCTAGTTTCGCGGCGTGAGCTTCGTCGCCACGGTCAGCTCGCCGATCCTCCGGCCCATGTCCTTGCCGGCTTCGTTCGAAAAGCGGTAGTGGAAACCCGCCCAGGTGCGCGCGTTGGCCACCTCGTTCGTATAGTCGTCGAGGCGCGTCCATGAACGCGTGACGCCGGGCGCGGTGGCACTGGTCAGCGTCAACGTTCCGATGTCTTCGCCGACGACGCCGCGTATGACCGCGGCCACCGCCGACGAGGTAATGCAATGCGCGCAGGGATATTCGGGATGCATGGGCGTTTCGCCCAGCGGCTGCCAGCCGGGCTCGCGCGGCGTCGCCGGGTTGCCGGTCTGATCCGCGTTGCGGATGGCCGTGACCGGACGCCAGAAGTTGTAGTGATACTTGGCGTCGAATACGGCGATGTACGCGTCCATGCCGGCGAGCGAAGTGAGTGCGAACAGCCGTGCGCAATCGAGCAGGTCCATGTGCTTCGCGGCGGCAAGCTGCGCCACCATGGGGTTCCAGGCGCGCGCCCCGGTCACGAACCAGAACTTGCCCACGGTAGTTTGTTCGGCGGTGCGCAGCTTGCTGTCGAGCCCACCGATTTCACGGATCTCGTTGACGTCGCGCGTCCAGGTCGCAGACGTCAGCGAAGGCGGCGGCCCGGGGCGGAACTGCGAGCCGCTTGCCATCACCCACGGCGTCCACGTGCCCACGCCGGCGCTGACCACCGGCGCCGTGGGCAGGTACTGGCCAGGCTGCGTCACCGGGCGATAGTTATCCGGCGCCGCGCTGCCGTCGTCATGGCGCAGCGCGAGCATTTCCGCGGCGGCCTTGCGGCCGAGGATGAGACCCCGTTCGCGTGCCGGTCCCTCGGGCACGGCCGAAAGTTGTTGTGCCAGCAGGGCATCCAGCGCTGCCTTCTGCTCCGGGTACTGCGCCACGAGGACCTCATGTCCCGCGGCAGCCGCGGCCGCTTCGCGCGAGGTGTTGCGATCGGTGACCAGATTCAGGCGGTAGGGCTGGTAGCGCCGGTCGATGGCGTTCAGCGCCTCGAACATGGCGGTGTGCATCAGCGCCAGCGTGCGGCCGTGCACTGGACCGCTGACTTTTCGTTCCGCGGCAATGACATCCGCGCGCGAATTCCAGTCGATGACGACGTCGGCTTGCACAACGCCGCCAGCCAGCAACGCCGCCACGGCAAACCAACCAGTGAATTTCTTCTTCATGCTTCCTCCCGCTTCGAATTGGGCGCAGTGGACGCCCAAACCGGCCGGCCGTCACGAAAGAACGCCGAAATATGGCCGAAACCGTGGCAAGACTTCGCGCCCTCGCCCGCCCTGAGTTATGTTTGCCGCACGCACGGCTACATACAGGTAACGGATCATGCGCCGCATTCGGTTGCTCGCCATGTTCGCGCTGGGACTCTGTGCCCTGCCGGCATACGCAGCCGCACCTGCCACGCCCTTGGGTATCAAGGGCTACGACCCGGTGGCCTACTTCACGCTGCAGCGTGCCACGCCGGGATCCGCGCAGTTCGAATACCAGTGGGACGAGCACCTGTGGCGATTCGCGAATGCCGCGCATCGCGAATTGTTCAAGTCCGACCCGGTGCGTTACGCGCCGCAATTCGCGAACTTCTGCGCCGTGGCACTGGCGCGCGGCGAGGTGCGCGAAGCCAATCCGGAGTACTGGCTCATCAGCGACGGCAAGCTGTACCTGTTCGGCAAGTCCGTCGGACCGGATCTGTTTCGCAAGGATCTGGGTTACGTCGAGCGCGCCAACAGCAATCGCACGCTGCTGAGCCGCCCTCAGGAGCCGGCTGGGAAATAGAGGCCGGCCTTGGCGAGTCCCTCGCGCAGATGCGCGAGGTCGCGCGGATCGCGGAACTTGTTGCCAAACGCCGCCGCGTCGAACAGCGGATCGGTGCGCCGTACGGACTCGGCCGCGCGTGTCGCTTCCGCGGCATTGCCCGCCTGGGCATGGGCCGCGGCCAGAACCACGTAGTTGAATCGCGCCTCGGCATTGCGCCGCAGGTTCAGCTCCGACTGCTCGACGGATTCGTCATAGCGCCGCTTGAGGTAGTAAGCCAGGCTGAGCGCGAACCGGTCGAAGGCGTTGAGCTCGGGATCGATCCGCTGCGCCAGTTCCAGCGATTCGATGGCGGCGTCCGACTTGCCGAGCCAGACCAGGATGTTGCCGCGACCGGCCAGCGCGTTGGCGTCACTGGGATTGATCGCGATCGCCCGATCGATCTCGCGTTGCGCGTCGTCGAACTGGTTGTAGGCGATGTAGCGGCGGCCGAGCAGGATGCGCCCGCGCACGTCGGCCGCGTCCAGTCGCAGCGCCTCGTTGGCATGCTCGACCACGCGATTCCAGTACTCGTCGGGCGCCTCGGCCCAACCCATGGAGATCGCGGCATGAAAAGTTTCGCCCAGCGCCGAATGCGCGGCCGCGTAACCCGGATCGAGCTCGGTGGCCCGGCGCAGCAGCGCGCGCGCTTCCACCAGGCCGGCGCGCGTCGGCCGCTGCAACTCCGGACGCGCCTGCAGCAGGCAATCGTAGGCGTCGAAACTCGCGGTGCGCTTGGTGGAGACTCGCTGTTGTTCGAACTCCGTGACGCGGATGGCCAGCACGCCGGCAATCTCGCGCGTGATGCGATCCTGCAGCTGGAACACATCGGTGGGCGCTTCATCGAAGCGCGCCGACCACAGCACGCGGCCCTGCGCATCGACCAGCTGGGCACTGACGCGAATGCGATCGGCGGCATAACGGACACTGCCTTCGACCTGGTAGCGCACGCCGAGCACGCCCGCGATCTCGCCGGGCTTGGCCACCGCGCCCTTGTAACCCGCCACGGCATTCCACGACATCACCGTGAGCCCGGAGAATCGCCCCAGCGAATTGATGATGTCCTGCGTGAGTCCATCGGCCAGGTATTCGCGCTGCGCGGCATCGGTCTGGTTCTGAAACGGCAGTACGGCGATCGTGGGACCTGTGCCCAAGCCGTCCGGCCTCGGTTCGCGCGGCCGCAGGCCAAACCACAGCGCGGCGATGGTGATGGCCACTGCCAGCGGCGCGAAGATGCCGTACTTCCAGCGCCATCGCAGCGCGCGCTTGATCGGCGCACCCACCGGCGCGGGACGCGGCGCTTCGAATCGATAGCCGCGGCGCGGCACGGTGGTGATGTAGTCGCGGCCCGACTCGGCAAATACGCGGCGCAACTCGCCGACGCTTTGCACCAGCGTATCGTCGGTGACGATGAGGTTGGGCCACACGGCCGCGAGCAGCTCTTCCTTGGAGACCAGCTGGCCGGCGTGTTCGACCAGGTGCTTCAGCACGCCGAAGGTCTTCGGGCGCAGGGGCACTTCATTCCCGGCGCGCAGCAGGCAACCGCGCGACAGATCGAGCACGTAGTCGTCGAAGTCGACACGCGCGGAGCCTTCCATCCCTGATGCGCTCATATCCCGTTCATAGCAGTCGCACGATGAGGCCCGCAACTCCGCAGGCGAGAATCACGGGAATCACACCCAGGCGAAACCAGAACAAGGCCAGCGCCGCGCCCGCGGCAATCGCCAGCGACAGGATGTCGGGAGCGTTCGCGAAACCGGTGGGCCAGAACACGTGCCGGGCGAAGTACACCGCCAGGTTGGCAATGACACCGACCACGGCCGCGGTGATCGCGGCCAGCGGCGCGGTGAACGCACGACGGCCACGCGTGGCTTCCACCAGGGGACCGCCGGCGAAAATAAAAACGAACGACGGCAGGAACGTGAAGAAGGTGACCACGGTGGCGCCGGCGATGCCGGCCAGCCAGGGCGCGAGTGCCTGTGCCGAGGGCTGGGTCCACGCGCCCACATAGCCGACGAAGGTCACCACCATGATGAGTGGGCCGGGCGTGGTTTCGCCCAATGCCAGTCCATCGATCATCTGCGGCGCGGTCAGCCAGCCGAATTGCTCCACGGCCGCCTGATTCACATACGGCAATACCGCGTAGGCGCCGCCGAACGTGACCATTGCCACCTTGGTGAAGAAGGTCGCCATGCGCGACAGCGTGCCGTGACCGCCTTCGAAACCCACCAGCAGCGCCATCGCGGCGAGCCACAACACGACTCCGGCGGTCAGCACCCGGGCCAATCTACCCCAGGAGAAGCTGGTGTGCGGCGGTGGCGCGGCGTGATCATCGATCAGCGCGCCACCCTCGCCGGAGACGGATGGCGCAGCAGCCACGGTCTGGAAAGACCGCGGCGCCAGGCGCGCACCCACGGCGCCAGCCAGTGCGGCACCGACCACGATCAAGGGAAACGGCACGGAAAACAGCGTGAGCGCGACGAAGGCCAGTATGGCAATGGCAGCCAGCACCGCATTGCGCAGCACGCGAGTGCCGACGCGCCAGGCCGCGAAGGCCACGATGGCTACCACCGCGGGCTTCATGCCGAAGAAGAACGCCGCCACCGCCGGCACCTTGCCGAAACTCACGTACAGCCAGGACAGCGCCACCAGGATGAAGAAGGACGGCAGGATGAACAACAACCCGGCGGCCAGCCCGCCCCAGGTGCGATGCAGCAGCCAACCGATGTAGGTAGCTAGTTGCTGCGCCTCGGGACCCGGCAGCAACATGCAGTAGTTGAGCGCATGCAGGAAGCGCCCTTCGGAGATCCAGCGGCGCCGCTCCACCAGCTCCTGGTGCATGATGGCGATCTGGCCGGCGGGACCGCCGAAGCTGATGAAACCCAGCTTCAGCCAGAACTTGACGGCGATCGAGAAGCTGACGGCTGGCCTGCTCATTCCGCCACAACAATAACGGACGCCGCCGCTTCGGCGGCGATTTCCTTGGTGGCGCTTGCGCTTGACTAAGCCGCTTCGTCGTGCGGGTCCTGCGCGCGTGATTCCAGGTTCGAGACGAGCCATTTGCGCGCCTCGGCGGCCGACCAGCCCTTGCGCGCGGCGTAGTGCTGCATCTGGTCGAGATCGATGGGTCCCACCGCGAAGTATTTGGCGTCCGGATGCGCGAAGTACCAGCCGCTCACCGCGGCCGTGGGGTACATCGCGTAGCTCTCGGTGATCCTGAGGTCGATGGCGCGCTCCACGTCGAGCATCTGCCACAGCGTGCCCTTCTCGGTGTGATCCGGGCAGGCGGGATATCCCGGCGCAGGGCGGATGCCGCGGTATTGCTCGGCGATGAGCTGATCGTTGGTGAGCCGCTCTTCCGGTGAATAGCCCCACAGCTCGCGCCGCACGCGCAGGTGCAGCGCCTCGGCCGAGGCCTCCGCGAGACGGTCGGCCAGCGACTTGAGCAGGATGTCGTTGTAGTCGTCATGCCCCTTGGCAAAACGCTCGAGATGCTTCTCGATGCCGATGCCGGCGGTCACGGCGAAGGCGCCGATGTAGTCGACCTTGCCGGAATCTTTGGGCGCAATGAAATCCGACAGCGCATAGTGCGGCTGGCCAGCGGGCTTGCCCTTTTGCTGGCGCAGGTGATGCAGCCGATGCAACACGCGCGAACGCGTGCTGTCGCTGTACACCTCGATTTCCTCGTCCACGCTGTTGCAGGGGAAGAATCCCACCACCGCGCGCGCCGTCAGCCAGTGCTCGCGCAGGATGGTTGCGAGCATTTCCTGGGCGTCCTTGTACAAGGAGCGCGCCGACTCTCCACGCAAAGGATCCTGCAGCACATCGGGGAATTTCCCGCCGTACTCCCAGGCGTTGAAGAAAGGCATCCAGTCGATGTACGGGGTCAGCGAGGCCAGCGGCACGTCGTTGAACACCTTCGCGCCGAGAAAGCGCGGTACCGGCGCGGTGTAGTTGGCCCAATCGGTGCGGAAGCGATTGTTGCGCGCCTGGCCGAGCGTCATCTGCGCGCCCTTGATCTTCCTGCCGGCGTGCTGCTCGCGGCGGCGCACGTTTTCCGCCTTCACCTCCGCGACATACGCGGGCTTCATCTCGGGCGTGACCAGCTGCCGGCACACGCCCACGGCACGCGACGCGTCCTTGACGTACACAACCGGGCCGTCGTACTGCGGATCGATCTTGACCGCGGTGTGCGCCGGCGACGTGGTGGCGCCGCCGATCAGCAGCGGCACCTTGAATCCGCGGCGCTGCATCTCGCCGGCGATATAGCTCATCTCCTCGAGCGACGGCGTGATGAGGCCGGAGAGGCCGATCATGTCGGCGCCCAACTTCTCGGCCGTCTCGAGGATCTTGTCGGCGGGCACCATGACACCCAGGTCGACGATCGCGAAGTTGTTGCACTGGAGCACAACGCCGACGATGTTCTTGCCGATGTCGTGCACGTCGCCCTTGACGGTCGCCAGCACCACGGTGCCATTGGTCTTCTGCACGCCGTCGGCCAGCGCTTCGATGAACGGGATCAGGTGCGCCACGGCCTTTTTCATGACGCGCGCGGACTTGACCACCTGCGGCAGGAACATCTTGCCCGAGCCGAACAGATCGCCCACCACGTTCATGCCGTCCATGAGCGGACCTTCGATGACGTGCAGGGGATGAGCGGCCGCGAGTCGCGCCTCTTCGGTGTCCTCGATGATGAACTGGTCGTTGCCCGACACCAGCGCATGTGAGAGCCGTTCGTTGACCGGCAGGCTGCGCCAGGCCAGGTCGACGACTTTTTCCCTGCCCGGGCCATCCTTGTACTGCGTGGCGATCTCCAGCAATCGTTCCGAAGCATCGGGCCGGCGGTTGAGGATCACGTCCTCGACGCGCTCGCGCAGGTCCTTGGGAATTTCCTCGTAGATGGCCAGCTGGCCGGCATTGACGATGCCGAAATCCATGCCCGCCTGGATGGCGTGGTACAGGAACACCGAATGCATGGCCTGGCGCACCGGCTCGTTGCCGCGGAACGAGAACGACACGTTGCTGACGCCGCCGGAGATGTGCGAGTGCGGGCAGCGCTTGCGAATCTCGCGCGCCGCCTCGATGAACGCGAGGCCGTAGCCGTTGTGCTCTTCGATGCCGGTCGCGATCGCGAAGATGTTCGGATCGAAGATGATGTCTTCCGGCGGAAAGCCGAGCTCCACCAGCAATTTGTAACTGCGCTCGCAGATGGACACCTTGCGTTCGATGGTGTCGGCCTGGCCCTTTTCGTCGAAGGCCATGACCACCACGGCCGCGCCGTAGTTCAGGCACTTGCGCGCGTGCTCCAGGAAGGGTTTCTCGCCCTCCTTCAGGGAAATGGAATTCACCACGCCCTTGCCCTGGATGCACTTGAGGCCCGCTTCGATGACGGTCCACTTGGACGAATCGATCATCACCGGCACGCGCGAGATGTCGGGTTCCGCCGCGATGAGATTCAGGAACTTCACCATGGCGGCTTCCGAGTCCAGCATGCCCTCGTCCATGTTGACGTCGATGATCTGCGCGCCGTCGGTGACCTGCTGGCGCGCGATCGACAGGGCCTGCGGATAATCGTTGGCCTCGATGAGCTTGCGGAACTTGGCCGAGCCCGTGACGTTGGTGCGCTCGCCCACGTTCACGAAACGGATGTCTTCGGTGAGATTGAAGGCTTCGAGGCCGGAGAGCTTGAGCCGGGAATCGTGCTCCTTGATGCGACGCACGGGCTCGCAGCGCACGCGCTCGGCGATCGCGCGAATGTGCGCGGGCGTGGTGCCGCAGCAGCCGCCGACCAGGTTCAGGTGGCCGTGATGCGCCAGCTCGCCGAGCACGCTGGCCGTGTCGGCCGGCGCCTCGTCGTACTCGCCGAAGGCGTTGGGCAGTCCGGCATTGGGATACACACCGACATTCGTATCGGCGAGCCGCGACAGCTCTTCGACATAGGGGCGCAGTTGTTTGACGCCCAGCGCGCAGTTCAGGCTGATGGTGATGGGCCGCGCGTGACGCACCGACGCCCAGAAGGCTTCCACGGTCTGGCCGGAAAGCGTACGCCCCGAAGCATCGGTGATCGTGCCGGAGATGATGATGGGCAGATCAACGCCGGCCGCATCCAGCGTCGAGCGCACCGCGTAGATCGCGGCCTTGGCATTCAGCGTGTCGAAAATGGTTTCGATGAGAATCGCATCGACGCCGCCGTCGACGAGCGCGCGCGTGGCTTCGCTGTAAGTGGCCACCAGGGCGTCGAAGTTGACGGCGCGGAAGCCGGGATCGTTCACGTCGGGCGAAATCGAGGCCGTGCGGTTGGTGGGACCGAGCGCGCCGGCCACGAACACCGGTCGGCCGAGCCGCGCGGCGGCTTCATCCGCCACGCGTCGCGCCAGCTGCGCGGCGTCGCGATTCAGCTCGTATACCAGCGACTCGAGCCCATAGTCGGCGAGCGCGATCGAAGTGGCGTTGAAGGTGTTGGTGCTGACGATGTCCGCACCCGCCTCGATGAATTCGCGGTGGATGTCGCCGATCAAACGCCGGGCGCGTCATCGCCAGCAGGTCGTTGCAACCCTTGAGATCGCGTGACGAAGCGGCGAAACGTTCGCCGCGATAGGCGGCTTCGTCCAGCTTGTGCTGCTGGATCATGGTGCCCATGGCGCCGTCGAGCACCACGATGCGCTGCTTGAAAAGATCGCGCAGCGCCTGAGCGCGTTGAATCTGCGTCATGTCAGGCACTGGCTGCCTTGCGTTCCACGCGCGGCCGCACGCCCAGCGCGTGACAGATGGCGTAGGTCAGCTCCGAGCGGTTCAGCGTATAGAAATGAAATTGCTCGACGCCGTGCCGCTGCAAGGTGTGCACCTGCTCGATGGCCACCGCGGCGGAGATCAGCTTGCGCGTCTCGGGATTGTCCTCGAGCCCGTCGAAGCGATGCTCCAGCCAGTCCGGAATCGAGGCGCCACAGCGCTTGGCAAACTTCGTGATCTGCGGAAACGCGTGATGGGCAGGATGCCCGGCACGATGGGCGCATCGATGCCGCGCGCCGCGCAACGGTCGCGAAATCGCAGGAACAGGTCGGTGTCGTAGAAGAACTGCGTGATGGCGCGCGAGGCACCGGCGTCGATCTTGCGTTTCAGATTGCCGAGATCGAACTCGAAGCTCGGCGCCTCGGGATGACCTTCCGGATAGGCGGCCACCGAGATCTCGAAATCTCCGACGGTCTTGAGGCCCGCGACCAGGTCGGCCGCATAGGCGAAACCATCGGCGCGCGGTTCATATTCTCGTGCGCCGGCGGGCGGATCGCCGCGCAGCGCGACGATGTGGCGGATGCCCTGGTCCCAGTATGGCGCGCGATGTCGAGCACTTCGCCGCGGCTCGCACCGATGCAGGTCAGGTGCGGCACGCAGTTGAGCGCATGCTCCGTCTGCAGGCGCGAGACCACGTTGTGCGTGCGTTCGCGGGTCAGCCGTCCGCGCCATAAGTCACCGACACGAAGCTCGGATTCAGCGGTTCGAGATAGCGGATCGACTCCCAGAGAGTCTTCTCCATGGCCTCATCGCCCGGCGGAAAGAACTCGAAGGAAACGGATACGGGGCGAGTGCGGGTCATAGGAAACCTTCGATACCAGTCATATCGTTAGCGTGAAGCGTAGCCTAACGCACTAGGCGGAGCGCGTTATTGCCAAAAGTGGACTATCATTTGCCGCGTTTTAGTACGTCTGAACTACAAAAGGCGGAAGGCCCGTCATGGCAGCGCAAAAGCTCGACAAGACAGACACAAAGATCATGCAGGTCCTTTCCAAGGACGGGCGCATCAGCTGGCGCGATCTGGCCGATCAGATCGGTCTGTCGCTGACCCCCACCCTTCGCCGCATCCGCCGACTGGAATCGGGGGGCTACATCACCGGTTACAGCGCGCAGTTCGACGAACAGAAACTCGGCTACGGAATCACAATGTACGTGTGGGTGTCTCTCGAGCGCCAAGTCGAAGAAACACTGAAGGTATTCGAGCGCCGCATCGCCGACGTACCCGAAGTCATGAGCTGCTATCTCATGACCGGCGAAGCCGACTACGTGCTGCGCATCGTCGTGCCGGACCTGCCCAGCTACCAGCGCTTCATGCTGGACGTGCTGACGCGCATCCCCGGCGTGTCACGAATTCAGTCCGGCCTGGCCATCAAGCCGGTATTCCATCGCGCCGCGCCGCCCATTCCTAAATGACAACGATCAGGCGCCAACCGCGACCTTCGGCGCGTCAATTTCGTCGCGGCTGCGTCGCGTCAACTTCAGGTCGTAGGTGACGCGCGCGCCGTAGGCCTCCGGCGCCTGCGGGTCGTGGCGCACCTTGTCGAACACCAGCAGGCGCGTGCCGAGCTGGAAGCTCTCCTTGATGTCGTGCGTGATCATGAAGATGGTCATCTCGTTCGCGGCCCACAGCTCGAGGATGAGCTTGTGCAGGTCGAGCGTGATGCCGGGATCGAGCGCGCCGAACGGCTCATCGAGCAGCAGGATCTTCGGCTTGCGGATCACGGACTGCGCGATCGACAGGCGCTGCTGCATGCCGCCGGAGAGCTGCGCGGGATATTTGTCGCGCGCCGAGCGCGAGGCCGATCGACTCCAGCAGCCGGCTTCGCCTGCGCGATGCGTTGCGCCGGCTGCGCGCCGAACAGCCTGCCCAGCAAGCGCGAGCGCTCGAACTCGAGCCCCAGCAGCACGTTCTCCAGCACCGTGAGATGCGGGAACAGCGAGTAGCGCTGGAACACGATGCCGCGATCCGGCGTTCGGCTCGGGCACGATCGGCTTGCCGTCGATCAGCAGCTGGCCGCGCGACGGCGTCTCGATCCCGAGCAGCATCTTGAGGAACGTCGTCTTGCCGCAGCCGGAGGCGCCGACGATGGTGACGAACTCGTGATCGGCGACTTCGAGATTCACGTTCTCCAGCACGACCTGATCGCCGTACGTCTTTCCAGAGTCCTTGCGCACGGTGACCGTGGCCATGTCAGCGCGCCATCTCGGCCCACGGACAGCGCGCGCGAGCGAATCCGCTTGCAGCGCCCAGTCCATCGCGAACGCGAGCAGCGGTGATCCACACGACGTACGGCAGGATCACGTCCATCGCGAGATAGCGCCGCACGAGGAAGATGCGATAGCCCAGCCCCTCGGTGGACGCGATGGCTTCGGCCGCGATGAGGAACAGCCACGCCGAGCCCAGCGTCAGCCGCAGCGAATCGATGAGCCGCGGCCAGATCTGCGGCAGCACCACGCGCAGCGATGAGCTGCCAGGTGGAGGCGCCCAGCGTCTGCGCCTTGATGAGCTGCTCGCGCGGCAGCTCGCCGGCGCGCAGCGCGAGATCGCGCACGATCACGGGCGCGACGCCGATCACGATCAGCGCGATCTTCGCGACCTCGCCCAGCCCCAGCACGATGAACAGGATCGGCAGGATCGCGAGCGGCGGAATCATCGACAGCGCCGCGACGAAGCGGCGCGAGCAGTGCGCGCGGATCAGCGGAATCACGCCGATGCGCGACGCCGAACACCAGTGCCGATCGCCGCGCTGATGCGCCAGCGCGATGAACGATGCCGCTCGAGGCTGGCGCCAGGTGTCGAGCCAGAACAGCACCTCGCCGCTGCGCCGGTCTTCCTCGAACGCGTACTGCTGCACCGTGTCCGCGAGCGCGGACGGCGTCGGCAGCAGCTTGTCGTCCGGCGTTCTCCGCCAGCCGCAGCGTGCGAGGCGATCACATAGACGAACAGCAGCAGGATGAACGGCAGCGCGCCCGAGCAGCCAATGCGCCGCCGCGCCCGGGATGCCGGTTGACGAGGCGGCGCATGGCGCAGTCCGGACGCGATCAGAGCTTGCCGTCGACGGCGAGCTTCATGTAGCTCGGCATCGAAGCGCATCTTCGACGTTCTTCGCGTCGCCGAGCGTCTTGCCGCCCGGGAAGCTCGATGCCGACGGCGTCGACGGTCTTCGCGCCCTCGCCCAGCAGGCCGTGATCGAAGGAGAACTTGCGCACCAGGTCCATCGTCTTGACGAGGTCCGGGCTGGTCGTGAACGCGTGCGCTTCGGCCGGCGTCGCAGAACATCTTCGTGGTGGCGAGCTGGCTCTTGAAGCCGGCGAGGTCGGTGCCGGAGGCCTTGGCCATGTGCGCGAGCGCGGCGGTCGGCCTTCGCGTCCGTGCCGAACATCACTGTCAGCGTTTCGTACCACGCGCCGACGAGCGCCTTGCCGAGCTTCGGGTTGGCCTTCAGCGTCGGCGCTGTTCACCACCATGAGGTCGATGATCTCGCCGGGGATCTTGCTGGAATCGAACACCAGCGTGGTGTTCGGCATCTGCGCGACTTCGGCGAGCTGCGGCTTCCAGGTGACCACGGCGGTGGAGTCGCGTCGCGGCGAAGGCGCCGACGATGTCCGCGTCCGAGGTGTTCACCACCTTGATGTCGCGCTCGGCGAGCCCGACGGACTCCAGGCCGCGCGCCAGCAGGTAGTGCGAGACCGACAGCTCGACGAGATTCACCGACTGGCCCTTGATGTCGGCGAGCTTCTTGCCCTTGCCCTTCAGCACCACGCCGTCGTTGCCGTTGGAGAAGTCGCCGACGATGAGCGCGGTGGAATCCACGCCGCCCGCGGACGGGAATCGTCAGCATGTCCATGTTGGTCATCACGCAGGCGTCGAAGCTGCCGGCGGTGTACTGGTTGATGGACTCGACGTAGTCGTTGATCTGCGTGAGCTTGATCTCGATGCCGTACTTGTCGGCCCACTTCTTCAGGATGCCGCTCTGGTCGGCGTAGTCCCACGGCATCCAGCCCACGTAGATGCTCCAGGCGACCTTGAAGCGGTCTTCTTCCGCGCGGCCTGGGCCGGCTGGACGCTGCGACGCGACGCAGAGCGACGAGCAGGGCCGAGGTCATGAGGAACGTTTGAGAGATGCGCGCATTCGAGCACTCCACGCGGTGAGGGCTGTATTCGAGGCGAGCTGCGCGCGCGCCGGAGATCGGGCAGGCTGCGAGTCGCCTCACCAATCTCCCGGGCTTTTATCCCGCCGTGTATCCCCGGCGCTTCCGTGCGCCTGGGACTGCCTCTCTCGGACCAGCGCTTCGCATCGAGCGCGAAGCCGGAACCCTAGACGCACATTCGAGTAGCGACGATGCAAGAGCGCATGCCGCGCGATCTTTCTGCGCGATTCGCGTGGCGATCGCTGCCGAACGCGCTGCACCGTTTGAACGCGTCGGCGCAGCGGCGCGCTCCAGGATTGGGCGAAGTCGCGCGGCAGCGCGACCGCGAATCGCCTGAATTGCAGCGCTGCGAACACTGTTGCGTGCGCTGGTATGCGCTTTGCAACCGCTCGCTGCAAAGTTGTTCGCGCCGGAAGTCGCACTCATGAGTGCGTCGACCGATCGTCTGCTCTGGGAAGAGACATCTCGCGGCGGCGCGCACTGGTCCGGCGTCGCTGCGGCGCGGCATGAAGCTGCGGCTCACGGACGTCGAAGGCGGCGCCAACGTCGCGGCACTGTTCTACAACTACGAGGAGCGGCTCGAACGCTACAACATGGCGGACACGCTGAAGGCGCAGCACACCGCGTACCTCACCAAGGGCTGCGTGTGCTACTCCGACATGGGCCGCGTGCTCTGCTCGATCACCGAGGATACCTGCGGCTGGCACGACACGCTCTGCGGCGTCTCGAACGCCGCGATGGTCGCGGCGACGCTACGGCGACACGCGCTTCCAGGAAGCAGCGCAACGACTACTACAAGAACGGCTACGACAGCCTGCTGAACGAGCTCGGCAAGTACGGGCTCGGCAAGCGCGACCTGGTCGCCAACATCAATTTCTTCAGCAAGGTGACGCGGACGACGAGCGGCGACCTGCAGCTTCTACGCGGGCCACTCGCGCGCCGGGCAGCTACGTCGACCTGCGCTTCGAGATGAACACGCTCGTGGTGCTCTCGACCTGCCAGCATCCGCTCGATCCGGCGCTCGACTACGGCCCGCGGCCGGTGCAGCTCGACGCGCGTCGCGCGCCGCCGGCCGCGGCGCGACGATGCCTGCCGCACGCGTTGCCCCGAGAACGAGCGCGGCTTCCGGAACACCGAGATGCTCTATGCGTGAGGCCGTGCATGGAGTCGCCGACGCTGATCGGAGCCGACGCGACCCGCACGTCGATCACGCGAGATCATTCCGGCGGGCGAGCCGTGGATGGGCGTGTGTCCGGCGCGGCGAGACGCTTCCGCATCGTCGATCTGGAAGGCAACCAGGCCGTCGACACGCTGTTCTTCAACGCCGACGAACAGCGACGAGCGCTACAGCGCGCAGGACACCATCCGCGCGCAGGGCCGCCTCTATCTCACCACCGGCACGCAGCTGCTCTCGAACGACGGCAACGCGATGCTGACGCATCGACGGCCGACACCTGCGGCCGGCACGACACGCTGGGCGGCGCCTGCTCGGCCGAGAGCAACACCGTGCGCTACGCGCTCGAGAAGCGCCACATGCACAGCTGCCGCGACAATTTCCTGCTGGCGCTGGCACGCGCACCGAGCATCGGGCATGACGCAAGCGCGACCTGCCAGCAACATCAATTTCTTCATGAACGTGCCGGTGACGCCGGAAGGCGAGCTGACGTTCGCCGACGGCATCTCGGCCGCCGGCCGCTACGTCGAGATGCGCGCGCGAGCATGGACGTGATCGTGCTGATCTCGAACTGCCCGCAACTCAACAATCCGTGCAACGCCTACAACCCGACGCCCGATTCGTGTGATGACACTGGGCGTCTACCCGGGAGAGCGCATGAATCCGCGCGCCCGGCGGCGGGACGACCCGTCGGAGCACTCGATCAACGCCGGGACGACCCGGCGCCTCGGAGGTCTGCGCGCATGTTCGACAAGGTACTGATCGCCAATCGCGGCGCCATCGCGTGCCGCATCCTGCGCACGGTGCAAGGCGATGGGCATTGGCTCCGTCGCCGTGTACTCGGAGGCCGACGCGCACTCGCCGCACGTGTGCGCACGCCGACGAGGCGTACTGCGCTCGGACCGCCACCGGCCGCCGAGAGCTATCTGCGCCAGGAACGCATTCTCGAGGCTGCGCGCGAGTGCGGCGCCGAGGCCATTCATCCGGGCTACGGATTCCTGAGCGAGAACGCCGCATTCGCCGCAGTCCTGCGAGGCCGCCGGCATCGCCTTCATCGGGCCGACGCCCGAGCAGATGCGCGACTTCGGCCTCAAGCACACGGCGCGCGCGCTGGCGCAGCAGCACGGTCTGCCGCTGCTGCCGGGCAGCGGATCTGCTGGCCGATCGTGCAGGCGCGCGTGGCCGCCGCAAGCCGCATCGGCTATCCCGTGATGCTCAAGAGCACGGCCGGCGGCGGCGGCATCGGCATGCAGCCGTTGCAACGAGGCGCGCGAGCTCGAGGAGAGCTTTCGCCGCCGTGCAGCGCCTGGCCGAAGAGCAACTTCAGCGACGGCGGGGTGTTCCTCGAGAAGTACGTCGAGCGCGCGCGGCACATCGAGGTGCAGATCTTCGGCGACGGCGCCGGCCGCGTGATCGCGCTGGGCGAGCGCGACTGCTCGGTGCAGCGGCGCAATCAGAAAGTCATCGAGGAATCGCCGGCGCCCGGGTCTCGAGCGACACGCGCGCCGCGAGCTGCACGAGGCGGCGGCGCGCCTGGGCCGCAGCCGTCGGCTATCGTTCGGCCGGCACGGTCGAGTTCGTCTACGACGCGGACGCCGCGCGCTTCTACTTCCTCGAAGTGAACACGCGCCTGCAGGTGGAGCACGGCGTCACCGAGGAAGTCGCGCGGCATCGACCTCGTCGAATGGATGATCCGCACCGCGGCCGGGCGAGCCGCCGGATCTCGCGTCGTACCAGTACGTGCCGCGCGGTCACGTCGATCCAGGTGCGCCTATATGCCGAGGATCCGGCGCGCAATTTCCGTCCGTCGAGCGGCCTGCTGACGCGCGTCGAACTACTGCAGCCGCGCGGATCCGGCGGCTGCGCGTCGATGCGTGGGTCGAGGCGGGCACCGAAGTCACGGCGTACTACGATCCGATGCTGGCCAAGATCATCGCGCGTGGCGACGACGCGCGCCGCCGCCATCGGCGCAGCTCGCCGCGGCGCTGGACGCGGCGAGCATCGACGGCATCGAGACCAATCTGCGCTATCTCTGCTCGGTGCTGCGCCATCCCGTGTTCGCGCGCGGTGAACAAACCACCTCGCTGCTGGCCGGCCATGCACTGGCGTCGCCGTCGATCGAAGTGCTGTCAGGCCGGCACGCATGACCACGGTGCAGGACTATCCGGGCCGACTGGGACTGTGGGATGTCGGCGTGCCGCCGTCGGGCCCGATGGATGCGCTGGCGCTGCGACTGGCGAATCGCATGGTCGGCAATGAGGAAGGTGCCGCCGCGCTGGAGATGACGGTCACGGGCGCCACGCTGCGCTTCGACGCGGACACGGTGATCGCGCTGAGCGGCGCGCACATGGAGGCCACGCTCGAATGGAGCGGCGGTTGCCATTCTGGGAGCCGGTGCCCGTGTCGCGCGGCGCGGTACTGGCGCTGGGACGCATCAGGGGCGCCGGCCAGCGCGCCTATCTCGCGGTGCGCGGCGGCTTCGATCTGCCCGAGTATCTGGGATCGCGCGCCACGTTCACGCTGGGGCAGTTCGGCGGCCACGTAGGCCGCGCGCTGCGCACCGGCGACGTGTTGCGGCTGAATCGTGCCGGCCGCGCACTGCAAGATTGCCAGGCGCTCGCGCCGGAACAGCGACCTCACTACAGCGCCGAATGGCTGATTCGCGTGAACGACGGGCCGCACGGCGCGCCGGATTTCTTCACGCCCGAAGACATCGAGACTTTCTACGCCACGGATTGGGAAGTGCACTACAACTCGAGCCGCACCGGCGTGCGGCTCATCGGGCCCAGGCCGCAGTGGGCACGTGCCGATGGCGGCGAGGCGGGACTGCATCCTTCCAACTCCACGACAATGCCTATGCCATCGGCAGCATCGACTACACCGGCGACATGCCGGTGATCCTGGGGCCGGATGGCCCGAGCCTCGGCGGCTTCGTCTGCCCCGCGACCATCATCGAAGCGGATCTGTGGAAGCTCGGCCAGCTCAAGCCTGGCGACAAGCTGCGCTTCCAGCGCGTCCCGATGCCCGGGGTGCGCGTCGCCAACCCGGCCGTACTGCTCGACCTGCCCGCCTCCGCCACGCACGCCGAGGTGTGCGTGCGGCGCGCGGGCGAGAGCAACCTGCTGGTGGAGTTCGGCGCGGCCACGCTCGACCTGGTGCTGCGCTTCCAGGTACAGGCGCTGCTCGAGAATCTGAATGCAGGGCGCATCACCGGCATCGTCGATCTGACGCCCGGCATCCGCTCGCTGCAGATCCATTTCGACGCGGCGCGCGTCGCGCAATCCGCGGTGCTCGACTGGCTGCGGGCCGCGCTCGCGCGGCTGCCGAGCGTGGACCGCATGTGCCTGCCCAGCCGCATCGTGCACCTGCCGCTGTCCTGGGACGATCCGGCCACGCAGCTCGCGACCAGGCGCTACCAGCAATCGGTACGTGCCGATGCGCCCTGGTGTCCCGACAACATCGAGTTCATCCGGCGCATCAACGGACTCGAGTCGCGCGAGGCGGTCAGGGAAATCGTCTTCGGCGCCAGCTACCTGGTCATGGGTCTCGGCGACGTCTACCTGGGCGCGCCGGTCGCGACGCCGCTGGATCCCCGCCATCGGCTGGTCACTACCAAGTACAACCCGGCGCGCACCTGGACACCGGAAAATGCGGTCGGCATCGGTGGCGCCTATCTATGCGTGTACGGCATGGAAGGTCCGGGCGGCTACCAGTTCGTCGGCCGCACCGTGCAGATGTGGAATCGCTACCGGACCACCGCGGAATTTCCTGCCGGCAAACAGTGGCTGCTGCGCTTCTTCGACCAGATTCGTTTCTATCCGGTGAGCGCGGACGAGCTGCTGCGCATGCGCGAGGATTTTCCGTACGGCAAGTATCCGCTGCGCATCGAGGAGTCGACTCTGGACCTTGGTGCCTACCTGGCATTCCTCGAGCGCGAGCGCGCGTCCATCGAGGCGTTCCGCGACCGGCAGCGCGCGGCCTTCAGCGCCGAGCGCGAACGCTGGCGCGCCGCGGGAGTGTCGGAAGCGCCTGTCATGGAAGTGCCCGCAAAGACCTCGGCGCCCGAGCTGCCGGAGGACTGCATCGCCGTGACGTCGCCCGTGTCGGGCAGTGTCTGGCAGATCCGCGTCGAAGCCGGACAACGCGTGGAGAAGGGAGATGCGCTGGTGATCATGGAGGCAATGAAGATGGAGATCGCAGTGGTGGCGGAGACCGCGGGCACCGTGGTCGCGATCCACGGCTCGGCCGGTTCCGGCGCGCGCGCCGGCGACATGTTGCTGGCGCTACGCCCGGTGACCGCATGACGCTCGATCTCAGCATTACCTCGCTGGCGCATCGATACGCGGCGCGAGATCTCACGCCCTCGCAGCTGGTCGAATCACTGCTGGCCGCGCGGCACACCTTTGATGCTCATAACATCTGGCTCAGCGACGTATCCGACGAGGCGCTGCGCGCCCGCGCGCGACAGCTGGACGGCATCGATCCCGCTACGTTGCCGCTGTACGGCATCCCGTTCGCCATCAAGGACAACATCGACCTGGCCGGACTGGCGACCACGGCCGCCTGCCCGGCCTTCGCCTATCAACCGGCGAGCTCCGCGCCCGTGGTGCAGGCGCTCATCGACGCCGGCGCCATCGCGCTCGGCAAGACCAATCTCGATCAGTTCGCCACCGGGCTGGTCGGAACCCGTTCGCCACATGGCGCCTGCCGCAATGCATTCGATCCGCAGTATCTCAGCGGCGGCTCGTCGAGCGGCTCCGCGGTCGCGGTGGCGCTGGGGCTCGCCAGCTTTTCGCTCGGTACCGACACCGCCGGATCGGGCCGCGTGCCCGCGGCCTTCCACAATCTCATCGGCTACAAGCCCACGCTAGGACTGTTGAGCATGCGCGGCGTGGTGCCCGCCTGCCGTTCGCTCGACACGGTGTCGGTATTCGCACTGACGGCCGAGGACGCCGATGTGGTGCGCAAGGTAGTTGCGCGCTTCGATGCCGGCGATCCATGGTCGCGGCCGCTGCCGCGCGCGGCGCGGCGCGGCTGGGGAACGGGCAGCTTCCACTTCGGCGTGCCGCGCGACGCGCAGCTCGAATTCTTCGGTAACGAGGCATACGCGCGCTTGTTTGTCGAAGCGGTCGCCCGGCTGGAGACGCTGGGCGGCACGCGACACGAAGTGGATATCACGGCGCTGCTCGACACCGCGCGCCTGCTTTACGAAGGTCCCTGGGTGGCGGAGCGCTACCTCGCGACCGAATCGCTGCTGAAGTCGAATCCCGATGCGATGCTACCCGTGACGCGCGGCATCATCGAGGGTGGCGCCGCGCCGCGTGCGCTCGACGCCTTCCGCGCTTCATACAAACTGCAGGCGCTGAAGCGCGCCGCCGCGCCGCTGTGGGAGGCCTGCGACCTGCTGTTGCTGCCCACCGCCGGCACGCACTACCGCATCGCCGAGGTGGACGCCGATCCGGTGGCGCTCAACAGCAACCTCGGCCGCTACACCAACTTCGTCAACCTCATGGACCTGGCCGCGGTGGCGGTACCCGCGGGATTCACGCCGCCCGGCCTGCCCTTCGGAGTCTCGCTGATCGCACCGGCCGGCAGCGACGCCGACCTGTTGTCACTCGCCGGGCGCGCGCAACGGGCCGCGGTAACCACGCTGGGCGCCACTCGGCTGCCGCTGCCACCGGAACCGCCCGCCAGAGGCGGCGCAGCCGAAGGGTTGATCGACGTCATGGTATGTGGCGCGCACATGTCCGGACTGCCGCTCAATTCCCAGCTGCTCGAGCGAGGGGCATCCTGCGTAGCCACCACGCGCACCGCGCCTATCTACCGCTTCTACGCGCTGCCGGGCGGGCCGCCCTTCCGCCCCGGACTGGTCCAGGTCCGCGACGGTGGCATGGCCATCGACGTCGAAGTGTGGCGCATGCCGCTCGAAATGTTCGGACCCTTTGTCGCCGGCATCCCCGCGCCGCTCGGCATCGGCAAGGTGCGGCTGGAGGACGGCAGCCAGGTGAGCGGATTTCTCTGCGAAGCCGTGGGCGTCGCGGGCGCCGAGGATATCAGCGCGCTGGGTGGCTGGCGGCAATACCTGCGCAGGGCTAATTCTCGAAGCGATAGCTGAACTTCACCAGGAGCTGTTCGTCGTCGCGCAGTGAGAAGCCATCGCGAATCAGGCTCCCGGTGTCGTCATACACGTTTTCCTGCTGGAAACCGCCGCGCCCGTAGACCACGTATAGATAGGACAGCGGCTTGAACTCGTAGCGGTAGCGCAGCTGCACGCCGAGATTCTGTACGCTGAAATCCTCCACCGGATCGTCGGTGGGCACCGCGGAACCGTTCTCGACGCGATACGCCTGCTGCAGATCCGCGCTCAACGCGATGGCCTGCAGCTTGAGCCGCAGCTCATGACGGTTGGTCATGATCCAGTTGAAGCCCAGGTCGAAATTGGTCTGGTGCTCGCGGAAGCTGCCGATCAGGTTTTCACGATCCCAGATCAGCCAGTCGGGCGTGAAGTCGTGCAGCGCACCCACGTACACGTTGAAGGCGTCGCTGATGAAGTACTTGGGCTCGAAGTGAATCGTGTAGCCCACCTTGTCATTGCCCGATAGACCGCCGCTGAACAGGTTCAGCTCGAATTCGTAACCCCAACGCCCCTGACGTGGGCGCTGGTAGTCGAAGTAGCTGTTGAAGTTGGCCGGCACCCAGAGATTGCCATTGCCGCGCGTCAGCAGGTCGTCGTAGCCCGCGCTGTTCACGTTGATCTGGCCATACTCATAGCTGCCATCGCGCAACTGGCTCTCGCGGCTGATGCGGAACTGGTCGCCGAGCGAGTCGCCGTGATCGTTGTAGTTGGTGCTCACGCGCCAGCGCCAGTCCTTCGAGGCGTAGCGCGATTCCTTCGGCTGCTCGCTGAAGCGCTTCTTCACCTCGTAGTGGATGTAGTTCATGTCATTGCGCTGCAGATAGCCGGCGTCGTTGATATTCAGCTCGCTGCCGAAATGCATGGCGATGACCTGCTGGCGCCAGCCGTGGTCCATCTCGTAGTCGGCCCAGACGGTGGCGCCGGTGTCGCGCGAGGTCTCGCCGGCCTGATCGATGTCGCTGCCGAACACGCGCGTGCGCACGTTCCAGCGCGCCGTTGGCCGCCAGTTGTGATCCACGCCGACCACGGTGGCCTGCCGATCCAGGTAGGGCCGGTCCACCCAGGTGGCCATCCAGCCCAGGTTCTGCTTGCTGAAGTCGCGCACCCCTCGCGCCGCGGCAAACGTGCGGCCGACGGACTCGGCCTCGTCGGCGGCGAACAGGCCATACTTTGCGTTGCCGACACTGCCGTTCAACTTCAATGCGGCGGTGATGTCGCCGGCGCCGACTCCGTCGTCGGCCGGTCCGCCGACGCGGCGCGTATATAGCAGCTGGCTGAAATCCGACGGCGTGGTGAATTCGAAGATGCCCTGGTTCTCGGTGAAGAACGGCCGCTTGTCGCTGATGAAGGTTTCGGTGGCGCTGAAGTTGACCACCAGGTCGTCGCTTTCCACCTGGCCGAAATCCGGATTCACCGTGGCCGTGAGCTGCATCTGGCCATTTGGCTTCCAGAAAATGTCCGCGCCGGCGTCACCGTCGCTGCCCTTGCCGATGTTGTCGTACAGGCCGGAGACATACGGCGTGATGGCCAGCAGCGACTGGCTGAAGTTCGACACCTCGATGGGCGCGAAATCCGAGAGAAAGCGAGGGCGCTCGAAGCTGGCCAGCGGCCATCCGGCGCGTTCGCCGGTGGAGCCGACCACGCGATCGAGGTAGATGCTGAGCGTGCGTTTGTCGCCGGCGCCGCGCATCGGGGCAAGGTGCCAGGGAAGCAGGACCTCGGCCGTCCACTCCTCGTCGTTCGAGACGACCGCGTGGCGCCAGTTGCCGTCCCAGTCGTCGTTGAAGTTGTTCTCGTTGGTGATGATGGCGTCGGCGATGCCATCGGTGCAGCTGATCGTGAAGTCGTAGCCGGTGCGGTGATCGCCATCGAAGTCGATCATGACGTTGACGCGGTCGACCTGCTCTTCGAAGTCCCGCTGGACGCGCTGCAGCGTGCGGGGCACGGACGGCGGCTGGACGTTGCGGAAGGCCACCGCCAGGCCGTCCGGGGTCGCCAGGATCCAGGCCTCGGTGGTGAGCGTCGCCGGCTCGCCGTTGAGCGGCTGGACCTTGCGGAAATCCGTGACGTGGCGGGCGTCCTTCCACTCTTCCGGGTCGATGCGGCCGTCGATCTCGACCGCCTGCGCCGGCAAAACCAGCGCGGTCAGCAGCAATGATCCCAGCCATCGGCAAACAACCATCCCGCCATCTCCTCCCAGGGCGCAAGCGCCGCGTCATTGAGACGTAAAAACCCCCTGCCGGGTTGCCAGGAGTGTCGAAAAAACAATGTCTTCCGGCTCTTGACAGCCGTCCGGGTTTGTCTTTGCCGGGCCAGGACGGGTGAAGAGCGAGCGCTACGACGGTCGACCTGCCTGTCAGAACTGTCTGACGATAGCTAACTAAATTGTGAGACTCCACCGATTTCCCCGTCGCAAATATCTTGCGTCAATACGCGGCGCGACCGGTCCGGTGTGCGTTCGCAGGGACTCCTAACAACGCACACGGTTCTGGTTTCATGCCCAACAAGAGTTTTGACAGATCTGAGATCGACAAGGCGCCGACCGGAATATCGGGACTCGATGACATCACCTTTGGCGGGTTGCCCGCGGGCCGCCCCACGCTGGTATCCGGGGGCCCCGGATCCGGAAAAACCCTGCTTGGTGTCAGCTTCCTCGTGAACGGTGCGCAGACCTACAGCGAGCCCGGCGTGCTGCTGACCTTCGAAGAAAATGCCGAGGAGCTGGCGCAGGACGTGCGCTCCCTCGGTTACGACCTCAACAAGCTGGTGGAGCAAAAAAAGCTGCTGGTCGACTATGTGCACGTCGACCGCAGCGAGATCGAGGAGACCGGCGAATACGATCTCGAAGGGCTGTTCGTGCGGCTCGAGCACGCCATCAGTCAGATCGGCGCCAAGCGCGTGATGCTCGACACCATCGAAACCTTGTTTGGCGGCCTGCAGGACAGCGGCATCCTGCGTGCCGAGCTGCGACGACTGTTCCGCTGGTTGCGCGACCGCAAGATCACCACCGTCGTCACTGCCGAGCGCGGCGAGCAGCTATACACGCGCCAGGGGCTCGAGGAATACATCACCGATGCGGTGATTTCGCTGGATCATCGCGTGCACGAGCAGATCTCCACCCGCCGTATCCGCGTCGTGAAATATCGCGGCTCGACCCACGGCACCAACGAATACCCGTTCCTCATCAACCGGGACGGCATCGCCGTGCTGCCGGTGACTTCGCTGTTGCTCGAACACGCGGCACCGGACGAGCGCATTTCCAGCGGCCTTCCCGCGCTCGACGAGATGCTCGGCGGCAAAGGGTTCTATCGCGGCAGCACGGTGCTGCTCTCCGGCACGGCCGGCACGGGCAAGACCACGCTGGCGGCGCACTTCGTGGAGGCGGCCTGCCGGCGCGGCGAAAAATGCCTGTACTTCCTGTTCGAAGAGTCGCCGCGACAGCTGGTCCGCAACATGCGGTCGGCGGGCGTGGACGTCTCGAAGTGGGTGGACAAGGGACTGCTGCAATTACATGCGGACCGGCCGAATCGCCACGGGCTCGAAACCCATCTGCTGGCCATGCATCATGCCGTCGAGGTGTTCGAGCCCGACGTGGTGGTCATGGATCCGATCACCAACCTGCTCGCGGTGGGAACCCAGCTGGACGTGCGTTCCATGCTGACGCGCATCATCGACTTCCTGAAGATGCGTGGCATCACCGCGATGTTCACCAGCCTGACGTCGGCGGATCATTCGCTCGAGAGGACCGAGACGCATGATTTCGTCGCTGATGGACACCTGGATACTGGTCGCGAACCAGCTCGAAGGCCGGCATCGCGTCGCGACAGATCTACGTTCTCAAGTCGCGCGGAATGCCGCACTCGGACGAGGTGCGGAGCTTCCGCTTCTCGACACACGGCATCGAAATCGAGCCACCCACGGTAACGGAGCCGGCGCGCCCGAACGCCGGCCGAGGCGCGCCGCTGCAGCTACCCGACACGCGCGCTGTCGCGCGACGAGGTAGGTAGCATGCCCCCCGAGAAATACGAGCTGCGGCTTTACGTCGCGGGACAGACGCCAAAGGCGGTGCGCGCCTTCGCCAACCTGCGCAAGATCTGTGACGAGCACCTCTCGGGCCGTTACAGCATCGAGGTGGTCGACCTGGTGGAGAATCCCGCGCTTGGCCGTGGCGACCAGATCCTCGCCCTGCCCACGCTGGTGCGCCGGCTGCCGAGTCCCATCAAGAAGATCATCGGCGACCTGTCCAACACCGAGCGCGTGCTCGTGGGGCTGGACCTGCGTCCGCGCAAGGCCAGTGCGTGAACGCCAAGAGTTTCAGCGAGGCTGCCAATGAGCTCGAAAACCCACGCTATGTGCTGCGGCTGTTCGTGACGGGTATGACGCCGCGATCCACCAGGGCCATCCACGCCGTGCGCGAACTCTGCGAGCAACGGCTCAAGGACCGCTTCGTGCTCGAGATAGTCGACGTGTACCAGCAGCCGCAGTTGATTCAGGACGAGCAGGTGGTGGCCACGCCCACGCTGATCAAATACGAGCCGGCGCCACTGCGCCGGATCATCGGCGACATGACCGACATCCACCGCCTGTGTTTTGGCCTGGGGCTGGCCTACGAGGCCATCTCGTGAACGACGCCATGGACATCGAGGAATTGCGTACGCGGCTGGCGGAGGCCGAGGGCAACCTGCAGGCCATCTACAGCGGCGAGATCGACGCCCTGCTGCTGGCCGACGAAAAAGGCGAGCGTCGCGTGTTCACGCTCAAGAGTGCCGATGCGCCGTATCGCGCGCTGGTCGAGCGCATGCAGGAGGGCGCGGCCACGCTGACCACGGGCGGCGACATCGTCTACTGCAACCAGCGTTTTGCCGACCTCGTGAAGCGCCCGCTCGAGCAGGTGATCGGCGCGTCCATCGGCATCTTCCTGCCGAGCGCGGAGATCGGAAATCCTGCGCGCCATGCTCGATCATGGCTCGGGCCGCTACATGACGCGGCTGATGCTCGACGGACACGAAGGCACCGAGGTGCAGGTCACGCTGTCCAGCATCGTGCTCGACGAGGTCGAGCACCGCACGCTGATCATGAGCGACATCAGCTCGCTGGCCCGCGCGCAGCGCGAGAACCGCTCCAAGGATGAATTTCTGGCGATGCTGGCCCATGAATTGCGCAATCCGCTCGGCGCCATCCAGGGCGCAGTGCACGCGCTCGGCATCATCGGACATTCCGATCCGATGGGACTGCGCGCCACGGGCATCATCAAGCGCCAGGTGCTGCACATGGCGCGCCTGGTCGACGACCTGCTGGACGTGGGCCGCGCGGTCACCGGCAAGATCGTGCTCAAGCGCGCGCTGCTGAATCTCGCCGACTGCGTGAAGTCCTCGGTGGCGACGATAGCCGCGGGCAACGCCAACCACGGCCGCATCGACCTGGTATCCGAACCCTGCTGGGTGAACGGCGACTCGGTCCGCCTCGAGCAGATCGTCGGCAACCTGATATCCAACGCGCTCAAGTTCTCGCAGGGCGAACGCACCGTGAGCGTGTTCGTGGGCCGCGAAGGCAACGACTCCGTGGTGCGCGTGGTGGATTCCGGCGTCGGCATCCCCAGCGAAATGTTGCCGAAGATCTTCGACCTGTTCGTGCAGGCTCATCACACCATCGATCGCTCGCGCGGTGGACTGGGTATCGGCCTGACGCTGGTGAAACGCCTCACCGAGATGCATGGCGGAACCATCCACGCGGCCAGCGACGGTGAGGCACGCGGATCGACGTTCACCGTCCGGCTGCCCGCCATGGCCGCGCCGGCGCTCGACGGAGCCGGATCGGCGTCGTCCACCGGCAACGGCCACGCCAGGCAGGCCGGGCGAAGTTTCGAATCGCGGCGCGTGCTGCTGGTCGACGACAACCATGACTCGCGCGAAATGTATCGCGCGGTGTTGCGCGCGCATGGCCACCACGTGCGCGAGGCGGCCAATGCCGAAAAGGCCCTCGCGCTGCTGGCCGAGGAGCCGCTCGACGTCGCCTTCATCGACATCGGCCTGCCCGGCGGCATGGACGGCTACGAGCTGGCGCGCCGCATTCGCAGCCATCCCATGGGGCGCGACGTGCGACTGGTCGCACTGACGGGTTACGGCTTCCCCGAGGACCGGCAGCAGTCGCGACAGGCCGGGTTCGTGCGGCACCTCGTCAAGCCCGTCGACCCCGAGACCCTCCACCGCGAACTCGAATAATGGGGTCAGACCCCATTTGCTAGGAAATGGGGTCTGACCCCATTAACGGTCGCGGCGCAGGACGCCGATCGGCGTCACTCCGTTGTCGGTCATGAAGAACGTGTACACCGAGTTCGGCTGCAAGGTGATGCCGCCGCGGGTCAACACGGGCACCGACGTCGAGGTGTTCGAGATGTCGAACTGGCGGTCGGTGCCGCTCGACACTTCGGCGTCGTCGGAAACCTGGCCCACCGGCGTGCCTTCGAGCAGCGGCGAGAAGTCCATCGACAGGGTCAGCGGCGCGCCCAGCGTCGACATGCCGTTGAGCAGCCGGATCTTGGTATTGGCGGTGCTCGACGGCGCCCGGTTGTCGTCGAGGATCAGGCTGGTCTGCGCGCCGGCTGCGTTGCTCCACACCAGCAAGGTGTAATCCGCGCCGGCCTGCAACGTGATGTCGGGCGCAACGACCGGCGCACCATTCACCGTCAGCGTGACCGGCAGCGTGCCGGCATCGAGCAGCGTGTACTTGCTGGCGATCACGCCGGCGGTCTGCGAGGTGAGCACCGCCTTGCCGCCCGCCTGGATGGACGCATTGCCACCGTTGGCGACAGCGACCGCGCCGCGCAGCCGTGCCTTGGTATTCAGCATTTTCTCCGGCTGCCCTTCCTGCGGTAGATAGACCGCGTTGGCCAGCGTGCCGCCTTGCGTGGAAGTCAGGATCAGCGTGCCGATACCGCGGTCCGGCAGCTCGAATGCGCCGATATCCAGCCGCACGTCGCTGTTGTCGCCGCCGGCGGTGACGCGCAGGCGGAACGTGCCGCTGTCGGTGGAAAACGAGGCCAGCGACGCACCCACGCCCGCCAGCACCGGCGTGGTGTCGTCGAGCTCGGTGTCGCTGTCCGTGATGTACACGTCGAGTCCACCGGCCGTCGAGACATTGGCGACCGCGAGCTTGGTTTCGCCCGCGTCGGCGTCCTCCTGCGTGTCGTCGATTCGCAAGGCGCCAAAGGCGCCGACTTCACCGAACGCGACATAGGTGTTCACCGTGCCCTCGACCAGTTCCTCGCCCGTGAAGGAACGCAGGATGCTGCCCGAGCCGGTTCGTTTGAGCTTGATGGTGTAGTCGTCCGGGTCCAGCGTGGTGTATTCGCTCACGGCCTCGAGCGCCACGCTGTCCGCGTGGGTTTCGTCTTCGTCGTCCTCGTCGGCATCGATGTTGGTCATGAGGTCGAGCGAGGTGTAACCCGTGCTCAGGTTCAGCAGGCGGATCTTCGCGTCGCCTCCCTCGTCGTCGTCGCTACCGCCGCAGGACGCGAGCAGGGACAGCGAGAAGCAGGCCGCCGCGCGCAGGATTGTCATTGACATCATCTACTCCATTGGCGTCAGAACGCCGTGCCGACAGAAAACTGGAATTCCTCGAGCTCGTCGCCGAACTGGCGGCGCGTCTCGTTCTGGTAGCGCAGTGGATAGGCGTACGAGAAACGGAACAGGCCCATGGGCGACAGCCACTGCACGGCCACGCCGGTCGATACGCGCATCTCCGACAGGTCGAAGGGATAGTCGACGCGGTCGCCGCGCTTGTTGCGGAACTTCGTATCGCCCAGGTAGAACGACTGGCCCGCGTCGACGAACAGGCTCAGGCGCGCCGAGCTCGCGAGCTTGCCGGTGAACGGAATGATGGCTTCGAGCTGCGCAGAGATGCCGGCGTCACCGCCGTAGGGGTTGCCGAGCGAATCGCGCGGCCCCAGCGTGCCGTCCTTGAAGCCGCGCACCGAATCGCTGCCACCGGTGAAGATGTGGCGATGCGGCGGCAATGCCGTGGTGTCTCCAAGCGCCCTGCCCCAACCCAGATTGGTCGCGATCGAGAACGGCATCTTGTCGATGAGTGGAATCGGCAGGCGGAAAAACTGCTGCGAGCGCCAGTTCGCGGTCACGAATTCCACCGAGCCGCCCGGCGGCGTGACGGCGAACGAGAAGCGGTGCAGGCCACCGCGCGTCGGAAACAGATAGCGGTCGCGGCTCTCGTAGCTCCAGCCGCCCGTGAGCTCCACCGTGTCGAGAACCGTGCCCAGCACCGGATCGCGGCCGATGCGCCGGAAGTAGTCGTTGCCGTTGTTGCGCACCCAGTCGCGCAACTGCGTCGAGCTGCTGAACACGGTGGCCAGGTCTTCGTGGCTGTAGGTGAGACCGAAGTTCAGGTACTGGTCTTCCGAGATCGGGTAACCCATCCCGAATCCCGTGCTGTAGGTCTGGGTGGTGAACTGCGAGAACGATGAAGTGAGCCGCTCCCGTTCCACGTACGAGGCGCTCAACGAGCGCGACACGCCGTCGGCGGTGAAGTAGGGATCGGTGTGCGCCACGCTGTAGACCTGGCCGTACCGGCCGCCATTGAATTCCAGCGCCAGGCGATCGCCGCTGCCGAAAAGATTGCTGTCGACGAAACTGCCCTGAAGCAGAAAGGACTGGCGCTCCGAATAGCCGACGCCTCCGGAAAGCTGCGAGGAAGGGCCCTCCTCGACCGTGAATTCCACGTCGACCAGGTCCTCGCTGCCGGGCACGCGGCGCGTTTCGAACTCGGCCTTCTCGATGTACGGCAGGCGCTGCAGACGCTCCTCGGAACGCTGCAGCGCCACGTTCGACAACGCCCCACCCTCGAGCTGGCGAATCTCACGCCGCAGAACCTCGTCTCGCGTGCGCTCCACGCCCGAGAACTCGATGCGCCGCACGTAGGCCCGCATGTGGGGTTCGATCTGGAACGTCAGTGCGATCTCATGAGTCTCGGGATCCGCGGCCGGCACCGCGACGACGTCCGCGAATGCATAACCCGCCTCGCCCAGCCGTTTGCGAATCGCCTCCTCGCTGGCGGCGATGAGTCGCTGCGAATGCGTTTCGCCGGTCCGGACGATGACGTACTGGCGCAGGATTTCCTCGGGCACGACGAAGCGCCCCGCGAGCTTCACGGCGCCGGTCTTCCAGGTATCGCCTTCGAACACGTTCACGGTGATGAACAGGTCGTCCTTCTCGGGCGCCAGCGCCACCTGCGTCGACGTGACCTCGAAGTCGGCGTAGCCGCGATCCAGGTAGTGAGAGCGGATCTTCTCGAGATCGCCCTCGAGCGATTGACGGGAGTAGCGGTCGTCGTCGCGGTAGAAGGACAGCAGGTTGCTCTTCTTCAACGCGAGCTCGTCGAGCAGTTCCTCGTCATCGAACCGCTTGTTGCCGACCACGTTGATCTGGCGGATCTTGGCGCGCTTCCCCTCGACGATGTCCACGCGCACGTCCACCAGGTTGCCGCTGATCTCCTCGACCGAGACGTCGATGCGCACGTTGTAGCGCCCATGGGAGAAATACTGCTCGGTGAGGAACTGGCGCACGTCCTCGAGCGTTGAACGGTTCAGGATCTTGCCCTGCGCCAGCCCCACGTTGCGCAGCGACTTCGTCAGGTCTTCGGTCTTGATCTCCTTGTTACCGGACACCGCGAAGCTGTGGATGGACGGGCTCTCCTGCACCACCACCACCAGCACGCCGGGCTCCTCGCGGCGCATCTCCACGTCACGGAAGAATCCGGTGGCGTACACCGCACGCAGCGCCTCGCGCAGGCGCTGCGCATCGAGCCGGTCGCCGACGTTGACCGGCAGAGTGTTGAAAAGCGTGCCTTCGGTGATGCGCTGCAGGCCCTCGGCGCGGATGCCGGTCACGGTGAACGTTGACGATACGTCGTCCTGCGCCTGGGAAACGCCCGCGACCGCTAACAAGATCCATGAGAGCAGGCGGTATGTGGCTGTAGGCCCGATTGAAGTCATTGGGCGTTCCGACACGACTGACACACTGCAAGTTCGTCAAGAAATTGTTCCAAGTTGTTACGGAATGTAACCGCCGCATTGGATGGAACTCTTTCGGACGCCGCGGGCAATACGACCGATACCCGCATGGCAACTCACCGGCACGTGCTCATCTGCGACGAGGAACGCGAGTCGCGTTCGGCCCTGGCGCCGCACCTCGAGCGCGACGGCTACCGCGTGACGGTCACCGGTCGCGGCGCGCTGACGCGCGCGATGGAGCGCGCGCGCATCGACGTCGTCATCCTGGGATTGCAGGTCGGTGACGAAGATGCGCTGCGCATCTGCCGCAATCTGCGCGCCGGCAGCGACGTGCCGCTGGTCATACTCGCGGCGCGCGCCGACGAAGTGGATCGCATCGTGGCGCTGGAACTGGGCGCGGACGACTACCTGGTAAAGCCGGTGAATCCGCGCGAAATCGCCGCGCGCCTGCGCAACATCCTGCGCCGCAGCGGCAACGCCGGCACGCCGGCCGCGCGCGCACGCTGGTTCCGGTTCGGCGGCTGGCAACTCGACAGCGTCGCGCGCCAGCTCAGCGATCCCTCCGGCCATCCGGTCAGCCTGCGCAATGCCGAGTATCGCGTGCTGGCCTCGCTGCTTGCGCATGGCAATCGCGTGGTCTCGCGGCTCAAGCTCATCGAGCTCGCGCGCGGCCGCGATGCCCTGCCCTTCGATCGCAGCATCGACGTGCGCATCAGTCGCCTGCGCCAGATTCTCGGCGACGATGCGCGCCTGCCGCGCATCATCAAGACCGTACACGGTGAAGGTTATGTCATTGGCGTGCCTGTCGAACGCAGTTGAGGGCTTGTGCCCGTTCACGGACGACGCCGCTTCGGCGGCGTTGGGAGTGGCCGTGAGGCCTGACGGAGTGAACTTTTCGCGCGCGCATCGCCCCAATGCGTGGGGTAGTGGGCGCGACCAAATGAAAAAAGACTGCGACGATTCCGAACGCATGGCACGTCTCGCGGCTGGCGACACCAGCGCGCTGCGCGAGCTGTACGAACGACACGGCCGCGCGCTGCTGCGTTTCTCTTCGGCGATGTGCCGCTCGCGACAGGCCGCCGAGGACCTGGTGCACGACGCCTTCGTGGCGCTGCTGCGCGGACCGCACCTGTTCGATCCCGCGCAAGGCAGCGCCTTCAACTACCTGTGCGGCGTGCTGCGTCACCGGATCAGCCGGCACTATCGCCAGCAGAAGCGCTGGGTGGCGTTGAACGATGACGACGCGGCGCCGGCGCCGGATCATCGGCCGGGCCCCACCGACGAAATCGCGCGCTCGGAGATCAGCGCGGTGTTCCGCCGGGCCATGCTCGAACTACCGTTGCAGCATCGCGAAATCATTGCGCTCTGCGATCTCGAAGAACTGCCATATCACGCCGTTGCCGCCATTCTTCAGTGCCCGATCGGCACCGTGCGCTCGCGCCTGCATCGCGCCCGCGCCCTGCTCACCATCCGGCTCGCCTCGCTCGAGCTGGTGGATCTCGATAACGAACCGCCGCTGGTACAGCTGTCATGACCGAAACCATGCACCCGCAGGTCGCCGCCCTGCTCGAGCACTTTCGCCGGGAGCTCAGAGACACCGAGCCCAGTGATGTTCTTGATGCACGGATCGAGCAATTGGTCGCAGGCCAGGGCCAAAAAAGTCCGGTGCGGCGGCACTCGCCGATGCGCCACATCTATTTCTGGGCCAACGCTGCCGGCCTCGCCGTGCTGGCCATCGCGGCCGGCATATTCATCGGCATGCGTCTGGAGCGAAACGCACCGGCGGCGCGCGTTGCTCAACAGCCAACTACCCTGCCCGCGGATTTTTCACTGTGGCCGTCGGACTCGGTGGCGCTGCAGATCCCCGCGGAGTATTCGCCGCAGGGCACGCTGGTGGCGGTGGATCCCAGGGTGCACAGCACCGGCAAACGTTACTGGATCGACGTCGTGGTCTCCAACGACGGCACCGTGCGCATCGACCGCATCGTGCCCGCCACCGATGTACGCAACAAGGGAGCGCCCGATGGCATCACGCTGCAGATCGCCTTGACGGTATCGCCCTGGCGCTGGCGCTGATGTGCGCGGCGTTTACGGCCGGCGCCGATGAGGTGCCGATGTGCCCGGCCACTCCATTGGTGGCAATACCTGCCGGAAGCTCGAACAATGTTCGACTCGTGACCGGCGCTCCGTATTCGGCGCTCGGCACCAGCGAGACCGTCATCACCCTGGCCAACGGCAGTCGCGTGGTGCGGCAGAACCTCATTCGTCAATGGCGCGACAGCGACGGCCGCACGAGGTCGGAGATTTCGCTGTCGACCCTGGGTGGATCTTCGGGCGACTCGCCGCAGGTGGAGCTGAACACCACGGTGACGGTCATCGACGATCCGGCCGCGCGTCTGCGCTACGTGCTGCAGCCGGGTGAAAAGGTGGCGCTGACCATACCCATCGTGCCCTGCCGTACCGATGGCAGCTCGCGCGAACCGGACCTCAGTGTAGGTCCACCGCGGCCCGCGAATCTGCCCATCAGGGTGTCGCCGCCGGTCACGCTGGGCGAACGCCGGCTCGACGGCGAAACCGTCGCCGGGCGGCGCATCGAAGCCACCATTCCGGCCGGGGCGATGGGCAATTCGCAGCCCATTCGCATGTCCGCCGAACAGTGGTACGGCAAGGATCTGCAGGTGGTGATCGAAGCCACGTATCGCGATCCGCGCACCGGCGAGACTCGCTATCGGCTCAGCGACATCGATCGCGCGGAGCCGGATGCTTCGCTGTTCAAGGTTCCTAACAACTACCGACAAGAGGCGTCGCCGCCTCGCGGCAAGAAATAATGTAGATGTATGGGGACAGCCCCCATTTCCCCGCGGAGCGGGCAAAAGGTGCCGGACCTCTCCACTCACTTCGCATGAGCCGCCGCAGTGAGGTCCGGCACCTTTTGCCAGGAAACGGGGGCTGTCCCCATTCCTATTTATTGCGCCGGCTTCGCCAGCGCACTGACCAGCTGGCGGAGCCTGCGGCATTTCGACTCCACGGCGGCGACCAGCTCGGCGCCGGTGATGCTTCTGGCTTTCAGCGACTCGCATTCGTCGCGCAGTTCCCGATAGCGCCGGCACACTTCCACATATCGGGCGTACGTCATCGTCGACGAGCGTTCCATCGCATCTTGCTCCTGCGCTGCGACCATTCGCTGTACAGCTTCGCAGCCATTGATGGTGCCGCCGTGGCAGCTCGATGAACGTCTCATGTCAAAGAAATAGGGACATGCCTGATTTGCTAGCAAACGGGGACGGGCTGGGACTGGCGTCCGCGCCTTCCGAGGGTTGACCCGCTCTGCTCCCTCAAGGTCGCGCGCGCTTCGAAAATTTCCGGACGGAAATTTTCGGCGTTCGCTCGTCGGAAGCCTACGGCCTGCAGGTCTGCAGAAATGGCTGCGCTGGAATGCATCGCGGCGGCCGTATTGGCTTCCTCCTCGCCGCGCTCCATTCGGTCGCAGCGCGGGTCAACCCTCGAAAGGCGCGCCCACCGGCACCGCACGGTCCCCGCGTGCTAGCGAGGCAGCGCGTCCCCATTTGCCGCTGCTGGGAGAAGAGTGCGCGACTCCAGGGCCCAGCAAGAACCAGAACACCGAGTCTTGCGATCTTTTCCACCCTCGGGGACACAGCGCGATGGCTCGGCAACGGGAACGGAGCTGCGAATCGTGGCGGCGGAGGCGTGCGGTGCGGTCTCCGGGCAAACGGGGACGGACCGCCTCGGGTGGTACGCCTGTCCACGGCTGACTCTCTTTGCGACCGAATGGAGCGCGGCGAGGAGGAAGCGCCCGACCGCCGCCGTGTTGCATCTCCGCGCAACCATTTCTGCAGATATGAAGGCGGTCCGCTTCCGACGAGCGGCCGCCGAAAATTTCCGTCCGGAAATTTTCGAAGCGCGCGCGACCTTGAGGGAGCAAAGAGAGTCAGCCGTGGGCAGGCGTATCGGAAAACCTCGCATGTCCCCGTTTGCCCGCAGACCGCACCGCACGCCTCCGCCACCGCCACCCCTCAGGTCCGTCCCCGTTTGCTAGCAAATCAGGAATGTCCCCATTACTTCGCGGCCTCGGGATGCTGCGGCACGCCATCGTGTATCTCGTGCCACGGTGCCTTGGACGACACGAACTGGTGCGCGAGCGGATGAATTCCGGGATCGCTGTCGAGCGCACCCAGCGGCACGACGGCGGCGCCGCGTTTCACCGACCGCCGTGGCAATGCGCCGCCGCAACCGCTGCAGAACGACGTGCCGAAGAACTCCGCGCCGGGCAGATCGAAGTCCGCGAGCAGCTCTTCGCCCTGCGTGTAGCGCAAAGCCCCGATCTCGTACACCACATTGCTGGCATACGCGCTGCCGCGCGCGCGCCGGCAGCGCCCGCAATGGCAGTGATGCATGCGAAACGGCCGGCCATCGAGCTCGAAGCGCACGCGGCCGCAGGCACAGCTGCCGCCGCTGACGCCGTCCGGCAGCCCACGCGCGGGTGTGTCGAGGCCCTGCGCGCCCCATTCGGGTGGATAGGCCGCGTGTTGCGGCAACCCGTCGTGTATCTCGTAGGCCGGTGCCTTCGAACCCACGAACAGATGCATCTGCGGGCGGATGCCGAGCTCGCCCTCGAGCGCGCCCGCCGGCATGAACACCAGCTGCGCCTCGTGGCTCACGCTGGGGACTTTGGAGCCACAGCTCGAGCAGAAGCTGCGCTTGCCACGCGACGACGAGGACCAGGTGGTTATCTTTTCCGTGCCGGCACGCCAGTGGAACGTGCTGAGCGGACCGGCCACGAACGTCGCGAACAAGGTGCCGTGATGCTTGCGGCAGATGGAGCAATGGCAGTAGAGCATGGCCGAGAAAGGCTCTTCATACGACCAGCGCACCGCCCCGCACACGCACCAGCCATTGATGCGCGCCGTCCAGAGCTCCGGCGGATGAACCCAGGTATCCACGTCCATGGGGGCCCTCCCTGATCAGATCTTCTCGAGCGCTTGCTCCAGGTCTGCGATCAGATCGTCCGCGTTTTCGATGCCGACGGAAATCCGGATCATCGAATCTGTGATGCCGAGCCGGTCGCGGGTCTCCTTGGGCACGCCGGAATGCGTAGTTGACGCCGGATGCGAAATCAGGGTCTCGGTTCCACCCAGGCTGACGGCCAGCTTCATGACCTGCAGGGCATCCAGCATGCGAAACGCCTCGGCCTCGCCGCCACGGATCGAGAACGAAAACGTCGAGCCCGCGCTCATGCACTGCCGCTCGAATACCTCCGCGCGCGGATCGCCGGGCTTGAGGTGCCCGAGATAATTCACGCTGGCCACTTTCGGATGTTTCGCGAGATAGCCCGCCACGCGTCCGGCGTTCTCGGCCCCGGCGCGCATACGCAGCGCCAGCGTTTCCATGGAACGCATGATCATCCACGAGGTGTTCGGGTCGAGCTGTGTACCCAAACTACTGCGCAGACTGCGCACGGGCATCACGAACTGCTTCGGGCCCACCACCCCGCCGGCCACCAGGTCAGAATGTCCGCCGACGTACTTGGTGAGCGAATACATCACGAGATCGGCGCCGTGGTCGAGCGGTTTCTGGTAGACGGGACCGAGATAGGTGTTGTCGACGGCCACCGGCGGGCGTGAACCTTGTTGCCCGGCGATCCACTCCGAAGCCTCGCGCCAGAGCTTCAGATCCACCAGGCCATTGGTCGGATTGGCCGGTGTCTCGGTGACCAGCAACCCCACCTTGCCGCCACGTGCCTTGGCTTTTTCCACCGCGGAACGCGCCCCATTCATCACGGCCTCGCGTGAAATGGCATCCGGCACGGCCACTGCGCCGATGCCGAAGGCAGGCAAGGTGCGATCGATCAGCGTCTCGGTGCCGCCGTACAGCGGCTGGCTCATGAGCAGGAAATCGTTGGGCTTGAGAAAAGCCCACAGCGTGGTGGAGATGGCCGACATGCCGCTCGAGAACACCGCCGCGGCTTCGCCACCCTCCCACAGCGCCAGCCGATCCTCGAGCACCTCGAGATTCGGATTGTTGAAGCGCGAATACACCAGGCCCGCGCTCTTGCCCGGCGGCGGCGCGCGCCGGCCCGAGGTGTAGTCGAAGAAGTCCTTGCCGTCCTGCGCGTTGCGGAACACGAACGTCGAGGTGAGAAAGATCGGCGGCTTCAGCGACCCCTCGGACAGGGCGGGATCGAAGCCATAACCCATCATCTGCGTCTCGGGCGACAACACGCGGTTGCCCACCTTGCGCTTGTGGTAGGAATCGGCGCTCATGAGGAGAGCTCCTTACAAATTCAAGATGCCCGATCCTATCTCGATTACCTCGCCGCCCACGAATACTTCGTTGTCGGTATTGACCTCGAGTTGCAACAGCGAAGGCCGGCCGATGATCTCACCCTGTGAAACCTCGAAAGCCAGCGGCGGACGACGACCCATGGCGATGAACCAGCCGCCGAGATTCGCGCACGCCGAGCCCGTGGCGGGATCCTCGAGAATCGCCGCGCCATCGGGAAAGAAGAAGCGGCTCATGATTTTCTTCGCGCCCGTGGATGCGAACACGTAGGCCTGCCCCGCGCCGTCCACACTGCGCAGCTTCTCGAACATCTCGGGCCTGGGTCGCGCGCGCCGCACCGCGGCTTCGCTGGTCAATGGAATGATCAGCTGCTCGCGACCGGCCTTCATCCACAACGGCTGGAAGCCGATGTCGCCGGACTCCAGGCCTAACAAACGCGCGATCTCCTGCGGCGATGCCTCCACCAGGCGCGAGGTCGAGGGCGCGGCGCGCAGCGTCCAGTGATCGCCGTTCGCCGTCACGGGAATGATTCCGGCGCGCATCTCGAGTCCGAGCTGATCGCCGCCGAGACCCAGCGCGCGGCACACGTGCGCCGTGCCCAGGGTCGGATGTCCGGCGAACGGCATTTCATAGGCCGGCGTAAAGATGCGCACCAGCGCCGCGGCGCGCTTGGACGGCAGGATGAACGTGGTTTCCGACAGATTCATCTGGCGGGCCAGGGCCTGCATGGTCGCGGGGTCCACCTGGCTGGCGTCTTCCACCACGCACAGGGGATTGCCCGAGAGGCGTGCGCCACCGGCGGTGAATACGTTGAGGATCCGGTAGCGGAGCTGCATGCCGCCGGATTATTTCACAACCCCCGCAGTACGGTTCCGTCAAACCACCCGAACTGTCAGGCTGCCACGTCGACCAGCTCCCTGCCTGCGATGCTCTGCGCCGCATGCGCCCAGGACCATATCGCCAGGCGGCCGTTCATGTCCTCGACCAGCGCGGTGCAGTTTTCCACCCAGTCGCCATCGTTGCAGTAGAGCACGCCGTCGATGGTGCGCATTCCCGCGCGGTGGATGTGGCCGCACACGATGCCATGCAGCTTGCGCTGCACGGCCGCATGCGCGGCGGCATGTTCGAATGCCTCGACGTAGCGCACCGCGTTTTTCAGGCGCAGCTTCAGGTAGTTAGCGAACGACCAGTACGGGAGTCCGAGCACGCGGCGCATCGCATTGACGGCGCGATTCATCCGCAGCGCCAGCTCGTACGCGCCGCCACCGAGTCGCGCCAGCCAGCGGCTGCATTTCACGGCCGCATCGAACTCATCGCCGTGCATCACCAGCAGCTCGCGGCCATCGGCGGTCGAATGCACGTATTTGCGGCGGATCTCGAGATTGCCGAACACCGAGCCGCAGAATTCGCGCATGTCGTCGTCGTGGTTTCCCGGGATGTAGATGACGCGGGCGCCGTCACGCGCCTTGCCGAGGATGGCGCGCACCACCTCATTGTGCTGCTGCGGCCAGTAGAAATTCTTTCGCAGGCTCTGGAAGTCGATGATGTCGCCGACCAGGAACAGATAGTCGACCTCGACAGAGGCCAGGAATTGCAGCAGCTCGGCCGCGCGGCTGTCCCTGGAGCCGAGGTGCACGTCGGAGATGAAGATCGAACGCACCCGATCCTGCCTCTCGCCCCTGCCTGCATTCATGGGTTCTCCACTGCCTCATATAAGGAGTGGGGCCACTATGCCGCCCGCGCGTTTCAGCTTTATTACCGCGGACTTACGAGACTGTCTTAACGTCTGGCTTAGAGATTCACCAGCATGCGGAAGCCGCCGTACACCATGCGCTTGGAGTCGAAGGGCATGGCCTTCATGTCCATCATCTGCGCGAGCCGCGGATCCTTGATGCACTTCGCGTTGACGCGATCGCGATCCTTGCGCGACCGGTAGACGATCCAGGAGAACCAGACCTCTTCGCCCTTCTTCAGTTTCACGCCCTTCGGAAACGATGTTTGTTTGCCGGGCTTCACGTCTTCAGCGACGCACTCGTGGTAGCTGAGCGCGCCGTGGTCCATCCACACCTTGCCGGCCAGCGTCGACATCTTCTTGTACTTGTCCCGGTTGCGCTTCGGCACGGGAATCAGGAATCCGTCCACGTAAGGCATGCGGGGTTCTCCTCGGTTCATGCGGCGTCGGAACGTTCGCCGAATTGTAGTTCGGCAAACCGCGCGTAAAGCGAATTTTCGCGCGACAGTTGTTCATGCCGGCCAATGCCGACGATGCGACCGCCGTCGATCACGACGATGCGGTCGGAGTTCACGGCGGTCGCCAGCCGGTGCGCGATGACCAGCGTGGTGCGGCCGCGCATGAGCTTCTCCAGTGCATCCTGGATCAGCCGCTCGCTCTCCGAATCCAGCGAGCTGGTGGCTTCGTCAAGCAGCAGGATGGGCGGGTTCTTCAGCATGGCGCGCGCGATGGCGATGCGCTGCTTCTGCCCGCCCGAAAGCCGCGCGCCACGTTCGCCAAGGAAGGTGTCGTAGCCCTCCGGCAGGCGCTGGATGAACTCGTCGGCGGCCGCGGCGCGCGCCGCGGCTTCGATCTCCACGTCGCTGGCGCCCGGGCGCCCATAGCGGATGTTTTCGCGCGCGCTGGCGCCGAAGATCATGGTTTCCTGCGGCACCAGGCCGACGCGGGCGCGCACCGCCTGGGGATCGGCGAGCGCGATGTCGACGCCGTCGATGAGGATGCGTCCCGCGGCCGGATCGTAGAAACGCAGCAGCAGCGAGAACGCCGTGCTCTTGCCGGCGCCCGAGGGGCCGACGAAGGCCACGGTCTCGCCGGAGGCGATCTCCAGGTGGAAGTCGCTGAGCGCGCGTACGTTCGGCCGTGACGGATAGCTGAACGACAGGTGCTCGAAGGTGATCTGCCCGCTCTGCACCGGGTTCAGGGCCACCGGATTCGCCGGAATCTTCAGCGACGGGCGCGAGCCCAGCAGCTCGATGGTGCGTTCCATGGCTCCCGAGGCCCGTTGCAGCTCGCCCCACATCTCCGCCAGCGCCGCCACCGACGTGCCCATGAAAATGGCGTAGCTCAGGAATTTGGCCAGGTCGCCGCCGGTCATCGTGCCGTCCAGCACCGCGCGCGCGCCCAGCCACAACACCAGCGTCACCGAGAAGAAGGTGGTCATGATGGCCGCGGCGATCAGCCAGGCGCGCACGCGCGTGCGGCGCACGGCCGTGTCGAAGCTCTTCTCCACCATGTCGTCGTAACGGCGGCCGTGCAGCTCCTCGAGCGTGAAGGCCTGCACGGTCTGGATGGCATTGAGCGTCTCGCCCGCCAGTCCCGAGGTGTCCGCCACGCGATCCTGCGAATCGCGCGACAGGCGGCGCACGCGGCGGCCGAACAGCAGCATGGGCGCGAGCACGGTGGGGATCAGTGCGAAGATGATCAGCGCCAATTTCAAGCTCGTGAGCAGCAGCAGCACCAGCGAGCCGATGAAGGATACGGTCGAGCGCAGCAGGATCGACAGCCCGATGCCCGACAGCGACTGGATCAGCGTGGTGTCGGTAGTTAGTCGGGAGAGCACCTCGCCGGTCTTGGTCACCTCGAAGAACGCCGGGTCCATGCGGATGACGCGCGCATACACGGCGCTGCGCAGGTCCGCGACCACGCGTTCGCCGATCCAGTTCACCAGGTACATGCGCAGCGACGCGAACGCCGCGAAAACCGCCGCCGCCGCCAGCAGCAGCAGGAAGTACCGGTCGATCGCGGCCGCGTTGGCGGCGGTGAAACCCTTGTCGATGACGTTCTTGAGTGCCTGCGGCAGCGCGAGCATGGCGGCCGCGGCGATCAGCAGGGCGACGAAGGCAATCAACATCCGGCCGCGATACGGCGCCAGGAATGGCAGCAACGCCCGCAGCGGCCTCAGGGAGGCGGCTTTGGGTCGCTCAGTCGCTGCGGATGCGTTCACGGAACTTGAGTCTGCCCAAGTTCAGTTCCCACCACATGCGGAAATCGCCGGCCAGGCTGTAGAAGGGATAACGAAAGGTCGCCGGCCGGTTGTGCTCGAACACGAAGTGTCCGATCCAGGCAAAGGTGTAGCCGCAGACCAGCGCACCCGGCAGCCACCACAGCTCGCCGGTGGCGAGGAGCGCGAGCAGGCACAGCACCGAGCCCCAGGTGCCTGCGTAGTGCAGCATGCGCGACACCGGGTGGCGATGCTCGCTCAGGTAGAAAGGGTAGAACTCCGCGAAGGTGCGGTAGCCCGATTCCTTGGGACTGCTGGCGCGTGAATCCATCGGCGGAATCATCCGGTACTTTGCAGTCCCTCTGCAATGCCCGCGGTACAGGCCAGCAGCGCCTCGAACAATTCACGGTCCTGACGGCCGGATTCCCTCCATCGCCTTAGTAGGTCGACCTGCAGGAGATTGATCGGGTCGACGTAGGGATTACGCAGCTCGATGCCCCGCTGCAGCGTTGGATCGCGATCCAGCAAGGCCGTGGTCTGTTTGATTTCAATGACCTGCTGTCGCACCAGCTCGAATTCTTCGCGCACCTGCGCGGGGTATTGCCGGAAACGCGGCTCGGCCAGCGACTCATAGGCGGCGGCCATCTCGAGGTCGGCGCGCGCCAGCGAGGCTTCGAGGTCATCGACCAGCGTGCTGAAAAACGTCCATTCGCCATAGGAGGAACGAGCCACGGCAAGGCCCAGCTCGTCGATCGCGGTCTTGAGTCCCAGGCCCGCGCCGAACCAGGCGGGCAGCATGTGGCGCGACTGGGTCCAGGCGAACACCCAGGGCACGGCGCGCAGCGCCTCGAAGCCTTCCTTTCCGGGCCGCACTGCCGGACGCGAGCCGATCTGCATGCGCGTGATCACGTCGATGGGCGTCACGGCCTGGAACCAGGCGTAGAAATCGGCGTCGGTGTGGATGAAGCGCCGGTAGTGCTGGCGGCTGACGGCCGCGAGCCGCGCGGCGAACTGCTGCTGCTCCGAGGTGGGCGTATTGCCTTGCGCCGCGCCACCCAGGTCCATCATCAGCGCATGGAATGCGCGCTCCAGCGTGCGCATCGCGATGGGCCTGAGCCCGTAACCCTGGTTGATGACCTCGCCCTGCTCGGTGAGACGCAACACGCCATTCACCGTGCCGGCGGGCGCGGTACGCACCAGCGAGTCCACGCGGCCGCCACCGCGCGCGATGCTGCCACCGCGCGCATGGAAGATGACGTGCCGCTCGTCGGCGGCGGCCAGCGCCGCCGACAACTCGGCCTGCGCGCAGTAGATCGCCTGGCGCGCGGCGCAGATGCCGCCTTCCTTGTTGGAGTCCGAGTAGCCGATCACGGCGCACTGCGTGCGCCCGCGCGCCTCCAGATGCCGCTGGTAGAGCGGATCTCCTAACAAGGTTCGCATGACGTCGCCGCAATGCTCGAGCGCGTCCACGGAGTCGAACGATGGCGCGATGTCCACGGCCACCTCGCCCGAGGCGCGGTCGTAGGCCTCGGCCCAGCGCCCCAGCAGCAAGGGCGCGAGCACGTCGTCGGCGCCCTGCGTGCCACTCACCACGTAGTAGCCGATGGCATCGCGGCCAAAGCGATGGCGCGCCTGCAGGATGGCTTCGAACACGCCCAGCGTGCGTTTGCCCAGCGCATTCAGCTCCACTTTGGAACCCGTGTCGCGCTCGATGGCCTGCACCAGCAGGTCGTGGCGTTCGGCCGGGGTGCGGGCCATCCAGTGCGGGTCGTCGAGGCCCTGGCTGATGACCAGGTGATGGATTTCGGATTGCTGGCGCAGATCCAGCGTGGCCAGGTGGAAACCGAAGGTCTCCACGCGCCGGATCAGGCGCTGCACATTGCCCCAGCCGGCGTGAAAGCCGCGGTTGCCGCGCAGCGAAGTGGCAATCAGCTTGAGATCGCGCAGGAACTGCTGCGGACCTTCATAGCCGTTCGGCCGGGCGTCGTAGGTGAGCCGCAGCCGCTCGGACACCTGCCCGAGGAACACGCGATACGGCATGCGATCGTGGCGCATGGGTGTGATGCCCTGCGCGCCGGGGACCAGCGTGGCGTACAACTCGATGCGCTGCGTGAGCTCGGGTGCCACCGCGCTGCGGCTGGCACTCTGCGACAACAACTGCGCCAGGTTCTGGCACTCGCTGAAGTACGCGTTGATGATGACCTGCTGCTGGCGCGCCAGCGTTTCGCGGATGGACTTGGCGTGCACGTCGGGATTGCCATCCATGTCGCCGCCCACCCAGGTGCCGAAGCGCAGGATGTTGGGCAGCTCGAGCGAATCCGGCTGCACGCCGAAGAGCTTGCCCAGCGCCTCGGCCAGCTCGTCGTAGAACGCCGGCAGGATGCGATACAGGATCTCGGCCAGATAGAACACCACGTGTTCGCGCTCATCGGCCACCGTGAGCTTCTCGCGCGGATGGTCCTCGGTCTGCCAGGCCGTGGTTATCTCGGTGCGCACCCGGCTCCAGTTCTGGCGCAGTTCCTGCGGCGTGAGCGTCGGATCCAGGCGGTCTAACAACAGTCCCGCGATGCGCTGGTTCTTGCGCAGCATGGTGCGGCGTGCGCTTTCGGTGGGATGCGCGGTGAACACGGGTTCGATGCGGATCTTCTTCAGCAGCTCGAGCACGTCGGAGAGATTCAGTCCGCGCGTCTTGAGGGCGTGCAGCGCGGCTTCGACACCGCCCGGCTGCGCCCGCTCGCTGGCTTCGAGGAAATAGCCGCGGCGGCGGCGGATACGATGTACCTTCTCGGCCAGGTTGACCGCGCGAAACCACATCGAGAAGGCGCGCGCGAGATCACGGGCCACCTGCGGAGCGCGGCCGCGCAACTGTACCGACAGTTCGGCCGCCGCCTCCTTGTCGCCGGCTCGACGCCGGATCGACAGGCGGCGATCCTTCTCGACCAGGTCGAAGAGACCGTCGCCACCCTGCTCCTTGAGCACGTCGCCGACGAGGGCTCCGAGCACGTGCACATCGTCGCGCAACGCGGAGTGTTTGGCCGGGAACTGGATATCGTCGCGCTTCACGGAGCGCGGCATTCTACAGTGAAAGACTTGGAATCATGCACTTATGGAACCAGACAAAGAGCTCGCCGCGCGCCGCCTGGGCATGCTGTTCGTGGCCGGCTCCGCCATCCTGTTCGCCGCCAAGGGGCTGTTCGCCAAGGCGCTGTACCAGCGCGGCGTGGGCTTCGAACTGCTGGTGACGGTGCGCGCGCTGCTGGCGATGCCGCTGTTCGTGTGGTTCGCGCTGCACTCCAACCGCGGCGCCCAGGCGAGCGCGCCCGCCCCGCTGCGCGCCTATGCCGCCGCCGCTCTTGCCGGCATCGTCGGCTACTACGCGGGCGCGATGGTCGATTTCTGGGCGCTCGAGCTCATCGATGCGTCGATCGAACGCGTGCTGTTGTTCAGCTACCCCGCGCTGGTGGTGCTCATCAGCTCCTTCACGCGCCGCCGTGCACCCGAACGGCGCATCGTCATCGCCATGGCGGTCACCTACGCGGGCATCTTCTTCGCCATGGGCGGCGTCGATCTCTCGGAGCTGCGCGCCAACCTGTACGGCGCCAGCCTGGTGCTGATCGCCGCGCTCACCACGGCTATCTACTTCCTGATCGGCGAGCGCTACGTGCACCAGCTCGGCAGCACGCGCTTCGCCGCCGTGGGCATGAGCTCCTCGGCCCTCGTGCTGGCGCTGCATTTCGCGCTGTTTCGCTCGTTCGATGAGGTCGTGGCGCTGGATGCGCGCGACTGGCTGCTGCTCGGCATCCTGGGCGTCGCCTGCATGTTCGTGCCCGGCCTCATGCAGGCCGAAGGCGTGCGGCGCGTGGGCGCGCAGCGTGCCGCCATCGGCAGCACCGTGGGTCCGCCCACGACCATACTGCTGGCCGCGCTGTTTCTCGGCGAGCGGCTCAACGGATGGCAGCTGCTGGGCAGCGCCATGATCGTGGTGAGCGTGTTGGTACTGTCGCTGGGAGGGCGCAGCGCGCCCGATTAGCGGAACTCACCCCGCGAGCAGCACGGCCTCGGCGTGCTCCAGCTTGTCGGGCGTGCCACAGATCACCACGATGTCGCCTTCCTGAAATTCCGTATTGCCGGAAGGATCGCGCCCGAGAATGCCTTCACGTCGTATGCCGGTGAAAGTCACCTCGGCACCGGCGCCGCGCACTTCGTCCACGGCCTTGCCAATGCACCACGAGCCGGGCGGCACCACCACCGAGCGCACCTGTTCTTCGAATGGCGGATCGCTGACGCCACCGTCGCCGCGCGCGATGACATTGCGCAGCATCTCGTAGCGATTGGCGCGCAGCTCTTCCACCGAACGCATGGCGCGCGCCGGCGGCACCTTGAGCGACATCAGCACATGCGAAGCCAGCATCAGGCTCGCCTCGAAGGCTTCGGGCACCACCTCGGTGGCGCCGGCGGCCTTGAGCTCGCGCGAACGCGTGTCGTCGGCGGTACGCACCAGCACGGGCACGTCGCCGCGCAGGCGGCGCAGCGAACGCAGGATGGCCAGCGCGATGCGCGGATCGGAGAAGGACACCACCACGGCGTTGGCGTTGGCGAGACCCACCTCTTCCAGCACCTGCTCGTCGGCGGAATCGCCGTACACCACGGGCTGGCCGATCTGCCGCGCCGTGCGCACCCGCACCGGGTCGAGATCGATGGCGATGTACTCGAAGCCCTGCGCCTCGAGCACGCGCGCCACGTTTTGCCCCACGCGGCCGAAGCCGCACAGGATCACGTGTTCGCGCTTGGCCACGGCCAGCGTGACGGCATCCTCGCGTTCGATGGCGGTCTTCGGCGGGCCGCGCTCGCCTAACAACAAGCGCGCAATTCGCTTGTTATTGGCGAGCATGACGGGCGCCAGCAGCATGGACAGCACCACGGCCACCAGCAGGGGCTGCGCGATGCCGGGATCGATGGCGCGGCCTTGCAGGAGCAGCGTCAGCAAGGCAATGCCGAATTCGCCCCCCACCGCGAGCGTGAGACCGGTGCGCAGCGACTTGAAGGTCGAATCGACGAACAACCGGGTTGCCAGCGTGGCGACGATGGCCTTGACGAACACCATCCCGGCAGCCAGAGCCAGCACCAGCCAGAACTCGCGCCACAGCGCGTGGAAGTCGAGCAGCATGCCCACCGAGATGAAAAAGAGCCCGAGCAGGATGTCGCGGAACGGGCGGATGACGCTCTCGACCTGGTGGCTGTACTCGGTTTCGGCCAGCATCATGCCGGCCAGGAAGGCACCGAGCGCCATCGAGAATCCCGCCATCTGCGAGCCCCAGGCCGCGGCCAGCGCCACCAGCAGCACGGCCAGGGTGAACAGCTCGCGCACGTGGCTGTTGGCGATTACGTAGAGCAACGGACGCAGCAGCCAGCGTCCGGCGGCCAGCACCAGCAATACCAGCACGGTGCCCGCCAGCACGAGGCTGACGACATTGGCCATGGTGAAGGCTTCGGTGCCGGGCGCCAGCGCGGCGGCCAGGGCCAGGAACGGCACCACGGCGATGTCCTGGAACAGCACCACGCTGAACGCCAGGCGCCCGTGGGTACGATTGAGCTCGGCGCGCTCGGCCAGCAACTGCACGATGAGCACCGTCGAGCTCATGGCCACCACGCCACCGATGACGATGCTCTGCGGCCAGGGCAGTCCGAACAGGTGCGCGATCGGAGCCACGACGGCGGTGGTCCCCAGCACCTGCAGGCTGCCGAGCCCGAACACCTCGCGCCGCAGGGCCACCATGCGCGGCCACGAGAATTCCAGGCCGAGCGTGAACAGCAGGAACACCACGCCCAGCTCGGCCAGGAGATGCGTGGTGTCGGATTCGGGAAACACCCCCAGCGCATGAGGCCCGATGGCGAGGCCCACGGCCACGTAGCCCAGGATGGTCGGCAGCCCCAGCCGCCGCGCCAGCGTCACGACGAACACCGACACGGCTAACAGAATGATGATGAGTGCGAGGGGTGAGCTGAACATGGTCCCTGAAAGTTAGCAGATGCGTCCGCTGAAAGGACACCGGTTCGATCAGGCTTGCCGCTTCGAGGCGTCATCGCGTACAAGAACTGGTAGCAACATGGCCGTTCCCAAACCCGAATACCTCTCGGAAACCTTCAGGCGATTCTTCGGTTCGGAGAAAGCGGGCGGCATCATGCTCATCGTCTGCACGGCCGTTTCACTGGCCATTGCCAACTCGCCCATGGGTGATCAGTACCGCGGGTTGTGGCACCTCGATGTGGCGGGCATGAACGTGGAGCATTGGATAAACGACGGCCTGATGGCGGTGTTTTTCCTCTTCATCGGCCTCGAGCTCGAGCGCGAGCTGTACAACGGCGAATTGTCGAACCTGAAGAAGGCTTTGCTGCCCATCGTGGCTGCGGTGGGCGGGATCGCCGCGCCCGCGCTGATCCACTTCTTCCTGAATGCGGGCACGCCGACTCAGGCTGGCATCGGCATCCCGATGGCGACCGACATCGCGTTTGCGCTGGGTGTCTTGTCTCTGCTCGGGAATCGCGTGCCCTGGTCGCTCAAGGTGTTCCTGGCCGCGCTCGCAGTCATGGACGATCTCGGTGCCATCGTGGTTATCGCATTGTTCTACACCAGCAAACTTTCGCTGGAGTACCTGCTCGGTGCGCTGGCCGTGTTGGCAGTCCTGGTGATATTGAATCGACTGCGCGTCATGGCGCTCACGGCCTATCTGCTCGGCGGCGCGCTGATGTGGTTTCTCATGCTGAAGTCCGGCGTGCACGCCACTATCGCGGGTGTGCTGCTGGCCTTCGCGATTCCGTTCTCCGCCAAGCGGGACGACGAAACCTCACCGTCCCACCGCCTCGAACATCTGCTGCACAAACCCGTGGCTTTTTTGGTGCTGCCGATCTTTGCACTGGCCAACACCGGCCTCGCGATCGGCCCGGACTGGCATGCCGGGCTGACGACGCCAAACAGCCTGGGCATCATCGGCGGCCTGGTGCTCGGCAAACCTCTGGGGATCGTGTTGCTGGGGGGACTCGCGGTTCTGGTGGGTTGGTGTCGACTGCCCGACGAGACCCGCTGGGCTCATCTCGTGGGCGCGGGATTTCTCGGCGGCATCGGCTTCACGATGTCGATTTTCATCGCCAATCTCGCCTTTCCCGGGCAGCCCGAACTGGTGAATTCATCGAAGGTGGCGATTTTGCTCGCTTCGTTCGTATCCGCCGTGTTCGGATTCGGCTGGCTGCGTATTTCGGCAAGGTGACGGAGCCGGCCCGAGCCCGTCACGAGTTCATGAACACCGTGGTGTCGTAGCGCTCGAAGTTCTGCAGCGCCCTTCGATAGGCCGACTGCACCATCTTCTCCGCCACCTTGTCGGCGCGCGGGGAAAGCAGCATGCGCAGCACCACGTCGTCGGCCGGGCGCGCCTTGTCGTCGCCGAGGTACTGCTCGATGAGTTTGGTGACGCGATTGCAGGTTTCGTTGGCGAAGCGCAGCCGGGCGGCGTCGTGCACCGAGTCCTGTGCCGGCCCGTAGGTGGCGCGCGCCTCGCTGGTCAGCTCGCCGAGGAAACTGGCCATCAACCGCGCCTTGTCCACGGTCCCCATCTCACTGAAGAAAGAGATTTCGGACTGCAGGTTCACGGTCGGCCCCCTCCCCTATGCGGCCGGGAAGAAATCGATCGGCTTGCTGACGGTCAGCGGCTCGACGTCGGCCGCCTTGAAGCGGATCAGGCGCACGCGCGCCACGATCTTCTTCTCGAGCTCCGGATCTTTGAGCTCGCTCGACACCACGCGGCACATCGTGATTTCACCCGACGGCGCGATGGTGAATTCCAGCACCAGCTTGCCCTGCAGCTCCGGCTGGTCGCGCAGCGCGCGGCCATAGAGAGCGTACAAGGCACCCTTGTTGCGATCGAAGACGATCTCGACTTCCTCGCGCGCGCGCGAGGACTTGCCGCTGTTGCCGGTGCGCTGCACCTTGCCGCCGGCATTGGGATCGAGGCCCGAGCCATGCGACACGGCCGTGGCGGTGTGCGTGCCGATCTGGCCCGCGCCTCCGCCGAAACCCCTGGCAAGGTTTGCGGTATTGATACCGCCGGACGCGCGTCCGGCCTGTGACGTGATGAGGTTGCGCTCCGAGCGCGCGTTCTCCACCGGCGTCTTCAGCTGCGGATCCTGCAGATCGAGATTCTGGTCGCGCAGGTCGGCGAGCTCGTCGGCCAGCGCCAGCATGCCCTGGTTGCGCACGTTGGGCTTGGGCTTTTCGACCGGTTTTTCGGTCGGCTTCGGCTTCTCGGGCTCCGGTTTCTTTTCTTCCGGCGGCGGCGGTGGTGGCGGCGGCGGCTTCGGCTTCTCGACGATGAGCTGCGCCACGCGTTCCTTGAGCTCCTGCGGCTTCAGTCGTTCGGTCTCGCGCTTCGGCAGCACCGCGATCAGGATGGCCAGCAGCGTGGTGATGATCAGCAGGATGCGCAGCAGTTTCTTGAAACGGCGCTCGGTCTCCTCGCTGGCAGCCCAGGGCAGTTCGAAGCGTCGGTAGAACGGGGCCAGGTTCATGCGCCCGCCTCGCGTTCACGCTGGATCACGGCCAGTGAAACCTTGCCGTAGTCGGAGGCCGTGGCCGTGGCCATCACGCGCTTGAGCACCGAGAACGGCGTGCTCTTGTCGCCCATGATGGTGACCTCGCGCTCGGCCAGGTTCTCGCGCGCGGTTTCGCGCTGGATGCGGTCGTTCTGTTCCTTGAGCGCGTCACGCAGCATCGGAATGATCTGCTGATCCGGTCCGTAGCCCGCCACCTCGGCGACCTTGCCCACCGTGCGGCCGTTCACCAGCAGCTCGTCCCGCGTGATCATGATGGTGACGGTTTCGTGCGGCTTGAGGTCGGCGACCGACTGCGGGATCTGGATGTTCTTGGTGTTGGGCAGGATTTCGACATCCGAGCTGTGCAGCAGCAGGAACACCACCAGCATGGTCAGCATGTCGATGAACGGCACCAGCGCCATGTGGCTGCCGTGATGCGTGCGCTGCCGGTGTTTCTTGATGCGATAGGGAGTCATTTCTTGGCTCCCCCCGCCGCCGCGCCCGTCAGCGGGGCGTCACCCACGGAGATGTCGGGAAACAGCTCCACCTTGGTGAACAGCGGCGCATCGTTCATTTCGAAGAGCCGCACGTTGTCCATGGTCTGCACCAGCACGTCGTACGGAATGTCCGACTCGAGCAGCACGCTGGCCTCGGTGGTGGCCTGGTACTTGGTCTTCACGAACTGCAGGTACTCGGACAGCGCCAGGTAGTCGTATTCGCCGTCTTTTTTCGGCAGCGATCTCAAGATGCCCGAATTGCGATCCGCGATGTCGATGCCCGTATGTCGCACGTGCACCTCGAGCTGCAGCCCCTTCGGCAAATCCGGCACCGAGGAGTTGGGCGCCGGAAGATTGAGCTCGAGGATGTTCGTGTTGGAGAACACCGCGGTGAACAGCAGGAAGAACACGAGGATGACCATCATGTCGATCATCGGCACGATGTTCAGGTCGTTGCGGCCGCGATACTTCGCGTGATTGCGCATCGCGCGTGCGGCGAGTTTGGATGAAGCCATCGTCGGTTCCTCTGCTTGGTTTGCTAGGCGGAATCAGCCAGGCAATCAGGCAGTACGCGGGGCCGGGGCACGCGGCGCCATCGCCGGACCGGGCGACGGAGCGGCCGGCTCCGAATATCTCTCGGTGATCGAATTCAGGAACTTCACCACCGCGATCTCGAGGCTGTCGATCAGCGCCGTGGTCTTGGCTTCCAGGAACATGTGCGTGGACAGCAGCGTGATCGCGACGCCGAGACCCATCGCCGTATTGTTCATGGCTTCCGAGATGGCCGAGGCCAGCAGCGCGGCCTTCTCGGCCGGGTTGGCCTGCGACACCGTGGCGAAGGCGTGGATCAGCGCGACGATGGTGCCCAACAGACCGACGAGCATGCCGATGTTGGCCAGCGAGCTCAGGTAGTGGGTGCGCTTCTCGAGACGCGGCACGATTTCGAGCAGCGACTCTTCCATGGCCTGCTGGATGTCGTCACGGCGGCGCGCCGTGGACAGGCGTGCCAGACCGTACTTGAGCACGGTGCCGATCTGCGCCGTCGAGTTGTTGGCGAGCGCAATGGCCTGCTTGAAGTTGCCGGCACCGAGGTGCGGGGCGACGTCATCCCACAGGTTGCGGTTCTTGATGGTTTCCTTCGTCAGGTAGATCCACCGCTCGATCGAGATGGCCACACCGACGATGAAGATGATGATGAGCGGATACAGGAAGAATCCGCCATCCTGAAAAAACTTGATGATTCCGTTGACTGACACGTTAAAACTCCTCAGGAAAACAGGCGCGCTCGAAGGGGCGAGCGCACCAAGATTGCGTTACATAAGTGACAAAAACTGTTAATCACTTCTCAGGGCTGCCGGCGGGCGCTGCCGCATTGGGCTGCAGGGCTTCGAAGTAGCGGTTCTGTCGGCGAAACACGTCACGATCGACCGGCTCCAGCACCTCGTCCAGCAGGCTGTTTACCGGGCGCCCTACCAGGTCGCCTAACTCTGCACTGCGCCAGGGCACGATGTAGAGCACCTTGGGCAGCTCGCGGTTGCCGGTGATCTGCGTGGAGTCCAGGTCGAGCCGATCCTTCGCCCCGCTCTTCTGTGCCGGTTTGTTAGTCGCGGCGGCGGCGGCCGGTCGTGGCCGCAGGCTTGGCGGCAGCCGGCGTGGCAGCCGGCGCGGAGTTGTCCGGCGGCGCGGAGGTGGGCGTGGAAGCCGGCGCCGAGGTGTTCACACCGGGCTCCAGCGCATCCTGGGGTGCAGGCGTCTGCGCAATGGCGGCGGCGCCTAACAACAACATCGCGACGATGAGAAGTTTGCCCATGTCAGCCTCCTTGGGGCGGCGTTTCCGGCGCGGGTGCGTCGGGCGTGGGAGCATCGGCGGCCGGCGTCGAGGTCTTCGGCGCGGCCACCTTGTTGCGCGAGCGCAGCTCGGCCAGCCAGCTGCTCACGGGCTTGTCCTCGCCCGTCAGCGTCTTGTAGGTCTCGAGCTCGGTTTGCGCGGTCAGGGGATCATCGAGGTAGAGATCGAGCAGCACGCCGAGGTTGCGGTGTGCCGGCGCGTAAGACGGATTCGCGGCCAGGGCTTTTTCGTAGGCGCCGCGCGCCTCGGCAAACTTGCCGGCCTGTCGCAGCGTGACGCCGTATTCGGTCCAGGTGGCCGCGTCCCACGGCGCCTTTTCGGTGGCCTTCTGCAGCGCGCCTTCGGACTCGGCCAGCTGGTTCGCGTTGCGATACAGGATGCCGAGGTTGGCGTACGGACCGGGCAGATCCGGATACGTCTGCGTCATCAGCTGCATCTCGAGGCTGGCCTGCGTGGGATCGCTGCGCATGAGGGCCAGCGCGCGACGTGATATTCACCGCTGGCGCGCGCCGGCGGCTTGGGAATGTTGTAAGCCGGTGCGGCAGGCGTGGCCGCGGCACCCGCGGCCACGGGCAGGCGTCGGGTCGGCCGGCGTGCGATATCGGCGGCGCTACCGGCGCGGCGGGCGGTGCCGGCGGAACCAGCGCATCCAGCGACGCACTCATCATCTCGGTCTTGCCGTAACGCCCGGGCTTGAGCTCGGCCAGCGCCGCGAAGCTCTTCTTGACGCCGTCGTCGTAGACGTCCTCACGCACGCGCTTGGTATTGATCTCGTGCGTGGAGATGGCCTGCTCTTCGAATGGAAAGGCCTGCTCTTCGAGCAGCGAGTTGTACTCGTCGAGCTGCTCGGCGGCCAGCTTCTTCGGCCGCTCGGACTTCATGATGTCCTGGCCTAACTTCCGGTAGATCTCGGCGATTTCGTAGGTCGCCAGCGTGGTCACTTCGGCCACGCGGTAATCGGCGGCGCTCTTGTAGGCCCCGAGCGCCGCTTCCATCGCCTTGCGCTTCTTCGCGAGGCTGGCCTTGAGCGGCAGCGCCAGCGGGATGTCGCGGAACGCGTCGCGCGCCGGCGAAGCCAGCGCCAGCGTCGACTTGGCGGCGAGGTATTGCGTGCGATCGGTGCGGCCCGCTCCGGCCGTGCGATCCGCATTCACGATCTCGCGCTGCCAGTAACGTTGTTTGTCGAGCTGCCCGGAGGTGCCGGCGATGTCGGCCAGCTTCTGGCGCGCCTCGACGGAGTCCGCCACCGGCGTCGGGTACGTGACCACGAAACGCTCCAGCATGCCCACGGCCTTGGGCTGATTGCCGGACTTCGCGTACAGCTCCGCGGCCTGCAGGTTGGCTTCGCGCTGGATGTCCCTCGATTCGGCCGGATTCAGCGCGATGCGCTCGAATTCCACCGCCGCCTGGCCCGCCTGGCCGGTTTCGCCATAGGCCACCGCCAGCTTCTTGGTGACGTCGGCGGTGAATTCGCTCTTGGGGTTGTTGGTGCGGAACCGCTCGAGAACCTGGATGGCGCGCGGCCACTCCTTGAGGTTCACCAGCGTGGCGCCGGCGTCGTATTCGGCCTGCGAGGCGATCTTCGAGCTGCCCGCCACCTGCGCGATGCGCAGGAAGTCATCGACCGCGCCGGCCGCGTCGCCCGACTTCTGCTTGGCCTCGGCCTGGCGATACACCGCCGAGGCGATGCGCTCGGTGAGATCGGCGCGCATCTTGTCGTTCGGCGGCAGCAGGTCGCGCGCCGCGATGTAGCCCTTCTCCGCTTCCGGGAAATTCAGCAGGTCGAAATTCGACTGGCCGATGATGGTGTACGCGATGCGGCGCTTGGCCTGGTCCGCGGGCGGCTGGTGCGCCAGCACCAGGTTCGATACTTCGATGGCGCGCTGCAGGTCCTGCGTGGCGAAAATGTCCTCGGCCGCGCGCGTCAGCACGCCGCTGCTGTCGGGATGCTCGGGAAAACTGGTGCCGAACTTCACGCCCGCATCCACGGCCGTCTTGTGCGCCTCGGCCTTCTGGGCGGCCGGCAGAGCCTCTTCATACTTGGTGAACGAACCCAGCGCCGCATAGGCCGCCGCGGCCGAACGCGGATTGCGCGGGTAGTTGTACGCGGTCTTCTCGAACTCCGCGGCCGCGCCCTGGTAGTCCCTGGCCTCGTACAGCGTTTCGGAGAGTAGATAGTTCGTGCCGAAGGATTCCGGATCGTCCGGGAAGGATTCGAGATAGGTGCGGTACCAGCGCGCGGCCTCCAGGTATTCGTCCGGCTTCTTCGACTTCTGCGCGTTGGCGTGGAAGTAGGTCGCGACGTCCTTGAGGTTGAGCTTCAGCTCCTTGGCGATGTTCGGGTAGTCGGCCTTGTTGCGGCCCTGCCAGAAGCTGGTGCCGTAGTTGTACAGCGCCACGTACTCGCGCTTGCCTTCGAGCACCAGCTGCGTGAAGCCACCCTTGCGGTAGGCCTCGATGGCCTGCTGCGAGAGTCCCGGTGAGAACTCGCTGTTCGGTTCGCGCGTGGCGTAGGCGCGATACACCGCGGCGGCATCCTGGAAGCGCTCCTTCTCGACGTACAGGTCGCCGAGACGCGAATAGATGATGGGCGCGTAGGCCGGGTTGTTGTGGGCGGCCGTGAATTTCTCGATGGCGGCCACCGAATCCTCGTCGTACGAGAACGTGACTGCCATGACGCGCAGCGTGTCGTCGGCCAGCTCGCGATTGGCGCGCGGCAGCTTTTCCAGCGGCACCAGCTTGCGCGTGGTCTTCGTGAGCATGGTGCGATCGAGCACACCGGCGAACGACGGCAGGCTGTCGTCGTTCAATCCCTGCTTGAACAGCGACCAGCCATGTTTGTAGAGGCTCTGCGTCAGGAACGGAGCCTTGTCGCCCTTGTTGACCACGTAGGCGTAGGCGTCCTGCGCCGGGCGGTACTGCTTGGCCGAGAACAGCAACTCGCCGCGGCGGAACTGCACTTCGTCCATCTGCGACGACTTGGGATAACGCCGCAGGATGTCATCGAGCGTGGACAGCGCCTTCTCGGGCTGGCCCGTGGTCTCGTAGGCGCGCGCCAGCTGGTACAGCACCTGGTCGTTGCGCGGATAGTCGGGATAACTCTTGAGCAGGGTGGTGTACAGCTTGATGGCCTCGGCGCCCTGCGCGTCGATCATCGACGCCTCGCCCGCCATGCGCTCGCCTTCGCCCGCTTCCATGTTCAGGTCGCCGAGGCGGCGCAGCGCTTCGGCGCGCAGCTGCGGATCGGTCTTCTGCAGCTCGAGGAAGCGCCGGTAGTTTTCCATGGCGCGCTGGCTGCTGGCCTCGACCTTCTGCTCGGGCTGCACCACCACCGGTCGAGCCGACAGCTCGGCGATGGTCTTTTCCTTCTTTTTCGCGGCCGCGGAGGCGTCGAGCACCAGCGCCCGCGCACAAGGCGGCGACAAGAAGTGTGCTCGTGACGCGCACCTGGCTCATTTCGGCGCCTCGGGCGGTGTTGCGGAAGTGTCGACGGCCGGACCCTCGGAATCCGTAGGCCCGGAAGCAGGCGCGCTGTCAGCCGGCGCGGATGTCTCAGGTGATTGGTCCGCCGGCGGCTGCACAGGTTCCTCGACCCGGGGCGGCGGTGCGCCATCCATCGGTGCCGGCGCCTCTTCCGCCGGTGCCTCCTCGATCTCGCCCTGCGACTCCTGCGGCGCGGCGCGCGGCACGCTGGGCGGCGCGGCCGCGCGGTCGTAAATGGCCGCGAGCGCGAAACGCGCCTGGATCTGGTACGTGCCGATGCGTTCTTTCTGCTGCTCGAGCTCGGTGCGCGCCAGGCTCTCGAGGAGCCCGTTCTGCTGTTTGGCGACTTCCGCGAGGCGCATCTGCGCGCCGTCGAGCCGGGCGCGCAGTGCCGCGACACGCGCCGCGAACTCGCCCGGTGTTGTTAGGCATGGAGCTGCGCGCCTTCTGCACGCGCACCCAGCGGTTCTGCGATTCCCGCAGGGCCTGGTCCAGGTCCTTCAAGGTACGGCGTTCGTTCCACACGCGCGCCTTGAAGCTTTCCGCGAGACGCCAGTACAGCACGCCCTTGGCCAGCCGCGTCTTCTCGCGGATGGCATTGGTTTCCTCGTCATTGGGCGCGGTCAGCAGCGCGGCCTCCAGCCGCGTGATGCGCGCCCACTGGTCGCGCTCTTCGGGCGTGCCGAGCGCGGCGACGTCCTGCATGGCTTCGACCTGGTCGAGCTGACCGCCGGCGTTGGCGCGCCCGGCGCTGTACTGGTCGAGGCGGCCCGAGGCCAGCACGGCATCGGCCTGTGGCACGCGCTCGGCATAGGCCTTTTCGCGCGTGTCGAGCATGTCGTCGAAGGCCACGATGCTGTCCTGCCACTTCGCCAGCGTGCCGCCGAGGAAGGCGAGATCGCGGTAGTTCTTCAGGCCTTCCTGGAAGTCGTGGCCCGCGAGCAGGTGGTACAGATAACGCGACTCGGGCGCGTTCGGCAGATCGCGCAGCTGCCAGAACCAGCCGTAGTGGTCGTTCTCGTCGCGCTTCAGCAGCTTGTCGAGCATCGTGCCGTCGTTGATCTCGGCGATCGATGCGTCGATGTTCACGGTCTCGCTGTCGAACGAGCTGATCGCCTGCTCGTAGTTCTCGGCCGCCTGCGCGTTGGCGTTGAGCTTGGCGAACGCGTAAGGAATCGCGAGATAGGCTTCCTGCACCGCGGAATCCAGCAAGTTGCGTTCGCGCAGCTCCATCCACGGCGTGAGCGCCGTCTGGAACTGGCCTTCGGCCGCATCCGCCCAGCCCACGCCTAACAAGGCCTTGTTGGAGAACGGACCGTCGATGCGCACGCGCTCCAGCACGGGCTTGGCCAGCGCCGGCTGGTTGTTCTGCAGGTAGGCGTAGCCCAGCGCCAGATTGGCGCGGTCGCGCAGGCTGCGCAGCTCGCGACGCCCGGATTCCAGGGTGCCCACGCTGCTGAGGAAGGGATCCGCCTCCGTGACCAGGCCCTTGCGAACCAGTGCCACGCCGAGGTTGTACTGCGCATAGGCCAGCCAGTCGGACTGATCCTTGCGGCCCCGCCAGGCGTTCAGCAGCGCGATGGCTTCGTCGAAGCGCTGCTGGCGCATCAGGATGTTGCTGAGCAGGTGCAGGCGCTCGGCTTCGAGATCCGGCGTCAGCCTGCCCTGCACTTCCTTGATGGCGCGCTCGGCGCGATCGAGATAACCGCGCGCGTACCAGACCTTGCCGAGATAGAACCAGGCGCGGTTGCGCACGCCCTCGGGCACCGACTGCGTCAGCAGCGTTTCGAAACGTTCGCCGGCCTCGTTGTGCAGGCCCAGCGACAGATACAGGCCGCCGAGCAGCAGGTTGGTCTCCGCATCGTGGTGCGGCATGCGCCCCCATTGCTGGTAGGCGATGAGGCGCGTGATCGCGTCGAAATCCTTGCCCTGGTAGTAATAGAAGAGTGCGTCGCCGAAATGCAGGTCGCGCACCACGGTGGGCGTGAGCTTGTCGACCTCGGGCTTCGCGGCAAACGCAGTACCCACGTCCAACACGGACAGGGCCAGCACCGAGATGGCTGCCGCTGCGAGCTGCTTGAGCTGCATCACGCGCACGACGACGCTCTTATTCCCAATCCTTGATGGCGAACTCGGGCTGACCCTTGCGCTGCCGGTCGGTGATCTTGAGCTCGAGGTACTTGGCGCCCACGCCCTTCTCGAACTTGAGATTCGCGCCGCGCTTGTAGTCGCGGACGTTCGGGCCCTTGCCGTTGAAGAACGCCACCAGCTGGTGATCGCCGACCTTGAGATTGCCGAGGTACACGCGGTGCACGCCGCCCTTGAGCAGCGCCTCGGCCTCGCGCGGCGTGTACAGGTAGTTGGCGACTTCCTTGTTGTCGATCTTGAGCGTCAGCGAGTCGAGCGCGAAGAACTCGCCGATGTCCATCGAGACGAACACCGCCACCTGCGTATTCGCCGGGAACAGCAGCTCTTCCTCGAGCACGAACAATTCCTTGTTGAGGTCGACCACGTCCTTCTTGAGGTCCTGCACGGTCTCGTCGAGCGCGCGCGTGTCGGCGGGCGGTTCGCCGGCCTCGGGTGGCGTTGCCGTTGCGCCATCGGGCGGCGTCAGCAGCGTGCTCTGGGGCGCGTCGGAGATCGACGCTCCGGCGCTGTCCACCGGCGGGGTCGTGGCGTCCGGCGCGGGCGCGGCTACGTCCGGTGACGGAGTGGCCGGCTGCGGGTCCTGTGCGAACAGCGGTGCGGCGAGCAACGCGCAGACGAGGACGGCGAGGATGATGCGGTGGTTAAACATTCTCGTTACTCATTCAGGAGGGTGCGCAACTCGCGCACGTACTTGGCTTCGTCACTGGCCTTGAACTCGCGGTGCGCGGAGCGCAACACGCCTTCGCGATCGACGAACACCATCATCGGCAGGCGATCGACCCGGTAGTCGCGCCCGGTGTTTTCGGGCGTGGAGATCAGCAGCGGGAACTGCACGACTTTGTGCGCGCGCGAACTTCTCGGCGCGCGACACGTTGTCGTCGAGGTTGACGCCGATGACGGTGAGTCCGGCGCTGGCGTAGGTCTTGGCGATGCGGTCGAGCGCCGTGAGCTGCGCACGGCAGGTGTTGCAGCTGCCGCTCCAGAAACTGACTACCACCACCTCGCCGCGATGCTCGGAGACACGCACGTTCTGGCCCGTCAGGCCGCGCGCCACCAGGTCGGGTGCCGGCTTGCCGATGAGCTCGTATTTTTCGGCGGCGCCGGCCACCAGCGAAGCCGCGAACAACACGCAGCCGAGTGCGAACGCAGCAAATCGCGCGTGTGATTCAGCCACGTTCCTCACTAACAAACTAGCGCTCACGATTGTTTCAACTTCAATGGGTTACCGGGACAAGCGATACCCGATTTCCACGCCCTGGGACGCGTCAGACCCTCGCATAGCCTACTTAACAATGTCAACGAAGCGCCCCGCGGTTTTGGCGCACGGGATTGCGCTCGCCCAAAAGAAAGAGGGAGCGTCGGCAACACGCGACAGCTCCCTCGGATCGTCCTTATCTTACAAACGTGGGCTCAGGTCGGGTTGCCGATGATGTTGGTGCAGATGGGTTCGAACATTGTGAGCTGATCGCGCACGGTCGAGCTGCCGAGGCCATGCCGCGGGAAGAACGCCGGCTGGTCGAAGTTGCCCTCTTCCGAATGCAGCGCCATGTAGTTCAGCATCACGGTCTCGACCAGCAGGTTGACGGCGTTGCCGGCCGGGCTGCGAGTTGACCTGCACGTCGCCGCCGGCGCTGAACGAACCGATCTGCTTGCGGGCATGCGTTGCGGAAGGTCGGACGGCCGGGCCGGGTTGTAGACCAGCACGAACGGACTGGCGGTCGACTGGTTGTCACTCGGCGAAGTCGAGCTTGCCGCGAGCCGTCGCCGTGTTGTTGACCACGCCGTTCGCCGACAGCGAGCCGTCGCTGAACACGTAGATCATCAGCGGCTTGCCCTTGCGCGCCGCATATTCGAGGCAGGCGCCGATGCAGCGGCCGGCGCGGAAATTGCGCATCTCGGCGGTGTTGCGGCCCTGGCCGTGATAGTCGTAGCCGCCCATCGTGATCGTGCCGGCACCCGCGTAGCCGTTGATGACCATCTTCATGACGGCCGCGGTCTTGCGGAACTCGTCGTCGGCGTCGTATTCGGCCTGCGTGAAGATGCCGGTGGCCTGACCGACGATGAACGGATCGACATCCGGGTTGAGCGCGGCCTGGTCGCGGAAGCTGGTCGGCGAGGTACGTCGACTTCACGTAGCCGCAACGGACCAGCTCCTTGAGAGCGACGTCGTCGGGGCTCACCGAAAGGCCGCCGTCGAGCTTGGTCCCGGACAGGCCGACCTTGACGTGACCGAGGCGCGTCATCGATTCGAGCACCGCGACCGCGTCGTCGGTGTTGGCGAACAGCGTGCCGAGCTCGCCGGTGTCGACCAGGCCGGTGACGTCGCTCGCGCGATCCACCTTGGTGGGGCGCGCGGCCGGATCCATCATCGACGTCGGCGCGATCGAGTTGCCGCCCGAGTCGGTGTTCTGCGAGCCGATGAGCGTCAGCAGCTGTCCGTCGGCGCCGATGCGGTTGATGCCGTACATCGGGTTGTGAGGATTGTTGCCGGTGTCGTTCTCCGAACGCGCGGCGATCGGACAGCCGTTCACGTTGGCGCGCGTGCCCACCTGCGTCGAAGCCTGCATGCCGCGCAGGATGCGCGCCGTCCGAGTGCCAGGCCGCGCCGAACTCGCTCGTTGATGAAGTTGTTGGTGCCGCTGGCGGCGTTCGGCGCGTTGGGCGCCATGTTGCCCGGCAGGCCGAGCTTGGCGTAGCCCGCGGTGGACAGGAAGTTGGCTGGCAGGTCGCCGGTTGCCGATCAGCATCTCGGAGCCCGTGCAGGTTGGCGCCGCCCGCGAGGTCGAAGCAGATGAAGGGAATCTTGCCGGCGCCCGCTGGATGATGCCGCAGTGTCGCGCCTGCAGTGCCGTCGAGATCGCGGCGACAGCGCCGCTGCGCTTGTCGGACATGAGCAGCGCACAGCAGCGAAGGCGCGGCCAGCATGCCGGGACCCGTGAGGAAGCCCTGCGCGATGAAGTCGCGGCGCGTCACCGGACGCTTGTGGCTCTCGTGCCGGATCGGCTCGTCGAGTCCCAGGGTGCGGGGGCTCTTCTTGCGGATGATACATGACTCTCGATTCTCCCTCGAACTTACTGGATGAGCGTCGCGCCGCTGCCGAGCACGGCACCGCACGCGGCTTTCATGACCGACGGCCACCGCGTCGCGCTCGCAGCCGGTCGGCCCGCGCACCAGGCGATTGATGAGGCCGGGCGCACGTCGGCACGTCCGGCATGCGTTGCGCGAGCCGAGCTCGTCGCGGATGGCGTTCGCGTCCGGCTGCGAGGCCAGGCCCGTGCCCACGCTCTTGTCGATGAGCGGGTTGATCAGCGCATCGGTTCGCGTTGGCTCGCCCGCGGCGCCGAAGACCGCCGTGCCGGTGCCCGATCCATCCAGGCCGCCGAAGAAGGCGGCGCGCAGCGTGTTGTCGTCGACCATGACGCTGCAGTACTGGATGGCGAGCTGCGCCAGCGCGGTCTGCTGCGACGGGCCGGAACGCACCGAACTTCTCGATCGCCGGCAGCTGCTGCTTCACCTGCTGGTAGGTGCCGGCGACGCCGCATTGGTCTGCGGCACGCCGGTGATCTGCGACAGCGTCGCGTTGATCTCGTCGAAGGTGCGCAGGCCGACGTCCGATTCGCGCAGGTCAGCGGAGCCGGCGGTGCCGGATCCGGCACCGGCGGATCCGGATAGTCGCGCGAGCGGTCGCCGATGCGCTCGAAGGACAGGAAGAACAGGTCGTCCATCGACGCCCTTCTCCAGCCCGATGACCGTGCCGACCGGCGACAGCTGCTGGCCGGCGCCGGCGGTGTAGTTGGCGCCACCGACGGTGGCGGCCAGCGGGATGGTACGCCTGGCCGGCGTTCGCCTCGGCGCCGTTCATACCGATGCGGATGCCCTCGATCGAAAGGTTCGTCGATCGTGGCCGCCGGTGTCGAGGCTGATGAAGGTCGGCTTCGTGAACTGGTATGCCGTAGCTGTCGAGCTGGCTGGCCTCGAGCATCAGGTAGCTCCGGCACGCTCGACCAGGTGGCTGACGTTGAACAGCATGAAGTACCTCTCGCCGACGCCGGCTGCGAAGTTCTGCTGGATCTGCGCCGGGGTCAGCGCGCGATTGTGGATCGCGACCAGGCGCAGCACGCCCTCCCACTGGCGATTGGTCGAGGTCTCGTTGCCGAGCACGAGCGCGAAACTGTCGTCCCAATCCGCGAGCGACTGCCGCCGCCCTGCGCGTCGGCGTCCCGGTGTACATGCCGTTCACGTAGATGCGCCGGCCGTTCGACCGGGCTGATAGGTCATGACGACGTGCTGCAGCGCTGCCTGCGCGTCCGGTCGGCCGCGCGCGTGAGCAGCACCGGCTTGCCGTTCGCGCTGGTCTGGTCGCTGCGCACGTGACCCTCGTACTGGTACATGCGCTGGGCGAGCGTGAAGTTGCGGTTCATGGCGCCGCCCGAATAGCTCACCAGCTAGGCGTCTTCCTGCGCGACGTTGGCGTTGTTGGCCCACGCCTCGACGGTGAATTCGCCGGTCGACTTGATCAGGTCGGTGAGCTTTCTTGGCTCGCGGCCGCGGTGCCCTGGGCCTTCCCGCCCGGCTTCACGTTGATGCCCCAGCCGCCGACCCAATCGACGGTGCCCGACAGCGTGAGATTGAGGGCGGGTTCGTCGCCGCTGGTGTCGTAGATGATGGCGCCCATGCCGGTCTTGAACTCGTACTTCGCGATGGTGGCCGCTTCGTAGCGGTTGCCGCCGGCGGCGACCGTGCCGTCGTACAGGGTGAGCGCCTTGGAGATCAGCAGATCCGGATCGACGACTCGGACCGGCACCGCGTTGGCGTACTGGTTGATGGCATTGAGCATGGTTTGCGCGTTGTCGGCACAGCCCGTCCCGCCCCAGCAGTTGTGGAATTCATCGCGCAGGCGCACGACGAGCCGCGACTGGTCGGGGTTCTCGAGATTGACCTTCGGCTTGATGGCCTGGAAGGCGATTTCCGGATCCGCGTCCGCAAAGAACGGTTACTGCTGCGTGGCCGCGCTCGAGGCATGGCAGCGCACACAATTGGCCGTGCCGGTGTTGCGCACCAGCTGATACAGCTGCGAGCCCGCAAACGTGATACCGCTGGTGGTCTCGGGAAATGCCGCGTCGTCGGTGGCGCTCGGCGGAAAGCCCTTGCTGCCGCCCACTTCTTTGATGACAGGAGCCTGCAGCTGGATCGTCGTGCCGCCGGTGGCGGTCGCGCCGGCCCAGTTGCGGATCCAGACGGTGAGCGTGTCGGCGCAGGCCGCCGGCGACTGCAGCCAGCAGTTGTGGCCGCCGGCCACCTTGATGACCATGCGCGACTGATCCGGCTGCGCGAGGTTCACGATGGTGTTGGCCGCCTCGTACGCCAGGTTCACGTTGTCGTTGCGCGCGAACTGCGGCGACTGGCCGGTGGCGTTGTGGCAACCGCCGCAGCGGTTGTTAGCCTTGATGTTCTCCCACAGGTTGATGCGGAAGGCCTGCACGTCGGCATTGGCCGAGGCCGGACCGGTGTAGTCGGAGACCGGGGGCGCGGAGGTGATGGGGTTCTCCACCGTCGGCGCACCGCCGCCCGAGCAACCGGCAAGAATGGCGACCGCGGCAGCGGCCGACAACCAGCGGGCGAAAGATTTCAACTGCAACGAGTTCATGTGTGCTCCCTCAATCGCCCATGCAGTACACGGCGGTTTCCGCAAAGACCTGTTTCATGCGGTAGCCACCGTTCTTGAAGTTGTTGGTGATCTCGAGAACCTTGGCGCGATCCTCCGCCGACTTGGTGGGCGTGGCCGCGGCGCCTGGCGCGCGGAAACACACCGTCTTGAACACCTTTTCGACCTGGCAGCGCGCGAAGGCACCGCTGTTGCCGAGCTCCTGGCCCAGCGACTTGGCGCCCTCGCCTTGTCCGGGAAGGACCCCGTTGTAGTCCCAGTCGAGCAGCGAGTTCTGGCCCTTGCGCCAGCGGTTCTCCCAATGGTCATCCGCCGTGCGGTAGCCCGGGGCGAAGTTGGTGTCGTTGTTGAAGTACTTGTCCTGCACGACGCCCGGCGTGTAGACCAGGCGCATGGAGCCCGGCGCTTCGGCAGAGCCATTGTCGAAGTCGTAGAACGCAAAGGCGCGCGCCATGGGATCCATGCCGCTGTGACAGCCGATGCAGTTGTTCAGGAAGATGCGGCTGTCACCGCCCGGCGAGCGGCTCACATCCTGGCGGATCATGTCGGGCGGCAGCGAGGTGTCGTGCACCTGCTCGAGGTCGCGGCACAGATGGTTCATCAGCGTGAAGCGGAACATCGCGCGGTTGGTGCCGTCGATGAAGAACGCCTCGGACGACGCGCGCGAGGTGATGAAACCCGCGGTGGCGCCGGCCGGGATGCCCATGATCGAGGACTGCGTGGTTGCCTGCAGCGCGGTCATGAGGTTGATGCCGCTGCTCTCGGCGTTGGCATAGTGGTCGTTGTTCGAAGGCGACGCCGCTGGCGTCGCGCCGTTCACTGTATAGATGAGGTCTGCCGACAGCGCCGTGTTGAAGGGCACGTTGTCCTTCACCATGCCGATGTACGTGGCGACATAGTCATTGAGCGGCGCGAACACCGTCTGGTCGCGATTGGTCCACGGCACCGCCATGTTCTTCAACGTGACGTTGTAGAACGAGGGATTGTCCATGGCGTCATTGGCGGCACCGAGGGCGTCACCGGCCGTGACCTTGGCCGCCAGCGCGTCGAGCACTGCCGGACTGGGCGGCACACCCGCGATGCGATCGTGGATGCGCTTGGCCTTGTCGCGGTCGTTCGCCGCTGCGGCCGCGGCCACGCAGGCGAGCAGGCAGGCAAGACCGACCGATTTGAGTTTCGAGACCTGTGTGTCCATTTGTGTCATCCACATCCCATTTGACGGGCGCAGTATCACCCCGCCTCCTACAACACTTGTTTGTCTCCGCTCTTGTACGTCTCCAAGCGGCGACAGCACCATTTATTACGTACGCCCGGTAACCTTCGGCCCAAGGACTGCGAACCGCGTCACGGCGCACACCGCCCCAGGCCTCTAACTACAACGGTCGGCAAGAAAACCGCGTTTTGCGGCCCGGCTGCTGTGACGTCGTCGGCAGATCGCCGCGGGCTCACGCGGGAAGATTGCATTACGTCACATGCCGTGCGGCAATACGCCGGCAGTGACAGTGGAGGATGCTGTGGATCGATCAAGCGATAACGCGAACCGGATCACGCTCGGCGGCTGCGCCCGCGGCGTCCTGTTCGGCCTGGTGACGCTGCTCGCGGCCTGTACGCAGGGCCCGGGCGGCGGTGGCATTGGCCTCGGAAGTGGCCAGGAGCCGGATCCGGCCACCGTCGATTTCCCCATCTTCTACATCCGCCACCCGATTCCCGAGGATCAGGACGACGTCACGCGCGTGCGCCCCTTCGTCGAGGACGACGACTACAGCGCCACGCTGTGGAAGCGCGACCGCGCCAGCCCGGGCGCCGCGGAGACCGAGATCACCGCGCGCCTGCGCACCGAGGCCATGGGCGGCGAAGCCGAGGATCGCTACGACCTCAAGGACCTCGCCGTCTCGCCCGATGGCCTCAAGGTGGCCTTCGCGATGCGCGGACCGCTCGACGATGCCGACGACGAGGACGAGCCGCCGACCTGGAACATCTGGGAATACGACATCGCGACCGACACCCTGCGTCGCGTCATCTCCTCGAACATCATCGCCGAGGAAGGCCAGGACGTGGCGCCGGCCTATCTACCCGACGGCCGCATCCTGTTCTCCTCGACGCGCCAGCGCCAGTCCAAGGCCATCCTGCTCGACGAGAACAAGGCACAGTTCGAAGCCGCGACCGAAGCCCGCAACGAGTCGGCCTTCGTGCTGCACGTCATGAACGGTGACGGCACCGACGTCCACCAGATCAGCTTCAATCCCTCGAGCGATTTGTATCCGACGGTGCTGCAGAACGGCCGCGTGTTGTTCACGCGCTGGGATCGCGCGCCGGGCCGCGACGGCCTGCACCTTTATTCGAGCAACCCGGACGGCACGGACACGCAGCTCCACTACGGCGCGTTGTCGCACCTGACGGGCACGCCGGTGGGCGGCGTCAACACCCCCATCGAGTTCATGCGCGCGCGCGAGATGAGCGACGGGCGCCTCATGGTGCTGATCCGCGGCCGCACCGACGTCGACTTCGGCGGCAACCTCACCATCATCGACGCCAGGACCTACGTCGAGAACACCCAGCCGCTGGCCGCGAACGCCGGCCTGGCGGGACCGGCGCAGACGCCGGCCACGCTCAACGACGTGCGCACCATCCCGGGTCCTTCGCCCGGTGGGCGTTTCGAGTCGGGCTTCCCCTTGTGGGATGGTTCGGGCCGAATTCTCGTGAGCTGGTCGCAGTGCCGCCTGCTCGACGTGGGTGGTGCGGATCCGACCCGCATCATTCCCTGCGACAACGAACACCTGGCAGACCCGGACGCGCAGGCGGCGCGACCGCTGTACAGCATCTGGATGTTCACGCCCGCGCAGAACACCATTCTCCCGGTGATGGCCCCGGTCGAAGGCGTCATGGTCACCGAGGCGCTCGCCGCCCAGCCGCGCAATCCATTGCCGTCGGTGATCCTCGACAAGAAGCCGCCGCTGGACGTGAATCCGGACCTGGTGTCCGAAGGCGTCGGCATTCTCGCGATCCGCAGCGTGTACGACATCATGGGAACGGAGACCGGCGCGCACGGCCGGTGGCGTCGCAACTTCCATTCAAGCGGTGGCCAACCCGATGATCACACCGGCCAGCTCGCGCCTGGCGCGTTTCATCCGCATCGAGAAACCCGTCTCGATACCCGACGACGACGACATCGCCGACCCTGACAACTCCGCTTTCGGCCCCACCGGAGTGATGCGCGAGATCGTGGCCTACGCGCCCATCGAGCCCGATGGTTCGGTGCGCATGAAGGTCCCCGCCAACATCGCGTTCCAGCTGAGCCTGCTCGACGAGAATGGACGGCGCATCAACAACGCCAATCCGCATCGCTCGTGGTTGTCAGTGCGGCCGGGCGAAGTGCTCGAGTGCAACGGCTGCCACGTGCGCACCACCGCCAACAACAGCGTGGCGCGCTCGCATGGACGCAAGGGATCGTTCAACTCCGTGTATGCCGGCGCCACCGCCACCGGCGGCGCATTCCCCGGCACCGTCAACACGATCTCACCCGAGGTGGGCGACTCGATGGCGCAGCGCCCGTTCGCGCAATGGCTCCTCGTGCATCGACACGACCACGTCGGTCGAGCGCTGCGGCCCGCTGTCCACGACGCCGAGCGCCGACGTGGTCTATAACGAGATCTGGAAACCGGCCGCGTTGCCGGCCGAATCGCTTCATCTTCGGTCACCAGGCACTCACCACCACGCGGCCGACCAATCCGTCCTGCTATCCGGTGTGGCAGTCGACCTGCCGCATCACGATCCACTACGCGACGATCATGGCGCGCCCCGGTCACATCCATCCGCTGTGGTCGGTGCCGCGTCCGGCCGGCGGTGTCGATGACGGCCTGGGCAACATCACTTTCCCCGACACCTGCACGAACTGCCACAACCGCATCAATCCCGTGGACATGACGGTGCAGCTGCCGGCCGCGTCGCTGGAGCTCACGGACGAAGTTTCGGACGAGGATGCCTTGCAGCTGCGCGCCTATCGACAGTTGCTGTTCGCGCGCAATGAGCTCGAGCTGGTGAACGGCGCGCTCCAGGTACGACTGGTATCGCAGAACCCCCCTGTCTTCGACGATGCCGGCAACGAGATACTGGTCCCCGTGTCGCTGCCGGGATCGATGGCGGTGGGCAATGCACGCGGCTCGCGGTTCTTCAACGTGATGAACAATGCAACGCATGCAGGTATGCTCACGACCGCTGAACTGCGCTTGCTCTCGGAGTGGCTGGATATTGGAGCCCAGTATTACAACGACCCGTTCGACCCCACTCCGCAGAATTAGCCTTGCGCTCGCACTTGTCTTCGCGTGCTCCCTCTCTGCCAACGCCCTAGCAAAGGAGACCGAGGCGGAAAAGGCCGCCAAGGAAGCGGCGGCCCAGGAAAAGCTGCTGCAGGTTTTCATCAGCGAGCCCTACCTCGAGCTGTCGACGGGGCCCGGCCGCGGCTACCCCGTGTTCCACGTCGTGGAGCGCGAGGCCTCGGTGGACGTGCTGTTCCGCCGCACCGACTGGTTCAAGGTGCGCGACGAACAGGGTGTCGAAGGCTGGGCGCGCGCGCACGACTTGCGCCGCACCAAGCTCGCCGACGGCTCGCCCTTCGTCTTCAATCTCGGCGACCGCGACGGCTTCACTTCGCACGACTGGGAGCTGGGAATCGGCGGCGGCGACTACGGCGGCGCCAATCTCATCAATGCCTACGGCGCCTATTCGCTCACCGACAACATGAAGGTCGAGCTCACGCTGTCGCAGTTCCTCGGCAACTGCCTCCAACGGCTACAAGGCCGAGGTCGGCCTGCTGCACGTGCTGTTTCCCGAGTGGCGGCTGTCGCCGTTCCTGGAGCTGGGCACCGGCGTCGTATACGTCGAGCCGCGCGCCACCATCGTGCTGCCCGACGATCGCAGCGGATCAGACCGCCTATGTGGGCGCGGGCCTGCGTTTCTATCTCACCCGGCGCTTCTTCGTTCGCGCCGACTATCGCTGGCACACGATTTTCACGAGCCGCGATGACAACGAGGAGTTGGAAGAATGGAAAGTCCAAATCGCCTGCTTCTTCTAGCAGCGGCGCTCGCGGCCACGGTCGCGCATGTCCGGCTGCGCTCGATCGCTGGCCGTGGGCAAGGGCAAGGTGGAAGACCCGCAGACCGAAGAACAGGCCGCCGCCGAGGAAGAAGCCGAGGATGCCGACTCGACGCCGCCGCGCGTCATCGAGCCCAACGTGGCGCGTCGCAAGATCAAGACACCCAAGATCGACAACGAGAACTGGGAGGTCGGCGTGGGCGCCGGCTTCGTGTCCATCGAGGATTTCGGCACCAACCCGACCTATGCCGCGCAGCTCACCTACCATGTGACAGAAGATTTCTTCTTCCGGGCCGATTTGGGCCAATCCACGGCCGGAAGGACCAGCTTCGAGACCCTGGGCGGCAACATCGAGCTGCTGACCGGAGATGAGAGACGCTTCACGTATTACAGCCTCTCGCTGGGCTACAACTTCCTTCCTGGCGAGGTCTTTCTCGGTCGCAAGCTCGCCATGAACAGTGGTTTCTACCTGATGGGTGGCATCGGCAGCGTGAAGTTCGCCGGCGACAACCGGCTGACGCTCAATCTCGGCGCGGGTTACCGCGTGCTGCCGACCGATTGGCTGGCGATACACATCGGAGTGCAGGACCGCGTGTTCGACTCCGACTTGTTAGGCGAGACCAAGGTCACCAACAACATGGAGATGCTGCTCAGCGCGACCGTCTTTTTCTGACGGAGTGAGCTCATGTCGGCACGTACTGTGAAAGGAATCGTGAAAGGCGTCGCGCTCGCCGCGGTGTTCGCGCTCGGCCGCGTTCGCCGCCTCCTCGTCCGGCCCCGCGCCGGCGTTCCAGCTCTCCGGCCGCGGCGGCAAGACCATCGACCTCGCCCAGTTCAAGGGCCAGGTGGTCATGATCAACTTCTGGGCCACCTGGTGCGGCCCGTGCCGCCAGGAAATGCCGCTGCTCGAGGACATCTACAAGAAGTACAAGCCCATGGGCTTCACCATGCTCGCCGTGAACGTCGAGCCGGATTCCGCGGCGGCCGAGGCCTGGCTGGGCAAGCTCGCGAAGCCGGTGAGTTTCCCGGTTGCCTTCGACACGGACAGCAAGGTCAGCAAGCTCTACAAGGTGGCCGGCATGCCGAGCACCGTGTTCGTCGATCGCAAGGGCAACATCCGAGTCATGCACAAGGGCTACAAGCCGGGCGATGAGAATTTCTATCTCACGCAGATCCGCTCGATGCTGAAGGAATAGGAGAGACGTCGATGCGCATCCGCGGTTTGTTCGTTCTGACAGTCCTCGCCTGCGTCGGCACGGGCTGCAGCTCCATCGAGCCGTGGGTGAAGCCGTACGATCGCGAGAACCTCGCCGATCCGATCATGGTATTCACGCGGGCGCCCATCTCGCAGGACTTCCTCGACCACGTGTTCGAATCGCGCGAAGGTTCGCGCGGCGCCACCGGCGGCGGTGGCGGCGGATGCGGCTGTAATTAGAGTTCCGCGGCGCCATGGCTAACAAAGTACGCGCACGTCTCTGGCGGATTCGTCATAACCTGCCTCGGCCGTTCTCGGCGGCGCAGGCCGGCGTGCTGCCCGAAGATCGCGCCGACGTGCTCTATTTCCGTTACGACGGCGGCGGCGTGGAAATCTCGGGGCCCTCGATGCTGGTGCGCAAGAGCATCGGCGAGCACGTGTCGGTGGCGGCCAACTACTACATCGACATGGTGTCCTCCGCGTCCATCGACGTGGAGACTTCCGCCAGTCCGTACGAAGACGAGCGCACGCAGTCGAGCCTCGCGGTGGACTACCTGCATGGCAAGTCCACGTACAGCTCGGCTACGTCAACAGCGACGAAAGCGACTACAAGGCCAAGACCATGTTCGCCGCGGTCAGCCACGACATGTTCGGCGACCTGACCACCGTCTCGTTCGGCTTCAAGAACGGCAAGAACGACGTGTTCCAGAACATCAAGATCGACGGCGTCAAGCAGAACGATCCCAATTTCAATGACGGGCTCGGCCAGGCGGAGATGGAATCGAAGAGCTACAGCGTCTCGCTGTCGCAGATCATCACCAAGAACATGATCCTCTCCGGCCAGTTCGAGGTGATCACCGACGAAGGCTTCCTCCGCAGCCCATATCGCTCGGTGCGTTTCTTCATCGGCACCGATGCGCAGGGCCAGCAGTCCGAGGAGTATCCAAACACGCGCTCCAGCAATGCCGCCTCGCTGCGCGCGAAGTACTTCCTGCCGTGGCGCGCCGCGCTCGACGGCATGTACCGCTTCTACACGGACACCTGGGGCATCGTCGGCCACACCGGCGAGCTCGGATACGTGCATCCGCTCGACAGGAAGTTCTTCGGCGGCAACTGGATCTTCGAAGGTCGCGTGCGCTACTACAGGCAGACCGCCGCGGATTTCTACGCGGACATCTTCCCGCGCGCGGACTTCAGCAACTTCATGGCGCGCGACAAGGAGCTCGCGACCTACAACGCCATCACCGCCGGCGTGGGCGCCACCTACGAATTCAAGCTCGAGCGCTTCCCCTGGCTCACCAAGGGACAGATCAACCTGCGCTACGACTACATGATGGTGAACTACGACGACTTCCGCGATGCCACGTTCAGCATCGGCAAGTTCGGCGTACCGCCGGAAAATCCGCTGGCGCCCGGCACCGAGCCGCTATACGAGCTGCGCGCCAACATCTTTCAGTTCTACATCAGCGCTTTCTTCTAGAACGGCCCTCTAGGACGAAGGTCCCGCATACAGCGGGCAGGGAGCGTGCTGTCATCGCTCCATGAAACTGAGCCACGTCGCGTCCCTGGCAGCCGCTGCGCTGCTGCTCGCACTGACCGGCTGCGCATCCAGCGGCCCGCCGAAGCCGCCCAAACACATCTTCGAGACCACCTACAAGGATCCCGATGCCCGGCCCATGCAGGTACGCGGCGCCAGGGTGGTCGCGGCGGTGATGATCCAGGACCCGGCGGCGCGACGGCGCGCCGAAGACACGCTGGCGCGTGAAATCACCGCGCTCGGCGGCCAGGGAGTCGCCATGTACACACTGTCGCCGGTCAGTACGCCTGACAAGGAAGGCGAGACCAAGACGCGCGCCGCCGTGGAAGCCGCCGGTGCCACGGGCCTGGTGGTCATGCGGCCGGTGGACGTCAATCACCGCACCGTGCCCACCAACACGATTGCGTCCAATGACATGTACGGCGGTTACTGGGGTGGCTACTACGGAGTCGGCTGGAGCGATCCCTGGGTGGACAAGGCACCGGACGTGCAGGTCGACATCGTGGTGACCGTCGAGACCTTCGTGTTCTCGTTGCCGCAGAACAAACTGGTCTGGACCGGCACCAGCGAGTCGACGAATCCGAAGAATGCCGAAAAGCTGGTCCAGCAACTGGCGCAGGACTCGGTGCGCGAGTTGCACACGCTCGGCCTGCTCGCGCAGTAGCGCCAGTCAGTTCTCCAGCGATTTGCCGAACTGCAGTCCGCCGTCATGGAGCCCGATGTCCGTGAAGCGGCTTGCCGCAGGTCGATCATCTCCGCGCCGGCCAGCAACACCGGTCCATAGCCATGCGCGGCGAGCAGGTGCACGGGGCGGTACATGTAGAACATGGGATCCCAGCCCATGCCCGTGCCCACGCAGGTGCCCTCGACCTGGCCGCTGCGCATTCACCTTCGTCGCCACCGCGTTCCAGCCCAACGAGGCCGGTGGCCCGAATGCCTGGCGGTCCAGCCAGCCACGATTGATGGCACGCGCGATGCCGAATACGAACATGGCGCTGGCCGAGGTCTCCTCGTAGGACTCGCGCCGGTCGAGCAACTGATGCCACAGACCGGCGTGGCCCTGGGTGGCGATCAAGCCCGGCGGCATGCGCGCGCAGCAGCTCGAGGATGCGCGCCCGCTGCGGATGATTTTCCGGCAGCACCTCGAGCAACTCCACGGTGGCCATGAGGGCCCAGCCATTGGCACGCGCCCAGTAAAAGGTCGGGTGATGCTCCATGCCCTGCACCCAGCCGTGCATGTAAAGGCCGCTTCTCGCTTGCACGAACATGCGCTGCGCGAATTGCAGCATCTGCTTCGCCGCGTCGTCGTAGTAACGGCGCTCGCCGGTGAGTTTGCCGGCCTGCGCCAGGCACGGAACGCTCATGTACAGGTCGTCCAGCCACAATGAGTTCGGCAGCGGGCGGTTGCGCGCCAGGGTTCCATCCTCCAGGCGGAACTGGCCCGTCGACACGTACTTCACGTAGTTGTCGATCCACGGGCGGAGCTTGCCGCCGGCGAGCCCGGCGCGTTCGGCCTTGATCAGCGCCGCGCACATGGCGCCCGAGTCGTCGAGACGGCGCCGGCAGCAGGATGGCGCGCAGCGGTATGCCATGCGCCGGCATGGGGTAGTTAGCCGCCGTGGTGCCGGCGGGCAGCTGCTCGCGCATGTGCGCGGCCAGCGTCGCGATCGCCGAGAGCCGCTGCATCGGTGTACTGGCGGTAGCGCGCGTCGCCCGTGATCTGCGGCGGAACGCAGCATGCCCGCGTAGGTCACACCCCATTCATAAGTCAGGATCTGAAAATCGGTGCGCGCCAGGGAAACTTCGGCCGGCAGCCGGTTCAGGTCCGTCACCGCTTCGCCGGTGGCGGCATCGAGCACGGCCACGGGCGCGGCCTGGTCCACATAGGCATGCACGCGCTCGAGGATGCCGCGAATGGAGTCTTCGCTCGCCAGCTCGTAGGGCGTGGGGTAATCGACCTTCAGCCGCCCCGAGTAGACGCCGGGATCCGCCTGCGGCGAGGTATGAACCTGTTTGGGAGTGGACTGGGCCGCGGCGACCGCGGCAAACAGCATCGAAATGACGAACGCACAAAAGTTGCGGGCAATACGCATGGGACCCTCGTTGTTGTAGTCACCGAAGGTCCGCGTACTTCGGCGCGCAAGATTACCCCGGCAGGGGACTTTTTACCCTGGCGGGGGATTTTCTCATCCTGGCGGGGCCAGGCCTTTCGAGTAGTACACCCTGCCATCCGGCGCGACCGCGACGGCGTCGACATCGGGCAAGGTGTCGATGAACTCGATGCCCTCCTCCGGACCCATGATGAACACGCTCTTGGTGAGCGCATCGGTGCGCGTGGCAGAGCCGCTGATGACGGTCACGCTGCGGCACTTGCGCGCCGAGTCGCCGGTCCTGGGATCGATGATGTGATGAAAGCGCGTGCCGTTCTCGTCGAAGTAGCGCTCGTAGTCACCCGAGGTCGAAAACGCCGTATCGGTGAGCGGCAGGCGCAGGAACACCTTGCCCTCGTGGTCCGGATCGCGCACCCCGACCATCCACGGCTTGCCGAAGCGGTCGCCGATGATGCGGGTGTCACCGCCCGCGTTGACCATGGCGCGTGTGAAGCCCTGCTTCTGCAGGATCTCGATGCCGCGATCCACCGAGTAGCCCTTGGCGATGCCGCCCAGGTCGATGCGCATGCCCGGGCGGGCGAAGTACACGGTGGACTTCCTTTCGTCGAGCACCATGTGGCGCCAGTTGATCCCCGGTAAGGCGGCATCGATGGCCTTCCGATCGGGGTGCACGCCGCTTCTTGAAGTCGTAGAGATAGCCGACGCTGGCATAGGTGATATCGAACGCGCCGTGCGTGAGCTCGGAGTACCTGCACGGATTCCTGCAGCAGCCTGAACAGCTCCGTGCTGATCTTCACGGGATGTTTGGCGGCCTCGCGGTTCACCAGCGACATCTCGGTGTCTTCTTTCCAGGTGCTCATGAGGCGATCGATGCGCTTCATGTCGTCAAATACCGACGTTATGGCGGCCTCACCCTTCGCGCGATCCTCGCTCCACAACTCGACCGCGCAGCGAGTTCCCATGATGGATTCGTCGCGCGTCACCCAGTCGGCATGCGCAACGACCGGCATGCAAGCCGCCAGCAGGACGAGGCGGAACCCGATTGCGCGCACCCGGTCGAAGATGCATGTTCGTGTTTGCATGGTGGCGATTATGCCGCCATGCTTCGTCATCGCAATCGCGACCACTCTTTCAGAGGACAGCAACGATGAAGAAACTGCTCGTCACGCTTTTCGCCGCGCTCGTGGCCACTCAGGCAGCGCCTGCCTTGGCCAGCGCGCGCGAGGAAGCACGGCTCATCGAAGCTTCGGGCGTGCTCGAAGAATTGTTTGCTCAACGCGACACCTCGATTCCCGAAAGCCTGATGGCGCGAGCCTACGGCGTCGCGGTCATCCCGAACGTGGTGAAGGTCGCCGCGGTCGTGGGCGGCCGGCGCGGCAGCGGCGCCATGGTCGTTCGTGACGCCAACGGCAAGTTCAGCGATCCCATCATGGTCTCGCTGACCGGCGGCAATGTCGGCTGGCAGATCGGCGTGCAGTCCACCGACATCGTGCTGGTGTTCACCACTGCCAAGGGCATCGAGGGCATCGCCGACGGCAAGCTCACCCTGGGCGCCGATGCCTCGGTGGCCGCGGGCCCCGTGGGACGGGCTGCCTCGGCGAGCACGGATCAGAACTTCACGGCCGAGGTGTACTCGTATTCGCGCAATCGCGGGCTGTTCGCCGGCATCGCGCTCGACGGCAGCATCCTCGCCATCGACAGCAAGTCGAACAAGGGCCTGTACGGCAAGAGCGCTCCCGCCTCCGACATCATCGCGCGCCGCGTTTCCACCGACCTGGACGCCGCCAAGCGATTCGAGCGCGCCATCCTCGCCAGCACCGCCGGTCATGCGATCAGCTCGACCAGCGCCAGCAATGCGAAGACTGCACCGGACTCGGCCGGCGCACAGGGCACCGAAGAGCCGCCCGCGGCCGCGCCACCGGCCGGAGCGACCACGTTTCCCATGGAAGATTCGCAACCCGGGGCCGAACCGCCGCGCTGAACCAGCGCGCGCGAGGTTGTTAGACGTCGAAAGCAACGGCGGCCATCGGAGAAGATGGCCGCCGTTTTCATGTGAGGAAAGGTCATGCGCGAGCAGTACATCGAATACCGCGACGGAGAAGCGCTGCTCGAAGGCTTTCTCTGCTACGACGAATCGCAGCCGGGACCACGGCCCGCGGTGCTCATCAATCATGCCTGGGAAGGCCGCGATGAGTTCGTGGAGCGCAAGGCCCGGCGACTCGCGTGGCAGGGCTACGCCTGTTTCGCGGCCGACAACTTCGGCAAGGGCAGACGCGGCACCACGAATGAGGAATGCAGCGCTCTCATGACACCGTTCATGAAGGACCGCCGCATGCTGCTCGGACGGCTGCGCGCGGGGCTCGCCACGGTCCAGTCGCTGCCCTTCGTCGACGCACGGCGTGTCGCCGTCATGGGTTTCTGCTTCGGTGGACTGTGCGCCCTGGATCTGGCGCGCAGCGACGCCGAGATCCGCGGGGCCGTGAGTTTTCACGGCATCCTCAAATCTTCCGGGCTCACGGAACCGAAAATTCGCGCGCGGGTACTCATGCTGCATGGCTTTGACGATCCGATGGCTCCGCCCGACGACCTGCTCGCGGCGGCCAGGGAATTCAGCGCCGCAGGCGCAGACTGGCAGCTGCATGCCTACGGCCAGACGGTGCATGCATTCACGAATCCCAAGGCGAACAGCCGGGCCGGCGGCATGCAATATGACGAAACCGCGGACCGGCGCTCATGGCATGCGCTGGAAGAGTTCCTGGCCGAAGTACTCAAATAGACGACCAATGGCCACGTCGCGTGCTAGCGTGGCCTTGCAATCACGTGAGGGGCGGAGCGCATGAAAAAGATTCCGGTGATCGTGCTCGTGGTTCTCGGACTCATGTTCGCGGGCATGGCGGAAGCCGCCAAGCCGAAGAAGCGCACGCGCAACGCCAACCGCGTCGGCCCCTACGGCACGGTTCAGGTCGGCATGAGCACCTATGGCGGCGACCAGAGCGCCGACGAACAATCCCTGCTCGATCTGTTCACCAATGCGGGCGTGCCCGTGCAGAACGCCACTGCCAGCACCGACGATTCGGACATCGGCTACCTGGCATCCTTCGGCTACCGTTTCAATCGCTACATCGCGTTCGAGCTCGGGCTCGCGCAATACGGTTCGCTCGAATCCACCGGTCACGCCGAAGTCGACATACCCAATGACGGACAGGGCTTCATTCCCGCCAACCTGGAATACTCGTTCAACGTCGGCGGTCCATTGATCTCGGCGGTCGGCACCCTGCCCATCGGCGAGAAATTCGAGGTGTATGCACGCCTCGGATTCCTGTTCGCGAGCGTCGAGCGGGAATTCTCCTCGCGCATCGGCGGCGAGCGCGGCGTCAGCGGCAGCGCCAAGGGCGACTCGCAGGTACCGGTGTACGGCGTGGGCCTCACCTGGAATATCAACCAGGTCTACTCGATCCGCGGCGAGTACCAGCTCCTCAGCGATGTCGGCCAGGACGGGCGCACCGGCACCGAGGACCTGAAGACACTTTCGCTCGGCATGCTCATGCGGTTCTAGCCGCCGCTGCGGCCGATATCGCTCTGCTCGAGAGTGCCCGCGTCGATTTTCTCGTTGAGCTCACGCGCGCGCCGCTCGATCTCGTCGAAGTCGTTGCCGGCCTGGCGCCGGATCACGTCCACCGACGTTTCGAACGGCTGACACTGCGTGTCGATATTGCAGAAAAGCCGTTTCCACTCGGACATGGACTTGCAGTCCGGTTCACGCTGGCAGGCCGCCAGCGGCCATATCCATTGCTGCTTGCGCGCCTCGGCGGCGTCGTCTCCGGCCAGGTTCGCAGCCACGTCGCCGAGTTGCGCCATGACATTCGGATCGCGCGAGCGCAGCGAATCGAATGCCAGGCGCCGTGCCTCGTCACGCGCGGCGCGCGACACCTCGCTGTCCCGACTGCGGCCCTGCAGGGCCTTGGCGAGCGCGGCCGAGGCTTGCGCCCTCGGGTAGTTGGCCGCGAGGGCCGCGTCCAGCCACTCGCGTGAGCTGCCGAAGGGCGGCCGCTCCGCGCTGCGCAGGCGCTCACAATGCTTCTGGATGTCGCTCACGTCGTCGGGCGTGAACACCGGACGTATCGCCGTGAGTTGCTGGGCCTCGTCGAGCGTGCGATGGCGCACCGTGCCGTTCGCCTGGTGCACGATGAAGTACCAGTCGTACAGCGACTCGCAATAACTCAGTGCACTCGACAGGTAGTACTGCGCCGCCGCGTCGCCCTGCTGTGCCTGCGCGTACAGGGACTGCGCGAAATCCCAGTAATCATCCGCGGCGCGCATGCGGGCCTGGTAGTCCGCGGTTTCCGCGGGCTGTGCCGGTTGAACAGGCGCTGCCTGCTCGCGCACGGTGGCGTTCGACTTGCGCGCCGGCGTCCGTGGCACCTCTGGCGCAGCGGCGGTGACTCGCGGGCCCTGTCCCTGCACTGGGGCCGCCTCCGGCAACGGCTCGCGCGCCCACCACCAGACACCCGCCATCACCAGCGCGGCGCAGATTATCGTGAGTACGCCTCGATGCATCAGCGCCTCCTTGCGTTGCCGGATCTTACCAGCGAGCATTCGCGGCAGTTCCGGGGAGCCAACAACATGAAGAATTTTCTCGCCGTGATAGCGGGTCTCGCCTTCACGATCGCCATCGCCGTGGGTCTGGATTACGTCATGCACACCACTGGCGTGTTCAGCTACGAGGCCAGCGACATGACCACCAGCGACTGGCTGCTGGCGATGTCCTACCGGCTCGTGGGGGCCATCGGCGGTGGCTGGATCACCGCGAAGCTGGCGCAATCGCGGCCGCTGTTCTTCGCCATCGTGTTAGGCATCATCGGCACGGTCATCGGTCTGGCCGGCCTGCTGGTTGCGTGGCAGGCCAGCCCGGCGCTGGGACCGTTGTGGTACCCGCTGGTGCTGGTCGTGACCGCAGTACCCTGCACCTGGCTCGGCGGGAAATTCGCGAATCGGCCGCATGGCTGATCCGCGCGTAGCCGGCGCACTTGCCTGGCTGAAGAAACACTCTTCCAAGGCCGTGCGTGACGGCATGGCGCGCTATGCGATCCCGAACGAGCACGCGCTCGGCGTGCGCATGGGCGACATCCAGAAGTTAGCCAGGCAGCTGGGCCGCGATCACGCGCTGGCGCTGGCCTTGTGGAAGACCGGCGTGTACGAGGCGCGCATGCTCACCGCCTATGTCGACGAGCCGGAGCGCGTGACGCCGGCACAGATGGACGCGCAGGCGCGCGACTTCGACAACTGGGCGATCTGCGACACGCTGTGCTTCGCGCTGTGGGTGCGCACGCCGCTGGCTTTCGCAAAGATCCGCAAGTGGGCCGGCCACCGCGATGAATTCGTGAAACGCGCGGCATTCGCGTTACTCGCGAGCGTGGCGCTCAAGGACCGGACCGCGCGCGACGCCGAGTTCCTGCGCGGCCTGAAGCTCATCGAAAAGGCGGCGACCGACGACCGCAATTTCGTGAAGAAAGGCGTCAACTGGGCGCTGCGCGGCGTCGGCGAGCGCAATCTCGCGCTCAACGCGGCCGCGGTGAAGCTCGCGAACAAACTCGCACAGGCGGCCGAGCCGGCGCCGCGGTGGATCGGCAAGGATGCGCTGCGCCAGTTGGGCAGCGCCGCCACGCAGCGCCGGCTGCAGAGAAAATCTCAGGCCACCGCGAACATCAGCTGAGGCATGAGCTCGTTGGCCCGCGACTGGCGCCTTTCGGCGCCAGCCTGGGCGACGAGTTTCTCCAGACGCGTGCGTGTGGCCAATGCCCAGGGGCTGGGATCGTCCCCGAGGAACGGGCCGTGATACAGACCCAGCGCGTCATGCAGCGAATCCACATCGCGCGCCGCGCGCAGTGCGCGTTCGAACTCCCATAAATCCACGCGGCACAGTTGCGGGTCGAGCGTCAGGCGCCCGGCACACAGGCGCACCGCCTCCTGGCAACGCAGCAACCGGCGCAGGCGATGCAGCGTGGTGGTAAAGGCACGATAGGCATCGAAGCCATCGGCTTCGGGCCACAGCGAATCCGAAAGACTGGCGACGCTGACGCCGCGCCCGCCGGCCGAGATCAGCGCGCTCAGCAGCTCCAGCGCGCGCATCGGGGCGCGTCCCTTGAAGCGCAGCGGGGCGCCATCGAGCACCAGCTCGAAACGGCCCAGGGTGTAGATGACGATGCGTGGCCTGGTTGAAGTCGCGAAGGAAACATCCGGGAACATGAGCTCGCCTCCTTGTTGGTGGAGACGACTGTTTAAGGAAATTCCCTCCGGGAAGTCCTCAGGCGTTGTTGAGGGACTTCTATACTTTTCATGAACCGTGGCGAATCAAGGAGTTAGCGGAGGGTAAGTCAGACGTAAGTTTTCTGTTACCACCTGCCCTCACGATATTCCGCCCCGGGTCAGGGGGCGTCGAACCAGAAAAATCAGTGATGCAGCCTTCCGCCACACGCTTTCGAGCCCACTCAGCGCGCTGCCTGAAGACCTTTGGGCGGCGCACTTCCCAGCGAGTCGAGGACTCGGTTCAGCGCATAGCTGCCCAGGCTGAGCCCTTGTGCCGGCTCGCCGTCCAGCGAAACCACCAGCGCGCGGGCACCTTGCCCGTAGCCGATAAAGAACGCGGACCGCTCAGGGATCGAGACGAGGTAGAAGTCGCGCTCCAGGCGTCCTTCACGCGCGTGTTCCCGTCGCGCTTCGACCGCAAGGCTGGCGATTGCCGTGTTCGAGTAGCCGCCCGCTTTCCAGGTCCCTGCGTCGTTGTAGACCAGGAACGAATCGACGACTGCCTGCTCTCCCTTGCGCGTGATCGGCACCACCAGGGACGAGGTGCGTTGCGCGAGAAGGCCCTCGGGCTGTTCGCGTGCGTCGACGAGTCCGGCCGCTGTGATCGCGACAATGGGAATGGCGGGGGCCACCGTGAACTCTCCCGCCTGCGGCCTGCCATCGCTGCCCAACACGTCGCGACGCCGCATCGCTGCGTCGATCACCGGTTTCGCGCCCTCCAGGGCCGCGGCAAAACTCACGGGAGTGAGGGATATGGGCCGCGCATTCGCCAGCGGAACCGGAGCAGGAACGCCCGTGGGCGCGGGCTTGTTGATGCGCCGCATCTTGTAGATGTCGTATTTGTGAATCGCGGTGATGGGCAGGCCCATGCCGACGCGTGGATCGACGTAAACCTGGTACGGATGCCACTTCTCGCTCAACGACGATGGCCGGTCCGGATTCAACGGCGGCCACGGATCGAAAATGCGCACCTTGTGGTTTTCGGCGTCATGACCCGTGATGATCAGCGCGTGCTCGCCCTTGGGCAGATCGTCACGTGGCGGAACGATCCCAGCGTAATTCCACCGGATGATCACCGGGCGCCGCTGCGCGATTTCATGCGCGATGGCGGCTTCGGGCAACACCATGCCCTCGCCCACCTGGTCGCTGTCGATGCGATACAGCCACGGTTCGAAGGGCTGGTCACAGCGCGTCAGATCGCTGCATCGTTCCTCGAAAGTGCCGAAGTTGATCCGCCGCGTGAACCGCTTCTGCAAGCGGTTATGAACCCGGGAAAGTCCGTAGACCACCGTGAGCTGCTGGGTGATCGGCGGATCGGGACTTTCGTTCTGAAATGCCCGCACCGCCATGGTCGAAACCGCCGCCCAGCACAGATTCACGCCCTGCTGCTGCTCGCGCTGCAACTCCAGCACGCTGGGACCGGCACCGCGCACCGTCGTCGGGCAAAGGCATGCGGCCGCGCAGGCCACGACCACCGAGCTACTCGCAAAGTTAGAGGCCTTCATATGAGATCCTTCAGCGGCGACCGCCGCTGGTGCGATGCGTCAGTGCGCATCTGTAGTGTTTGCAGGCAGACTGGCGCTGGCCAGCTGCCACGTCCATAGAATCCAAAACCAGAAACGGAGACAGCACCCCCATGTTATCCAACACAGAATCCCCGGCTTCCACCGGATCCATCTCACCGGCGATTTCAATTTCATCCGATGACGAGCCCACGGAGATAACCAGCGACGGGTTGGTGGCCAGCCCCTTCCTCAACGCGATCCGCGCGCGATTCATCGGCAGCAAACCTGCCACGCCGATATACCCCGGCGTGCCGCAGTCGCAGGCCGTGGCCAAAATCATGCAGGAATTTCCCGAGGCACTGAATGCCATGTTGGATGTCCTCGAGAACGGCGGGGTATTTCCCGCGAGCCCGACGCCGCAATCAGCCCTTGCACTGGTCATTGAGGCAGCCAAGCCCAAGGTCCCGGGCGGTAAGGGATGGCCCAACGACAAGTCGACGGTCCCCAGCGAATGGAGGACCGAGTCGTTCGTGAAGTTCCGTCGTTACGAAATCGCCTCGGCGATGAACCTCATGATGCAGGCGTACCACCACAGCGGAGTTGCCGGCGGCACCACCGGCTTCCCGCCTGAGAAACCCTGACAACCGATGCTTGAGCGACGCCGCCGTGCTCGCGTTCTTCGCGCGCACGGCGGCGAGCAGCTCCTGGTAATCCTTGCGTCCACGCAGGGACTCGAAATACGGCTGATGCTCGGCCAGCCAGGCCTCGGTCCAGCCGCGCTCCACGGCGACATTCAGCGCCCGCATCGCCTCCTCGCCTTTGCCGCGCATGGCGGCGACCTGCGCGCTGAGCGCCTGCAGCCCGTAAGTCCGCACGCCGGCGCTGGATACGCGGTCGATGAGCGCGGCGAGCTCCTCGAGGCGGCGATCTGCGCCTTCCGCATCGCCGGTGGCGCGCAGCGCCGCGGCCGTCACCAGTAGATAGGACCAGCCATCGCGTGCCTGCCACGGGCTGACGAGGTCCTCGGGATTGAGCCTCGGCGAGGCCAGCGCGCGATCGACCAGGGCACGCGCAGCCTTCGCGTCGCCGACCATGAGCCTGGCATTCGCGACCTCGAACAGGATGGTCGGCTCGTCACTGTCGATGAGACCGTTGCGGCGAAGGAATTCATCCAGACCCTTTGCCCCCGCGGTTTCGATCGCCGCGCTGACACCGGCGAAGGTGAGCGCGGTGTTCTGTTTCGTGCCGCCGGGATTCGCCACGCGTGCGCGTTCGTACACCTTGGCGGCATCGGCGGGCCGTCCAATTGCCACCAGCCAGCGCCCGCGATCCCCCTGGATGTCGCCCACGTCCTGGCCGCGCTCGAGCGCTGCGTCGCTCCACTTCAGCGCGACATCGAATTTGCCGCGGCTTGCCTCCATCGAGCTGGCGACGCTGTACACCCAGGGTGATTCGGGTTCCAGCGCCCGTGCCTTCGCACACGCGGCCTCTGCCTCCGGATATTGTCCGAGGTCGGTGAGCCCCATGCAGCGGTAGGCGTGCATGCCGAAATCACGCGGATCCAGCGTCGACGCGATCGTGTAGTAGGTCAGCGCTTCGCGCGGTTCGGCGGACGTCAGGTAGTAGAAGCCGAGCGCGCTGGCTGCGGCAACGGAATTCGGTTCGATCTCGAGTGCTCGCCGCATGTCGCGCATGGCTCGTTCGCGCTGGCGCATGGCGACCAGGAATCCGCCCCGCACCACGTAGATGTCGGCGAGCTGCGGCGCGAGCTTTTCGGCTTCGGCGAGCAGCGCCTCGACCTGCGGCGCGAGGTCCTCGATGCGCTGGCCGGTGAAATAGCGCTGGTTCGACAGCGCGCGCGCCAGCCACACCTTGGGCAGCGCGAAGGCCGGGTCCGCCTCGATGGATCGCCGATACAGCGCGATGGCCTGCTGGTTCGAGGGCGCATCCAGCTTTCCGGCGTGACTGCGTGCGATGAGATACAGCCGCTGCGCCTCGGAGTTGGTACTGCGCCGGCCGGCAAATCGCTGGTCGGTCTCCGGCGTTATCCGCAACTCGAGATTTCCGGCGACGGCGCGGGCAACCTCCTCCTGGATGCGCAGCACGTCACCCGCCTCCACGTCGTAGTTGCCCGACCAGAGGTGGTAGCCGTTCTGCGTATCGATGAGCTGGACGGTGATGCGCATGCGATCGCCCGAGCGCCGCAACGAGCCTTCGAGGATGTGGCTGATATTGAGCTCGCGGCCGATCTTGCGGACGTCGGTCTCGCGATCCCGGTACGAAAACGCCGAGGTGCGTGCCACCACGCGCAGCGTCGGAATCTGCGCCAGCCAGTTGGAGGTTTCCTCGGTGAGGCCGTCGCAGAACACCTGCTCGGTCTTTCCGGAGGTGAGATCGATGAACGGCAGCACGGCGATCGAAGCCGCCTGCGGCACGACCGGAAAATGCGGTGCGAAGCGCCAGACCGCGGCCATCACCGCGAGCGCTGCGGCCGCCGCAATGGCCACCCAGCCGACCGAGCGCACCCGCGCCGATTTCGGTTGCAGCAAAGGCGTGCCAGTGGCCGAAGGGGTTTCCGTGCTCAGGAACGCGAGCGTCGGACTGCGCGGCGTCACCGCCGGCGCCGACACCGGCGCGATCAGCCGGTAGCCCTTGCGCGCCACGGTCTCGATGTAGCGCGGCGGATCGTCGGTGTCGCCCAGCGCCTTGCGCAGCTGCGACAGCGACTGGTAGATAGACGCGGTGCCGACGACGACGCCAGTCCACACGGATTCCAGCAATTCATCCTGGCTGACCACCGTGCCCTGCGCCTGCGCCAGGCGCATCAACAACCGCATGGTGCGCGGCTCGATCTTGACGCGCTCGGATCCGCGCGCCAGCGAATCGTCGCGCGGATCGACCAGCCAGTCGCCTATCTGCACGGGGTCGTTCGCCATCGCCGGCATCGGCTCGGTTCCATTGAGCACCGCAGGGTCCGTGAGGATAACAGGCATGGCGAGACAGGCCTCAGCCGGTGGACCGGCGGCTGAAGAAACTGGTGCCTAGCAGCACCAGCGCCCAGACCGTGCCGGTCACGCTGGTCAATAACGCAGCGTACAGCCACAAATAACTGCCACCGACGCTGAGAGCCTTGAGCATGATCGTGATGTAAGCCCAGAGTGCCCCTTGCAGCATCAGTCCTAGTGCCGCGAACACCGTGAGCACGATACGGTGCCAGCGAATCCGGGCGTGGCTCGCGAGATACAACATCGCAAGACACAGAGTGAAACCGAGGATGCTCATCAGGGCAACCTGGAGCGTTTCCATGGGGTCCAAGATTGAGGCGCGGAAAGTAACGCCTGAGTAACGTTACGAGGGGTTGGCTTTCCAGCCGCGTGGCTTGCGGTTGAAGGCGATCTCCACCTTGAAATCCCGTGCCTGGCATTTCGAGCAACGTAGCCGCGTGCAGGCCTGCCTGAGCGTGACGTTCCAGCCGAGGATGTTAGCCAGCGTACGCGGATCGATTTCCCGCTCGTGCCGGCATTTACGGCATAGAACGCAGATTACGTAAGACCCTGAGTGGTCTGAAAGTTTGTCGATGGCGCTGGCAGGCAGGGGCATGCCGTGGATTTTTTCCGCCGGAGCGGCTCGCGTCCAACCAGCCTTCGAAAGCCCGGGCCACTGTATGAGGCCGCGGAGCTGCTGATACCCTGCCTCCCATGCCCATCAAGACCTTCATCGAGCGCTGCACCTCGCCAGATCAACCCGGCTGGCTCGAAATGCGCATGGCTCTCTGGTCCGATGCCAGCGCGCAGGAGCAGCGCGACTACATGACCATCTCGCTGGCGCAGCCGGAGCGTTTCCTGCAGCTGGTGATCTACGACGAGCGGCGCCAGGCGCTGGGTTTCATCGAGGGGTCGATTCGCAGTGACTACGTGAACGGAACCGAATCATCGCCCGTGGGCTTCGTCGAAGGCGTGTACGTGGCGCCGGCCTGGCGGCGCCAGGGCATTGCACGCCAGTTGTTCGCCGCGATCGGCGACTGGGCCCGGGCGCGCGGCTGCAGCGAGCTGGCGTCCGATGCGCTGATCGACAATCAAACCAGTCAACGCGCACATCGCGCGCTCGGATTTCGCGAGACCGAGCGCGTGGTGTATTTCAGCAAGCCGCTGTGAAGAATGGGGACATTCCTCATTTGCTAGTTGGAGTCCGGCGCATCGACGAGGTGCGTTGGGTGAAACGCTTCACTACGTCCCCTTTTGCCGCTTCGCGGGCAAATGAGGGATGTCCCCCTCACTCCGCCGTGAAGGTCAGCTTGGACAAAACCGCGCGTGGCGCGCCGCTGCAATCCACGCTGCCGCGAGTGCCGGCGCGCGTCACCTGCTCCACGTTCACGCTGCAGGCCGAGATATCGATGGGCGGCACGATGCGGCCGCCGAGCACCAGATAGGGCACGATGTCCGAGCCCGTGGCGCCATCGGCCACGGGCACCCGCAGCAACAGATACTCCTTGTCGCCTGATCCGTATTCCAGCAGCGCCGTGCGCACGCCGTTTTCGTAGGAGTACATGCCGGGTGCAATCGAGTGACGCCCCGCGAGGTCCAGCGGCAGCGTGTACTCGCGGCCGGCATACGTGAATTGCGCGCTGCCGCCGCCGAAGGTGCCTTCCTGGCGCCGGGTGCCCTCGCCCATGCGCGCATTGCGCAGCACGCGGCCCTTCGTGACGGTGGTCGACGTCACGCCGCCCGGCAGCTTCGCCATGGTGAGCACCGCCACCGGCGTGCCCGACGCGAAGCCCACCTTCTGCAGGTAGATAGTCAGCTTCTGTCCCGGTGGATAGACGTCGAAACCCAGGCCGCCGGGCATGCCACCCATGATCCAGTAGCGCCGCCCGCCCTGTTCGAACTCGAGCTCGGGCAGCTCGCCGCCGAAGTACATGTCGGTCATCGATGAGTCCTGACCATGGCTGCCGAGCCAGGCGCCGATGATGGGGCGGAAGCGCCCCGAAGGCGTGCGCTTGTGCCCGGTGTAGTTTGCCGTGGTGAAGTACCACTGCGACGGGCCTGCGAGCTCCGCCTCGTCGTTCTGCGAGCGGGGCGCGCCGCCCATGATCTTGGCCAGCGTCGCGGGCGCATACGCGGACTCGTCGGTGTCCGAGACCGGCGCAGACGAAGACTGGGCGGACGCAACGCCGGACGCCAGCAGGAATATCACGAGCCAGTTACGCATGGGCCAACGATATCGGACCCATGACCGGGCGGACATTGCGTCAGCTCGCAAAAATCGCCTCGATTTCGGCCGCGCTGCCGGGCCGCACCACGCGGCCCTTCTCCACGCCGGCCTCGAGGTAGACGAGCGTCGGCCAGAGCTTGACGCGGAACGAGCGTCCCAGCGGCCGGCCCTTGCCGTCCTCGATCTTGAGGTGACGCACGCTGGGATGCTTCTGCATGACGGCCTGGATGTCCGGCTGCGCGGCACGGCAATAGCCGCACCAGCTGGTGCCGAATTCGAGCACCGTCGGCTCGGTGAATGCATCGACATCGGCGCGCGTGGGTTCGTTCATCGCGGCGAGAGTAGCCCGGAATTCCGGCGCGTGGAATCTTGCGCTTTTGTCGTAATCCCTGACGCTTCTTAAGCGATTCCCCTGACTCCGCTGCGAGCGCCCCACGTTTCTACGTACAACTACTGCCGGCATCGTATGGACAGCGCCGACGCGCTTCATGGATTCTGTGCGCTGCTGTGGAGGACGCATGGCATCTAACAACATTGTCCTGGTGCACGGGTTATGGATGACCCCGCTCAGTTTCGAAAACTGGGCGCATCACTACGGTGAACGCGGTTACCGCGTGTACGTACCGGGCTGGCCCGGCATGGAGCACGACATCCGTGTGCTGCGGCGCTGCCCCGAAAGCTACGCGGCGCTCGGCTTCCGGCAGATCGTGAATCACTACGAAAACCTCGTGCTCGGGCTCGACGAACCGCCGATCCTCATCGGACATGGCATCGGCGGGCTCGTGATCCAGGCGTTGTTGGACCGTGGCCTTGGAATCTGCGGCGTGGCCGTCGCATCCGCTCCCATCAGGGGAATCTGGACGCTTCCCTACACCAAGATGCGCGTGGTCACGCCGCAGCTCATTGCCTCGCAAATCACGCGCCGCTGCGTGATGCTGACGCCCTCACAGTTCCACGATGGCTTCATGAACACCGCGTCGCGCGAGGAGGCGCTGCGGGCCTACGAGCGCCATGCAGTGCCGGGCCCCGGCCGCGTGCTGCTGCAGGCCGGGCTCGCAAATCTCAATCCGTTCGCGGAGACCTCGATCAACGTGCGCCGCAATTCGCGCGCTCCGCTGCTGATGATCGCCGCTTCGCAGGATCTCATGGCGCCGCCGTCGGTGGTGCGGGCCAACGTGCGCGCCTACCGTGAGTCGATCGCGACCACCGAGTACAAGGAGTTCCCGGGCCGCACGCACTTCATCATCGCGCAGGGCGGCTGGCAGGAAGTGGCCAACTACGCGCTCGACTGGGTGCGCGATCAGGAGCTGTTGAAGCAGCGCGAAGCGCGGCGCATCGTGCGCGAGCTGCATGCCCGACAGGTGGCGTAAGAAATGGGGACACTCCCCGTTTCCTAGCAAACGGGGACGGACTGGGGCGTCGCTGCGCCTTCCGAGGGTTGACCCGCTCTGCTCCCTCAAGGTCGCGCGCGCTCGAAAATTTCCGGACGGAAATTTTGCGTTCCTTCCCGCATCTGAGAAATGCGCGATGCATCGGGATCGGGCGTCCTGCGGATCGTCGGAGGCGGGTCACCCTCGAAAGGGCGCCCGTCCGCGGTCGGCGTGCCGAGGCGATCCTTTGCCGCCGGGAGAAGAGTGCGCGATTCAGCGCAGAACCAGACCGAGGCGTCCGCTTCCGACGAGCGGCCGCCGAAAATTTCCGTCCGGAAATTTTCGAAGCGCGCGCGACCTTGAGGGAGCAAAGAGAGTCACGCCGTGGGCAGGCGTATCGGCCGGAAAACCTAGACATGTCCCCGTTTGCCCGGAGACCGCACCGCACGCCTCCGCCACCGCAACCCCTCAGGTCCGTCCCCATTTGCTAGCAAATCAGGAATGTCCCCATTTCTTTCAAAGGTCTTCGAGCAGGCGTCCCAGGTGCGATAGTCCGATGATGTCGATGAGCACGTGCGCGAATATCAACGGCCACAGCTGGCGCGTGCGCGCGTAGACGAAGCCGTACAGCAACCCCATCGGCACGATGGTCACGATGCCCACCGGCCCCTGGTAGATGTGATACAGCAGACGCACCACCGTACTCACGTTGATCGCGATCCAAACGCCGCGCGCCTCACGCAAGGCCGTGATGATGTACCCCGCGACGAACATCTCCTCGAAAATTCCGTTGACCGTCGAGACGATGAACACCAGCTGCATGCTCACGTTCGGATCGGCGGTGGGATAACGCTGCGCGCCCGCCTGCATCTGCGCGGGCAGCGCCAGCTCGGCGAGGTACTGCGCGCCCATCGCGACCACGTAGGTGGCCAGCAGCAGCAGCCACCCGATCCCGGTGCCGCGCCATGAAATATGCAGGCCGACCTTCTCCAGCGTCCAGCCGCGCACGTGCAGGAACCAGATGAGGAATGCGGCCTGTACCAGCTCGAACACCACGATGCCGATCAGCACTGCATCGTCGAACACCACCCCACCGCCGCCGGCCGGTGCCGCGGCGCCGCCGGCACCCAGCGACATGATCGACGAGAGGATGGGCATGCCGAATGCCCCACAGACCACGACCAGGAACTCAACGCCGGGCGGCAGCCGGCGGATGAGGTCGCGCAGCGGCGTCACTGCGCGGCCAGGCCGTAGAGCTTCATGGCGTTTTCGCGCAGCACCTGGCGCGCGATCTCCAGCGCGCGCTCGCGCGTGATCTCGCCATTCTGCAGCATCGCGGTGAGCGCGATGGCCAGCGCGCGCCGCGCCTTGCTGGTCATCAGGAATTCTTTCTCTTCCCAGTCGTTCAGCGGGGAATCCGAGTCCGAGTACGCATCGGAGCCGAACAGCACTTTCTCCGGATGCCAGCTCAACCAGTCGCGCAGCACCGCGGCCAGCTGGTGAGTGCCGAGGTAAAAGGTTTGCGCCGAGAAATCCGCCCAGGTGTTGGGCTTGTCGAGCATCGCCTGCGCGACGGCGTGATACGGCCAACCGCCGTGCAGCAGCACGAAATTGGTCTTGCGCAATGCGCGCGAGCCGATGGCTTCCTCGAGCAGTCCGGGGTTGGCCCATGAGTTGTTGAAATAGGGCCCGTCGCCGTTGCCGGTGTGGATGTGCACCACCAGTTGCTGCGCACCGGCCGCGGCCGCGATGGCGCCGAATAGATAGTCCTCGAGGGTTTTCTGCTCGGCGGCGGTCAGCGGCTCGGCGCCCTTGATTGCCTTGACGTAGACCGGCGAGGCAGCGGCTTCCTCGACCACGGCGAAGTCGAGCGGCCGGGCATAGGCACACAGGAACTTGACTGCCACGGCGCCATTCTTCTTCCAGCGTGCCAGCGTGGCCTGCACGATGTTGACGCGATACTCGACCAGCGACGGTGGCGGGCGGCTGAAGCCCACCTCCTTGAGCAGCCTCGTGATGCTCAGCTCGCCGCCCGAGTAGTCCAGCCAGCTGCTGTCGCCGGCGAACGGCCGCAGCAAGGGATCGGCATACGGCACCCAGCGAAAGCGGCCGTTCATCTGGCCCGCGCCCGGCTGGACCGTGTTGAGCAGCGCGATGTCGACGCCCGAGGTGTCGAGTACGTTGCTAGGCCAATTGATCCCGCCCTTGGCCACGGTCTGCCGTTTGGCCGTCAACAATTCCTGGAGGTGCGGCAGCTCGGCATCGCTGTACCCGTAGCCGTAGAGCGCATACCAGGCGGCGCGCCATTCCGGATTGGCGCGTTGCAGCCCGACAACGTCCGGATAGCGGGATTTTCCCAGCGGATTCTCGTCTTTCCAGCGCGTCACACGCGTCGCGTCCGCCGCATCGCCGTGCATGTGATTGTCGATGGCGCGAATGCGCGTGATGTCCTCGAGCAACCTGGCGTCGACGGCATCCTGCGCTTCTGCCCGGGCAAAGATCCCGAGCGCCAGCAGCGCCGCGAGCGCCTTTGTCATGGTTTTCACGCCATGACTCTACACCGGCGCGCCTCAGGGAGGCGCCCGTTCGGGAGAGGTGCGCGGAATTCAGCGCGACAGTCGGCTCACGTAAGAGCCTTCACCCTCCGAGCACTGGAATTCCCGGGTCACGCTCCACAGGTCGCAGTTGCCGTCGTCCATGTTGGCGCATTGGCGGATCTGTCCGGCGATGGGTTCGGCCTTGCGGTAGCCCCAGGCATTGCAGCGGCTCAGCGCCAGCTTCTGTGCCTGCGACTCGCTCATCTGCGGCTGCTGGAATTCCGGGTACTCGTACGACACCCGCACCACGCCTTCTTCGCGATTGCCGCCGGCGGGAGTCCATTGCTTGGTGCTGGCACATCCCACGAGGCCCCCGATGACCAACAACATGAACAATGACTGAATGAGGACTTTCATGCGCTATCTCTCCGGACCGTGAGCAGAGATTGCGCCCTCGCTTCTTAACCGATGCTGAATCGCCCGCTGACGGCGACTCAGTGACGCATGGTCGCCACCGATGGGTCACTGCGCGCTGGTCGCCGGCCGACAACATCGCGAAATTGTCCGCGAACAACTGCTGACCCATGGTGATGCGGCGCGCGTTCAGCATGGCGTCGCATGGCCACGTGCCGTCATGCCGGGTCATGACGAAGAGCTGCATCGAAACGCGGCTCGCCGAGGCATTGGTCTGGCCCGGCAGTGTGGTGGTGGCCCAGGCATGATGACGGCTCCACGCATCGATCATCCGCGTGATGACGTCCTTGATCGTGGTTTCGTCGCGATCCTGCTGCTGCATGGCTCGACCCCTTCACGCATTTCGAAGCGTGCAGGTTCTAGAGGAGTCACGGCGGCGCGAGTTCCTGTGCGGCAACGCGCTAATTTGTCGGAGGATGTCCGACAGCGTGCGCCTAACTACGGGAGGGGCGCTTGCGTCGCGACGATGCGACGCCGCCCGGCGCTTCGATGCCCGCCACCAGGCGGAACGCGCGTTCGATCTGCCGGCGAAAGCCGGCGTCTTCCAGGGCCAGCGGACCGGGCTGGTTGATCAGCGTGTTGTTGAGCGTGCCGCGCACCATCTGGAACGCGAAACGGACTTGCGCGATTTCTTCTTCACGCAGCTTGCGTGCGAGCAGGCCCGCATAGGTTTCGAGGAAGCGGTCCACCGACTGGCGCCCCAGCTTGCGGAATTCTTCCCAGAACGCCGGGTCTGTCGTGCCTCTCTTCAGGGCGGCGCGCCAGAAATCCGGGTGATCGAGCACGAATTTGAGATCGCGCTCGATGGCGCGCGCCACGATGGAGTTGAGCGTGACGTCTGCGTACCAGGAATCCAGCTGGCTGCGGCTCTGCGTGCGCCGCATCTCGGCCAGTGCGTTGAAGTACTGGTCCTTGTCGAAGAAGCGCTGGTAGAACGATCCCACCGCGCAACCCGCGGCGCGCGCGATATCCGCCACCGACAACTGATCGAAATCCTTGCGCCGCAGGAGTTTGAAGCCGGCGGCCAGCAGGCGGTCGCGCGTCTTCTGCGAGCGGCCTTGCTTGACCGGGAGGCTGAAACGCGGCGCGGAATCTGGCGGCTCGTGGTTCATTAGTTCTTATGGGTTCTCGCGAGGTTCGCGAGCGCCATAGTACCGTCACTCGGTCGCCACCGCCCGCGCCTTGTTCGCCTTGCATTCGGTTTCGAGCATGCCGCCCCGGCATGGAATCTCGAAGGTGCCTTCGATGTGAATCGGCCGGCGCCCGCTCAGTGCCTCGACGCCATCGATGACGAACGAGCCGGCCACGCCTTGCATGTCGAACCGATCGAGCTTCAGCGTGCCGCTGCGAGCGTCATACATCTCTTTCTTGAAGGTCAGGCTGCCGGCGAGGATTTGCCCCGGCTTCACCTCGCCGCTGGCCTTGCCCACGATGGAATAGGTACCGGGCCCAAGCGGCAAGTCCTTCTTCGTGGACGAAAAGGCGGCCAGCGACACGAGGATTTCCGGCGGCCCGTCGTTGCTGCAGTTGATGTCCAGGGGCATGGCGGACTTGTTGGCGCGCAGCGTCTCCTTCTCTTTCGAGCTCGCCCAGTACACCGAGTGAACGCTGCTGGGTCCCTCGCCCGACAGCGCCACGCCCTTGGGATCCCACCAGGTGGTCCATTCGTGCTTCTCCGGCGCCGTCATGCGGATCCTGCAGGCCTCGAGGCGTGCATCGACGGCGCTGGAAGTCACTTCGCCCGCCCCGAGCACGGCGAGGGCGGCTAACACTGCCAGCGGAATGTGGTGGATCGGACGCATGGATTCCTCCGGTATGCGACGCCGCGAATCTCCGGCATCCGGCGCCGAAAGTCAGCCGCGCGGCATGCCGGATCCCGGTGGGAGGAATCCGACCCACTCGACCGGCCGCGTAGTCCACCGGTGCAATCTTGACTCGCAAGATGAATGCATGTTCATATTTTTGTGAACCGCGATTCATATAAGAACCAATTACGGGGGAGATACATGTCGCCGAGCCAGACTTTGACGCGCCGGCAGATGCTGGCCGCCTCGGTGGCCGGCACGCTCGGGCTGGGGCTCGATGCGCGCCGCGCGCGCGCGCAGCCGCGCCCTGCTCCTCCCAACATCGTCTTCATGCTGGCCGATGACCTGGGCTATGCGGACCTGAGCTGCTACGGACGCAATTTCTCGACGCCGCGCATCGACTCGCTGGCACGCCATGGCGCGCTTTTGACCCAGGCCTATGCCAGCTCCGCCGTGTGCTCGGCGACCCGGGTCGCGCTCATGACGGGCCGCGAACCCGGCCGGCTGCGCGTGGGCCTCGACGAGCCGCTGGCCTTCGATCACGAGGCCACCATCGGCCTGCCCCCGGACATTCCCACGCTGCCGTCGCTGCTGCGCAAGCTGGGGTATCGCACCTCGTTGTTCGGCAAGTGGCACCTGGGCAAGCCGCCGAAGTTCGGCCCGATGAAGAGCGGCTACGACCGCTTCTTCGGCATGTACGGCGGCTACTCGTTCTACTTCGGGCACGGCAAGGACGACCCGAGCCCCATCATCGACGGCGAGCGCATCCTCACCGACCACGGCTATCTCACCGATCTGCTCGCCTCGAAGGCCATCGAGGAGCTGGAAACCGGCGCGCGTGAATCGCGCCCCATGTTCCTGAGCCTGCACTTCAATGCGGTGCACTGGCCCTGGGAAGGCCCGGGCGATCGCGCCAAATCGCTATCCATCAAGAATGTCGTGCATCGCGATGGCGGCTCGCTCGAAACCTATCGCACCATGCTCGAGAGCCTCGATACCAACGTCGGGCGCGTGCTCGATGCGCTGGACGACCTCGGCCTGGCGTCCAACACCATCGTGGTGTTCACCAGCGACAACGGTGGCGAGCGCTACTCGGACGTCTGGCCGCTCACGGGCATGAAGGGTGAGCTGCTCGAGGGTGGCATCCGCGTACCCGTGGTCGCGCGCTGGCCCGGGCGGATTGCCTCTGGCCTGCGCACGGATCAGCTGGCGGTGACCACCGACTGGCTGCCCACGTTTCTCGCCGCGGCCGGAGGCGCAGCGGATCCCGGCTATCCGAGCGATGGCGAGAATCTGCTGCCGGTGCTCACCGCTGCCGCGCCGGCGCATTCGCGCACGCTGTACTGGCGCTACAAGGCCAACGAGCAGGCCGCCGTGCGTGACGGGCGGTGGAAGTACCTGAAGCTCGGCGGCCGCGAGCACCTGTTCGATCTCGACGCGGATCCGCGCGAGCGCACCGAGCTGCACGAAGTGCACCCACAGGAATTCGATCGCCTCAAGCGGCTGTATGCCGCGTGGAGCGCGCGGATGCTGCCGTATCCGGCGGACGCCCGCAGTTATGACGTCAGATCCGGCACCGCGGATCGTTACTAGGGGGAGACAATGAACAACCAGAAGCACTCATGGATTCTCACGATCTTCGTCGCCGCCGCGCTGACGCCCGGCACGGCGGCGTGGGCCCAGTCGGAAGAAGCGACCACGCTCGAAGAGGTGCTGGTCACGGCGCAGAAGCGCGAACAGAACGTGCAGGACGTGCCCATCGCAATCGACGCACTGTCGCGCGACAGCATCCTGGCCCAGCGCATCGCCGGACCCGACGACCTGATCAAACTACTGCCGAATCTCAGCCTCAAGACGGCATCGGCGGTGAATTCCGGCTTCGCGATCCGCGGCGTGGGCACCAACAACTTCCACCTCACCGCGCAGCAGGCCGTGGGACTCTATTTCGACGAGGTGTCGCAGGTGACGCCGTTCACCAGCCAGCTCGGCCTGTTCGACATGGAACGCATCGAGGTGCTGCGTGGGCCCCAGAACACGCTGTTCGGCCGCAATACCACCGGCGGCGCGGTCAATTTCATCACGCGGCGCCCGGACCCCGAGGACGGCACCAACGGTTACATCAACGCCAATCTCGGCAACTTCGGCAGGCTCGATGGCGAAGGTGCCGTCGGGTTCGCGCTGGGCGAGAACTTTGCAATCCGCGCGGCGGCGCAGATCCAGAGCCGCGACGGTGTGTTCACCGATGTGGAATCCGGCGACAAGATCGGCAGCACCGACAAGCAATCCGCGCGCCTGGGATTGGCGTGGGCGCCGTCCGAGTCGACCAACGCCTGGCTTTCCCTGCACTACGGCAAGAGCGACCCGGAGCGCGTGCCGCGCAAGGCCACCGGTCGTTTCCTGGCCGACAACGTCACGCCCTGCCCCAACAACAATTCCGGCGCCCCGCAGTTCGACGGCGCCAGCGCCTGCTTCGCGCGCAACAAGACCGGCGTGCTGTACAACCCCTCGCTGGATGGCTGGCGCAATGCGCACGACGCCGCCAGCAACACCGCGTTGGTGGAGCTCGAGGGCGCGCTGCTGCGCTTCGAACACGACTTCGGCCCCGTGACGCTGGCCAGTCTGACCGGCTACGACAATGTGGAACAGCATTTCGGCGATGAGTCCGGCGGCCTGCCGTACATCCAGTTTCAGGCTCAGCAGCAGGGCGACTACCAGACCTTTTCGCAGGAACTGCGACTCACATCCAACGACGAAGGCAAGGTGAAGTGGATCGGTGGCCTGTTCTACTCGCACGAGAACGACCACTTCTCGACCACCGCGCGCAACAACGCCGTCGGGCCGCCAACACTTTCCGTAGTGCCAACCTCGATCTTGAATCAGCGAGGCGACGTCTATTCGGCCTACGGCCAGATCGACGTGGCTTTCACCGACCGGTTCAACCTGAACTTCGGCCTGCGTTATACCAGTGACGAAAAGACGGGCGACACCACCGTGGTCGCCATGTTCGACACCGACACCGGTCTCGCCACCGGAACCCGGCTGCCGGAGGACTTTCTCTACAGTCGCGATTTCGTGCTGGCGCATCAGGATTCCTTCCCGACGTTGTGCGCGCCGGGTGTGGTTCCCTGCTCCGGGCCCTGGAAGCAGGTCAAACAGGACTACAGCAAGACCGGCGGCAAGCTCGGCTTCGACTTCCACTTCAATGACGACATGATGGCCTACGCCAGTTATTCCACCGGCTTCAAGGCGGGCGCCTTCGACGTGCGCGCACAGGCGGTGTTGTTAGGCACCGGCGACCTGCCGGTGAAACCCGAGGAGCTCGACGCCTACGAGATCGGCCTGAAGAGCGAATTCCTCGATCGGCGCATGAAGCTCAACCTGACCGCGTTCTGGTATGACTGGAAGGACCTGCAGACCTTCGCAACCATTCCGGGCATCGGCCCGGCATTCCTGAACCTGCCCGAGTCCACCATCATCGGCCAGGAGCTGGAATGGCAGTTCGCGCCGGGTAACGACTGGCTGCTGCGCCTGTACGGCGCGCATCTCGACACGGAAGTCACCGACGTCGGCACGCTGGGTCCCGACGCCGCCATCGAAGGTGCGCCACTGCAGCAGGCACCGGAATGGACCTTCAACGCCGGTATCTACAAGGGCTTCCCCATCGGTGAGCACCGGCTGACCGTGGGCGCCAATGCGCGCTACGCATCCGAGCAATGGGGCACGATGAATGAGCGGCCCAACACGCTGGTCGACTCGACCACCTTCGTCGACGCCTCCATCGCCTACGAATTCGGCACCGAGAACAAGTACTCGCTGACCGCCTGGGGCGAGAACCTCACCGCGGAAAAGACCTGCTTCGTGTTAGGCGATCTCGACGGCTTCACGTGGACCAACGCGTGCCAGCCCAACGAAGGAACCGCGCTGTACGGCATTTCGCTGATGGCGCGCTTCTGATGAGCGAGGCGCGCGGGCTACCCCCGCTCGCGCGCCTCGCCACCTTCACGGCGAGCTACGCCAATAGCGCGAGCAGTTCTTTTTCCCGTTCGGGCGACAAGCCGCTGCGCAGCTTCTGCTTCTCGGCCGGCCTGGTCTTCTGCCATTCCAGCGTCTCGCGGACGGTCGTTTCCAGCGACCTGAACTTCAAGCCCTTGGCCTCGGCGCGCGCCGAAGCCACCTGGCCATGGCCCAGGCTCTGGCCCGACGGCGGTGCCCAGATCGGAATTTCCTGGCTGGCCCACATGCCGGGCTCGACGGCCTTGTGCTCGATCAGAAACTCCGTGCTGGCCCATTTGAATTTCGTGTCCGCGCCGGTCACGCGCCTGCTCACGTCCAGCAGCTTGCCCATGGTGGCCCAGCGCGGCGGCGTGGTCAGGTTGTAGCGGCCGGCGATGCGCTTCTCTGCGCACAGGCGCACGAAGTCGGCGAGATCGCGCACGTCGATGAACTGGATGGGATCGTCCGGCGTACCAGGCGCGATCATCTCGCCACCCTGCGCCACGCGAAACGGCCAGTACGTGAACCGATCGCTGAAGTCGCCGGGCCCGGCGATGTAGGTAGGCCGGATGATGTTGGCGTATTTGCCGTAGGCCTTCTCCACCACCGCTTCGCACAGCACCTTCAGCGGGCCGTAGTTCTCGCCCTCGAGCTTGTCCTGGCGCATGTCGCCGATGGCGGCGAGTTTGTGGTCTTCGTCGATGGGCGGGTTCTGAAAATCGTCGTAGACCGCGATGCTGGAGATGAAGATGTAGTGCTTCGCGTGCGCCTTCAACAGATCGGTCGAGAGTTTCACCTGGTTGGGCGTGTAACCCGAGTTGTCGATGACCACGTCCCAGTCGCGCCCCTCCAGCGCCTTCAGGTTGTCGTTGCGGTCGCCTAACAACTGCTCGACGCCCTGCCTGGCCTCGGGATCGCGCTTGCCGCGATTGAACAGCGTGATCTTGTGACCACCGGCCGTAAGTGCATTCACGAAGTGCGGTCCGATGAAGCCCGTGCCGCCGAGCATCAGCACGCGCAGCGATTTCGATTTCCCGAATACCGGGCCGATGGCCGCGGCCAGCAGCGTGGATCCCGCCGCCTTGAGCGCGTCGCGACGATTCATGGTCATGTCAGAACTCCCTGCAAGGTTTTCCGCATTCTTGCGTGCCGCGGCCCAGGCCAGGGACATCTCGAACGCATTTCACGCACGTCTCGGCGCATTCGGGCAACGAACCGAGCCGATGGCTGACTGCCGTGCATCGGCAAACTGCCGACGCTGCGCCTCATGGCCAGCATCCGCAAGGAAATCTACATCAACGCACCGGTGACGCTGGTGTGGGGCGCGTTGCGGGACGTCGGGGCATTGCACACCAAGCTGGTACCGGGCTTCGTGACCGACACCCGCATGGACGGCACCGCGCGCATCGTAACCTTCGGCAATGGCATGGTAGCCCGCGAAGAAATCGTCAGCGTGGACGAGAAGCGGCATCGCGTCGCCTGGGCTATTCTCGATGCGCCCTTTCAGCACTACAGCGCCGCGGCCTGGGTGGAGCCGAAGGGCGAAGGCTCGAATTTCGTATGGACCGCGGACTTGCTGCCGAACGAATTGAGCGACCAGGTCGAGGGGATGATGAGCGCCGGCATCCAGGTGATTCACGACACCCTGGAAAGTACCGCGGCGAACTGACACTCAGCCCGCTACCAGCCCTTCCGCCTGCAGCAGGCGGTTGGCCGCCGTGAGCTCGGCGCCATCGGCTATCTTCGCGCCACGTAGATAGGTCCTGGCGCGCGACATTTCGCGTTCGGCCTCGTCGGCAATCCAGTCGCGAAACGCCTTGACCTTGCGATTGTCCTGGCGCGCCACCGGATACGTGAACCAGAAGGTGCGGCCATCACCCACCACCAGGTCGTGCGCGGGCACCAGCCGGCCGGCGTCGATGTCATCGCGGAACAGGATGGGCGAGCCGATGGCGATGCCGTGCCCGGCAATGGCCTCTTTGACGTCGAGGTACTCGGTCGACAGATGCGAGTGGATGCGTCCCAGGGACAGCTCCTTCACGCCGAGAGCGCGAAACCACAGCGCCCACCAGTCCGCGCGTCCGATCAGCGGCAGAGAACAGCGCGGATCGACCAGCGCGGCCGCGGCCTTGCGCAATTTCGGCGAGCACAGCGGCATGCAGATGCTCGGCAGTAGTTTGACGGTTCGCAGCCCGGGCCAGCGGCCGTGGCCATTGCGGACCGCGGCGTCGAAACGGCCCGCGGTGAGGTCCTGGGCTTCGGCCGACAGATCGAGGTCGACCTGGATCTTCGGATGTTTGGCACGGAAGCCGGCGATGCGCGGTGTCAGCCAGCTGGTGCCGAAGGTGGGCAGCGCGGTCAGCGAAATCCTCGATTGATCGAGATCGACGGCGCGGATGAAGCTGGCACGCAGCGCCGCGAAGGCATTCATGGCCTCCTCGGCTATCAACTTGCCCGAGGCCGTGAGCTCCACCCGGTGTGGATGACGCAGGAACAGCGCCACGCCGATCTGTTTCTCGAGTTGCCGCACGTGATAGCTCACCGACGCGGCGGTGGTCTCCAGCTCGTGCGCGGCCCTGGCAAAACTGCCGAGGCGCGCCGCGGCCTCGAAGGCACGGATCGACGCAAGCGAGGGAAAGCGGGAGTCGGCGACCATAAGTCTGCCTTAGGCTATAGGGCATATCTTCGCGTGGTCAATGGCGCGTGCGTGGCAGGAAGATCGCGCAGCCACCACTGCCGGAGTTCTCATGAGCGCATTGACCCGTCGCGACTGCCTCGCATTGCTCGCGGCGCGGCGTATCGCTGCCCTGCGTGCCCGCCCTCGCCGGCGCCCATGAGCAGGACTGGGACTGGCTGCTGGGAAGCTGGGATGTCTGGCATCGCCGCCTCAAGGATCGCCTGGTCGGATCGAAGGAATGGCAGGAGTTCACCGGCCGGAGTGCGTTCTGGCACACCCTGGGCGGGCTCGGAAACATCGACGACAACTCGCTGGCGCTTCCCGCGGGCGACTACCGTGGCCTGAGCGTGCGCGCCTTCGATCCCAAGGCCGGTAGTTGGGCCATCTGGTGGCTGGACGGACGGAATCCCGAACACATCGACCCGCCGGTGCGCGGCGGTTTCACGGCGACGAAGGCGAATTCATCGGTACGGATACTCATAAAGGCACGCCGGTCACCGTGCGCTTCCGCTGGCACGAAGTGCGCAGCAAGCGCCCGTGGTGGGACCAGGCCTTTTCCACCGACGGCGGCAAGACCTGGGAGATCAACTGGCGCAACTACTTCACGCGCACCAATTCCGCGGCTGCGGCGCAGCCGCGCCTCGCGGGCGATCCGCCCGAGGCGCGCGCCTGGGACTTTCTGGTGGGCAAATGGAAGGTGCGCAACCGGCGGCTCCGCAGCCGTTCACCAACAGCAAGGACTGGGACGAGTTCGACAGCACGCTGAGCAACTGGCAGGTGCTGGGTGGCCGCGGCAATGTCGGCGACAACTGGTTCGCGGGGCCGAAGGAGCCCTATCGCGGCATGAGCCTGCGCGCCTACAACGTCGAGAAGCAGGAATGGCTGAGCTGGTGGCTGGACGGCCGCGACCCGGCGAACATCGGCACGCCCGTGCGTGGCAAGTTCATCGCCGGCACCGGCACGTTGATCGGCGACGACAATCTTCAATGGAAAGCCCAGATCAAGGTGCGCTCGCAGTGGACGCGCACGGAGACAACTCACCACATGGGAACAAGCCGCGTCAGCGGATGGCGGCAAGACCTGGGAGACGAACTGGGTGGCGGATTTTGACGCGCGCCGGCGAGTTCGGCGCCCTTCCGATGACCTGACTCGTGCATCCTGCTGTGGTTCTGTGCGCTGGGCTGCGGCCTGCTCGCCGGCCTCTACTTCGCGTTCTCGGTGTTCATCATGAGCGCGCTGGATCGCCTCGGCGCCGCGTCCGGTGCCGCGGCCATGAACTCGATCAACTCCGTCATCCTGCGCTCGTTGTTCATGCCCATATTCCTGCTCACCAGTCTCGCATCCCTGGCGCTGACGGTGATCGGGGCAATGCAGTGGGGCGAATCCGGCACGACACTTCTGGTCGCGGGTGGGCTCACTTATTTTGTCGGCATGTTCGTGGTGACCATGGCCTTCAACGTGCCGCTCAACAACCAGCTCCAGGCGAGCCAGGCCGCTGACGTCGAGGCCACCTGGCGGCGCTACATGGTTTCGTGGACGCGATGGAATCACGTGCGCACGTTGGCGTCGCTGGCGGCCTCGGCGCTGTTCATCGCCGCCTTGGTCGCCTAGCGATTCGCCTTGTCATCAGGCAGGGCAAAGACCACATACCCACCCTTCCCCAGCGGCTCCGGCGATCCAATGCCGCTCTCGCGCGAATTCAGTCCCCAGGTGTGCGGCGTGGTGGCATTCACCACGATGTAGGTCTTGCCCTTGACTCTGATACGCGGCCGGCAGTCCTTCCGTGCCCATGGGCAGCTCGGCCGACCACAGCACCTCGCCATCGTCCGCGTCGAAGGCGTACAGCACGCCGTCGCGCCCGGTGGAGAACACGATGCCGGTGGAGGTGACGATCATGCCCTGGCGCTGCGAACCGCGCGGCACTCCGGTGTTCTTGCCGCCGGCCTTGGTCACGTCGCGATCCTGGCCCAGCGGCTTGCGCCACTTGATGACGCCGCGGTTCAGGTCGTACGCCACGATCGTCGACCAGGGCGGCGCGAGTAGATAGGGATAACCCAATCCGTAATCCGTGAAGTAGCGCTGCGCCGGCACGGCGATGCCTTCCGGATATTCCTGCATGCCGAGGCCGCTGCCCGGCGCCACTGGCGGGGGCACAGGCTCACGCGGCGCCCCGCCGGAAGCGACCACCGGCCCGGACGGCAAGGTCGGTGTGGCCGCCGGATCGCCGCCGCGAAATCGCGGCCGCGCTCCACCCCCGAGAAACGCCAGGATGTCGGAAATCTGCGGGTCGCTGATGTGGCCGATGGGCGGCATGCGCCCGTTGCCATAGACAATGGTGCGCTTGAGCTGCGGGAAGCCGATCTGTGAACCGATGGTCAGCAGCGACGGCCCCGCGGGAGTGCCGCCGCGATCCTCGCCGTGACACATGGCGCAGGATTCCTTGTACAGCGCCTGGCCACGCGCGACTTTCTCAGGGCTCGGCGGCCCGAAGCGCGCGCGCGCGGCCTGCATGCTGTCTTCGTCCTGCACCTCGAGCTTGTAGAACGACGGGAAATCCTGGTTCAGTAGATAGAGAACTGCCATCCTTGGGATTCGCCGCGGTGTTACCCCAGTTGGTGCCGCCCACGGCACCGGGCACGATGGCCGATTCGGTCAGCGCCGGTGGCGTGAACATGCCGGTGCGCGCCTTCGAGATCCGCTCGCGCCAGGCAGCGCGCTCGGCATCGGTGATCAGATAGGGCGTGAGGTCGTCGGGCTTCACGACCTGGCGCGCCGACGGCGGCAGCGTCGAGAACGGCTGCGTGGGCCAGGCCTGCTCACCGGGCATTTCGCTCTTCGGCACCGCGCGTTCCTCGATGGGCCAGACGGGCTTGCCGGTGACGCGATCGAACACGAACACGAAGCCCTGCTTGGTGGCCTGCGCGACGGCATCGATGCGCTTGCCGTCCTTGCGCACGGTCAGCAACTGCGGCGCGGCGGTCGGGTCGTAGTCCCAGAGGTCGTGATGCACCATCTGGAAATGCCACAGCCGCTTGCCGGTACGGGCATCCAGCGCCAGCAGGCAGTCGCTGAAGAGATTCATGCCGATGCGATCGGCGCCGTAGTAGTCGTAGGTGGGCGAAGACACGGGCAGATAGGCGATGCCGCGCTTCTCATCGACCGTGATCTCGCCCCACACGTTCACGCCGCCGGCGTATTTCCAGGCGTCCTTGGGCCAGGTGTCGTAGCCGAACTCGCCCGGCTGCGGAATGGTGTGAAACGTCCACGCCAGCTTGCCGCTGATCACGTCGTAGGCGCGGATATGTCCCGGTGCGGAGAAATAGCCCTCGCCCGGCGAGCTGCCGAGAATCAGCAGGTTCTCGAACACGCGTCCCGGCGTGGCCGAGGAAACCCGTCGCACACTGGCGGGATCGCGCCCCAGGCCTTCGCGCAGATCGACCACGCCGTCCTTGCCGAAGGACAGGATGGATTTTCCCGTGCGCGCATCGATGGCCTGCAGCGTGTCCTCGAGCGTGAACAGCAGCCGTCGGTCCTTGCGATCGCGGCTCTCCCAGTAGTTGATGCCGCGATTGGTGATGCCGCGCAGGTTGGCGTGAATCCACAGTTCCTTGCGCGTGGTCACATCGATGGCCACCAGTGAGCTGTTCTTGGCCAGCACATACATCGTGTCGTCGATGACGATGGGATTGAACTGATAGGCACGCTCATCGCCGGTGGAATACATCCACGCCACTTGCAGGCGCGACACGCTCTTCTTCGTGATGTCCCTGGTCACGACGAACTTCGATTGATCCGGCGTGCCGCCGTAGTCGGGCCACGACCCGGCGTGTGATACCGATACCATCGCCAGGGCGAGCAAAACGATGCAGGTAGATAGGCGCATGCGTCTTGGGAGTTATTTGACCTTGCGGGCGGAGACGTCACTGACGTCGGGCGTCGGCGAATCGATGCCACGTTTGGGAATATCGATGCCGGCCGCCCAGGCGATGCCGTTCAGCAGGAAGCGGCGGTAATCCTCGCGCGCCAGGTTGTCGCGAAAATCCAGGCCGCCGAACACGAAGCCGCGGCCGCCGTCATCGCGCTGGTAGGCCCAGGCCGCGATCTGCGGACCGATGCGCGCCTTGTCTTCGGTGGGCGTCGCCAGCAGCAGGTTGGTACGGCGCGCGTCGTTCGGCAGGAAGAAGCGGCAGAAAACCTCGTCGCGATAGGTCCACGGCTTCACGCCTCGCAGGATGGGATGTTTCCTGCTCTCGAGAGTCATCTTCCAGTCGTCCACCGGGTTCTTCGAGCCGATCTGCACCCACAGCCCGCCGGTCCAGCTCAGGTAGTACTCGCGCGCGCGCCAGTTCTCGGCCCAGGTGGCGTAATGAAGAATGACCACGCCCATCTTTCGCTGCTTGATCAACTCGTCCAGCGATTTCAGATAGGCCGTCGTTTCAGGATCGTAGCCGCGCCCATTGGTGGAGGGATTCGGCGGAAACAGCGGATGCGTCTCATTGTCGGCGCGGTCCGAGCTCGAATCGATGACGATGGCCGCGGCATCCTGCACGGCGGCCAGATCGCGCGGCAGTGCGCCCACGATGAGCTGCGTCGTGACGCCACGCAGGTTGCCCGCCTGCTCCAGCGACGTCGCCAGCGTTTTCAGGTCGCGTTCGTATTCATGGCGCCCCGGCATGCCGTGGTCGCGCGGACCGGCGAGGAACAGGATTTTCTTCGTGTCCGTCGCGGCCTGCGCCGCACCGATGAGCGCCAGGCCTATGGCCCAACAGATAATTCTTTGCACGGGCGACATGTTAACGCCGGATCATTCGAACCAGTACGCGATCCCGCGCATTTCGAGACTGATGCGCGGCGGCACGTCGCGGGGGCAGTCAGCATTGTCGAAAGCGCCATGAGGTACGCAGTGTGCCGCTTGAGGATCGGTGTCATTGGTCTTGAAGATCAAGGTCTCCGCGGTATGCATGTTCGAGTAATACGCCCAGCGCTGGTTCACATTGTGCCGAAGCAGCCACGCTTCAAATGAAAATGCGATGGCGCCGTCCTTGTCGAACATGGCATCGGCGGCGATGAAATCGCCGGGCGCCACGCTGCGCGCATCGCAGACCGCCAGCGGCACGTCCTGCGGCGGCGCCGTCAGTACGCGCCACACGTTGTACTGCGCGGCCCGGCGCACCGCGCGGCCGTTGTCGGGCCGCGAGCGCGCATAAAAGGACGCGGCCGCCACGTCGCTGACGTCGACGTGCACGAAGCGCGCCGGCCGCGAGTTGTTGTGCGCACCGGATTCGCGCGACCGTTCGCCAAATCGCAGCACGCCCGATCCTGTGACGCTGACGTGATCGGCACCGGACACCTCGAGCAACAACTGCCGGATCTCGGCGACGTGAACCTGTTCGATCTCGCGCGGATCGCGAAGATCTCGCACCGCACTCTGGTGCGGGCGAAGACAGAAGCCTTCCACATCCAGCGAGGCGCGTGTCGGACGGTGCCGCGCGTCTTCGATGGGCACGCTGCGCGGCACGACGTTCAGCACGTCCCGTGCGATGTCGTTGGCGTGGAATTTCGGACGGGCATCCATGGGCTCGCTGAATCCCAGGGTCCCCACGACGCTGTGCGAAATGCCGGACATACCCCACCCTATCGCGATTTTTTCGGGGCAACGCGCCGGCCAGCGAACGGTTGCCATAATTGATCACAGAATCCCGCGCCGGCCGTTGTTACGATCGCCCGCCTCATGCCCTTTACGATCTCGCACGCCGCGGCCGTATTGCCGCTCAGGAAACTACGACTTCCGCTGGCCGCCATGATGATTGGCAGCATGGCGCCGGATTTTCCCTACTTCCTGCCGGGGGATCTGTCGCGTGCCAACACCCATGACCTGGACGGGATCTTCCTTTTCTGCCTGCCCATGGGACTTGCGGCGTGGCTGTTCTTCATTCACCTGCTGGAGCGGCCGTCTATCGAGCTGCTGCCCGAGCCCTGGCGGTTGCGAATACCGCACTCGGATTCCAGTTTCAGATTCAGGTCACTGGCGCTTGCTTCACTCGGCATCATCGTCGGCGGGCTGACGCACATCGCCTGGGATGCGTTCACGCATGGCGATACGTCCATGACCAGGCTGATCCCGCTGCTGGGCGAAAAAGCCTTCTCGATTCGCGGCAGAACCGTCCGCGTGTATTTCATCCTGCAGGTCCTGAGCTCGCTGGCCGGACTGATCGCGCTCGCATGGTGGGCGCTGCGCCTGCGACACGACAAACCGAAAGCCCGCGCGGTCCATGCCTCGAGAATCCCGCTCTCGGATCGCGCGCGTATCGGCATCCTGCTCGTGATGATCGCCATCTCGGTGGCCGCTGGACTCGCCATGTTTGCCGCCCTTGCGCACGCACCTTTTGAGAGGCGGGTCTTTCACGCGCTCGTCATTGGGATGACTACCGGGATGCTGGCGTGGTGTGTGGCGGCCGCGGCCTTTGCCCGCTTGCTTCGTCAAAAAGGGTGAAGGCTGCATGCCTTCACCCTTTCCCATTTCACCGAAAGCCGAGAGACATCGTCCTGGTTAGGGGATCGGACACGACCCCGCGCAGGCGCTGGTGTTCATCTGGCTGGGCGGCATCAGGGTGACATCGCCCTGGCTCACATTGCAGTTAGGCGTGTTGAACTCCACGCCCAGCGCCGACGTACTGCCCTGGCCTTTGACCACTCCCTTGTAGACCTGGCAGATCTTGGTCTTGGTGGTACCGCTGTTGTTCAGCGTCAGGTTGCGAATCGTGGCCACGTCGCCGAAGTTGGAGTTGATGCCGACGATGGTTGGCACGTCGCGCGTGATCACATCGGTCACGGTGATCCGGCGCGGGCCGCCATTGCCCGTGCAGTCACCGCAGGAACGCACCAGCTTGCCGGAATTGGCGGCATAGAAGCGGCTGATGCGCATCTCGCCCCGCCCATTGAACTGGAACGTCTTGTCCGAACCGTTGTACGCGGCGCCGCAGGTGATGTTCATCACCGTGCCCGCCGGTCCCAACGCGGTGGCCGCGTCTTCGCCGATGTCCTGCCACCACACATGATCGAGCGTGCAATTGCCGAGGCAGTGAATGCCGTCGGCCGCGAGCGTGCCGATGATGACGTTTCGAATGGTGCCGCCTTCCTGCACATCGAACACCGCCGGCTGTCCTTCGCTCTGACTGCCACCCGACAGGTTGTAGACCTTGTTGCCGCCGTCGAAGACCGTGCCGGCCGGAACCACGTGGGTCGCCGAGAGTTGCACGGTCTGCGTGTTGGTGGGCATCGCACAACCGGGATAGAAGCCGAGATTCGGACTCGGCGATGGCGTCGGTGTCGGCGTCGGGCTGGGGCTGGGCGTCGGAGTCGGACTGGGACTCGGGCTGGGCGTCGGCGATCCCGAGGGCACGGAGCACTCGTTCACTCCGCCAGGCACCTTGCTGCCCGCGCCGAAGGTCGCTTCGGAGCACACGAAGCTGCCGCTCAGGGTCTTGAACGTGAAGCGATCGGCGCGACCAAAGGCCACACTGGTCGCAGCCGAAACCGAGCAGGTCTTGTTCTCGTTGCAGATCGTCGTGTATCCGGCCGGACGGTTGGCGGCATGCGCCGTCTCCGCCGCCGCCAGCGCCCCCAGCGCAATTACCAGGTGTCGAGACTTCATCGCTTTTCCCCCTTGTGTTGACTACCGGTGTCATACGTATAGACACCGGTGTCATTATCACCGCGCGAGGAGCGCACTCACCACTGGGGCAAACCGAAAGGGAACGCGCGGCGCTGCGTCAGCGATGTCCTGCAAATGGCGGCCATCAGGAAAAGACAGGACGAAGACACAAAAAATAGAGGGTAAAGGCCGAGGGACCGCAGGCCTTCTGTCACACCGCCTCGACTGCCGGCGGGTAGTTCACGCCGCAGCCGCCAAGCCCGCAGTAGCCGTTCGGATTCTTCGCCAGGTACTGCTGGTGGTATTCCTCGGCGAAGTAGAACTGCGGCGCGTCGCGGATCTCGGTGGTGATGGTGCCGCGCTGCGCCTTGGTCAGCGCCGCCTGGTACGCGCGCTTGCTGGCTTCCGCGATCCTGCCCTGCGCGTCGGTGGTGGTGTAGATCGCCGAGCGGTACTGCGTGCCGACATCGTTACCCTGGCGCATGCCCTGGGTCGGGTCGTGCGATTCCCAGAAGGCCTTGAGCAGGGCTTCGTAGGAGATCTTGTTAGGGTCGTAGATCACGCGCACCACTTCGGTGTGGCCGGTGCGGCCGGTACACACCTCTTCATAATTCGCGTTGGGCGTGTGGCCGCCGGCGTAACCCACCGCGGTGGAAACCACGCCTGGAAGCTCCCAGAACTTGCGCTCGGCGCCCCAGAAGCAACCCAGGCCGAAGATGGCCTCTTCGAGTCCGGCACTGGCGGGTTGCTTGATGTTGCTGCCATTGACGAAGTGCTTGCCGGAAATCGGCAGCGGCGTGTTGCGCCCCGGGAGTGCTTCGTCCTGCGCGGGGATGGTCGTCTTCTTGGCAAAGAGGGCCATGGCGGGCTCCTTGGATATCGTCGGCTGGGTCGGGAGTGTGGGGGCTGAAGCGACGCTTCTCAACTCGACCAAAGGATCAACGGTCGGCGCAGCCCTATACTCCAGACCAGTTCAGCCGGGGGTTCATTGCATTGACCGATTCAGCAAGCACGCCGCGCCTGCGCGCCACGTTTGCGATCTATCTGGGCCTGGTTGCGACCAGCAGCGTCATCGGTCCGGAACTGGTCCCAGGCTCCTGGTACTACCTGTCCGGCGTGCTGGGATTCACGTTCGTGGCGTATGCCTGCCTGACACGCATCTGGACCTCGGTGTTCATCGCGGGGCACAAGGACGTCGACCTGGTGACCACCGGCCCGTACGCGCGCTGCCGGCATCCGCTCTACGCCTCCTCCGTGGTCGGCGCGCTCGGGCTGGGGCTGACCACCCGATCGCTGCTGCTCTGCGCGATCGTGGTGGTGCTGATTGCAGCGCTGGCGATCTACGCCGCCTCCTGCGAAGAACAGTTTCTCGCCGACGCATTTCCCGAGGCCTTCCAGGCATACGTGAAAGCCACACCCAACAAGTGGTGGCCCGCCTCGGTTTCCGCGGCATTGCCCGAACATCTGGACGTGCGCCCGGTCGTATTCTGGAAGGCATTCCTGGATGCCGGCTCGTTCTTCGTGCTCTACCTGCTCGTCGCGCTCGCCACGGAGTACCGACTGACTCCGGCATTCTGACAAGGAGCTGTCATGCGTCCGAACCATTGGCTGATTCTCGGCATGCTGCTGCTCGCTGGCTGTGCATACGACAACCCGCAGACCCAGGCAGCGGCGCCCACGAAGTCGACTGCGCAGCTCTTGAATACCTATTGGAAGCTCACCGAGCTCGACGACCAGGTGATCACCACGCCGCAAGATGCGCACGAAATTCATTTCGTGATGGAGTCGGAGAACCCGCGTGTGCACGGATTCTCGGGCTGCAACCGCATGATGGGTGGCTATGTGTTGAACGGAAACGAGCTGAAGTTCGACCAGATGGGCGGTACGCTGATGGCCTGTTCCGCGAACATGGATCTCGAGAAGAAATTTCTCGCCATGTTCGGCAACGTGGCGCGCTGGGAGATCGCCGGTGAGACACTGACCCTGGTGAATGCGGACGGCAAGACCCTGGCGGTGTTCGAATCGCGCTACCTGAAGTAGCGGCCGGCCAAACTACTTCTTCGGGCCGTCGAGACAGCGGTACTCGCGGGTCACCCGCCACTTCGAGCAATCGCCGCTGGTGCCATCCGTGCACTGCCGGTCCTCGCCCTTGCGTTGCGCGTTGCGGTAGCCCCAATCCATGCAGCGATCGCGCGCCATGTTGACCCCGGCGCGCTCGTCCACCTGCGGGCTCTCGAAGCGCCGGTATTCATAAGAAAGGCTCACCACGCCCTGTTCCTCGTCTTCGCCGGCCTGGGTCCAGAGCTTGTAGGTGGTACAGGCGGTCAGTCCGCAAAGCGTCAAAACGAGGAATAGACGAGTCATTTCAGGCCCTTTTTCGAGTTGCCGCGACTGTAGCGTTTTTTTGACAGCCAAAGTCGGCAACGCGTTCTGGCAACTTGCCGGTCGCCGCGCTATATAAACGCCCATGCCGCGATCCATTCCCTGGCCCGCGCTGTTTGCCAGCGCCCTGCTCGCCCCGGCCCTGTTGGGGGGATCGAATATGGCGGCGGCCGCGGAGCCCGCCGGTGTCCCGCATTCCGCCACCATCATCGGCCCCACCAATCCCCTGCTCACTGCGGGCACCGAAGCGCTCGAAATGCGCCGGTACGAGGAAGGCGTGCGACTCACACTTGCAGGACTGGAACAGCCCAACACCGTTCGCGACCAGGCCGCCGGTCATTCCAACGTCTGCGCCGGCTACGCCGCGCTCAAGCGCTGGGAAGAAGCGCTGCTCCATTGCAACCAGGCGCTCGAGCTCGACCGCACCAACTGGCGCACCTACAACAATCGCGCGGCGGTATTCGTCGGCCTCAAGCAATTCGATCTCGCGATGACGGACGTGAATGCCGGCCTCGCGCTGGCGCCGCAATCAGCCACACTGCAGAAGAGCCGCGAAGTCGTGATACAGCATCACAACGCGGCGAATCGCGAACGCTGGCGCAAGCCCAACAAAGCCTGATGAGCCTGCCCGAACAGGTGCCGGGCGCCGAGCGCTCGCAGTTCGCGCTGCTCGGAACGCGGCGGTTCCTGCCGTTCTTTCTCACGCAGTTCTTCGGCGCCTTCAACGACAACCTGTTCCGCAATGCGCTGGTGGTGTCCATCACCTATGGCGCAGTCGTCGCTGCGGACGACGCGGCGGTGCTCACGAACCTGGCGCAGGGCCTGTTCATCCTGCCGTTCTTCCTGTTCTCGGCGCTGGCGGGCCAGCTCGCGGACAAGTATGAGAAGAGCAGCCTGATCCGGCTGACACGCCTGTTCGAAGTCGCACTGATGATCTGCGCAGCCGTCGCGCTCTACTTCGGCCACCTGCCCACCCTGTTCACGCTGCTCTTCCTGCTGGGAGTGCTCGCGACCATCTTCGGTCCGCTCAAGTATTCGCTGATGCCGCAGCACCTGCGGCAGAGCGAGCTCGTGGGCGGCAATGCGCTGGTGGATTCGGGAACCTTCCTGGCCATTCTCGTCGGCACCATCAGCGGAGGACTGATCGCCGGTGGCGCGAGCAGCGCGAACACGGCTGCCGCCGTGGCCATGGTGGTGATCGCGGCTGGAACCTATCTGTGCTCGCGCTTCATTCCCCGCGCCGAGGCTGCCGACCCGAACCTGAAGGTGAACTTCAATCTCTTCACCGCGACCTGGGACGTGATCCGCTTCGCCTCGCAAACGCGCTCGATCTTCCTGTCGTTGCTGGGGATCTCTTGGTTCTGGCTGGTGGGCGCGCTGATCCTCGCGCAGCTGCCGGCCTATGCGAAGGATGTGCTCGGCGGCGACAAGACGGTATTCACGCTGCTGCTGGCCGCATTTTCGATCGGCACCGCGCTGGGCTCGCTGGCCTGCGAGCGGCTCTCCGGGCACAAGATCGAAATCGGCCTGGTGCCGCTGGGCTCCATCGGCATGACGGTGTGCCTCATCGACCTGTACTTCGAGCATCCCGATGCGCACGCCAGCGGCGCCGCACTGCTGTCATGGAAGGAGTTTCTATCCGCCGGTGGCTGGGACGTGGCGCTGGATTGCGCGCTGATCGGCGTGTTCGGTGGCCTGTTCATCGTGCCGCTGTACGCGCTGATTCTTTCGCGCAGCGCGGAAAGCCATCGCGCGCGCATCATCGCCTGCAACAACATCCTCAATGCCGGCTTCATGGTGCTGGCCGCCGTCCTGGCCATCGCCTGGTTCGCGCTGGGATTTTCGATTCCGCAGCTCTTCATCCTCGCCGGCGTGCTCAACGCGCTGGTCGCGACATACATCTACACGCTGGTGCCCGAGTTCCTGATGCGGTTCCTGACGTGGGTGTTCGTGAGCCTGATGTATCGCATCAAGGTGCGCGGCCTCGAGAACATCCCGGAAACCGGACCCGTGCTGCTGGTGAGCAATCACGTGAGCTTCATGGATGCATTGGTCATTGGTGGCAGCGTGCGCCGGCCGGTGCGTTTCGTCATGGATCACAGCATCTTCAGGATTCCCATCCTGGGCTTCATCTTCCGCACCGCGCGCGCCATTCCGATTGCGCCGGCACGCGAGGATCCCGATGCGCTGCAGAAGGCCTTCGATCGCATCGACGCCGAGCTCGCCGACGGCGAAGTGGTCTGCATCTTTCCCGAGGGCAAGCTGACGCGCGACGGCGAGATGAATGAGTTCAAGCGCGGCGTGGAAAAAATCCTCGAGCGGCGCCCCGTGCCCGTGATCCCCATGGCCTTGCGTGGATTGTGGGGCAGCTTCTTCAGCCGCCGCGGAGGCAAGGCCGCGATGAGCCAGCTGCCCAACCGCTTCTGGTCGCGCATCGAGCTGGTCGCCACGGCGCCCGTACCCGGCAGCGATGCCAGCGCCACGGGCCTGCAGAGAATCGTCGCCGGATTACGCGGCGAGTGGCAGTGAAGGGTTGGAGTCCGGCGGGAAGTCGATGGTAAGCCAGTCACGAGTTGGCTCCATTTCCACTTCGGAAATGGTGCCTGACCCCATTTCCGCGAACGCAACCGCGACGCTTCTTAAATCCGACGTCTTCGGCACCATCACCCGCATCGGCGATACCGTGTTGCGCGACGCGCGCGCGGCGCGGCCCTGGGCCCGACGCCTCGCATTGCATCTCATGAGGCGCGAACATCGCGCCTTGTCGCGCCTGGCATTGGGCGGCGGCACTCCCGGCGTTCCGCGCGTCACGAGCCTCGAAGCGGGACTGCTCGCGCGCCGCTGGATCGAGGGTTCGCCCATGCAGCTGGCCAGGCCGCGCGACGCGGAGTATTTTCGCGCCGCCGCGCGCCTGGTGCGCCGCCTGCACGCCGCCAACGTCATCCACAACGATCTCGCCAAGGAGACCAACTGGCTGGTCACGCCCGACGGTAAACCCGCGCTGGTGGACTTCCAGCTCGCGATGACGCTCACGGGACGTGGCCCACTGGCCCGCGCACTCGGCCACGACGACGTCCGCCACCTGCTCAAGCACAAGCGCACCTATCTACCCGAGCGTCTCAGCGCGCGCGAGAAGCGCATTCTGGCGACGCCGTCATTGCCGGCGCGCCTCTGGATGGCCAGCGGCAAGAAGGTCTATCTGTTCGTGACGCGCCGCGTCCTGCGCTGGCGGGATCGCGAGGGCGCCGGCGATCGCGTGGCGTGATACTTTGCAACCCGAAGAGGTGCGACATGAAAATCGAAATTGTGATGCTCGTCGGGCTGGCGTTGATTTCCACCGCTTTGCCTGCCCAGGCCGCCGACCAGGCCAGGTCTCGCGAGCTCATGTCGCTCATGAAAGCCGATGAATTTGCGGTGGGCGCCATGAAATACGGCCTGCGCCGCAAGCAGGCCGAGGCCGGCCTGACGGACGCACAACTCGCCTGCGTCGAAACGATCCCGACCTCCGAATTCACCAACGTGGTCGCGACTGCGATTTCGGAAGGCATGAGCGACGAGGAAGTGACCGCCGCCATCGCTTTCTATCGCACGCCCACGGGCAGCCGCTACGTCGCATCCACCATGGCGAGGTTGCAGCGGAAAGAAGCGCTGCCGGCGCTGAGTGAGGACGACATCGCAAAGATCCAGGCGTTTGCCGCGACTCCCGCCGGGGACAAGCTGTTGAAACAGGGCATCACCGGGACTTCCGATGCGGTCTCGCAAAAAATGGCCCAAGTGAGCGGTGACACCATCGAGAACTGCGGAAAGAAGAAGACGAAGTAGGCCTCACGCCTGCCGTATCGACAAGGCCCGCGGAGGCCGGCACTCGATCCAGTCGATCCGTGACCAGCGTCGCCGCGCCACCGCGCGCAGCACAAACACCACCGCCAGCAGCAGTGCTTCGATCGCGAAGACCAATGCCAGGTTCACCATGTTCGCGCCCAGCAGCAGCGCCACGGACATGAGCGTGAGCATCACGGCCGCGCCGATGCAGATTTCCGGCCAACGCAAGCCGCGGGTGAGCATGAATCCGAGGTAAGTACTCGATAAGGTGCCCAGGACCAGCAGCGGCAATCCCCCGACCAACAATTGGCCGGGAAGCCGCACGTAGCTTCCGATGCCGATCATCAGCGCCAGCAGGATGCCGAGCACCACCGCGTTGTGGCGCCAGAAGGAACGCTCCACCTCCGTGAACAGCTCGGCCCGCGACGCGCTGCTCCGCAGCCAGAGCGCGCGACTGCGCGACGCGGCCTGCCCCGCCACGGCCGCGGTCACCGTGCTGAAGATGGTCAACACGAACAGCCAGATGCCGGGACTGGACGTGCCGGCGCGCGTGGCGATGAGCATGGGGAGCGCCATGGCGCCAACCAGCAACCAGGGGTTGTGCGTGCCGAGGATGAGCGCGACTTCCTTGCCCCAGGTGTCGTTTCCAGATGAGCTGCGGAGGTTGGGCCGTAGAGTCGCCAGGATCCGCTCGACCCGGGGCCACCACAGGAACCCCGCGCCAAACACAGTCCAGATCACGGCCAGCTGGGTGAGATTCCAGTCGATCGTTGCGCTTTGGTCCTCGAGCTCGCGCGCGGGGACGAACACCACCAGCAGGATGATGAACAGCGACTTCGCCAGCCCCGCGAGATTTCGCTGGCTGACGTTGAACCACATGATGAGGTACAGCCAGCCGGCGATCAGCGCCACCGACGTGTAGATCACTAGCCCCATGTCGACGAGAAAATCCACGGCGCCTGGGTATCTCGACACATCGGCGAGCTTCACGCCGTTGGCGGCGGTATAGGCAATGGGCGTGATCAGGCCGGCGGGCAACGCGACGATGGCCACGGTGATCAGCGCGCCGGCCAGTAGTTTGACGCGTCCGAAAGGCATCATCTGCAGGGCGTGGCCCTGCGCCATGCGGCCGAACATCATCGGCATCAAGCCACTGCCCAGGAACAACGCGAGCTGCCCGACGAGCGCGAAGGCCAGCATGTACGCGGTCTGCGGCAGGTAAGTCACGGTCAGAATCGATGCGCCGAACAAGGCCAGGCCCGCGATGGTCAGACCGCGCGTGATCGGAGTTCCGGTGAAAAACGTGAAAACCAGCCGCAGTACCGTGCTCATCGGTGCAGCTCCAGGAAGATCTCCTCGAGGCCGAGCGCTTCGATTTCCACGCTGACCGCGGCGCCTTCCTCGAGCGCGCGCTGCCGCTCCGGCGTCCACTCGCGCACGACGGCGGTCGCCGACGAGGCCTCGCGGCGCAGCGACAGCGCGCCCGGCACCGCCAGTGATGTGATGGCCACCGAGTCTCCGCGCACGTGGAGACGCACGATGGATTCCTTCAAAGCATCGAGATCGCCCTGCCAGTCGAGGCGTCCTTCCTTCAGGATCCAGATGCGATTCGCCAGCCGCTCGATATCCGAGACGATGTGCGAGGAAAAGATGATGGCGCGATCGCCACCCGCGGAGGCTTCCACGAGCTGTTCGAGAAATTGCCGGCGTGCTACTGGATCGAGGCTGGCCACGGGCTCGTCGAGCACCAGCAAGTCAGGCCTGTGTCCGAAGGCCAGCAGTATCGACAGTTTCTGCCGCTCGCCCACCGACATCTTCTTGATACGCGCCTTGGGATCCAGGCCCCACTCGCCGCACAGCCGCGTGATGAGGCCGGCGTCCCAATGCGGGTAGAACGACGCGATGACGCGCAACTGGTCCGCCACGTTGAGCTGCTCGAGCAGTTCGTCCTGCTGCGGCACGAAGCCCACACGCACCTTGACGTCGCCGGGCAGGGCCACGCTCGCATGTCCGAAGACCTGCACGCCGCCGGTGGTGGGCGGGGTGAACCCGAGCATCAGCTCGAGCAAAGTGGTCTTTCCGGCGCCGTTCTTGCCCAGCACTCCGATGACATCTCCGGGTGCGACCTCGAACGACAGGTCACGTATCACCTGCTTCGTGCCGAAGGACTTGCCGAGATTCGTCGCCTGCACCGCCGCGTCAATCATTGCCGTTCTCCCAGTTCTTGCGGACGCTCTTGACCAGCTCCGCCTCGCTCAACTCGAGTTGTTTGGCCGCCAGCACGGTCTGCTCGACCAGTGGCTGGACCTGCTGCAATCGCTTGGTCAGCGGCGATGCGCTGCGCGACTGGCTCGCGACCGTCATCGGCATGCCGCGATTGCGTTCGAGCAGGCCCTCCGCCTCCAGCAGGCTGTAGGCCTTGGAAATCGTCATGGGATTCACGGCGTGTTTGATGGCCAGCTCGCGCACCGACGGCAATTCGGCGCCGGGCGCCAGCTGGCCGCTCGCGACCATGCGGCGCGCCTGCTCGAGGATCTGCCGGTAGATCGGAATGCCGGATTGAGGGTTCAGTACGAACACGCAGGCGCCTGGTGAATTAGTGTATCAAGACTATAATACACCTCACCGGATATGGCGAGACCTGCGTCACAGGTCGGATCGGCGACATCAGCCCGGGTAGCGTCTCCGGGTCTCCGCGATCGAGGCCATGGCCATCTGCTTCAGCACGGCGCGGTCGATGTCATCGAGACTCTTTATATAGATGCAGGCGACGCTGGATTTGTGTCTGCCGAGCTTTCTCTTCAGGCCTTCACTCTCGCGGCCCGCCAGTACGTAGAGGACCATCTCGGGCTTGCGCGGCGAGAATCCCAGCAGCGGCGCATCACCCTCGCGGCCGCTCTCGTAGACATAATGGTACTTCCCAAATCCAACGATGCTCGGTCCCCACATCTTCGGCGGTTCACCCGTGATGTCGCTGAACATCTTCACCAGCTCCTGGCTGTCGGCGAGTTGCTGGCCCTTGGTCTTCTTCTTCAGGAAGGCCGCGACGCTGACACGTGTCGGCTTGGTCTTGTTGGTCGACTTTGACTTCGCCATGGCGTCTTTCACTCCCCTTTGAAGTTCAAGCCTTCTTTCTCGAGACGCTCGCGCAATTTCGTCTTCATCATCACACGTCCTTCACGTACTGGATGAACCCGAGGTGTTTGGCCACCTTGTCGTACAAGGTCCGGCCCGGCGTGTTGGTGGTGTGCGTCAGCCAGTACACGCGTTTGCACCCGGCATCCTGGGCCAGGTGATACACGGCGAGGATCAGCGCCCGTCCTATGCCGTGGCCGCGCTCGTCGGCGTGGGTGAACAGGTCCTGCAGGTAACACACCGGCTCGATGCGCGAGGTGCTGCGGTGGAAGATGTAGTGACAGATGCCGAGCACCTTGCCGCCACGCTCGGCCACGATGCAATGCACGGGTTCGCTGGCGTCGAAGAAACGCCGCCAGGTAGTTTGGCTCACCTCATCCGGCAGCGCGGTCGGTCCCGTGCGCTCGTAGAAGGCGTTGTACTCGTCCCATAGCGGCTTCCAGGCATCGTGGTCTTCGGGTTTTACGGGTCGGACCTTGGGTGGTGCTCTCTTGGTCATTTCTTCTTTGCTTCGCGTGTACTCGGGGGCTTGGGCGTGGAGACGGTCTGGTTGGCGGGCACCATCTGGCCAACGCAGACGGGAAATTCTTCGTAGAGCTCGTTGACGGCTTTCTCGTGGAGATAGTCGTCGAGGAATTTGTTGCCGGTGTTCTGCGGGACGATCGCGTCGTGACGATGCCACCACTGCTGCACCATGCCCACGACCCAGTGATCGTTCATGCGCGACAACTGCAGGCCGCGCGAGTTGGTGGGCGTGGTGGCGACCACGTACACCTGGGCCGTGCACCTGGGGCCCTCTTCGCAGGGACATTCGGCCACGACGGGCGAGATGTTGACCAGCGAGCGCGGCAGGTATTTCTGCGCGATAGCCTCGACTTCCCGGACTTCATTGTCCGAGATGTTCAGGTCACGCAGCGGCGTGTCGCGGCGCTGCGGATAGAGCGCCTTCGCGCGTCGCTCGATCCGCAAGTAACGGTAACCCTCGGCACGCCAGTACTCGCGGTCTTCCAGCATCTGGCGTACTTGCTCGGCAGTCAGGGATTTCGACGGCGCCTGCGCATACGCGGACGCCGCCAGTGCCAGGACCCCTGCCAGGCATGTTGCGAAGCGCATAGCTGCCCCCGGATGGACCATTGATGGGATGTTATTGGCCGGACATGAACAGTGGCAACGTTCTTTACCGATGCGGTGGGTTATTGTCTTGCGCCAGCGCGTATCCGTTCGTACCCTTACGCCCTTTTCCGAACCCGGGTTCCGGAGTTTTCATGGCGATCGTGCATCCTCACAATCTGCGCAATCCTGACGCGGCCATCCAGCGGCCGTACGGCGTCCGCATTACGCTGAAGCCCGGGGATCCATTCAGAAAGCTGCTCGGCGCCGACTGGAACAAGACGCACTGGTATGGCAGCGCCGCCGAACGCGATGCGGCGCTGATCGAGATGGCGCGCAAGCACGAGTACTCGCGCCCCGGCGATCGGCCGGCACTCAAGTTCGACAAGGTCGAGAAACTGCACGAGAGCCGCGGGTTGTAACGCCGCCCCCTCTTCACTCTTCCCACTCACGGACGCCGCCGCTTCGGCGGCGTTTTCCGATGTTGGGCGCAGCCCTAAAAAGTCCGGCCGAGGAACAGGTAATACGCCGAGCCGCCGCCGTCGTTCATGCCCAGCGCGAAGTAGACCGGGCCGAGAATGGTGTCCAGGCCGAGGAACAGGCTGCCATTGGTCATCGAGCTGCCGAAGGATATGTCCTGGCGTCGATTCCAGACGTTGCCCTGCTCGACAGACGCACCGATGTACACCGGCACGTCCAGGAAGCCGGTGCCTTCGACGCCGATCTGGCGGTAGTAGATAGCCCGCAGGATGGCGTAGTTGGGTCCGACCAGCGTCTCGGGAGTGATGCCCGACATGTTCAGGAAGCCGCCCAGCGAAAAGAACGAGCGCACCACGTCGATGTCGTTGTCGGTCCGCAGGCCGGCACTGCCCCAGATGATGCCGGTGTTGCGGCCCCAGGAGTGCGCGTACAGCTGGTCGTAGACCAGCAGGTCGGCATTGGCATCGGTGAGAGTCCCCTTGCCTTCACGCTCGGCCTGCCAGCCGAGCGTGAAGGTGCCACCTTCGCGCGGGAAGTTCACGTCGTTGACGCTGTCGTAGCGGAATTCACCGAAGAAAGTGCGCGAATCGAATTCGCGTGAACCGAGGATGGGGTCGCCGACGCGCACCTGCGACTCGCCGAAGCTGCGGCCCCAACCCACGCGCACCTCGCCGTAATTGCCCAGCTCGCGTCCGAAATCGATGCCGAAGTTGGTACTGCGCACGCGGTACTCGGCCAGGATGCGCTCGTTGTCGCCGGCCACGGGCAGCGTGCGGATCTGGAACTCCGCATGCGGGGCGGTAAACCAGCGCGAACGGTAACCGACCGGGAGGTACACCTCGGTGGCCACGCGCGGCGTCTCACCGACCTGCAGATCCCAGACCCATTCGCCGCCGTACTTGGTGATCTCGGCCAGCGTGCCGCGCACCGCCGCATTGAACGATGAATTGCCTTCGAAATCGTTCTGCAGCTGCAGGCCGAAGCGCAGATAGTTAGGTCCCCAGGAGTTGCGCCGCGTGGTCAGCGCCAGGCCGTAGACCGGGTCGTCCATCGGGATTTTCCATGCCCGGCACGACGCGGTAGTCGAAGATCTCCAGGTTGCCCTGGCCGTACAGCTCGTTGACGCGCTTGCCGAGCTGGGTGGGATCGGCGGTCCTGCCCACCTGGTCGGAGAACAGGGCGTCGATGGCGCCCGCGTAGCGTTCCGCCTCGGGCTCGACGCGCAGGAAGTCGATGCGCGGCGGGACGCTGCGCTGCGTGGCGCGTGCCGTGACGATGCGCTGGAACTCGTCGGCCGGCACACCCAGCGCGGCCAGCCGCTCGCTGGCGCCGCGCGCGGCCTGCTCGCCGATCTTCATCGCCTTGGCGTGCTGGCTGAAATCCAGCGACGAGAAATCCCCGAGCGCCGGGTCGATGATCACGTCGCGCTCGCCCAGCGTCTTGCGCTGCATGCTGGTGTTGTGGCGGATGAGAATCGCCAGCATCTGGTTCGAGACTTCGGCCACTGAATTGAGCTTGCCGCGCTCCAGCAGCGGGAATCCGCAGTCGACCACGATGAGCACGTCGACATTCATCTCGCGCGCCACGTCGATGGGCAGGTTCGACGACAACCCACCGTCGACCAGCATGCGGCCGCCGGAGTCCACGGGAGCGAATACGCCCGGGGCGGACAGGCTGGCACGCATGGCCGTAGTTAGGTCACCGTGATCCAGGACCACGCGCTCGCCGGTGACGATGTCGGTGGCGATGGCGCGGAACGGGATGGCGAGCTCGTCGAAATCCTGGATCTGCGACACCGGCAGCGTGAGGCTGCGCAGTATCTGCGTGAGCTTCTGCCCCTGCACCAGGCCGCGCGGCAGGCGGAACTTGCGGCTCTTCAATCCCAGCGGGAATTTGACCAGGAAGTTCTGATCCTCGAGCTTGCGACGGAAGTTCAGGTCCTTGCGCGCCGGCCGGTCGCGAAACGCGTCCAGCCAGTCGACCGAAGTCATGACGCGCTCGATGTCGGCCGCCGAGAGGCCCGACGCGTACAGCCCGCCCACCACCGCACCCATGCTGGTGCCGGCGATGGCATCGACCGGCACGTGATTCTCTTCCAGCACTTTCAGCACACCAATGTGTGCCGCACCCCGCGCGCCGCCACCCGAGAGCACCAGCCCGATCCGGGGCCGACCGGTCTCGCTCTGGCGCACGGCGTCCTGCGCAGGCGTTCCCGTCGAAAAGAGTGCCATGATGAGGAAAATGGCAGCAGGCGATGCTGTCTTTGCCGCTTTCTTGTTCGCTACCACCGTGGCAAGGATAGTCGTTCGTGGCGATAATCGGCCACCCAATCATGCGTATCACCATCACCTTGGTTGCCCTCGTGCCGCTCGCCGCCAATGCCGGCGATACCGGTGTCGAACCCGTGCAGGCAAACGTGACGTCGGGAGCCGAGGTCGTGGTCACGGCCACGCGCGAACCGCGCGATTCGCTGGTCACACCCGCGAGCGTCACGCGCATCGGCGGCGACGCCCTGGCGGAGCTCAGCGCGAAGCATCAGGCCGAGGCGCTCAATCAAGGTGCCGGTGTCTACGTGCAGCGAGGCAGCGGCTCCGAGAGCCTGACGGCCATCCGCTCGCCGGTGCTGTCCGGCGCGGGCGCCTGCGGCGCCTTCCTCATGGCCGAGGACAACATGCCCATCCGTCCGGTGGGTTTCTGCAATCTCAACGACATGTTCGAGCTCAACTACGAGCAGGCCGGTGCCATCGAAGTGTTGCGCGGCCCGGGCTCGGCCATGTACGGCGCCAGCGCCGTGCATGGCATCGTGAACGTGCTCACGCCGCGCGTGGCAGACCTGGCCAGCTTTTCGGCGGGCGTCGAGGGTGGCTCGGACTCCTTCATACGCGTAAGGCTCGGCGCCGGGCATGAGTTCGGCGACTGGGGCATCGGCGCCTACGGACTGGGAACGAGCGCGCCGGGCTGGCGCGAATCTTCGGGTGTCGACGAGGCCAAGCTCAATCTACTCGCGGACGGTGAGGTCGGCGGCGGCACACTGCGCCTGCGCGCCGCCGGGACGAAACTCAATCAGGACACCGCGGGGTTCATCCAGGGCTACAACAGCTATCGTGACGAAGACATCGCGCGCAGCAATCCCAATCCCGAGGCCTTCCGCGACGCTTCGAGTGCGCGGGTCTCGGCGCATTTCCAGCGCGACAACTGCTTCGCACGCGACTGCCGCTTCGAACTGGCCGGCATCTATCGCCGCTCGACCATGGATTTCATCCAGCATTTCCTGATAGGCAAGCCCTTCGAGCACAACGCGGGGACCAGCTACATGCTGAGCGGCACGCTGGCGATGAATTTCTTCGCCAACGCGCTCGAGGCGCGGCTGTCGGTGGACGCCGAGACCGCCGACTCGGAGCTCACCGAGTTCCAGCCCGGGCCCGCAACCGATGGCGCGCCCGGGGCGAATGCCATCCGCCCCGCCGGCTTTCACTACAACTACAGCGTGGATTCGGACACCGTTGGCGGAACTCTGGCGCTGGACTGGCGCTTTGCAAATCACTGGTCGCTGGCCGGCGCGCTGCGCACCGACACCACGCGCTACGACTACGACAATCACATGATCAGCGGCAACACGGATCAGAACGGGGTGCCCTGCCCGGGCGGCTGCCTGTATTCGCGCCCGGCCGACCGCAGCGACACCTTCGACAACTTCGCGCCGCGCATCACGCTCTCCTGGCAGCCCGGAGATCGCTCGATGTTGTACCTGTCGGGCTCGTCGGGATTTCGTCCGCCGGAAATGACCGAGGTCTACCGCCTCCAGCGTCAGCAGACGGTCGCCGATCTCGACAGCGAGGAGCTCGAATCGCTCGAGGCCGGGTGGAAATTCCGCACGGCAGTCTTCACGTTCACGACCGCCGTGTTCGACATGAGGAAGACCAACGTGATCTTGCGCGAAGCCAATGGCTTCAATGTCAGCAACGGCATCACCACGCATCGCGGCGTGGAATATGAAGCGCGCGTCAGGCTCAACGACATGTTCTCCGCGCGCGCCGCCGGCAGCTACGCGCGCCACGAATATGGATTCTCGCGCCCGGTCGAGGGCGGCGAGACCATCGTCAAGGGCAACGACGTCGATACGGCGCCGCGCCAGCTTCACAACGTCGGCATCGACGCGCAGTTCGGTGAGGCGTTGAGCGCGGGCATCGACGGTGACCTTCGTGGATCGCTACTTGCTCGACGCGGCGAACACGGCCGCCTATCCCGGACACACCGTGGCCAACCTGCGCGTCGACTGGCGCCCGAGCGACGAGCTGCGCGCCAGCCTGCGCGTCGACAATGTGCTCGATTCGGCCTACGCCGATCGCGCCGACTTCGCCTTCGGCAACTACCGCTATTTCCCGGCGCGCGGCCGCGCGCTGTTCCTGTCGCTGGACTTCGCTACCAACTGACCAATCTTCGAACAAGGATAAACGCTTGGCCTGGGCTCTCTACATCGTCTCCGGATTGCTGTCGCTCGGTCTCATCGTCCACTGCATCAAGACTGGGCGGAACACCATCTGGGTGTACGTGTTAGTCGTACTGATTTCCTTCCCGTTCGTGGGTTCGCTGGTGTACCTCGGTGCGGAAGTACTTCCAGACCTGCTGCGTTCCCGTGGCAGCCAGCGCGCCGTGCGCGGCTTCCGCAAGACACTCGACCCCGAGGGCGAGCTGCGGCAGGCCGAGAACGCCATGAAGGTGAGCGGCACGGTGGCCGCGCGCCAGAAGTATGCCGACGAGCTGGTGAGACTCGGACGTGCCGCCGAAGCGGTGACTATCTATCAGAATTGTCTTACAGGAGTTTTCGCCGACGATCCCAAGCTGCTGCTGGGCTACGCGCAGGCGCAGTTCGCGGCGGGTGACGCGACCGCGGCGCGCAACACGCTCGACGACCTGATCCGCAGGAACCCGGACTTCAAGTCACCGGACGGCCACCTGCTGTACGCGCGGGCGCTGGAAGGCGAAGGGAACCACGAAAAGGCTTTATCCGAGTACGCGACGCTGGCCGAGTATTACCCCGGCGCCGAGGCGGGCGTGCGTTACGCGAAGCTGTTGAATCGCCTGGGACGGGGCCCGCTGGCCCAGCAGACGCTGCAGGCGCTGCTCGAACGGGCCCGCTACGCCCCGGCCCACTATCGCAAGGCCCAGCGCGAATGGCTGGACCAGGCCGCGAGCGAACTGCGCAATTGACGCCCGATCAACGCTTGCGATTGATGGAGCGGAACGAAACGCCCTCCATCATGGCCTTGTAGCGCACCGCACCCGGCGACCGACCCAGCTTCTGCGCCGCGACGCGCGCCGACACCTTTGACTTCGCGAACTGGCGCAGTTTCTTCATGTCGCCTGCCGACCATTCGCGCATGTGCCGAGCACCTTTCTTCGTGGCCATTCGTGCAGTCCTCTTCGAGCCTGGTGGTTTGAGGCCATAGTCTAACAACAATCCCCCGGGTGGGAGCCAGCGTCGCCGGTTGCCGACAATGCTAGGCAAGGCGGCCTATCAAGGTCACGTCAGCTTGATAGACCTGGGATCGAAGTTAGGCGCAGGAAACCTTAGTGGTAACTGCTCGAACTCGTAAATAAGCAGTTGTGACACGGCGAAATCGCGGAACCACTTGCGGTTGGCAGGAACTATGTACCAGGGCGCATGGTCGGTCGTGCACCTCGCAAACATCGACTCGAAGGCGCGCGTGTAGGCGGCCCACTGCTGCCGCTTCTCCAGATCGCCGGTATCAAACTTCCAGTTCTTGCGCCTGTCGGTGAGCCGTTCCTGGAAGCGGGCGAGTTGTTCGTCCTTGCTGATGTGCAGGAAAATTTTTACAACGCGGGTGCCGGAAGCGTCTAGCAAGCGCTCGAAATCGTTGATCTGGTCATAACGGCGGCTCCAGACATCCTCGGGCACGAGATCGTTGACGCGCACGATCAGGACATCCTCGTAGTGCGAGCGGTTGAAAACCGCGACCTCTCCCCTGGGCGGCGTGTGCCGGTGGATGCGCCACAGGAAGTCGTGGCGCAATTCATTGGCGCTCGGGCCCTTGAACGCCGTCACCGTGCACCCTTGCGGGTTGAATGCACCAAATACGCGCCGGATGGTGCTGTCCTTGCCACCGCCGTCGATGGCCTGCAGCGCGATCAGCATCGCGAACCGGGCGTCGGCGTACATCTTGTACTGCAGCTCTTCCAGGCGCGTGAGGTTCTCGGTCGTGGCAGCCACGGCCTTGTCCTTGTCCCAGCCGAACACGCGGTCGGCGTCGGCATCGGCCAGTTTCGGGCGTGCACCCGGCCTCACTCGCAGCTTGTCGGGAATGTCGCGGCGCGGCACGGGTTTCTGGGTCATCGGGGCACCTGCTGGGTGATGCAATGGATGTTTCCGCCGCCTAACAGGATCTCGCGCGCCGGCACGCCGACGACCTTGCGGCCCGGAAACGCCCGCTTGAGTTTCGCGGCCGCCACCTTGTCGGTGCGCGGGTCGAGCAGCGGCATCACGATACCGCCGTTGGCGATGTAGAAATTCACGTAGCTTGCGGCCAGGCGCATGCCGGCGATCCGGCCGCGCACGGTGTCCCGAACCTGCACGCCGACGGTTTCCTCGGCGCGGTAGCGCAGCGGGCCGGGCATGGGAAGTTTGACGACGGCCAGGCGGCGGCCACGCGCATCGCGCGCGGCGGCGAGCCGGTCGAGTGCGTCCTGCGACACCGCATGTTGCGGATCGCGTTTGTTCTCGGTCCAGTGCAGTGCCACGGCGCCCGGACGCACGAAGCAGGCCAGATTGTCGACGTGCCCGCCGGTCTCGTCGTCGACCACACCCTCACCCAGCCAGACCACCTGCTGCACGCCCAGGTACGCCTGGAGATGGCGTTCCATCTCGTCCTTCGAAACTCCGGGATTGCGATTCGAGTTCAGCAGTACCTGCTCGGTGACCAGCGCGGTGCCTTCGCCGTCCACGTGAATGGCGCCGCCCTCATTGACGATGGGCGCGCGATAGCGATCGCAGCCTTCGATCTCGAGCACTTTTTGCGCTACGAGGTCATCCTGGTCCCAGGGGAAATAGAGTCCGCCCTGCAGGCCGCCCCAGGCATTGAAGCGCCAGTCGACGCCGCGGCGCGTCCCCTTGCGGTTGGTCACGAAGGTCGGGCCGACGTCACGCATCCATGCATCGTCGTGCGAAATCTCGAGCACGCGCACCTGCGGCGGAAGTTGTGCGCGTGCATATTCATAGCTTGCGGCCGAGACGCCCACGCTCACCGGCTCGAACCTGGCGATGGCAGTGGCCACGTTGGCGAAAGCCTGCTGCGCCGGTAACGCTCCCAGCCGCCAGTTGTCAGCCCGCTCGGGCCACAGCATCCAGCAACCGGCATGCGGCGAAAATTCGGCGGGCATGGAGAAACCGTCGTGCGCCGGGGTGTCTTGAAGTGTGGCCATGGGGCGGGATTGTAGCGGGCTCGTTGACGTCCGAATGGGCCAGGATGCTGTGTTAGCATCGCGGCCCTTTGGTCCGCTTCGAGAAAGTACGCACGATGGCAACGCCCGCAAGTCCCAAGGTCGCACCGCCGCCCGGCGGCGCAAAGATTTCCATCCAGAACGGCAAATTGTCGGTTCCGGATCAGCCGATCATTCCGTTTATCGAAGGCGACGGGACCGGCCGTGACATCTGGCGCGCCAGCGTGCGCGTGATGGACGCGGCGGTTCAGAAAGCCTACGGCGGGAAGAAAAAGATTCACTGGCTCGAGATCTTCGCGGGCGAGAAATCGTTCAAGGCATTCAACAGCTGGTTGCCCGACGAAACCGTCGAGGCCTGCCGCGAATACCTGGTGTCCATCAAGGGCCCGCTGACCACGCCCGTGGGCGGTGGCATCCGCTCGCTCAACGTAGCATTGCGGCAGTTGTTAGACCTGTACGTGTGCCTGCGCCCGGTGCGCTGGTTCAAGGGCGTGCCTTCGCCAGTCAAGGCGCCCGAGAAAGTCGACATGGTGATCTTCCGTGAGAACACCGAAGACATCTACGCCGGCATCGAGTTCGAGCACGGCACCGAGGACAACAAGAAGTTCAAGGAGCTGTTCAAGCAGGCCTTCCCCAAGGCGTACGCCAAGATCCGCTTCCCGGACACCTCGGGCATAGGCTTCAAGCCGGTGTCGCAGGAAGGCACCGAGCGGCTGTTCAAGGCGGCGCTGTTGTACGCGATCGAAAACAAGCGCCGCAACGTCACCATCGTTCACAAGGGGAACATCCAGAAGTTCACCGAGGGCGCGTTCCGCAACTGGGCCTATGCGCTCGCGGAAAGCGGCGAGTTCGCCAGCAAGTTCTACACCTGGGAACAGTGGGGCCGCACCAAGTCGGCGTCGGGCGAGAAGGCCGCGAATGACGAGCAGGCGGCGGCGCTCAAGGCCGGCAAGATCCTCGTCAAGGACGCCATCGCCGACATCGCGCTCCAGCAGGTGCTCACGCGCCCGGATGAATTCGACGTGATCGCCACGACGAATCTCAACGGCGACTATCTATCCGACGCGCTGGCCGCGCAGGTCGGTGGCATCGGCATCGCGCCGGGCGCCAACATCAACTACGTGACCGGCCATGCCGTGTTCGAAGCCACGCACGGCACGGCGCCCAAGTATGCCGACCTGGACCAGGTGAACCCGGGCTCGGTAATCCTCTCAGGCGAGATGATGCTGCGTTACATGGGCTGGACCGAGGCGGCGGACGCCATCATCTCGGCGATGGACAAGACCATCGCGCAGAAAGTCGTGACCTACGACTTCGCGCGCCTGATGGAAGGCGCGACCAAGGTGAAGTGCTCGGAATTCGGCGACGCGCTGATCCGGAATATGTAAGCGGAAGCACGCTTCGCTGCCCGAACGCCGGCCCTTCTGCGCGAGAATGGCCGGCGTTCTCGTTTGTGCGGCACGGCGTGGGGCTTTATCCTCGCGCCATGCACATCAAACTACCCGCCGCGGCCCTGGGCTGCGTGATGTTGACGTCCGGCGTACTGGCCGCGGAACCGGTCACCGTCGAGGCAACCATCCCGATTGAAGTCCTGGCCATCGACCCGGCCATCGCCACCGGTGGGATCCCGCTGCAAAGGACCTGGAGCGCGCCGCGCATCGCCATGCAGCCGGCGCGCGCCGCGCGCGGCGCGGTGCTCGAAAAGAATGGCGACGTACTGACGCTCGCCTTGCTGATACCGGTACAGAAGTCGGCCGACGGCACGGCGCGGCTCGACGGTCCGGCGGACCGGATCGCGTGGTGCGCTCCGTTGCGCTTCATGGCGAATGCCCTCAACTGCTACCAGGATCTGGATTCGGACGGCAAATTCGAGACCACGCGCCTCGGCCTGCTGGGTACGGACGAGGCGCTCGCGCTGAGCCGGCTGCAGGAGCCCAAGCCCATCGAGCCGCTGGCGTACCGGGCCGCGAACGACGCCGAGCTGCCACGGTTCCAGGTCGGCTATCGCGCCTGCGGCGCGACCGTCGACCGGCCCCACAGCTTCGACGGCGAGTTGCGTTTCGCAACCGTGGTACGCCGCGCGGAGGGTGTGCAATGGCCGAATGCGGGACGCTGCGACAGCATCGCGCGCCTCATCGAGACGACGCCGGACGGCACGAAGCGCTTCGAGATGGGGCGCTTCAAGATCGACGTGCGCGAGAGCACGGAGCAGGAACTGGCAACCAGGCTGGTCGAAGGCATTGCGCCGGGTACGCTGCTGGCGCACGTGCGTACCAGCTGGCCGCTGACCGACGCCACGGAACGGCCGGCGGAAGCGGAAGCCGTCACCGGCAATTCGTCGTTCCTGGTCGCGCTCGGCAAACCCGCGATCGCTACTCGCGCCAAGCCCGGCGATGAGATCTTCTCCGTCGAGGTGCGGCACGGACTCAGCGGCACGCTCGAGGTGGATTCCGAGCCGCGGCTGAAGCGCGACAAGATCCGGCTCCCGGCCGGCACGCCGGTCTATGGCATCCCGATGCGCTCCAACCTCACGCCGTTGCAGGACGCCGAGGTAGTTTGGTGCACACCGTTCCAGCGGCCGGATGGCAAGCTGCGCGCGCACTGCTTCGCGCCGTACCTGGGCGGGACCTCGCTGGTGGAGGCGTATTCCACACCCTATGCGGTGCGCGGCGTCGATCCACAGGGACGCGGTCGCAATCCGCCCGTGGTCGCGCGCGGCCCCGCGGACTTCGGCGCGCCGCTGGTGCTCTCCGTCAAGGTCAGCGCGGCGGATCAGAAATCGGTGCACATCGCGTGGTCGCTGGCGCCCCGCGGTCAATGGCTGCCGTCGGAATGGCGCTTCCTGCGTGCCCGCAACCAGAACGCCCTGATGCTGATCGGCGAACTGCTGCTGAAGATCGGCCCGGTCGACGACGGCCAGACTTTCGGCATCACCGTCGTCGGCGAGGCCGATGCGGGCACGGGTCTCGACCTGCCGGCGGATGCGGTACGCCTGCTGCGTTAGGAAACTGCCGACGCCCACTCAATTGTTGGCGGCCAGGAAACCCTCCAGCTTCGTCAGCAAGGTCTGGCGCCACTCGAAGCGCGACAGCGAATGATTGCCGTCCTTGATGATCACCAGCTCGTGCTTTTTCTTCGCTCCGTCGAGCGCGCGCGCCATGCGCTTGCTGTGATCCACCAACACCTGGATATCGTCGTCGCCGTGCACCAGCAGGACGGGAATCTTGATCTTCTCGGGGCTGCGCAGCGGTGAGCCGGCCTTGAGCTCATCGGCGTCGGTGCCGAGGATGCGAGCCACGGCCTTGCGACCGCCATAGAAGCGGCTGTCTTCGCGCGCCAGCGCCTTGAGATCGGCCACGCCGGCGATGCTGACCGAGCAGCGGTACAGGTCGGGCTCGCGAACCGCGCTCATCAGCGCCGCGTAGCCACCGTAACTCCAGCCCACGATGCTGACATGCGCGGGATCGGCGATGCCCTCGGCGATGGCCCAGCGCGTGGCGGCGGTGATGTCGTCGACCATCACCGTGCCCCAGCCCTGCAGCCCCGCCTCGTACCATTCGAAGCCGTAACCCGTCGACCCGCGATAATTGACCTGCAGCACCGCGTAACCGCGGCTCGCGAAGAACTGCACCATCTCATCGAAGCCCCAGCGGTCGCGCACGTGCGGCCCACCATGCGGATACATGACCATGGGCAGCTTCTTGCCATTCGAGCCCACCGGCAGCGTGAGGTAACCCGGCAGCATCACGCCGTCTGGTCCCTTGATCTTCACCGGCTTCATGGGCGCGAGCTGCGCGCCTGCCAGCGCGGGATTGGCGCTGCCCACGCGGCGCAACTTCTTTTCGTCGAGATCGAGGACGTGGTAGTCCGTCGGCCGCACGTCCTTCGAGGACGCGATCAGCAGTTTCCGCCCGTCGGTGGACGAATCCACGACGCGGTTGTTGGCGTTCGGCAGCACCGTGTCGATGGCGTCGAAGATGCTCTTGGCATGCTCATCGAACACCATGCGGCCAGGCATGTCGGTCTCGTAGCTGAAGCCGACGATGCGCCGGTCTGCCGGCCAGTAGATAGGACCGCCGACGTCGACTTCGCCGTTGGCGAACAACAGCTGCCGGCTGCTCTTCTCGTTGAGATCCATCTCGAAGATGGCCTCGCGCCCGTTGTGGGCGGCGGTCACCAGCAGCGTTCCGGGCGTCGGGCCGAATCCGACCGCGTCGAAGTCGTTTTCGCCCAACTCCCACTTGGCCAGCGTGCGCCAGCTGGCGTCGGCCGAATCGCGCGTGATGAACGTGGACTTGCTGTCGTCGAATCCGGCGCCGAAGCGCACCACGCCGGCACGGTCGGTGGTCCAGTAAAGGATGGGCGAGCGCGCGCGCTGCACCACGCTCGTGAGCCCGGTGTAGATATCGAGAGAGTGCACGTTGGGAAAAATCGAGAATTCTTCGGCGAGCTGGATCAGCACGTGCTTCGGATCGTTGACCAGCCAGTCGGTGATGCGATCCTGGAATTGCGCGGCTCCGTTCGAGCCGTTCTGCACCAGCACCTTGGGCTTGCCCTTGCCGCTGGTGTCGATGGCCACCAGGCGCGTGACCGCGTATGGCTGCCCGGACGAGAACTGCGTGCCGCGCATGCCGCACAGCAGGCGCTCGTTCGATTTGAAGCTGCACCACGTGATTTCGAAGGTGTCGACCGTGGCCGACATCAGTCCGCGCCGTTCGCGCTTCGCCAGGTCGAGCACCACCAGTACGCGCGCATCCTGGGCGCGCGTGACGAAGGCGACCAGGCTGCCGTCGGGCGAGAGCGCCGGGGCGGCGAAATCAGTGTCGGCGGAGAAGTCCGCGATGCTGGGCATCGCGAATGCGCCCGACGACGCGCACGCTACCAACACGGCGCAGGCGGCGCCGCGTCGTCTTGCAGTCACCATCGCTCCCTCCCAGGACGACCAAACTACTGCAGGCTGGCCAGAAGCCCGGCTATCGTCGCATCAGCACGCAGCGTGGACAAGCTCGCGGGGTCCAGCCCCAGCTCTTCGACCGCCCGGTCGACCACGCCCGGGGCGCAGAACTCGGGCGAAATCCTTTCGATGGCGAACAACCGCGCCAGGTAGACCGCGGCGGCATTGGCGGCGGCGGCGGGAAACTCGCGCAACCGGCGCCATTCGACCGCGGTGGCGGCGGCGCGGGCGGGTACGCCCCATGCGCGCAGGACGCGCTCGGCCTGTTCGGCGCCATGGACTGCGCATAGTTCGGCCTTGCTGGCCGGGTCCAGCCTCAGCAGCGACGCGTGCTCGGATTGGGCGATCGCGCGCAGGGTCAGCATGTCGCCCAGCCGGTGCAGCAAACCCGCCATGGCGCTGGTCGCCGCCTCTCCGCCGAGGCGTGGACCGAGCTCGAGGGCGAATGCCGCGGTGATCACGCTCTCCTTCCACAGGGCGCGCAGCTCGCCGATGCGCGCCGGCGCGCTGCACAGCAGCCGCGCGAGGTTTGCCAACCGAAGATCGGCCGTGCCGGCTCGCAGGGCGCACGCCGGATCGAAGGCCAGCCAGTCGATTGGACTGGCCGGAATGTCACGCAGTCGTTCGCGTAGTCCGGACACGATGGCGCGACGCGCGTCGAAGGCCTCGCTGGAAACTGGTATCTGGCTATTCAACATAAGCTCACGGTTGGAAAACGCGCGCAATTTTCCGTGTCCGTGGCGATGTGCGCCGTGACGTGGTGAAGAAATGGGGACATTCCTCGTTTTCTAGCAAACGGGGAGTGTCCCCATTCCTTACGCCAGGGCCTGGTCGATGTCCTCGATGAGATCCCCGACATCCTCCAGGCCGATCGACACCGCACCGTGCCGGGGCCTACGCCCGACTGGCGCGCCTGCTCCGGCGTGAAATCGCGGCTGCCCACGAGCTGCGGCGGCATGACCAGCGATTCGGTGCTGCCGAGACTCGCGGTCAGGGCAAACAACTTGAGGCCTTCGCTGAAATGACGCGCGGCCTCGCTGCCCTTCTTGAGGTCGAAACTCACCACGGTGCCGGCTTCCCGCATCTGCTTGCGCGCCAGCGCGGCCTGCGGATGCGAAGGCAGGCCCGGGTAGTGCACGCGGGCCACGGCGGGATGCGCCGCGAGGTGCTCGGCAACCTGCTGTGCCGCCCGCGTCTGCTCGCGATAGCGCACGAAGTAGGTCTTCAGACCGCGCTGGACCAGGAAGGCGGCATGCGGATCGAGCAGCGCACCCAGCACCGAGAAATCCGGGCGCATGCCCTCGATGATTTCGCTGCGTGCGATCACCGCGCCGCCCATCACGTCGCCGGTGCCGGAGGCGTACTTGGTGAGGCTGTGCACGAACACATCGATGTCGTATTCGCCGTGCTGGTGGAAACCGGCGAAGGTGTTGTCCATCACGGCCAGCGCGCCGTGACGATGCGCGAGCTCCACGAGCCGCTCGATGTCGGCGACCTTGGTGACCGGATTGGTCGGGCTCTCGAACATCACCAGGCGAGTCGGCCGCGTGGCCAGCACGTTCTCGATGCCGGCCATGTCTTCGATGGACAGCAGCGTGTGTTCGATGCCGAACCGCGCCAGCAGGCGGCGGATGATGTTGCGCGTCGGGCCATAGGTTTCGATGAAGCACAGGATGTGATCGCCCGGACTTCGTCAACGAAATCAGCGTCTGCGCGATGGCGTTGACGCCGGAGGCGGTGGCGAGACAGTCGTCACGACCCTGCAGGGCGGCGAGCGTGAGCTCGAGCTGGCGCGTGGTGGGGTTGCTGGCGCGCATGTAGAAGTAGCCCGGCTTCTCGCCGCGCAGCATGCGCAGCGTGTCGTCGATGGACTCGAACTCGTACTTGACGCTCTGGTAGATAGGCGCGATCACCGGCTGGTTTCCCGGCGGCGGCGAGACGTCAGGCGGATGATTGACGAGTGTCGGTTTCTTCACGATTCGAGAATAAAGGCATCCGCATCCAGATGCGCGGGAAACTTGTCGCGCCAGCCGCGCAGTGCTTCCAGGTCGAGCGTGATGGTCACGGCCTGCGGCCGGTCATTGAGCTCGATCAGCGGCTGCCCGGTGAAGTCGAGCACCACGCTGTCGCCGGCGTGCGCGATGCCGTTGCCATCGTCGCCCACGCGATTCGACGCCGGCGACGAACGCCTGGTTCTCGATGGCACGCGCGCGCAGCAGCGTCATCCACGCGTAGCGGCGCGCCGCCGGCCAGTTGGCCGAATAGATGAGCAGATCGTAATCGAGCTCCGGGCGCCGCCGGCTCCACACCGGGAAACGCAGGTCGTAGCACACCAGCGGGCAGAGCCGGACGCCGCGCCATTCGACGATCAGCGCATGGCCGCCGCCGCTGTAGTGCCGGTGTTCGCCCGCCATGCGAAACAGGTGCCGCTTGTCGTATCGATGCAGCTGGCCGTCCGGCGTGGCGAGCATGAAACGGTTGTAGAAGCGGCCATGGTCGTTCACGGCCACGCTGCCGCCGACGGCCGCGTCGAGCGCGCCGGCCTGCTGCAGCAGCCAGGCGCGGGTTGCGCCGTCCGCCGCCTCGGCGAAGTTCTCGGGCTTCATGGTGAAACCGGTGGTGAACATTTCCGGCAGCACGACGAGGTCGGTGGTGCCGGCGAGCGGCGCGAGCACCGCGGTGAAATGCGCGCGATTGGCCGCGGCGTCCTGCCAGGCCAGCGGCTGCTGGACGATGCTGACTCGAAAACTCATGCGAGCCTTCCCCGCCCCTGCGGTGTACGCGCTGATGCGCGCCGCGGCCTCGATCAGCGTTTCGTCGCGCTTGGCGACGCACAACCGCACGATGCGCATGTCGGCCGGCGGTTCGCGGTAGAACGGCGACAGCGGGATCACGGCCACGCCGGCCTCGTTGATGAGCCGCTCGGTGAACTGCACGTCGTCCAGCGCAAGCGAAGCCGGCGAGCGCGCAATAGTCCGCCAGCTGGAAATAGCTGCCCTGCGCGGGCGGCATCGTGAGCCCGCTGCCCGCCAGCTGCTCGCGCAACAGGTCGCGCTTGGCGCTGAAGAACGCGCCGACGCTCGCGCCAGGCATCGGGATGGCGCTGCAGGTACAGCGCGATGGCCTCCTGCAGCGGCGCGGCGATGCTGAAGGCGTTGAACTGGTGGACCTTGCGCAGCTCGCGCGTCAGCTCGGCGGCGCCACGCAATAACCCACGCGCCAGCCCGTGATGTGCAGGGTCTTGCCGAAGGAGTACACCGCGAAGCTGCGGTCCTTCAGCTCCGGGTGGTTCATGACCGACTGGTGCACGCGGCCGTCGTACTGCACGTGTTCGTAGACCTCGTCGGCGAGCACGGCGATGGGACGGTCGCGCGTCAGCGAGCGCGAGCGTGTCGAGGTCCGCGCCCGTGGCCACGGTGCAGGCGGGATTGTGCGGATTGTTGATGACGATGAGCCGCGTGCGTCGCTGAGCGCTTTCCGCACGCGATCCCAGTCGTAGCGGAAATCCGGGGGCGCCGCGAGCGGAATGTGGATGCAGCGCCCGCCGGCGAGCCGGATCGCCGGGTCGTAGGCGTCATAGGCCGGGTCGAAGACGATGGCTTCGTCGCCGTGGGCGACCACGGCCTGGATGGCGGAGTAGATAGACTCGGTGCCGCCGCAGGTGACGGTGAGCTCGGTCTCGGGGTCGACGGCGCGGCCGCCGCCGCTGGCGATCTTGGCGGCGATGGCGGCGCGCAGCGCGGACATTGCCCTCCATCGGCGCGTACTGGTTGAAGCCCGCCGCTGATCGCGTCGGTGACGCAGGCGGCCAGATCGGGATCGATGGGGTAGTCTGGGAAGCCCTGTCCTACATTTACCGCGCCCATCTTCGGTGGCGCGGCGCGACATCACGGTGAAGATCGTGGTGCCGACGTCGGGCAGTTTGCTCTGAATCCTCCGGAAAACTCTTCGGCGAGCAAAGCCGCCGCGCACCCCCGTACGCGGCGTCTGCGGTCGGACGCCTTACTTCTTCTTGGCGCGCTTCGCCTTGCGGGCGAGCTTCATCTGCACTCCTGCCGGCTGGTCGATGAAGCGGAAGCGGATGCCTTCCACCATCGCCTTGTACTTGACGGCGCCGGTGGAGCGGCCCAGTTCCTTGGCGGCGAGCCGGGCGGACATTTTCTTCTTCGCCAGTTCCCGCATCTTCTTCAGATCCGCGGGCGTCCAGGGAGCATTGTGTTTACGGGCTGATTTGGCCATTGATCGAATCCTCGTCAAAGTCGATGGTGGAAGTTTAGCAGTAGTTAGCCGGCGACGGCCATCTGTTCCTCGCGTTTGCGGCGCTGCTCCTGGCGGCGCATCAAGATCGCCGACAGGATCACACCCAGAGCCACTACCAAGACCATTAGGCTTGCTAGTGCGTTCACGACCGGGCTTACACCTAGTCGAACGCGAGAAAAGATGACCATGGGCAGCGTATTGGACCCCGGTCCGGAGACGAACTGCGTGACCACGAGGTCGTCCCATGAAAGCGTGAATGCCAGCAGCCAGCCGGACAGGATGGCGGGCAGGATGAGCGGCACGGTGATGCGGAAGAACACCTTGGCCGGGCGCGCGCCCAGGTCGAGCGCGGCCTCCTCCAGCGAGTCATCGAAGCTCGCCAGGCGCGACTGCACGACCACGGTGACATAAGCCATGGTGAAGGTGATGTGCGCGATGGTGATGGTCACGACGCCGCGATCGAACTGCCAGCCGAAAACCGCGCGGAACAGCTGTTCGAGCGACACGAACAGCAGCAGCATCGACAGGCCGGTGATGACTTCCGGCATGACCAGCGGCGCGGTAGTCAGGCCCTGCAGCAGCGCGCGGCCCTTGAAGGGGCCGAAACGCGACAACACCATCCCGGTCAGGGTGCCTAACACCACCGCCCCGGTGGCCGACATGGCCGCGACCTGGATGGACAGCCATGCCGCCGAGAGGATCTGGCCGTCGCCGAACAACCTGCCATACCACTTGAGCGTCGGCGAGGTCACCGAGTTCCACACCGTGACCGAGCGCGAGTCGTTGAACGAGTAGACGATCAGCGAAATGATGGGCACGTACAGGAACACGAAGCCGAGGCCCAGCATGGTTTTCGAGAACAGGCCCTGCGTCTTCATTTCTTCTGGGCCTGCAGTTCTTTGTTCTGGAAGTGCTGAAACATCATGATCGGCAGGACCAGCAGCAGCAGCATCACGATGGCCACCGCGCTCGCCCTGGGCCAGTCGCGGTTCAGGAAGAACTCGTCCGCCAGCAGCCGCGCGATCATCAGCTGGTCGGTGCGTCCCAGCAGCGAGGGAATCACGTATTCGCCCACCGCCGGGATGAATACCAGCAGCGAACCGGCCACGATTCCGGGCACGGAAAGCGGCAGCGTGACGCGCAGGAAGGACCTGATCGGCCCCGCACCGAGATCCTGCGCGGCCTCGAGCAGCGTGTTGTCGTGCTTCTCGAGATTTGAATACAGCGGCAGGATCATGAACGGCAGGTACGAGTACACGATGCCGATGTACACCGCGAAACTGGTGTTCATCATGGCGAGCGGTTCGTCGATGATTCCCATGGCCTGCAGCACGTTATTGATCACGCCGTCGTTCTTGAGCAGGCCTATCCACGCATACACGCGCAGCAGGAACGAAGTCCAGAACGGCAGGATGATCAGCATCAGAAACACGTTCCGGTACGTCGGCGGGGAGCGCGCGATGGCATAGGCCATCGGATAGCCGAGCATCAGGCAGAAGAACGTGGAAAAGAATGCGACCTTGATCGAATAGAGCCAGGAACTGACGTACAGCGGCTCGTTGAAAAGATAGACGTAGCTGCCTATCAGGAGTTTGACCTGCAGCGCACCCTCCTCCAGCCAGCGGAACACGGGCTCGTAAGGCGGGCGGCCGAGCGGCGAGAACTCCGCGAAGGAGATCTTGAGGACGATCAGGAACGGGACCAGGAAGAAAACCAGCAGCCACAGGTACGGCACCGCGATGACCAGGCGCTGGCCCGACCAGTTCCTGAGCACGTATTCGGTCCAGCGCGGCGGCCCATAGCGGAACAGGAAGGTCCACAGCGGCCCCAGCCGGCCGGGGGCATCACGCGATGCCGCGGTGCGTGCGCCTGTGAGCTTGAATATCACGTCTCCGGCGCCTTCACTGGGTCACGACGACGGGACTGGAGGCGTGCCAGCTGAGCCACACGGTCTCGTCCCACAGGATGCGCTCGTCGTCGGACAGGCGTTCCACGTTGGGCAGCGTGACGCGCACCGTCTTGCCGCTGTCGATCTTGACCAGGTAGATGGACAGGTCGCCCATGTAGGCGATCTCCTTGACCACGCCCTTGACGCAGTTCTCGGCGGTGTTCTCGGGCGGCGCGCGCAGGATGTTGATCTTCTCGGGACGGACGGCGGTCCAGACGATGGCCCCGGGCGCCGAGCTGATGCCATGGTCGATGTAGATGAGACCGCCGAGCTCGTCGGACTGGATGCGCGCGCGATCCGGCAGGTCTTCCACCAGCAGGCCTTCGAACATGTTCACCGAGCCGATGAAGTCGGCCACGAACTTGGTCATCGGGAATTCGTAGATCTCGGTGGGCGTGCCGATCTGCACGATTTCGCCGCGATTCATGACGCCGATGCGCGAGGCCAGCGTCATGGCCTCTTCCTGGTCGTGCGTCACCACGATGAAGGTGACGCCGAGCTGCTCCTGGATGTTGATGAGCTCGAACTGCGTGGCCTCGCGCAGTTTCTTGTCGAGCGCGCCCAGCGGCTCGTCGAGCAGCAGCAGCTTGGGCCGCTTGACCAGCGATCTGGCCAGGGCCACGCGCTGGCGCTGTCCGCCCGACAGCTGGTGCGGCTTGCGGGCCGCGAATTCCTTGAGCTTGACGATCTCCAGGATGTCGGTCACCCGCGTGGCGATTTCGGAGCGCGACAGCCCCTTCTCCTGCTCCAGGCCGAAAGCGATGTTCTTCTCCACGGTCATGTGCGGAAACAGCGCATATGACTGGAACATCATGTTGACCGGGCGGTCGTACGGGGGAACGTCGGCCATGTCCTGACCGTCGAGATAGATAGCCCCCGAGCTGGGCGACTCGAATCCCGCCATCATGCGCAGCAGCGTGGACTTGCCGCAGCCCGAGCCACCCAGCAGGCAGAAGATTTCGCCCTTGTAGATCTTCAGCGAGACGTTGTTGACGGCGGTGAAATCACCGAACTTCTTGGTGATGTTCTCGATCCGCACGTAGCCTTCCGCGTGCGGATCCCGCCACGGCTCGTTCTTCGTCTTGCTCTTGTCAGCGCGTCGTTCCGCCGTTTGCATCGAGCCCCCGTCGCAATGTCCTCGTTATGAAGACTGCTTCAAAAGAATCAGAAGGCCGCCGCTCCCTAAGCGGCGGCCTTCCTGCTCATTTGCCGGTTCGGAACTTCGTCCAGGTGCGCGTCAGCGTACGGGTGAATTCCGGGCTCTCGGGCAGATCAGGCACCAGCTTGGGCATGACGTCCGGCGTCGGGAAGATGCCGGGGTTGTTCTTGACCTCGGCGCTCACCAGCGGCCAGGAGGCCGCGTTGCTGTTGGCGTAGCTGATGAAATTGCTGTTCTTGGCGGCCACTTCGGGGCGCAGCATGTAATCGATGAACAGGTGCGCGTTCTTGGGATGACCCGCGTCACCCGGGATCGCCATGTTGTCGAAGAACATGACGGCGCCTTCCTTCGGAATGTTGTACTTGATGTGGAATGTCTTCTGCGACTCCTCGGCACGGCTCTTGGCCTGCAGCACGTCGCCGGACCAGCCGAGCGCCAGGCAGATCTCGCCGCCCGCGAGCTGCTCGATGTACGCCGAGGAGTTGATGTTGCGGATGTATGGGCGCACCGACAGCAGCACCTTTTCGGCGGCCTTGAGGTCCTCCGGATTCTCGGAATTGGCATCTTTGCCGAGGTAAATCAGCACGGTGCCGACGACTTCGGACGGCGCGTCGAGCACCGAGACGCCGCACTTGGCGAACTTGGAGATGACCTTGGGATCCCAGAACATCGCGAAGCTATCTACCGGGGCGTTCGGCATCGCGGCCTTGATGGCTTCTTCGTTGTAGGCGACACCGGATGTGCCCCACATGTAGTTGACCGCGTATTCGTTGCCCGGATCGAAGACCTCGAGCCGCTTGGTGATGTCCGGGTCGAGATTCTTGTAGTTTGAAAGCTTCGACTTGTCGAGTTTCTGGTAGATGCCGGCCTTGATCTGGCGGGCGAGGAACGATGCCGAGGGCACCACCACGTCGTATCCGGTGCGCCCGGCCACGAGCTTGGTTTCCAGCAGTTCGTTGGAGTCCATGACCTCGTAGTTGACCTTGACGCCCGTTTCCCTGGTGAAGTCCTCGAGCGCGGACGGATCGATGTAATCCGACCAGTTATAGACGTTGACGACCTTTTCCGCGTCCGTGTCCACGGCAGGCGCCGCGGGCGTGGCGGCGGCTGGCGGCGCTTCGTCCTTCTTGCCGCAGGCGATGAGTAAGAAAAGACAGGAAGCCGAAACCAGAGCCGAAAGGCTGCGAGTGGACATTTGTAGGACCCCTAGAGTTGTCGCGGCGTGAGACCCACACGTCCGCGTCTTTAGACACGTTATATAACAGCGACCGCGTCTATAGCCAGCCCTCGGCACGCGCATGAGCAGCGGTTTCATCGAGGGAGCGCACTACTTTGGACAGTAGTTCGTCTATTTCGGCATGCGAAATAATCAGTGGCGGCGCGACGAACAGTGTGTCGCGCGTGGCGCGCATTACGAGACCATTACGCGTGCAGATATCCCGCATCCGGATGCCCACTTCGCCGCGCGGCTCGAAAAACCGCCTGGAGCTCTTGTCAGGCACCAGCTCGATGGCCGCCAGCAGGCCCAGGCAGCGCGCCTCGCCCACCAGCGGATGGGCCGCTAGCTCGCGCCAGCGCTTCGCTAGATAGGGGGCCGCCTGGTCCCGCACCCGCTCCACGATGCGTTCGCGCCGCATGATCTCGAGATTGGCGATCGCGACGGCGCAGGCGGCCGGATGCCCGGAATAGGTGAAACCATGAAAGAATTCCCCGCCCTTGTCGATGAGCACCCGGGCCACGCGGTCGCCCACCATCAGGCCCCCGATGGGTAGATAGCCCGAGGACAACGCCTTGGCCATGGTCAGGAAATCGGGCCGGGTGCCGTAGTAATCGCAGCCAAACCACTGGCCGGTGCGGCCGAAACCGCAGATGACCTCGTCGGAGACCAGCAGGATGCCGTATTTGTCGACGATGCGCTGGATCTCCGGCCAGTAGGTCTCCGGCGCAATCACCAGGCCGCCCGCGCCCTGCACCGGCTCGCCGATGAAGGCCGCGATCCGCTCCGGCCCCAACTCGGTGATTTTCTCTTCGAGCTCGCGTGCGCGCGCCAGGCCGAATTCGGCCGGCGTGAGGTCCCCACCCTCTCCAAACCAGTAGGGCTGGTTGATGTGCACGATGCCCGGCAAGGCGCCATCGGGCCCCAGCTGCTCGTGCATGGGTTTCATGCCACCGAGCGCCGCGCCCGCCACCGTGCTGCCGTGATAGCCGTTCCAGCGCGAGATGATCACATTGCGCTGCGGCTCCCCCAGCAGCTGCCAGTAGCGGCGCACCAGGCGGATCATGGTGTCGTTCGCCTCGCTGCCCGAGCCCGTGTAGAAGACGTGGTTGAACTGCGGCGGCGTCACTTCCGTGAGAATTCGCGCGAGTTCGATCGCCGGCGGTGTGCTGCTCTGGAAGAAGCTGTTGTAGTAAGGCAGTTCCACCATCTGCCGATGGGCCGCGTCGGCAAGCTCCTTGCGCCCGTAGCCCAGCGCGACGCACCACAGGCCCGACATGCCGTCCAGGATCTTGTCGCCGTCGGCGGTGTAGATGTACACGCCTTCGGCGCGCGTCACGATGCGCGAACCGCGCGCGGCCAGTGCCTTGAAGTCGGTGAACGGATGGAGGTAGTGCGCGCTGTCCAGCCGCTGCCAATCGGCCGTCGTGGTACCGCTCGATCTGTTCACTGGCGCTCCACGGTCTTACTTCAGCCTAGACGTTCAGCAGCAGGTGCTCGCGCTCCCACGAGCTGATCACCTGCAGGAAGACTTCGTACTCGGCTTCCTTGACGATGGTATACGCGGAGATGAATGGATCGCCCAGGATACGCACCAGCGGCTCGCATTCGCGCAGCTCGCGGATGGCGTCGTCGAGCGAGCGCGGCAGCGAGAAAGGCAGGTCGTGCGCGCTGCCGGAAATCGGCTCGGAAGGCTGCAGGCCCTCCACCATGCCGAGGTAGCCGCAGGCCAGCGAGGTCGCGATGGCGATATAGGGATTCGCATCGGCACCGGCCAGGCGGTTTTCGACGCGCCGCGCCTCGGGCTCGGAGGCCGGCACGCGCAGCCCGGCCGTGCGATTGTCGTAACCCCAATGCACGTTGATCGGCGCCAGCTGGAAGCGTGAGATGCGGCGGTAGGAATTCACGTTCGGCGCCAGCAGCGCCATGGCCGCGGGCAGGTACTTCTGCATGCCGGCGATGTGCGCGAAGAACAGCGGCGTCGGCGTCCCGTCGGGGTTCGAAAAGATGTTCTTGCGCGTCTTGGTGTCGAGGATGCTCTGGTGGATGTGCATGGCGCTGCCGGGTTCCTTGGCATGCGGCTTGGCCATGAACGTCGCATACATCTTGTGGCGCAGCGCCGCTTCGCGCGCGGTGCGCTTGAAGAGGAACGCCTGGTCGGCGAGGTCCAGCGCGTTGCCGTGCAGCAGGTTGATCTCCATCTGCGCCGCGCCGTCCTCGTGGATCAGCGTGTCGATCTCGATGTCCTGGTCCTCGCAGAACTGGTACATGTCGTCGAACAGCGGGTCGAACTCGTTGACCGCGGCGATGCTGTAGCTCTGCCGGCCCGGCTCCGCGCGGCCCGAACGGCCCACCGGCGGCTTGAGTGGATAGTCGGCGTCGATGTTGGGCTCGACCAGGTAGAACTCCAGCTCCGGCGCCACCACCGGCTCCCAGCCGCGATTCGCGTACATCTCGAGGATGTGGCGCAGCACGCCGCGCGGCGCCATGCCCACGCGCCGGCCATCGGCGTAATAGCAGTCATGGATGACCTGCGCGGTGGGCTCGGCGGCCCAGGGCACGCGGCGCACGGTCTTGGGATCGGCCTTGAGGATGATGTCGATCTCGGCCGGGCTCATGGCCTTGTCGGTGTCGGGTGGATAGTCGCCGGTCACCGTCTGCAGGAAGATGCTTTCGGGCAGGCGCATGCCCTCGTCCTCGCCGAACTTCTCCGCGGGCATGATCTTGCCGCGCGCGATGCCGGCCATGTCGGGAATGATGGCCTCGACTTCGGAGATGCCGTGATCGCGCAGGAACTGCCGGATTTCGTTCGCCATGGGTCTTTCCTAATTTCTTGACCTAACTAATTTTTCTCGAATCTTCGCGGCGGCGCGCAGCCCTGCCGAACTCGTTGAACAGCGCCTGCGAGAACGGATTGCTCATCACCTTCCACTCGGGGTGCCACTGCACCGCGAGCGCGAAACTCGGGGCCGACTTCACGCGGAAGGCCTCCACCAGCCCATCCGTCGCGCGCGCTTCCACGGCGAGATCGGGGCCGAGCCTGTCGACCCCCTGCGAGTGCAGCGAGTTCACCGTGATGCGGCCCTTGCCCGCGAGCTGCAGCAGCAACCCGCCGGGCTCGAGCATCACTTCGTGTGCCGGGCCGTACTGCACGTCCAGCGACTGCTGCTTGTCCTCGCGATGGTCGGCGAAGCCTTCGACCTCGTGCACGCGCTGGTGCAGCGTGCCGCCCATCGCGACATTCATCTCCTGGAAGCCGCGGCACACGCCGAACACCGGCACGCCGGCCGCGACTGCGCGCGGGATCAGCGACAACGTGGTGGCGTCACGATGCGGATCGTGCAGCGTGCCGGGCACGCTCGCGGGTCCCGCATACCGTTCCGGTTCCACGTTCGAAGGACTGCCGGGAAAGAAAATTCCATCCACGCGCGTGAGGATTTCCGTGACATCGAGCGGCGTCTCGAGCACCGGGATCAGCAGCGGCAGGCAGTCCGCGGCCTGAACCACGGCCGCAATGTATTTCTCGCCGACGGCGTGAAACGGATGCGGACCGATCATGCGTCGATCCGAAGGAATGCCAATGACGGGGCGATAGCTCATACACGACACGCTTTCAGTCGGGCCAGGCCCGCGCGCTGTCTATTATCTTTTACGGGGTCGAACCGGCGACCGGTCCGAAGGCGGCCATTAGACCACACCTCACCGGGGTCCGGCGTTGCCAGGCACTGCCTCATGCCGGGGCTTCATCTGGCTGAAATTGGTCGATTAGGGCGTTTGCCGCCCTGCGTATCCCGGGCATATGCTGCCCAGCCCGGCACCTGGCAGGTGTCGAAAATAATAAACACCGAGACCCCATGAACGATGCGGCGGACAACGAGCTCGAGCGCTTCCTGGCGGCTCATCCCACGGTGCGGTTCTTCGACGCGTTCGTGAACGACCTGAACACGGTGGAACGCGGCAAGCGCATCGACCGCAATGGAATCGCGCGGGTGTTCAGCCACGGCATGCCACTGCCCGGCTCGATGTACGCGCTCGACATCGAAGGCGGAACCAGCGAGGCCACCGGCCTCGGATTCGACGACGGCGACGCCGATCGCCCCTGCATGCCCATCCCCGGCACGCTGGTCCCGGTCCCCTGGCAGGCGGACGTGGCGCAGGTGCAGTTGCGCATGTTCGATCACGACGGTTCGCGATTCTTCGGCGACCCGCGCCAGCTGCTCGAGCAACAACTGGCCAGCTTCGCCACGCTCGGCCTCACACCGGTGGTGGCGGTCGAGTACGAGTTCTACCTGGTGGATGCGCAGCGCGGGCCCGACGGATTGCCGCAACCGCCCAAGGGCCCGCTCACGGGAAGGCGTGAATACCGCACGCAGATCAATTCCATGACCGATCTCAACGAGTACTCGGAGTTGTTAGCCGAAATCGACCGCGTGTGCCGGCTGCAGAACGTGCCCGCCACTTCTTCGCTGGCCGAATACGGGCCGGGCCAGTACGAAGTGAATCTCGCGCACGCGCCCGATGCGCTGCGCGTCTGCGACGAGGCGCTGCGTTTCAAACGGATCGTCAAGTCGGTGGCCCGCTCGGCTGGCTGCGAGGCGACCTTCCTGCCCAAGCCCTACGGCAACATGGCGGGCAGCGGCCTGCATGTGCACGTGAGCCTGGCGGATCCCGATGGTCGAAACATTTTTGCCGCCGAGGACCCGCTCGCCAGCGCCCCGCTGCGCCACGCCATCTCAGGCACGCTGGCGACGCTCGCCGACGGCATGGCGCTGTGCGCACCGGGCCCGAATTCCTTCCGGCGTTTCCGCAGCGAGGCCTACGTGCCGCTGCATGCCACCTGGTCGATCAACAATCGCGGCTCGGCGATCCGCGTGCCGGCCTCGGATTCGGCCAACTTGCGCATCGAACACCGCCTGGCCGGTGCGGACGCGAATCCCTATCTGGTCGTCGCGTGGGTACTCGCGGGTATCCAGCACGGCCTCACGCACAAACTCGAGCCGCCGCCCGTGACCACCGGCAATGCCTACGAGCAGCCGGGCGATCCGCTGCCCATTCACTGGAGCGAAGCCATCACGCGGTTCGCGCGCAGCGAATTCGCCGCGCGCTCCTTCGGTGAAAAATTCGTGAACCTGTACGCCACCGTCAAGCGGGATGAACTGCAGGAGTTCGCTGCGCACATCACGCCGCTGGAAATCGCGCGCTACCTGGGACCGCTGTAGGCCATGGGCCAGGCCGACGAACAGAACTTCTACTATGCAAATACGCCGCGGGCCGAGTTGCACGCACCGCTCGCGGGCGAGCAGGTCTTCGACGTCTGCGTTCTCGGCGGGGGTATCTCCGGACTTTCGGCCGCCCTGCACCTGGCCGAACGCGGCATGCGCGTGGCGTTGCTGGAAGCCAGACATCTCGGTTACGGCGGCTCGGGCCGCAGCGGCGGGCAATCGATTTTTGGCTATGCCTGCGAGATGTCGACGCTCGAGAAAGCCGTCGGCATGGGCGATGCGCGCCGCATGTGGGACGTGGCCGTCGAAGGCATGCAATTGCAGCGCGAGCTCATCGCGCGGCATTCGATCGACTGCGATTACACGGCCGGACACATGATCCTGGGCCTCAAGCGCCGCCATGACGAGGCGTTGCGCGAAGAACTGGAATCACTCGCCACGCGCTACGACTACCACTCGCTACGCCTCATCGGGCGCGATGAGCTGCGCACCGTGATCGCCAGCCAGCGATACAGCAGCGCGCTGTACGACTCGAACGGCGGCCACCTGCATCCGTACCGCTACACCCTCGGCCTGGGACGGGCGGCCGCCGGCGCGGGCGTGCACATCTTCGAAAACTCCTGGGTCACGCGCCTCGACGTCGCGCAGAACGCCAGCGCCGACAATCTCGCGCATACCGTGCAGGGCACGCTGCGCGCGCGGCATCTGCTGGTGGCCGGCGGCGCGCTGCTGGGCCGGCTGATTCCGAAGCTGGCGGACAAGCTCATGGACATCGGCACCTACATCGCGGTCACGCAGCCGCTGGGCGAGGAACGCGCTCGCTCGTTGATCACGAACAATGCGGCGGCCGCCGACATGAACTGGATCCTCGATTATTTTCGCCGCACTACAGACCACCGGTTGTTGTTCGGCGGACGCGTGAGCTACTCGGGCATCGACCCATTCGATTCGGCGCGCGTGCTGCGCGGCAGGATCGCGAAAGTATTTCCGCAGCTCACCGCGGCGCGCATCGAATATGCCTGGGGCGGTTTTCTCGACATCACGCTGAATCGCGCGCCGCACTTCGGGCGCCTGGGTCCGAATGCCTGGTTCGTGCAGGGCCTCTCGGGCCATGGCATGGTGATCTCGGGCATCGCGGGCAAACTCGTCAGCGAAGTCATCGGCGGCACGGCGGAGCGTTTCGACATGTTCGCGAGGATTCCGCATCGCGATTTTCCCGGCGGCGCGCATCTGCGCCGGCCGGCGCTGGTGCTGGCCATGCTGTGGTTCCGGATCCTGGACCTGCTGTGAGCAAATGAGCCCAGCCCCCTTCGACTTTTCCCTGTGGTTGTCGGCGCTGCCGGTGCTGCTGGTCGCCGCCACGTGCACCTGGCTGCTGTCGCTTCCATTGCGAAACGTGGCCATCGTCGACTCGCTCTGGAGCCTCATGTTGTTCGCCACGGGCGTGGTCTATGCGCTCGCCAGCGATCCGCGCGCGCCGCGCCAGGCACTGGTGCTCTGGCTGCTGGCGCTGTGGGCGGCGCGTCTCGCCGTCTACATCACCGCCCGCAACGCCGGCAAGGGCGAAGACCGGCGCTACCAGGCCATTCGTGCGCGCAACCAGCCGTTTTGGATCCAGAGCCTGTACCTGGTGTTCGGACTGCAGGCCTTGCTCGCCTGGGTCATATCGCTGCCGCTCATGGGCGCCTTCGCCAGCATCCGGCCGGTGGGCCTGCTGGACTACTGTGGTGTTTCGCTGTGGCTGATCGGCTTCGTCTTCGAGGCCGGCGGCGACTGGCAGCTGGCGCGTTTCCGGCGCGATCCGGCCAATGCACAGGCGGTCATGAACCGCGGCCTCTGGCGTTACACGCGCCACCCTAACTACTTCGGCGAGTTCTGCATCTGGTGGGGCTTCTGGCTGATCGCGCTGTCCGCCGGGGCCTGGTGGGCGCTGCCCGGACCGGCGCTCCTGACCTGGCTGTTATTGCGGGTTTCAGGGGTCAGCCTGCTGGAATCCGACATCGGCAATCGTCGGCCGCAATATGCCGACTACGTCTTGAAAACGAACGCTTTTTTCCCCGCCCCGCCTCGCAAATGACCTAAAGGCTGCCCTGTTATGGGCCGATAACTGCCGGGACAACCGGAGTTACGCACCCCAAATCAGCAGGAGTACCGTGGTCGAACCGGATTCAGCGCAGCGCGAGGCTCGTGCCCGTGAAGTGCGTCACGAAGTCGTGGCGCAGCTCACCGTGGGCACGCACCGCGCTTTCCGGATCCTTTTCGCGAGCCAGTGGGCCATCGCGGTGCTGCTGGCGTGGAATTCCGTGGCGGCCGGTGACCCGCGGTTCTGGATCACGGTGATTCTCGGCGGCATGTTGTGCGTGCCCGCCAGCCAGTTCACGCGCGGTGCGCCGCTGGCGTGGTGGACGCGGCACTGGGTGGCCATCACCCAGATCGGCTGGTCGTGGCTGTACGTGTGGGTGCTGGAGGGCAATACCGAAGCGCAGTTTCACGTGTTCGCGTCGCTGGCCTTCCTGGCTTTCTATCGTGACTGGCGCGTGCTGCTCACGGCCACGGTGGTGGCCATCGGCTATCCACTGGCACGGCTGGCGCTGTTGCCGGACTCGTATGGCATCGGTGCGGCCGCATGGTCGCGCCTGCTGCACCAGTCGGCCTACGTGGTGGCCGAGACCGCCATGTTGATGCTCACCGTGCGCCAGAGCCTGAAAACCGTCTGGGACTTTTCGATGCAGGCCGCGGGCCTGCAGCTCGCCAATGACAACATCCAGCGCGACGTGAGCGAACGCACGGCCGAGCTGGTGCGCAGCCGCGAGCAGTACCGGCTGATCGCCGAGACCACGCGCGCCATTCCCTTCGAGCTGGATCTCGCGCATGGCCGATTCACCTACATCGGGCCGCAGGCGCAAAAAGTGTTGGGCTTTCCCGAAGCGCGCTGGAAGGAATCAGGCTTCCTCGACGAGCTGCTGCCGCGCGAACGCGAGGCCGGCGCGCGCCGCCAGCTGGACGAATCCATGCCCGGCAGTTTCGAAACCCTGTGCTCGGTGGTCACGGGCGACGATCGCGTGGTGGAGCTGCGCTGGACGGTCTCCTGCGAGCTCAAGAACGACATGCGTTTTCTGCGCGGGCTGATGATCGACGTGACCGAGGCCCGGCGCCAGCTGCGTGAAAGCGCCCAGGATCAGAAACTCGAATCCGTGGGACGCATCGCCGCCGGCGTGGCGCACGAGATCAACACCTCGGTGCAGTTCATCTCCGACAGCGTGCGCTTCGTGCGTCACGCGCTGAAGGATGTGCCCACCGCCCTCGCCGACTACCGTGCCCTGGCCGCCGGCGTGCTGTCCGGCAAGGACGTGAGCGCGGCCGCGAAGAAGGCCACCGACACCGACGAAGCCGCGGACGTCGACTACTTCCTCAAGAACGCCCCCGATGCGCTCGATCGCGCGCTCGATGGCATCGGTCGCGTGGGTTCCATCGTGCGCTCCATGACCGAATTCGCGCATCCCGACTCGCGCACCATGACCGACGTCGACATCAATCGCGCCGTCAAGTCCACGCTCAACATGGCTCGCAACGAATACAAGTCCGTGGCCGACATCGAAACCGATTTCGGCGACATTCCGACCGTGCATTGCCACGCCGGCGACTTCAACCAGGTGGTGCTGAACCTGCTGTTGAATGCCGCGCATGCCATTGGCGACGTGGTCGAGGGCACCAGCTCCAAGGGCCGCATTACCGTACGCACGCGCGCCATCGCCGATTTCGTCGAGATCTCCATCGCCGACACCGGCGACGGCATACCCGAATCGGTGCGCTCGAGGATTTTCGAGCCGTTCGTCACGACCAAGGAGGTCGGCCGCGGCACGGGCCAGGGTCTCGCGCTGTCGCGCGGCCTGGTGGTCGAGAAACTCAAGGGATCGCTTCATTTCGAAACTGAAACCGGAAAAGGGACGATTTTTTACATCCGACTGCCGGTGTCGGACCAGGCCAACCTGGCAACTACCAAACAGGCTGCAGCATGACTTCTCTTCACGTGTTATTTGTCGATGACGAACAGGCCATTCTCGATGGCTTGCGCAACTCCCTGCGCAAGGAACGCAAGCGCTGGGAAATGACCTTCGCCCTCGGCGGCCAGCAGGCGCTGGAAGCGATGAAGCAGACGCCCGCGGACGTCGTCATCACCGACATGCGCATGCCCGGCATGGACGGCGCCGAGCTGCTGCGCCACATCCAGCGTGACTTCCCGGCCGCCGCCCGCATCGTGCTGTCCGGCCAGGCCGAGCGCGAATCCATCATGCGCGCGCTGCCCGTCACCCATCAGTTCCTGCACAAGCCCTGCGACGGCGAGACGCTGCGCGCCGTGATCGAGCAGACGCACAACCTGCACAAGCTCATGCAGAACCCGGCGTTGACCGCGCTGGTGGGCAAGCTCGAACGCATTCCCGCGGTTCCGACCACCTACACCGAACTGGCCCGGCTTGCCGGCGACCCGAAGGCCGACGCAGCCGCGTTCGCCAAGGTCATCGAAATGGATGCCGCGGTGTGCGCCAAGGTGCTGCAGCTGGTGAACAGCGCGTACTTCGGCCTCGGCCAGAAGATCGTCAGCATCCGGCCGGCAGTCACCTATCTCGGCGTCGAAATCATCAAGTCGCTGGTGCTGGGCTCGAGCTCCTTCTCGGACAAGGCCATCAGCGAGGTCAAGGGATTCTCGCCCGACCGCCTGCAGCATCATTCGATGCTGACCGCCCTGCTCGCCAAGAAGATCGTCTCGAAGCCGGAACTGGCGGACGCCGCCTTCACGGCCGGCCTGCTGCACGACATCGGCGCATTGGTGCTGCTGTACGCGGCGCCGCCCGACTACGTGCGCGCGCTGGATCGCAAGAAGGAGCTCGGCGGCGACAGCGCCGCGGCCGAGCGCGAGATCTTCGGCGTCACGCATGCCGAAGTCGGTGCCTATCTACTCGGCCTGTGGGGCATTCCCGTTCCCCATCGTCGAGGCGGTCGCATTCCACCATCGGCCGAACGAGGTGACGCCCGAGTCGCGACCGCTGGTGGCCGCGATCCACATCGCCAGCGGCCTCGTCGAGGAGATGACCGAGGGCAATTCGGCGGAATGCCTCGGCGGCACGAATGCCGACAGCTCGGCACGCATCGACGTGAGCTTCCTGCGCGAGGCCGGCCTCGAAGAGGCCTTCAAGAAGAACCGCGCCGACGCCGAGAAGATCGTGGGCAAGGTGGCCGAAGCCTGATCGGCTGATTGCCGCGCGCCTCCATTGCCCCTAGCATCGTGTCCCTCTCAGGGAGGGGCACAGATGCGTTTCATGCGAATTGTGGCAATCGGGCTCTCGGTGGTGGCGGGCGCGCTGGGCGCGATCGCCCTGACTCCGGGCACCGGCACGGCGAAGGCTGCCCCCACCGGCAGCGAATCGGAAGCCGCCGCGAACGCCTTCCTGGACTCGTTGCCTCCCCAGCTGCGCAAGGAAGCTTCGTTTCCCATCGGCGCGCCGGAGCGCACCGAGTGGTATTTCGTTCCGCGCGAGCGTGTCGGCGTCTCGCTGCTGAAACTCAGCGACTCGCAGAGTGAATTGTTAGGCCCGCTGCTCGCCTCGGCGCTCAGCCCCGAAGGCCTGCTCGAAGCCCGCGGCGTGCTCAAGCACGAAAACATCCTGCGGCGCGTGGAGACCGAAGCCGGCGTCGATGCCACGCGTCGCGACCCCGGGCTGTACTACACCTCGGTATTCGGCCGGCCGCACGGCGCTGCGCCCTGGAGCTGGCGCTTCGAGGGCCATCACCTCTCACTCAACGTGACGCTGGCCGGCGGCCAGGCGCCCATGATCGGCCCGGTATTCATCGGCGCCAATCCGGCGCGCGTGCTTTCGGGTCCGCAAACCGGGTTTCGCCTGCTGGCGGCCGAGGAAGACCTGGGCCGCGAGCTCGTCACCTCGTTGTCGGAGGAGCGGCGCCGGGTCGCGTTGATCCGCGACACGGCCTTCGCCGACATCGTGACCGGCAACGACCCCAAGGTACGCCCGCTCGAGCTCGAGGGGCTGGCCGCCGCCGACATGTCGGCCGCCGAGCAGCAGCGGCTGCGGCGCCTGATCGAGCTGTACGTCGGTCGCCTCACAACCCTTTCGGCCAAGGATGCATTGATGCGCCTGGATCGTGCAGGTTTCGGGAAGGTGCGCTTCGCCTGGGCGGGTGGTCTCGAAAGCGGCCAGAAACACTACTACCGCGTGCACGGCCCGACGCTGCTCATCGAATACGACAACACGCAGAACGACGCCAACCACATCCACACCGTGTATCGCGACCTGGACTACGACTTCGGTGGTGACGCGTTGCGCAAGCATCTATCGAAGAAATAGACAAAACCGAATGGCCGCGCGTGTGCCTCATGGTTAGACTCTGTCGCAACACCGAGAGGAGCGCAATCATGGGCAAGAAAAACGCCGCCGCCGCAGTCAGCGACGCACCGCAGATCGACATCGGCATCAAGACCAGGGACCGCGAGAAGATCGCGCTGGGGTTGTCGCGCGTGCTCGCCGACACCTACTCGCTGTACCTGAAGACGCACAATTTCCATTGGAACGTCGAAGGACCGATGTTCAACACGCTGCACCTCATGTTCATGGACCAATACACCGAGCTGTGGAATGCGCTCGATGCGGTGGCCGAACGCATCCGCTCGCTGGGTTACCCGGCGCCCGGCACCGGCAAGGAATTCACGAAGCTCACGTCCATCGAAGAAACCGAGGGCGTGCCGGAAGCGCTGGATATGGTTCGCCTGCTGGTCTCGGGCCACGAAGCCGTGGCGCGCACCGCGCGGCAGGCATTCCCCGCCGCCGAGAAGGCCGGCGACGAATCCACCTGCGACCTGCTGACCCAGCGACTCCAGGTGCACGAAAAGACCGCCTGGATGCTGCGCAGCCTGCTGAAATAACTTGACCAGGGTGGTTTGGCGCGCGGCCGTGCTGGCCGCCTTGCTCCTCGGCTGCGGCGGCGTGCTCGCGAAGGAACCGCGACTCAAGATCGCGCTGACCTTCGACGACCTGCCGCGCAACGGCTCGAAACCGGCGGGCGTCACGGATATCGATATCGCGCGGGATACGGTCAAGGTGCTGAAGAAGCATCGCATTGCGCCGTCGTTCGGGTTCATCAATGCCGACAAGCTCGAGCGCAATCCCGACGGCGCGCGGGCGCTGCAGGTCTGGATCGCGGCCGGGCATCCGCTCGGCAATCACACCTACTCGCATCTCGACTTCACCAAGAATTCAGTCGAGGATTTTCAGAAGGAAATCCTGCGCAACGAGCCGGCCCTGGAGTTGCTCACACCCGGAAAGGCGAAGAGCGACTGGCGCTGGTTCCGGTATCCCTATCTTCACGAAGGCGACACGCTCGAGAAACGCCGCGCCGTGCGCGAGTTCCTGCGCGTCAGCGGCTATCGCATCGCGCAGACCACCATCGACTGGGAAGACTACCTGTGGAACAGCGCGCATGCGCGCTGCGTGGACAAACGCGACGCTCAATCGCTCGAATGGCTGCGCAGCAGTTACCTGTCCGAGGCCGGGCGCTGGATTCGCGTGCAGCGCGATTTCGCGCGGCAGGTGTGGGGCCGGGACATTCACCACGTCGCACTGCTGCACCTGGGCTCGTTCAGCTCGACGATTCTCCCGGACCTGTTCGCATTGCTCGAGCGCGAAGGATTCGAGATCGTGACGCTGGAGGAAGCCCAGGGCGATCCCATCTACGCAAGCGATCCCGACATCGGCGAGCCGCGTGGCGGCACGCTCACCGAGCTCATGATGACGGCGAAGAAGATCCCGTGGCCGCAGGGCCTGGCCGACAAGCCGCGCGAGAAACTTCGCACCATCTGCCAGTAATGGGGTCAGACCCCATTTGCTAGCCATTCTTCGAAAGACTGGGGGGTCGACCCCATTTTCAGCTTCACGGGCTTGCCGCTGGCTGCGGAGTCATAGATAGCCCGCACCAGCGCCACGGCCTTGCGCGCCTCGCGCCTTCGATGAAGAACGGCCGCTTCTCGCGGATGCCGTCGATGAAATCCTGGATCTGGCGCTGGTGCCCTTCGAAATTGATGGCCATCGGCTCCGCCGCACCGGATCCCATGGCGCTGACTCTCGCGCATCGCGCGGATCTTCTCGTCTTCCGGCTGCGGCGACGCGGAATTCCCAGCGCGCGATGTCGTCGTCTTCCATGAGCGCCGAACCGTTCTCGCCGCAGATCTCGATGCGCCGCGACCAGCCCGGCCATGCGCGGTGGTGGCTTCGATCGTGCCGAACGCGCCGCTGCCGAACTTCAGCGCCGCCACGCAGGTGTCTTCGGACTCGATCGCGATGCACGCGCTGCGTGCGTCCAGGCGAACACTTCCACCGGCATGCCGGCGAACCATTGCAGCAGGTCCACGCCATGGATGGCCTGGTTGATGACGGCGCCGCCGCCATCCTCGGAGAGCTTGCCTTTCCAGCCCGTGTAGTACTCGGCGGTGCGATTCCACTTCACGTAGCAACTCGCGAGCACCATGCGGCCGAAGCGCCCGCGCATCGATGGCGGCCTTGAGCTGCCGCGCCGCATCGCCGAAGCGCGCCTGGAAGATGGAGCCGACGCGCACGCCGGCCTTCTCCGCCTCGCGCAGGATGCGGTCCGTGCCTTCGACCGTCGCGTCGAGCGGCTTTTCGATCATCAGGTGTTTGCCGGCGCGGATCGCCGCGAGCGCGGGCTCCAGGTGCAGTGCCGAAGGCGTGGTGATGCACACCGCGTCGAGGCCCGGCTGCGTCAGCAGCTCGTCGCACGCTCGTCGGTGGCGAAGCCGATGCCATGCTCCGCGGCGAACTTCTCGCGCGGTGCGCGCGCGTGCGGCTCACCACGCCCGACGAAGCGGCCGCCGCTGCGCGGCCGCGACCGCGCGCGCGTGGAAATTGGCGATGGCGCCCGCGCCGATGAAGCCGAAGCCCAGAGGTTGCGTCATGTCGTGCTCACTTCAGTGCGCGAGGGCGACGCGGATCGTTGCGATACACGGCATCGCGGAAGGTCTTGTGCAGCTTGACCTTGTCGAACGGCCGCATCTGCGTGAACAACACCGCGGCGATGTCGTTCTTCGGGTCGACCCAGAACAGCGTGCTGGCCGCGCCGTCCCAGAAGAACTCGCCGACCGCGCCGGAAGACTCGCTGCGCGTCTTTGGGCGGCGCGATGCGCACCGCGAAGTCGATGCCGAAACCCACCTGCCCCTTGCGAGGCAGCCAGGACTTGTCGGTGACTTCCTTCGGCATGGCGTCGGTGGCCATGAGCTTCACGGTTTCGGGCTTGAGGATGCGCGCGCGGCCCAGCTTGCCACCGCCCAGCAGCATGCGCGCGAACTTCATGTAGTCGTCGAGGGTGGACACCAGCCCGAAGGTGCCGGGCTTGTACGCCCAGGCGGCGCTATTGAACCCGTAGGCCTCTTCGTCGGTCTGGCGCGTGAACGTGCCGTCCTCGTTGCGCGTGTAGATGGCCGCGAGCTGCGCGCGGTCCGGGTCGGTGGGCAGGATGGTGTAGCGCGTGCTCGTCATGCCGAGCGGCTCGAAAGATGTGCAGCTTGAGGTACTCGTCGAAAGGCACGCCGGAGAGCTTCTGCACCAGGTAGGCCTGGATGTCGACGGCGTCGCTGTACTTCCACTGCGTGCCGGGTTGATAGCCCAGCGGCACCTTCGCGAGCTTCGCGCGGATACTTCGGGCAGCGTGATGTTGAAATCGCGCGCGGCGACCTCGCGGTAGATAGGCGGTGACCGCTGGTCGCGGCGATCCGTCGCCGTGAAACCCGCGGTGTGCCGCAGGATGTCGCGCACGGTGATCGGCCGCTTCGGCGCCTCGTATTTCGGCTGGCCGCTTGGCGTCGAGGCCGGCATACACGCGCAGATTCGGCGAACTCCGGCAGGTAGGTCGACAGCGGCGCGTCGAGCTGCGAATTTGCCGCGCTCGTAGAGCTGCATGAGCGCCACGCCGGTCACCGGCTTGGTCATCGAGAAGATCTGCACGACGGTGTCGCGCGCCATGGGCTTGTTGTTTTCGCGGTCGGCGAGGCCGAACGCGCCGAAGTACGACTTCCTTGCCGCGCTCGTACACCAGCGCCGGAAACGCCGACGACCTTCTTGCTGTCGATGACGCTCTTGAGCGCGGCTGTCGATGGCGGCGGGATCGACGAGCGGCGGCGGCGGCGCGGACCGGAGCCGGTGCGGGCGTCGCGGGCGCGGCCTGGTCGGCGCGTTCGGCCGCCAGGCCGGCCAGCATGACCGTGCAGACGCGGCCAGCTGCCGCCGCCTGGAATACTTCATCGATCCCCTCCTCGTTTTGGCGCCGGACACCCGACGCGCTGCCGCGACAGCGCCACGTCGTCGATCCACAGATTCTGGTCGTTGGCGGAGTCGCGCGTACCGCTCGAAGCCGATGTAGAAACTGTCGAACTTCGGCGGCGCGCGCCATTCGCCCTCAGGTCGTTGCCGCGGCAGGCATTGCGCGGCCTGCCGCGACCTGCCACGCGTGACGACCTTGCGTCCATCGAGCCAGAACTGCATTTCATTCGAGGCGACTTCCAAATGCCATTCGACGCAGGTCCAACGCCGCACGGGCAGCGTGCGCGTCGATTTCTGCTTGCAGTCGGTGGTGACCGGCGGCGTGGTCTCGAAGTTGGCCATGAGCTGCGTGCCGCCCTCGCCCTCGACGCCCGAGCCGGTAGATAGAGTTGTAGCGGTCGTCGGCGGAACGGCCCTCGCCCTGCAGCAGCGTCCAGTGCACGGGCGGCGCATCCGGCAGCGCGATCGGCGCCGCGTCGAGCAATACCATGGCGCGGCCGTACATGCCGGGCTGCGCGTCGGGCAGCGGGCGTTTCAGGTGGATCGCGACGTAGCCGCGGCGGTATTTCGCGCCGCGCGGCGTGAGGACGTGCAGAGCCTGTTTGCCGCTGAAGGCGTGCTCGGCGTCGACGTGATGACGGCGCCGGACTTGAAGGTGGCTTCGCTTCCAGGGCGCGCCAGGCAGTTCGCCGGCGGCGTGCGATTCGAAGTCGTCCGAAAGAGAAGTCGGCGCGCGGACGCGGCGCGACGCCGCAGCGGCGCAAGGAGCAGATGAGGTCCGGCCCCATTTGCTAGGCAGAAAGGGACAGCCCCATTCATGGGTGGGCCACGCGAGATGATGCGGTAGCAGACATCGAGCGTCGGCATGGGCACGTCCGAGCTCGCGCGCCTTCTGCAGCGCGTAGCCCAGCGTCTCCTGGTACTCGAGGCGGCTGCCGCGCAGGACGTCCTGCTGCGCGGACATGCGGTGTTCCGGCGAGGTGTCGAGGAACTTCTGGCCGATGCCGCGGATGATCTCGACGGCCTGCGCGTCGCTGGCATGCACGATGCTGGGCACCGGCAGCGGCGGCATGTCGGTGAGCTCGATCTTCATCGCCGCGGCGAGCGCCGCGGCCTCGCGCACGATGCGCACGATGACCATGCGCGCTGCGTTCGTCCATGAGGAATTTCCAGGTGATCTGCCGCGTGAGCACCGCCAGCGGGAACTGCGCGATCCAGCCGGCGATACTTCGACCATTCGCGCGTACGGATGTTGGACGCGGCGGCGCAGCGCACGCCGGCGGCGTCGATGAGCGCGGCCAGCTCCTCCGCGCGCGGACTGATGCCGCCCTTCTCCTCGCCCAGGTGCAGGCAGACATTGCGCGTGAACTTCACTTCGCCATTGGCCAGCAGCTCGCCGCTGAAATCCGCCATGGCGCCGAGCACGCGCGAGATATCCGAAGACCGCGCCAGCAGCTCGTTCTTGAGCACGCCGTTCTGCACGGAGAAGGCGTTGTCGAGGCGCAGGTGCTTGAGCGTGTCGAGGCTCTGCGCCGAGTCGATGGCCTTGGTGGCGACGATCAGCGTGCCGGTGTCGATGCAGCTTCTGCGGATCGTCGATGACCTGGGGCGCGCCTTGATGTCGGACAGCCCGTTGAGCACCAGACCCTGGCGTTGCAGTACGCGCGCGCGTTCGCCGCGCGCGATCATCACGACTTCGTGACCGGCGCGCGACAGGTGCGCGCCGAGGATGGTGCCCAGCGCGCCGGCGCCGAGGATGGCAAATTTCATGTATAGACGTGGCGCGCCGCCGGCTCCTTATTTCTTCCGGTACTTCTCGAACCAGGCCAGGATGTTATCCACCTTGGCGATGAGATTCGACGGCCGCGCGGTCATGCCATGCGAGGCCTCGGGAATGCGCACCATCACCGTGTCGACCTTGCGCAGCTTCAGCGCCTGGTAGTACTGCTCGGACTCGGCGATGGGCGTGCGGTAGTCGGCCTCGCCCGTCAGCAGCATGGTCGGCGTCTTCACGTTGCCGACCAGCGACAGCGGCGAACGGCGCCAGTATTCCTCGGGCTTCTCCCAGGGTGCGCGCCGAACCAGTAGCGGTAGAAGAAATTGTTGACGTCGGAGGTCAGCGCGAAGCTCGACCAGTTGATCACGGGCTTGGCGACCACCGCGGCGCGGAAGCGGTCGGTCTTGCCGACGATCCAGGCCGTGAGCACGCCGCCGCCGCTGCCGCCGGTGACGAACAGGTTGTCGGGTCGACGTGGCCTTGCGCGATGACGGCATCGACGCCGGACATCAGGTCGTCGTAGTCGTGGCCGGGATAGTCGTGGTGGATCAGATTGCCGAACTCGTCGCCGTAGCTCGTGCTGCCGCGCGGATTGGCGTACAGCACGACGTAGCCGGCCGCGGCGAAGAGCTGCATCTCGGCGGTGAAGTCGGGCCGTAGTCGGCGAACGGCCCGCCGTGGATCTCGAGGATCAGCGGATATTTCTTCGCGGCGTCGAAGTCCGGCGGCGTGACGACCCAGCCCTGGATCTCGCGCTGGTCCTTCGAGGACTTCCAGGTGATCTCCCTCACCGCGCCCAGCGTCTTGTTCCCCAGCAGGTCGTCGTTGAGCGCGGTGAGCACGCCGCGCCGGCCCGACGCGGATGCGGACGATACGCCACATCGGCCGGCCGCGCCGGCGAGTTGTGAGTGAACGCCACGCGCCGTTGCGCGCGACGCTGAAGCGCCCGAGGTATACGGACGCCCGAGGTCCGTTCCGCCCAGCCCTTCCGCCAGCGTGCGCACCTTGCCGTCGAGCGTGATGGAGCCCAGTTTCGCACGCCGCGTTCGTCATAGGAGAAGTAGACGTTGCGGCTGTCGGCCGCCCACGCGGGTCCGCGATGTCGCGGTCGAAGCCCGCGGCGACCACGCGCGAGTTCTTGCCGTCAATGTCCATCACATATAGATGAGTGACCTGGTAGCCCTGGAGACGGTCGTCGAAGCCCAGGTAGGCGATTTTCCGGCCGTCGGGTGACACCACCGGGCGAGTTGTCCGGACCCTTGCGCGTCGTCAGCTGCGTGAGCTCCGGGTGGCGACGTCCAGGCTGAACACTCGCTGTCCTGCGGATCGCGCTCCCAGTCCGCGTCGCGATTCGCGGAAAACACGACGTGTTTTCTGTCGGGCGTGAAGGACAGCGGCCCGCCGTCGTTGAACTCACCGTCGGTGAGCTGGCGCGGCGTGCCGCCTTCGGCCGAGACGACGAACACGTGCTGGAAGCCGGCCTCGAGGTAGCCCTCGCCGTCGGCGCGATAGACCACCGAATCGATGACCTTGACCGGCGGCGCCCACTGCGCACCCTCGGGCTTCTCGGGCGTCGTGGCCAGCGGCGGCTCTTAACCGGCACGAGCTGCGTGAACGCGATCGACCTGCCGTCGGGCGACCAGGCGATGGCGCCCGGCGCTTCGACGAGGTTGGTGAGCAAGCGCGGTTTGCCCCGAGTCCATCCAGCGCACGTAGAACTGCGGGCTGCCTTCGGCGGCCGAGACGTACGCAGGCGCGTGCCATCCGGCGACCAGCGCGGCGAGCTGAAATTCTGCGATTCGGAGCGCAACGGCCGGTTGTTAGTGCCGTCGGCGTCGACCATCCAGAGATTGCGGCGCGCGCGATCGGTCATGATGTCGTGGCTGACGCGCACGTAGACGATGCGGCTGCCGTCCGGCGAGATCTGCACGTCGTCGGTGTACTCGAGCTGGAACACGTCGATGGAATGAAGGCGGCGCGCGTCGGGCATCGGCGGCGGCGGGCCGCGGCCGCGAAGGAAATGGACGCCAGCGCCGCACTCAACACGGCATGGATCGTGGACCTCATTCGGGACCCTCAAAAGTATTGGCCGTACTGTAACCGACCGTGGAACCAATGGGACCGTGGACGTGTCGGTTGAGACAAGAACAATAACCTGCACGCGCGATCGTGCATCGGAGGGGCCATGCGAGCGCTCACGTGGTGGCTGGCCGGACTTTGTTCGGCGGGCCTGTATTTGACAATCGCGTTTGTGGTGGGCGGGCAGCGAGGACAAGCAGGTCTCGTTGACCATCTACAACAGGGACCTCGCGCTGGTCGAGCACCTGCGGCCGATTTGTCTTCACCGCCGGGCGGCAGCGCATCCAGTTTGCGGGAGTTTCGGCGCAGATCCTGCCGCAGACCGTGAGCTTCGCGGCCTCGAATCTCGAGCTGCTGGAACAGAATTTCGATTACGACCTGCTCACGCCCGCCAAACTGATGGAAAAAGCGGTGGGCGGACAGGTGCGCGTGGTGCGCACCAATCCTGCCACGGGTACTGAGAGCAGCGAAAACGCTGAAGTGCTCTCCACGGTGGGTGGCACGGTGCTGCGCATCGGCAATCGCATCAAAAGCGCTGCGCGACGACGGCCTTCCGGCACGCGTGATATTCGACAAGGTGCCGGACAACCTGCGCGCACGGCCTACGCTCTCCGTGCTCGTGAATGCGGCCCAGCCTGCTCAACAGGACGTGCGGCTCACCTATCTCACACGCGGCCTGTCCTGGGCCGCCGACTATGTGGCGGTGTTCGACGAGACACGCGGCTCGCTGTCGCTGCAGGGCTGGATCACGCTCTCGAACAAGTCCGGCACCAGCTTCGCGAACGCGCGCACGCAGCTCGTCGCGGGCGATCTGCGAATCAGCGACTCGGAACAGGACTGGTATGGCAGGCGCATGAAGCAGACGGCACCGTCCACGCCGGGCACCGAAAGCACCGATCGTTCGAAGCTCAGCGACTACTACCTCTATCCGATCCAGCAGCTCACCACGGTCGCGAACAACCA
>CAVQEZ010000002.1:0-85067 GCA_963711635.1 uncultured Pseudomonadota bacterium
GGGAGACGCAACGGTGCGCGGCCGTGGAAGAGGCCATCCAGCGCCGCCGGGAGGTGCGAGATACCTCGGACTTCGACCTCATCACGGAAGTCTTTCAGCACGTAGTGCGCGCACATGCTGTGTACGCCCTGCCCGAACGCACCGATGCCGCGTCGTGCCAGCTCGGTGTACATCACGGCCTCGTGGCGGAAGTCGCCGCCACCGCCGCCGTACTCGGCCGGCACATCTAACAACAGCAGGCCGGTGTCGCCCGCCTTGCGCCAGGTTTCGCGATCCACGTGATGCTGCTCGCGCCAGCGGGCATCGTGCGGAACCATTTCGGTTTCGATGAAACGTACGACGGTGTCGCGGAAGACCTCGAGGTCGTCGTCCATCCAGGGAATGACATAGGGATTCATGCGGCGTTTTTAGCACGGTCGCGTGCCAAAAGCGCGACCCCGTCAATGCATGTTTGCGAGGCCGGTGAGCGCGAGATCGATCACGAGGGCCGGCTCGGCCTCGATCACGGCGTGCATGCGGTACTGCGCTTGAAGTCGTAGTGGCCCTTGGCCCTGGCAGAGAGTGTTCGCTGCGCGCCCTCGCCCTTCAACGCAGCAGCGCTGTCGAAATTTCCTTCGAACAGGGCCGAGCGCAGCGTGAGCGTCGCGGCGCGACCGGTGTCGAGCGCCAGCTCCGCCAGTCCGCATGTGTCCCAGGTGATGCCGACGGTGACGTCGCCGCGCGCGCGAATGCCCTGGACGCTGCCGCGGGCCAGGCCTCGGCAGCGCGGGCAGGATGTCGATCACACCGTGCTGGCTCTGCAGCAGCATTTCGGCGATGCCGGCGGTGGCGCCGAAGTTGCCGTCGATCTGGAACGGCGGATGGGTGTCCCACAGATTGGGCAGCGTGCTGTCGTGCAGCTGCCCCGCGAGCAGCTTGTGCGCGCGGTCGCCGTCGAGCAGCCGGGCCCAGAAGTTGATCTTCCACGCCTTGCTCCAGCCGGTGCCGCCGTCGCCGCGCGCGTCCAGCGTGGCGCGCGCGGCCTGGCCAGCTCGGGGTCTTTCACCGCGATCGATGGCCCGGCCCGGGTGCAGCGCGAACAGGTGCGAGACGTGCCGGTGATCGTCCTTGGCATCGTCGAGTCCACCTTCCACTCCTGCAGCTGGCCCCACTTGCCGACGCGCAGGCCGCGGATCGAGTTTCGCGAGCGCGTCGTCGAGACGTTTCGCGAAGGCCTTGTCACCGACGCGTCGCGCGGCCTCGGCCGCGTTGGTGAACAGGTCCCAGACGATCTGCTGCGACATGGCCGCACCGGCGGTGAACGGCCCGTGCTCGGGCGAGTAGCTGGGACTGACGACCAGCTTGCCGTCGCGCGGATCGGTAACCAGCGTGTCCAGCCAGAATTCGCTGGCCTCCTTCATCACCGGCCAGGCGCGCTGCTTCAGGAACTGCAGGTCGCCGCTGAAGCGGTAGTGCTCGTAGAAATGCTGCGCCAGCCAGGCGGCTGCTTCCGGCTGCCAGAACGCCGTGGGCCAGTCGATGGGCCCCACGTAACCCCAGGCATTGGTGTTGTGGAACATGGCCCAGCCCGGAGCGCCGAAGAAATGCTGCGCGGCGAGCCGGCCGGGCGGGACCAGGTGTTCGACGAAGTCGAAAAGCGGCTCGGCAGTCTCGGCGAGGTTGGCGACCTCGGCGGGCCAGTAGTTCATCTGCAGGTTGATGTTGACGTGGTAGTCGGCGTTCCATGGCGGTGTCGCCTTGTCGTTCCACACGCCCTGCAGGTTGGCCGGCAGCGATCCGGCGCGCGAGGAGGCGATCAGCAGGTAGCGGCCATAGTTGAAGTACAGCTGCTCGAGCGCCCGGTCGGAGCCGGCGTTGCCGCCGCCGTATCCGGCCCGCAGCCGGTCCGTGGGTAGTTTGGTGGCGGCCGCGGCCAGATCGAGCTTCACGCGCTCGAACAGCGGTTGGTAGTCCTCGCCGTGCCGGCGCGCCAGCATCGAATACTGTTTTGCGGCCGCGGCGTTGGCATCCCGCACCGCGAGCGCAGCGGGGTCCGCGCTGCCATCGCGGTAGTCCGGATAACGCATGCGGTAGTTGGTGCGCGCGGCCAGCACGAAGACGACCGCGCAATCGCCCTCGAAGGTCAAGGCATCGCCATCGGCCTGCACCGAGCCGCACTGGGGAATCAGCAGCAGTGCGACGCCGTACTCGAGACCGTTCGACTTGAGCGCGCCGGAAACTACTAGCCGCGCGCCGGTCTTGCCGGTTTCGATGCGCGTCTCGGCCGTGCGATTGTCGGGCACGGCGAAACGCATGCGCAGCTTCTGCGGATTGGTGCTGACCAGGCGGCCCACCAGCACCTGGTCCGGATAGGAAACGAAGTAATCGCGCAGGAAACCGGTGAATCCCTGTTGGTATCTCACGCGCGCCATCGCGGACTTCAGGTCCAGCTCACGCCGATAGCCGGCGATTTCACCCTGCGCGCCGGAGCTCTCGATGATCAGATCCCCGAAGCTCTGGTAGTCGCCGTAGTTGTGCATCTTGCGGCCCAGCTGTTTGGCCACGGCCTCGGGCTCGAGCGTCGCGCCCTCGAGCAATCGTTTGCCGATGCTGGTCACCAATGCCGCCTGCGACTGCGCCGGCAGGCCGTAGTCATAGCCTCCCTCGGCGCCCGGCCCTCCCGTCCACAGCGACTTCTCCGAGATCTGCAGTCGCTCGGACTGCACCCCTCCAAAGACCATCGCGCCCATGCGGCCATTGCCGATGGGCAGGGCTTCCTTCTCCCAGTCGGTGGCGGGCTTGTCGTACCACATCACCGTGCTCTCGGCGCCCCAGCTCAGGGACGCAAGAGCCATCAGACAGCCACAGACAGTTAGGCGAATGGAATGGCGCATCGACCCCCCGTTGCAGCGCGGGATGATAGTGCCACATCGGCGCGCGATTCATGGCTCAGGGCGCATTGCGAGCGTGCTTCGCCCAGCCACCGCGCGGCTGCCGGTAGTTTCCCAGCCGAACCGCGTTCGACATGGCAATCGAAACCACCACCACATTCGGATCCCATGAGAGAACTTCACCGTTCGACGTACTGAAAAAGGCGCGATAACAGCGAATGTGACGGTTGCCATTCGCACCGCGCAAATCGGCATCGGAAAGCGACCGTGAACCCGACTCATGCGGATGGGTGTGCCACTCGCCCAGTACCTTTGCCCCTGCTGGAATTTTTTCCGCTGCGCGGCGGGTATTCACTTCGCACGGCTCTGTCCAGCGGCACACGATTCCGCGCGTGGTTGCGCTGCCGATCGTCCGGTCGACGCGGTAGACGAATCCAAAGTGTTCACGCTTCCGGGACAGCGGACCGTGAATGCGGAATTGCTCGAGAACATGCGCCTCGACTTCCGCCGTGAAGCATTCCTGGGACTCTTCCGCCCGGCAGGCACTCGCGATGATGCCAAGCAGCAAGGACCAGGACGCGCGCCTGAGGTATTTCATGGATGGCTCCTTCAACAGTCTCGAAACCCAGGCAGAGACGTGCTCTGCCCGCGTTACCGTTGTGCCGGGCGCCCGCGTCCCGGTCCTGAAGGAGCCTCGAAGCTCGCTGAAAGCTTTTTGAAAGACTGTTTGAAGTTACTTAGAAGAAATCTTGAAGGTGCGTAAGACGCAACCGGGGGCTACGTATACTGGTATCAATCCGTCGGGAGGCCAGGCTTGACGATTTCCGGACGTTTTCGAATCGGCGAGTGGTCGGTCGATCCCGCGCTCGATGAGATTTCGCGCGGCGCGGAAGTGGTCAAGCTCGAGCCGCGCATGATGCGTCTGCTGTGCCGGCTGGCCGAATCCCGCAGCCAGGTCGTCAGCTACCAGGACTTGCTGGACAGCGTCTGGGCCGGCGTGGTCGTCGGGCCGGCGTCGGTCTACCAGGGGGTCTCGGCGCTGCGCAGGATTCTGGGGGACACCGGCGACACGCCTACCTACATCGCCACCGTCTCTCGCAAGGGCTATCGCCTCGTCGCCCCGGTCGAAATGCCGGCCGGCAGCTCGACGGCGCAGGACGATGCCGGCACACCGTCGGCGACCCCCGTTCCGTCCCGCCGCATGACGCGCCGTGGCGCGGCCGCCCTCGCTTTGGCGATCGTCACGATTGCTGCCACTCTCTACCTGGTTCTGGCGCCTCGAAAGAATGAGGAATCAGCCGCACAGGCCACGCGAGCCGCACCCGCCTGGCCGTCCCCGGATCTGCCATCGCTGTCGATCCTGCCTCTGCAAGCCTCGACGCCAGGCGCGCCGAACGAGCTGTTTGCGGCCACGGTCACCGACCTGCTCCAGGACCGCCTGATGACGCAGAAGGGGCTGCTGCTCGTATCGCTGTTGTCGGCCGGAAAACTGGGTGAGCCCGGCGCCGACGTACGTGAGCTCGGCAGGCGCCTGCACGTCAAATACGTGTTGCGCGGCGAGGCGGCGCGCGATGAGGATCGCCTGCGAATCGACCTCATGCTGGTGGATACCGTGACCGCCGCGCCCCTCTGGTCGCAGAGCTACACGCGCGCCGCGCACGACATCGACACGCTGCGCGAAGAGATCATCTCGCACCTCGGCACGCGACTGGGGTTGCGTATGACCCCGGCCGGCAGATCACCGGTCAACCTCGAGGCTCACGAGGAATACATGCGGGGTCTGCGCGAGTACCAGAGATTCACCACGCAAAGCTTTCGCGCCTCGCGCGACATCTTTCAGCGCGCCACCGAGCTATACCCGGACTATGCACACAACTATTTCGGATTGGCCATCGCGGTGAAAATGTTCCAGTGGTACCCGGATCCACGGGACACCGGGATCGCGGAGCGGTGGGTGGACCTCCAGCGCACCGCACTCGATCGCGCACTCGCACTGGATCCGGAATTTGGCCAGACCATCATCGAACGCGCGACGATCACGCGGGATCCCCGCCAGGCAGAACAGATGTTCATTCGTGGCATGGACCTGGCACCCAGCTACGGCTTTGGTCCATACCACTACACCCAGTTCCTGCTGGCGAACGGCCGGGACGGCGAAGCGATTTCCGTGATCGATCGCGGCCTGCGCATCGACCCACTCAACTCGACCCTGATGGGGTTCAAGGCGGCCTTCCTGAGAGATTACCGTGGCGACATCGCCGGGCAAGAAGCGCTATTGCGCGAAGTACTCGCGAACAGTCCGAACGATGCGCCCGCTGCAATCGCGCTCGGCTGGTCGCGATTCGCGTTGAGCGGGGAGACCGCGGACGGCATCTACATCCTCGAGCGCGAGGTCGAGCGCGATCCGGCCGGGTATCTGGTCCGGCAAGCCGCAGCCATGGCCTATCTCGATGTGGACGATCCGGCCGCGGCCGAATCGGTGGGCAAAGGAATACCGCTCGCCGCGCTGTTGGTCGCCCAGTACCGCCGCGCAGCGCATCCCCTCGCGTCTTTCCCTGCCGATGAATTCTCGAGATGGCAAGGCCATGGTCAGCCGTCGTTCAACCCGGTCGCAAATGCGGTGCGTGATGAGGCCCTGGCAACCGGCCAATATGCAGGCGCACTCGACGGGTTCGAGAAAGCCAGATCCGCAAACCCGAAGGGCGGACTGAGTATGGCGAGCCTGAATCTCGTGTATGCGCACACGCTCATCCTGTCTGGCGACACCGAGCGCGGCCACGCACTCGCAAGGTCGTTATTGCACCTGTTCGAAGTCGAACAGGTCGGGCGCCCGCCGAATTGCTTTGCGCGCAATCGCGCCATGGCCTACGCGTTGCTCGGAGACGATGAGCGCGCAATCGCCGAACTCTCCGCGAGCGTGCAGCACGACGATCTCACGAACTGGTGGTACACCGCCGAGCTCGATCCGCTGTTCGCGCGCCTGCGCAAAGACCCGCGCTTCCAGGCCCTGGCGGAAACAGCCAGCCAACATCGCACCAACCAGCGTGCGTTGCTCGACGAGATGAGGCGCAAGGGCGAAGTGCCGCAGCGGCCTTAGCTAGGCGTTCACGGCCTTCAGGACGCGCTGCGGCTGGGCGATGCCATAGCCTTGCGCATAGTCGACGCCCAGCGAGGTGAGCATCTGGATGATCTCGGCGTTCTCGGCGAATTCCGCGATGGTCTTTTTACCGGTCAAATGGCCGATTTCGTTGATGGAACGCACCATCTCGCGGTCGATGGGATCGTGCAGGATTTCGCGCACGAAGCTGCCGTCGATCTTGAGGAAATCCACCGGGAAGTGCTTGAGGTAGCCGAACGACGAGAGGCCGGTACCGAAGTCGTCGAGCGCGAAGCGGCAACCCAGCTCGCGCAGCGCCTGGATGAAGCGGTTCGCCTGGCTGAAGCTGGCCACCGCGGCCGTCTCGGTGATTTCGAAGCAGATCTTCGCCGCGTCGATGCCGCTCTTCTGGAACTGCTCGATGACGAAGGGCAGGAACTTGTCGTCGCCCAGGCTCTGTCCGGACAGGTTGATCGAGCACATGGCGAGCTTCTCGCGCTCATCGGCCTCGCTGACCAGCCAGCGCAGCGCGTTTTCGATGACCCAGCGGTCGATGGCCGGTGTCAGGCCATAGCGCTCGGCCGCGGCGATGAAGTTGTCCGGCGACACCATGCGCCCCGATTCGTCGCGCATGCGCAGCAGCAGCTCGTAGTGCTGCCCGGGCTCGGCGCGCTGCAGGGGCTGGATCTGCATGCGATACAGCTCGAAGCGGCCCTCTTCCAGCGCCGAGTTGATGCGCGCGGCCCATTGCATCTCGCGCCGGCGGCGCATGAGCTCGATGTCGTTCTCGGCGAAGCTGTGCACGCGGTTGCGGCCGGCTTCCTTGGCGGCCGCGCAGGCGGAATCCGCGGCCGAAAGTATGGAAGCCACGTCCTCGTTGTCGGCGGCAATGGGCACCACGCCAACGGACGCGCCCAGGCGGAACACGCGGTCTTCCCAGGTGAAGCGGAAATTGCGCACGGCTTCGCGCATCACTTCGGCGGTGCGCAAGGCTTCATCCAGCGAGCAGGCCTCGAGCAGAATTCCAAACTCATCGCCACCGAGGCGGGCGAGAGTATCCCGCCAGCGCACCTTGCTCTTCAGCAGCGCGCCCACCTGGCCCAACAACACGTCGCCGGCCGAATGGCCGCAGGTGTCGTTGATGATCTTGAACTGGTCGATGTCGAGGTAGCACAGCGCGTAGCTGCTCTCCCTCGCCTTGGCGCTCTTGAGCGCGCGCTCCACGCGGCTCTCGAACTCACGGCGGTTCACGAGACCGGTGAGCAAGTCATGCGAGGCGTGGTACGACAGGCGGCGGTTCAACTCGCGCGACTCGGTCACGTCGTGGAACACCAGCACGCCGCCCGAAACCTGGCCCGCGCCATCGCGGATCGGCGCCGCGGTGCTCTCGACGTACAGCTCATTGCCGTCGCGTCGGATCAGCAGCATCGGGCGCACGCTCTTGATCGGTCGGGTGCGACGAATCGAGACACTCAGCGGATTCTCGAGCGGCTCGCAGGTTTCCTCGTGGAACGCCCGGTAGATTTCTTCGATGGGCCGGCCCATGGCGTCTTCGAGGCGCCAGCCGGTGAGCTGCTCGGCCACGGGATTGATGTAATCCACCGTGGAGCTCGCATCGGTGGTGATGACGCCGTCACCGATGGACTGCAGCGTGATCTGCGCGCTCTCCTTCTCGCGGAACAGCGCTTCCTCGTAGAGCTTGCGCTCGGTGATGTCGAGCTCGACACCGACCAGGCGCAGCAATCGGCCGTGCTCGTCCACGCGCGCCTTGGCGCGGCTCACCACCCAGCGCCAGTCGCCGTTGCGGTGTTTCATGCGATGCACGGATTCGAAAATCGGGCTCTTGCCGGCCACGTGATCGCGGATCGCGCTCTGCACGCGCGACATGTCTTCCGGATGCACCAGGCTGCGCCAATCGGGTGAGTCGAGCTGGGCGTCGACCGGATATCCCAGCATCTGCTTCCAGCGCGGCGAGAAGTGGACTTCGTTGCTCTCGATGTCGAAGTCCCACAGACCGTCGTTGGCCGCGCCCTGCGCCAGTTCCAGGCGTTCCTCGAGCTTGTGCAGGCGCTGCTCGATGCGCAGCTTCTCCAGCCCGGTGGCCATCGAATTGCCCAGAAGCTTCAGCAGCAACTGCAGGTTCACGTCCCAGGCCCCGCGCGGTAGCGCGTTGGCGAGGCCGAGGATGCCCGCCGGCTGCCCCAGCACGCGGATGCAGATCATCAGCACCGAGCCGATGGACAGCTCGGCAAGGCGCCGGGCTTCGACCTGCTGGTCTTTGCGCGGCGCCGCGGTGTCGCGGATCTCGCAGAGCCTGAGATGGTCCAGGCGGCCCTTGAGCCAGGGATAGGTTTCGAGCGTGACCGAGCGCCAGGCCTCGACGCGGCACTGTGCCAGCGCGCCATGCGCGGCGTAGACCTCTTCGATGCTGGTCCCGTCGGCACCGAACATCCACACGAAGGCGGTATCGACTCCGGAGGAATCGCGCAGGGAATTCAGGCTCTCACGCATGACGCTGTCCACAGAGCCGCGACGCAGGTTCTGCAGGTCGATGGCAATCTTGGTGCAGGCGATGTCGACGCCGAGGGTCGGCTTTCCACCGCGCGCGGACCACACTCCCGTCGCAAAGACGTCTGATGAGGTCAGATCACCAGGATGTTCAGGTGCTTGAGCCACTCTTCTCCCTGACTTCGGTGATGGCCGTGGGCACGCTACTCCCTTGTTCCATAAGGCGCGACGATGCACCCCACAGATTCGCTGTGCGCGACCTCATCAAAGTTGCGCAGCATTCTGTCATAAGTTTGGAGGAACTCAAGCTAAGTCCAAGCGCCAACTGAGAATAGCTTTCACTCGCTTGATCGAATCTCGCGCAAGCAAGCGGACATAACACGCTGCGCCATCAGCGCGGCTTCGCGTCGTAGTGAATGGCCCGCGATGCATCGCCGAGGGTTGCGCAACCCGCCAATGCCGGACCGCGCACCAGAAACCAATCTTCGTCGGAGCTGTGTCCTACCTTGGTGCGTTTGACGGGGAAGCAAGGTTCGAGGCCACTGCGCGGTACGAGCAAGACTCGAAACGGACCGGCGTTGAGCCATGCGGAAGCGTCGTACGACTCCTGCAGTCCCTCCAGCCAGCGCCGATGTCCGAAGTTGACGGTCGGCCGATCGAGATACAGCAGGAACTGTTCCTTGTACGCGACCAGCGCGAGCTCCTCTTCCGGCTTCACTTGCTCGAGCATGGCGCGGGTGAAACCGCTGGCCGAGCGTTCCGGATCCATGGCCGGCGCCAGCGTGTACGAGAAGGCGATACACAACGACGCGACGGCCACCGGCCAGGCGGCGAGCGGCGCGAACCTGCGCGCGATCAGCAGACCGGATCCACACAGCATGACGTACACCAGCAGCATGCTCTTCACCGGCAGCGATCCGACCGCCTCGGTGGCCTTGTGACCCGCGAGATTCAGCGTGAAGGCCAGCAGCGCCACTGCCGCGAACGACCAGAAGAGCAGTGCCAGCACCCACCCTGCCCGGCGCACTCCGGGGCGCGCGAGCAGTTCCGGCAACAACGGCAGTGAGGCCAGCGCCAGCGCCGGCAGCGCCGGATGAACATAGACGCCACGCTTGCCCGGACTGAACGAAAAGAACAACAGCACCAGCAACGCCCAGCTCAGCGGCAGCCAGACGCGCGCGTCACGTTCGCGAAACGCGGATCGGAAGCGTGGTACCAGCCAGAACAGCAACAGGCTCCAGGGCAACCACAGCGGCGGGATGACTTCGACAATGAAGTAGTACCAGGGTTTGACGTGGTGCCACGCGGCCGCATACCGATCCACGGTCTGCCTGAGCAGGATTTCGTCGCGATAGGCTGCGTACTCGGGAGCTCCGCTCGCTTCCACGGCCACCAGCATGGGAATCAACCACAGGCCGATTCCGAGCAGCATGGCCAGCGGCGCCAGCCACCAGCGCCAGCCCATCGCACCGCCGTCGACGGTTGCCAGCCCGCGCCAGGCGAAGCCACGCATCAGGAAGAACGGAATCAGCACCAGCAGCGGCAGGAACCCGACGCCCTTGGTGATGACACCGAGGCCGGCGACGAGGCCGCCGATGAAATACCAGCCCCAGGCCGGACCGAGCAGCAGGTGGCGCAGCAGCGCATATAGCGACAGCGTCACCATGCCGCACAACACCGGATCGATCTGCGCGCCGCGCATGATCAGCATGAAGTGCAGCGTGCACACCGTGATCACGGCGGCCGCGAGGCCGGCTTCGCGGCTGACCAGTCTTCGGCCCAGGTCATAGATCAGGAACAGCGTGCCGCCAGCCGCCACGAAGGATGGAACCAGGAACGACCACCTGAGCGAGCCGAATACCGCGTAGCAGGCGGCCAGCATCCAGAAGAACAGCGGCGGCTTGTCCTGGTAGAGATCGCCGCCCACGCGCGGGAACAACCATTCGCCGGTAAGCATCATGTCGCGGGCAACGGCCGCGAATCGCGGCTCATCCGCGGGCCATGGATCGCGAATGCCCATGCCCGTGCCGATGATGACGACCAGCGCCAGCGCCAGCCACCACAGATCGCGCGCGCGAATCGGCGGTGGCGCGGGAGCCAGGGACCTGCCGCGCGGCGTATCGGCGCCTGTCGTCGCGCCGTCCCGCGCCGGCACCTCCGCCTGCAGGGCATCGACCGCGGCGGCCGGCATGCTAACTACCTGAACCGTGATCGCCTCCGCGGGAACAGCCGCAAACCGTGGTGCGATCTCGTCATCTGGAGATTCGGCCGGAGCGGATGGCGGCGCACCGCGCCGGGGCGGCACGCCCTGGAGCAGGCCGATATCAGGCATTGGAAGTTGGCCGCCCCGACTTGATATCCATGACCAGGTTGTAGAACGCCACCGACGCGGGCAGCAGGTTCGTCAACACGCCCACGGCGTCGTTCTTGCCCCAGATGAAGTACGACGTGACCATGGCGCTACCGGCGAGACTGATCACCCAGAAGCTGCGCGGAATGATGGGCCGCCCGGCGCGCCGCGTGGCCCATGCCTGCAGCACCCAGCGCACCGCGAACATCAGCGCACCCAGAAATCCCACGAGTTTCCAGGGCGTCACGACGATGCCGAAGACAATGCCGATCACATCTCTCATTCCGGAACTCTCCTTAGTCTTCGCGTACCAGCAGCCCCGCCTTGAAACGGCGCCGCAACCACATCACGCCCGCAATATCGACGATACCCACCCACAGCCGGTTCAACATCCCGTACTTCGAAGTGCCGCGTGTGCGTGGGCGATGACTGACCGGCACCGAAATCACGCGCGCGCCGTGGCGCATGAACAACGCCGGCAGGAAACGGTGCATGTGATCGAAGCGCGGCAACTCCATGAACAGTTCGCGCGAGAACAGCTTGATGCCGCAACCGGTGTCGGGCGTGCCATCGTCCAGCAAACTGGAACGAACGCCGTTGGCGATGCTCGACTGCAACCTGCGAAACGCGGTGTCCTTGCGGCTGGCCTTGCGATTCCCCATGAACAGCTGCACGCCGCGATTGGCATTGTCGTCGCGCGCGGCCATGAGCCGGGGAATGTCCGCCGGATCGTTCTGCCCGTCGCCGTCGAGCGTGGCCACCCAGGCGGCGCGCGCCGCGCGCACGCCGCTGACCACCGCCGCGCTCTGCCCGCTGCGGAAGGAGTGCCGCAACACACGCAGCGCCGGCAGTTCGGCCTTGAGGCGCTGCAGGATGGCCGCGGTCGCATCGGTGCTGCCGTCGTCGATGAAGATCATCTCGTAGGCACGTGAATTCAGGGCTGAGTGGATCTCGCGCGCCAGCGGCTCGACGTTTTCCGCTTCGTTGCATACCGGCACGACCACTGAAAGCTCCGTCACGACGAAGAGCCGTCGCGCAAGGCGTCACGCGCCTGGCCAAAGAGGTTTTTCAGTTCCACCGCCATTTCCTTCTGCAGCGCTTCGAGTGCCCCCGGTTGCAGCGCGCGCGGCACCTGGCGCGGCGCACCGATGGCGATCACGATGCGCGAAAACGGCCAGGGCAGCACGAACTTGTCCCATTGAAACAGTGTGGCGCGGCTCGCGGCATAGGCCATGGGCAGTATGGGCCGCTGCGACATCTGCGAGAGGATGATGGCGCCGGGCTTGAAGACGAAACGCGGACCCTTCGGTCCATCGGGCGTCATGGCCGGGGACACGCCCTGCTTCACCAGCGCTTCATAGAAGTCGCGCAGCGCACGCGCGCCGGTATGCGAGGCAGAGCCGCGGATCACGTGGCCGCCGAAGTGCGAGACGATCATGACGCCGATTTCACCATCGACCGACGGGCTGATCAGGTAGCCTAACTTCAGGCCGCGCGCCGACTGCTCGAGCAGATACTTCGCGCAGAACAACTGGTGTTGATGCCAGTAAACGGGGATCAGCGAGGGCGCGCTCGCCAGTGCCTTCGCGGTGTGCTCGTCCCCGATGACTTCGCACGACGCGGCAAGTAGCCCAGAACATGCGCACCAATCCGACGCCGATGGCCGCAACTATTCGCCACACGAAGCGTCGAATCGGGCTCATCCGACGCTTCGAGCGGGTCTCCTTCTTGTAGAGGCTGTTGCGTAGTCCGCCGTCTTCGGGATTGGTTGGCATCCGGTTCGGGCCGGCAAAAGGAGGCGCGAATTGTCGGCGAATCAGCGGCTTCCTGCAACGAAGCGACTCGTTACAATAGCGCGCCTCATCGGTGCCAATGAATGACATCCGTGAATGCCGCAAATCCCGAGACCACCGGCCTCCCGCCGCTGGCGGACATGCAATTCGACATCGGCGCCGACGACGACGCGATTCATCGAATGACCGAGCTGTTCGCCCGTCATGGCGATATCTACCGGTTCTACTCGCCCGCGCGCCGCGCGGAAATGTGGGTGATCCATCACCCCGACGACGTCAAACGCGTGCTGGTTGCCAATCACCGCAACTACACCAAGGGGTCGGGGCTCGACCGGGTCAGGATCCTGCTCGGCAACGGCATCATGACCAGCGAAGGCGATCTGTGGAAACGCCAGCGATACATGATGCAGCCGTTCTTCCACCGGCGGGTCATCACGCGAGTTCGGCGAGCTCGTCGATGCCTGCAACAACCGCTTCATTGCCAAGTGGGAGGCGCAGGCGGCGCGCGGCGAGCTGGTCAACGTCACCGACGACATGAGCGAGCTGACGCTCGAGATCGTGCTGCAGTCGATTTTCGGCAGCGACCTCGCGCGCCTCGCGCAGGAAATGGGCGCCAACCCGTTCGACATCGTGACCCGGGTGCCGGCGCGTGACCTGAAGTTCGCATATCGTTTTCGCCAGCTCACCAAGCTCGTGGCCGCGCTGATCGCCCGGCGACGCGCGGAGAAGCATGGAGCACTTCGATTTCCTCGGCATGCTCATGGACGCGCGCGACAAGGAGACCGGTTCTCCCATGTCCGAGCGCGAGCTCATCGACGAGGTGATGACGCTGATCGTTGCCGGCCACGAGACCACCGCCAGCGGACTCAACTGGACCTGGTACCTGCTGTCGCAGAACCCGCGCGCCGAGGCGCTGTTGCACGAGGAGATCGACGGCAATCCGGAGAAGCCGACTCCGAGCCTCGTGGAAATGGAGTCCCTCCCCTACACCAAGAATGTCTGCGACGAAGCGCTGCGCATGTACCCGCCGGGCTGGCTGCTGTCGCGTCGCACGGTCGGGCCGGACATGCTCTCGGGTTACGCCGTACCGGCCGGTACGGACGTGCTGCTCTGTCTCTATCTACTGCACCGCCATCCGCGCTACTGGAAGGAGCCGGAGGCGTTCCGGCCGGAGCGCTTCGATGCCGCGCACGAAGCCGAGCGACCGCGCTTTGCCTACATGCCGTTCGCCGCGGGGCCCAGGCATTGCATCGGCGAGACATTGGCCTTATATGAAATGTACGTGCACTTATATAAGGTGGCGCGCCGCTACCGCCTGACCTACGTGCCGGACGGACCGCTCGAGCTCGAGGCGCAGATCAACCTGCGCACTCGCAGCCCTCTGATGATGAAGCTGGAACGCAGGACCTGAACAACGATGTCGATGACCCACGTGATGACCAGGGCCGAGACCCTCGCCGAACTGATCACCAACAATCGCAGCGTCAAGCGCACGATCAGCTACCTCGAAGCCGAGAACAGCGAGCGCGTCGTGGACTACGGCGAGTTGTACGAACGCGCCCTGGGCATCCTGTTCCACCTGCAGAAACTCGGGGCGAAACCCGGCGACAAGCTGATCATCTACCTCGCCAACAACGAGCAGTTCCTCGACGCATTCTGGGCCGGCATGCTCGGCGGCATCGTGCCCGTGCCGGTGGCGCTGGGCATCAGCGACGAGCACAAGCACAAACTGCTGCGCATCGCGAGGAAGCTCGGCAAGCCTTTCATCTACACGGACCGGAAGACGCTGGACCGCATCGGAAGTTTTGCGGGCCCGGCCGGCGAGCAAGACACCTACGACGGCCTCGCCTCGCGGGCGTTTTTCGCCGAGTCCATCGACGACATTTCGCGCGCCGGCCAGGTTCACGCGGTCCGGCCCGACGACATGGCCTTCATCCAGTTCTCCTCGGGCTCGACCAGCGAGCCCAAGGGCGTGGTGCTGACGCATCGCAATATCATCACGAATACGCGCGGCGCAGGCGAGGCGTCGCTCTGGAACGAAAACGACGTCAACCTCACCTGGATGCCGCTGACCCACGACATGGGCCTGATCGGCATGCACATCATGATGTTCGCGTATCGCATGCAACTGAACGTCATGCCGACGGAGCTGTTCATCCGCCGCCCCCTGCTGTGGATGACGTTCGCCTCGCGCAAGGGCGCGACCGTCACCAGCTCGCCCAACTTCGGCTATCGCCACTACCTCAAGGTGCTCGGCGACAGATCGGTCGGTGAGCTCGACCTGTCGCGCGTGCGGGTCATCTACAACGGCGCGGAACCGATTTCCGTGGAGCTGGCCGACGAGTTCATGACGCGGCTGGCGCCGGCAAAATTGCCGCGCACCGCCATGTACCCGGTATACGGCCTCGCGGAGGCCACACTGGTGGTGAGCTTTCCGCAGCCGCCCGGCCAGATGTACGAATATGTGGCCGTCGATCGTCACAGCCTCAACGTCGGCAAGCCGCCTGCGCCATTGCCGAAAGAGCACGTCGACTCGTTGTTGCTCATGGCCGTGGGCCAGCCGATTCCATACTGCAACGTGCGCATCGCCGACGACCAGGATGCAGAGGTGCCCGAGGGTCACGTGGGCAACATCCTCATCTCCGGTGACAACGTCACCAAGGGATATTTCGAGAACCCGGACGCCAATGCCAAGGGCTTCACGGCCCCGGACTCCAGAGAAATCCGCTGGCTGCGCACCGGCGATCTCGGCATGTTGAAGGCCGGCAAGCTGTACATCACGGGCCGTGCGAAGGAGATAATTTTCGTCAACGGGCAGAACTACTACCCGCACGACATCGAGAGCATCGCGATTCGCGCCGACGACCTGGAGCTCGGCAAGGTGGTGGCGGCCGGCGTGCGCGCCAAACACGGCAGCACCGACGAGCTCATCATCTTCGTGCTGCATCGCATGGACATGAAGGAGTTCATGCCCATCGCCGCGCAGGTCACGCGGCTGGTCAACGAACACACCGGCCTGGAAGTGGCGCACGTGGTGCCGGTGAAGCGCATCCCGAAAACCACCAGCGGCAAGATCCAGCGCCACCTGCTCGAAGAGGACTACGTCAACGGCGTGTACGCGGCCGAGCTCACGGAAATGGCGGAGTTGCGCGCCCAGCTCGAGGCCGCCGGCGGTGCCAGGACCACCAGCACCGAAATCGAACGCAAGCTCAAGGACATCTGCGACGCGGCCCTGGAACGCAACATCGACGTGCACGACAACCTGTTCGAGATCGGCGCGAGCTCACTGAAGCTCATCGAGATCCACGAGCAGATCGATCGCATCTATCCGGGGCTGGTGGATCTCACCGAGTTGTTCGACTTCCCGACCATCTCGGAGTTGTCGAAGCACCTGGAAGGCAAGATGGTTGCGACCGCCTGAGAGATCGCAACGCTCAGCCGCCGTTCTTCGACTGCAGTCTCTCGACGTTGGCGACGGTCGAGCTCTCGGCGGTCGGCGCGCTGCGCGCCGTCGGGGCTTTGGCTTCCTCGCCGCGGTTCGACCACAACACCACCGCCACCAGCAGCGCCAGCGGCAGGAGGACAGGGAAGGCGGAACGGTCGAATACGAACATGATCAGGCTCCGATTGGCAGGTTCTAAAGCTACCCGACGGAAGCCGTCCGAAAAACCGGACAAAGACGAATTCATTGTCCTCCCCTGCTTTACAATCCCGTCCCTATGGACCAGCTGCAGGCCATGCGGGTGTTCGCGCGGGTAGCCGACCACGGATCGTTTGCGCGCGCCGCCAGCACCCTCGACATGTCGCGGGCCATGGCCTCGAGCTACGTGGCCCAGCTCGAGCAGCACCTGGGCACCCGCCTGCTCCACCGCACCACGCGCAAGGTGTCGGTATCGCCACAGGGCGCGGTCTACCTCGAGCAATGCAAGCGCATCCTGGCCGAGATCGAGGCCGCGGACGACCAGCTGCGGCTGGCGCGCGACCGGCCGCAGGGGAAGCTGCGCGTCGACGTACCCGTGGCCTTCGGCAAGTACCTGCTGCTGCCGGCCATCCCGCAGTTCACGCAGCGTTATCCCGACATCTCGCTAGAGGTGCGCTTCAACGACCGTTACGCCGACCTGCAGGCACAGGGCGTGGACGTGGCCGTGCGCGTGGGCAAGGTACGCACGCCCGATCTCATCGCGAAGCGAATCTGCGCATCGCGCCTGCTGACCTGCGCGTCGCCGAAATACCTGGCGCATGCCGGCATGCCGCGCACCCCGGAAGATCTGCGCAAGCACCGCCTCATTGGTCATCTGCGCGGGGAGTCGGCACGGCCGGCCGAATGGCAGTTCAAACACGGCAGCGGCACACGCTCGGTCAAGCTGCCCCTGGCGCTTTCCTTCAACACCGTCGAAGCGCTGTCGATCTCGGCGCTCGAGGGCCAGGGAATCGTGCAGCAGTTAGACCTGCTGGTCGGCGGCTACATTGCCGAGGGCCGCCTCGTGGAGCTGCTGCGCGAGTATTCCTGCGAAGGTCCGCCACTCAGCGTGATTTACCCGCGGGCCACCCAGCACCTGGCGAAGGTGCGCGTGTTCGCGGAATTCGCGGCCGATCTCATGCGCAATTATGAAGCGCGCATGCGCCGCCGAGCTGCAGAACCAGCGACCGCCTGAGCTCTCGAGCTCGTTCACGCGCAGGCGCTGCTGCCCTGCAGCTGCAGGCCACACTCGAGGAATTCGAATTCGTCGATGTGCGCGGGTTTGCGCACGCGAAAGCCCTGCACGTAGTCGACGCCCAGCTGCGTGACCGCGCGCAGCTTGGCCGTGGAATCCACGTGGCTGGCCACGGTGCGCATGCCCAGCGTATCGGCCATGTGCACGAAGCCGTTGATCAACGCGCGCGACAGGATGTCGTCGGTCGCCCCATCAACAAGTGACCCGTCGATCTTGAGAATGTCGGCATTCACCTCGCGCAGGAATTCGAAGCGGCCACTGCCGGTACCGGCATTGTCCACCGAGACTTCGCAGCCGCGCTCGATGAGCGCGCGCGCCAGCGCGGCGAACTCCTGCGGCGCGATGCCCGCATCGAGCTCGGCGACTTCGAAGCGCAACGACGACAGCGGCAGGCCGCGACTTGTCGAGGCATTGTTCGAGATAGTTGCGAAAGTCCGGGCGCACCACCGACTTGCCCGAGAGATTCACGGCGAACACCGCGTTGGCATCCGCCCAGCGATCGCGATTTCTCTGCATCCACACCAGCAGCGCACGGATCACCCAGCGGTCGATCTTCGGCATGCGGCCGTTGCGCTCGGCCGTGCCGAGGAACTCGTGCGAGGCCAGGACACCGAACTCCTGCGTCGGCAGGCGAATCAGCACCTCGACGATGAGCGGACCGCTTCCCTGAGGTGAGGGTTCCCGTAGAGAAACGATGGGCTGCAGGTGCAAGGCGAATTCATCCTCGCGCAGCGCCGCGTCGATGAGCTCGAGCAGGCGTTCCTCGCGCCCGGCCATGGCGATGTCGCGCACCAGCTCGTCATGCGGGCCGGTATTCTCGAAGCGCAGCGCCGCCATGACCGTGGTGCCGGCCGCCGCTTCCAGCTCGAGCACGGGCACATCGAAACGATGCGCGGCCTTGGCGAGCACCGGCAGCACCGGCGCCAGCGCAGCCACGCGCTCGGCACGATCCGACTCCTGCGTGGTCAGGCCCGAGAACACCACCAGCAATGCACCGCAGAAAACCTCGCCCTCGTACAGGGCGAGCGCACAACGTGCGCGGGCGCTATCCGCGCTCTCCCACCACAGGCAGCTGGATTGCCCGCGCACGTCATGCGGACCTTCGACCACTTCCGCGATCAGCGCATGATCCTCCGCGAGCAGGAAGTCGCCACTCGACCAGAGCGCATGCCCCAGTGTGTCGTGGACCGACAAGGCGAGAATTTCGGGAGAGCTGCGCATGAGGCCGCGCGCCAGCGGCGCGAGTACCGAAGCGGGTGATTCATGGGTCGGGATCTTTGTCATACGTGGCCGGAAGATTACGGGGCCACGGAAAGCACATCGCAGTCGCAGCGCGGCGACGTAAGGTTCGGGCGACTCGACGCGGTCTCGGGATGTTAGGTCAAATGCACCACGAAATCAGGCGCCGTACAGCGGTTTCCTGAGCTTCCAGCGCTTGTGCGACCAGGGCCAGTCGGCCGGAAATTCACGAATCTGGTCCTCGACCATGCGCGCATAGCGCGCGGTGAATTCGCCGGCGGCGAGCTGCTCGCCGGCCGCGGCCAACGGCACGAATTCGGCATGGTAATGGCCGCGTGCCACGCGCTTCAGCTTGACGAAGAAAGCGGGATAGCGGGCGGAGCGCGCGATTTCCTCGGCGCCGAGGAAAAACGCCGTGTCGCGATTCAGGAATTTCTGCCAGTGTTTGCGCTCGCTCGACACCGGCTCCTGGTCCGCGACCAGGGCAATCACGCGCGGCGTGTTGCGCTGCTGGATGATGTCGCCTAACAACTGCTGCGACGGAACCATCCGTGCACCGAAGCGGCTGCGCAGCGCGAGCATTTCGCGCTCCGCCCAGCTGTCGACCAGCGGCTTGTAGGCGGCGTCCACGGGCACACCCAGCTGCGTCGAGAATGCCAGCAACATCCACTCCCAGTTGCACTGGTGTGCCGCCATGAGCAGCACCGGTTTGCCGCGGGCCACCTGATCGCGGACCAGGTCGGCGTTCACGAGCTTCACCCGCCTTTCGATTTCAGCGGGCGTGAGCCGCGCCGAGTGCAGCACTTCGAAAAGCATGTCGGCGAAGCCGCGGTAGTAGTCACGGATCACGCGCTCGCGCGCTCGCGCGTCCCATTCGGGAAACGAAGCCGTGAGATTGGCCACGACGACGTGGCGGCGATAGGGAATGACGCGCCAGGCAAGCCAGGCCATGAGCCGCGCCAGCGGATACCAGAGCGCGAGCGGAATGAAGGCCAGCGCGCGAACCCACAGGGATGGCTGCGCAGGCATGGTGCCGGGGAGAGGATTCGAAGCCCTCTCGCGCGCATCGCGAACGGGATTCGGGCGGTTCGGCACGGTCTGACTCACCGGAGTGGTGCCCTCTGTCTGATTCGAACAGACGACCCCTTCATTACGAATGAAGTGCTCTACCAGCTGAGCTAAGAGGGCTTTGAAATCGGGCCGGAATTGTATGCGAATCAACGCCGGCCTGGAGGGCGCGCATTCTAATTGCGCGGGAACGGCTATGGAAGCGTCGGTGTCAGGCTTGCTTGCGGCGCAGCCGGATGACCAGTTCGATGCCGTCGACCTGCATGCCCGGGGGCGGTTCGGGCAGGCGCTGGAACTCCACGTCGCGCAGCGCCACGTCCATGAGCGCGCCGGTGTCGAGATCGTGGAAGTGGTAATGCGCGTCGGTGTTCGAATCGAACCAGCAGCGGTCGCTGCCTACCGAAAGCTGCCGGATGAGGCCGGACGCGGCAAATAGATTGAGCGTGTTGTAGATCGTGGCCTTGGAGACGCGCATGCCCTGGCCGCGCAGGCCCGCGAGGACCTGGTCCGCCGAAAGATGCTGGGGTCGACCGAGAAGCAGTGAGGCAATACGCAGGCGTTGCGCTGTGGGGCGTACCCCGGCGCGCATCAGGCGCTGGTTCAGGTTTTCGACCAGGCCCGGATCGAGGTCGGTCATTGGCATGGGCGCGAGTATACGCGCCGCCCCTCCGCCAGCAATGCGAAAGCGCGCAAATCCGGCAGATTTGCCCCGTGGATTCCGGGAATCCCGGCAGCAAAATCCGCACATGAAGAACAGGCATGGAAGCCGTGGGGTCACCCTGATCGAGCTGTGTTTCGGGGTCGCCGTGCTCGGAATACTCGCCGGTCTCGCCGTTCCCGGGATGCGAACGGCGCTTCGCAATGCGGCCATCCGCAGCGCCACGCTGGAGCTGCTGGCGGGCCTGCAGCAGGCGCGCGCCAGCTCCATCATGCAAGCGCGCCCCGCGGTGCTGTGCCTCAGCGACATTTCGGGCCGTTGCCTCACCGGGAACGGCCCGGCGGTGGCGTGGAGTGCGTTCCTGGAGGGTCGCGGGAGCACCGCCGCCCTGGCCGGCGGGCCCCTGCCCGGCGGGCTGGAGCTGCGCTCCACGCGGGCGCGGCTGAGCTTCTGGCCGGACTCGCTGGCTTCCAGCACCGCCACCCTAACTATCTGCGACCGCGCCGGTCTGGCGCGGCCGCGAGCCATCGTGCTCAGCCAGACGGGCCGGGTGCGAGTTGCCGATGCGGCGGTCGGGGCATGTGACGCATGAAGCGCCGTGCTCGCGGCTTTACGCTGCTCGAATCGCTGATCGCGCTGGTGTTGCTGTCGCTCGGCCTGCTCGGCGCCTGCCAGATGCTGCTCGGCAGCCTGCAGTCCCATGCGCACGCCATGCGCGAGCTATCCGCGCTGGGCCTGGCGCGTGACATGGCGGATCGCATTCGCGCCAATCCGCGGGCCGAATCCGGCTATGACACGCGCCATGTCAGACCATTGGCCGCGGCCTGCACTCTCGCCTCCCCCTGCGCGCCACGCGAACTGGCCGCGGCGGATCTCGCGCATTTCATGAGTGCGGCGCAGGCCCTGCTACCCGGACCGGAGACATCCGCATCGGTCGAATTCGAGCCCGCCATCGGCCCCGCCGCCACCGTTCGCTACGCAATCACGTTGCGCTGGCGCGGTCCGCGTGACGACCAACCTCTTGTCGTCGCCATGAACCTGCTGGCGCCGCCGGTGGCGGGCTGAGCGTGCACCGCCGCAGGGCGACGCGAGGATTCAGCCTGCCCGAGCTCATGGTGTCCCTGGCGCTCGGCCTGCTGCTGCTCGCAACCTTCATCGCGGTGTTGCAGAACTGTCGCCGGGAGTTCGCGGCCAGCGAGAGCCTCGCGGCCTTGCAGGACAGCGCACGCCAGGCGTTGTCCGTCATCGTCCCGGATCTCGAGCACGCCGGGTTCTTCGGGTTCGCGAGCTCCCCGGTGGCGCGGTTCACCCAGGGAGGCCTGGTCGTTGCGGAAGGCGCCGAGCTTCGCCAGCCGGATGTCATGCATGCCGTCGCGCCCGCGCCCGCGTTACCCGACGGCGCTCATGACTGCGGCGTGAACTTCGCCGTGGACCTGGAGATTCCCGTGCAGGGACACAACAATGCCTTCGGCGCGGGCGTCGATGCGCAGGACTGCGCTCCCACGGCCGCAGCCGGTGGCGCCCGCTCGGCTGACACGCTCACGGTGCGTCATGCCTCGCGCGCGCAGAGCCGGCCGCTCGCAGGGCGCCTGCAGCTGTACTCGAGGCGTCTCGAGGCGCATGGCCCGGTCGACCTGTTCGCCGACGGGCGCGCTCCCGGACCCATGGATGCGGAATCGGAAGTACGCGACCTCGAAGTGCGCAGCTACTACATCGCCAACGATTCCGTGGACCGCAGGCAATGGCCGGCCTTGCGCGTCAAGGCGCTCACCGAGGCGCGTGGCGCGGCGCAGTTTCGCGATGAAGAAATCATGCCTGGCATCGAAGACCTGCAGGTCGAGTTCGGACTGCGCGACCCGGCCGATCCACAGGCGCGCCTGAGCTTCGTGGCGCCCGGTATTGCCGCGTTGCGTGATCGCGACGTCGTCGCCGTGCGCCTGTGGTTGCGCATCTGCGCAGACCGCACCGAACCCGGGTATTTCGACGCGCGTCCGCTGCGATATGCCGACGTGGAATTCACACCCAGCCCGTCCGAAGCGCGCCGGCGTCGGCTGCTCATCCAGCGCACCGTGCATCTGCGCAATGGGCGGACGCCGTGACCCGCTTGCATCAGCGCGGCGCCACACTCGCCGTCGGGCTGATACTGCTCACGCTGGTCACGCTGTTAGGCCTCGCCGGCGCGAGCGCGGCGCACGTGGAACGGCTGCTGGCACAGAACGAGACCTTTCGCGAGAATGCCGCCTCCGCCGCCAGCGCCGGCATAGAAATGGCCATCCGCGAGATCGTGAACTCCGAGCCCGCCGCCGTCCCTGCCCGCCTCGCTGACCGCGTTCCCGGCTCCAGCGAGCGCTTCGAAGTCAGCATACGTTTCGCCGGATTTGAAACCGCGCTGCCGCAGGCACCCGGTACACGAGCAACGGGCGCTCACTTCGAGATCGTGAGTACGGGCTTCAGTGCGCGGCGCGCCGTGGACCGGCAGCGCGTGGGGCTCCTGCGCGTGGTGGAATCCACGGCTGGGACAGAAGCCCTGAGTGCCGACTGCGAGCCGCTTGTTCCGCGGCACTGTCATGTCCCCGGCGAGCTCGAGCGCCTGTCGTGGCAGCGGGTTCCAGTCGAATGACGCGGCAAGGGCGCCTCGGATTCACCCTGACCGAGCTACTCACCGCGCTGGTCGTGGTGGCGGTGCTCACGGCCGTGGCGGTGCCGCTGTGGCGCGTGCACCTGTTGCGCGTGCGGCGCACCGAGGCCACGACGGCGCTGATCGCGCTGCAGGCGGCGCAGGACCGGCACTTCGGGCGCCAGGCGCGCTATGCCGACGCGACGCAACTGACCCGGCCAGCGCCTGAAGGCCTGGGCATGCCGACTCATTCCGCGCATGGTTATTACGACATCAGCCTGCGCACCAGCGACGACGGGCTGGGTTACCTGGCCACCGCACGCCCGGCGCGCGCTGCCGGTCAGGCGGACGACACCCGCTGCGTCGAATTCACGCTCGATGAAAACAACCGGCGGCGCGCGGTAGATAGCGAAGGCAACGATCGCAGCGCGGACTGCTGGCGGTAAACGTTTATCGCGGTCGGCCGGCCAGCGACCTGGCCAGGATGGGTGCTACTCGCGGGGCTGTTGCGCCGCCCTGAGTGCGCGTGGCAGCGAGAACACCACGTGCTCCTCCCTGCCCTTCAGCTCCTCCGCCGCGGTACCGCCCCACTCGCGCAGGCGCGCGATCACTTCCTGCACCAGTTCCTCGGGCGCCGAGGCACCGGCCGTAACGCCGACGCTGTTCTTGCCTTCGAACCATTCGCGCTTCAGGAACGAGGCGTCGTCGATGAGATAGCCGGGCCGCCCGGCGCGCTCGGCCAGCTCGCGCAGGCGGTTGGAATTCGAGCTGGTGATGGAACCGACGACCAGCAGCACGTCGCAGCTCGCGATCAGCTCCTTGACCGCATCCTGGCGATTCTGCGTGGCATAACAGATGTCTTCGCGCCGCGGGCTCGCCAGCGTCGGGAAGCGCGCCCGCAGCGTATTGACGATGGCGGCCGTGTCATCCACCGAGAGCGTGGTCTGCGTGACGAACGCCAGCTTCTCGGGCTCGCGCACCTCGAGTTTGCGCGCCTGCTCGACGTTCTCGATGAGATGCATGCGGCCGCCATGGCCGGTGTCGAAGCGGCCCATGGTGCCTTCGACCTCCGGGTGACCCGCGTGCCCGATGAGCACGACATCGCGGCCGTCGCGCGCATACCGCGCCACTTCCATGTGCACCTTGGTCACGAGCGGGCACGTGGCGTCGAACACCGTGAGGCCGCGGCGCGCGGCCTCGTTCTCCACGGCGGCGGGCACGCCATGCGCGGAAAAAATGACCGTGGCGCCGTCGGGCACCTGGTCGAGCTCGTCGACGAACACCGCGCCCAGCTTGCGCAGCCGCTCGACCACGTGCACGTTGTGCACCACCTCGTGGCGCACGTAGATAGGCGCTCCGAACATCGCCGAGCGCGCGCTCGACGATGTCGATGGCGCGGTCGACGCCGGCGCAGAATCCCCTGGGGTTGGCGAGCAGGATGCGCATGCGGGTGGCCTAGCTATCGGTCCCGGCGGCCTTGGCGCGGCGCTCCTGCACCGCTTCTCGCAGGGAATCGAAGATGACCAGCGCCGCGCCGATGGAGATCGCGCTGTCCGCGACGTTGAACGCCGGGAAATACGCATCGCCCCAGTGCACGTAGATGAAGTCCACCACGTGGCCGAGGTACAGGCGATCGACGAGATTGCCGAGGGCGCCACCGACGATCAGCACCAGTCCCGCGACCAGCAGCCCCTGCGAGGCGATCGCCAGCCGTCGCAACCAGACGATGAGCGCGATGGAAACACCGATCGCCAGGATGGAGAACATCCAGCGCTGCCAGCCGTCGGCCGTCGCGAGAAAGCTCCACGCGGCGCCTCGATTGAACGTGTGATAGATGTTCAGCACCGGCAGCACTTCGATGGTTTCGTAGAGCTCCAGGCTGCGCTGAATCCACACCTTCGTGAGCTGATCGACGACGATGATCAGCAGCGCGATCCACAGCCAGCGGATGCCGCTCTTCGCGATCGGAATGTTCGTGGCTTCATTCATACGTAACGCCGAGACTCGCCCGGCCCGGTGACATTGTCCACACAGCGCCCGCAAATCGTCGGGTGCTCGGCATTGGACCCGACTTCCGGCCGATGGTGCCAGCAGCGTTCACACTTGGGCGCCGTGGAGGCCTGAACGCGGATCCAGACGCCGCCCTCCTTGGCGATCTCGGCAATCTTGATGGCGCCCACGGGCGGTCCGGCCGCGTTGCTGACGCGCTTGACCCTGGCATCGGAGGTGATCAGCAGGAAGCGCAGCTCTTCCCCGATTGTCTTGAGCTTCTCGAGGTACTCGTCCTTGCTGAACACTTCGACTTCGGCGTCGAGCGAACCGCCGATGGTGCCCGCGACGCGCAGTTTCTCGAGCTCCAGCGCCACCGCGGCCTTGAGCTGGATGAACAGGTTCCAGTCGATCGGGGCTCCGCGGCGACGCTTCGGCAGCGCATGCCAGGTCTCCAGGAACACCGAAGCGCTGCGCTTGCCCGGCATGAAGCTCCAGATCTCATCGGCCGTGAACGAAAGAATGGGCGCCAGCCAGCGCACCATGCTCTCGGCAATGTGGAACAGCGCGGTCTGCGCCGAGCGCCGCGCCAGGCCCTTCTTCGGCGTGGTGTACAGCCGGTCCTTCAGCAAGTCGAGATAGAACCCGCCGAGATCCACGACGCAGAAGTTGAGGATCTTCTGGTAGATCACGTAGTACTCGTACTTGCGATATGCCTCGGCGATTTCCTCGTGCAGCGCGGCCGTGCGGCTCAGCGCCCAGCGATCGATGGCCACCATCTCGGCCGGCGGCACGGCGTCCACGGCCGGATCGAAGCCCGCGAGATTGCCGAGCAGGAAACGCACCGTGTTGCGCATGCGCCGGTACGACTCCGACATGCGCTTCAGGATTTCATCCGACAGCGCCATCTCGTTCGAGTAATCGGTGGCCGCGATCCACAGCCGCAGCACGTCGGCGCCCGACGTGGTCATGACCTTCTGCGGCACGATCACGTTGCCCAGCGACTTGGACATCTTGATGCCCTTGTCGTCGACGGTGAATCCATGCGTGAGCACCGACTTGTACGGCGCGCGCTCGTACAGCGCCTCCGACAACAGCAAGGAGGAGTGGAACCAGCCCCGATGCTGGTCGGAGCCTTCCAGGTAGATCTCCACCGGCGGCCTGATCTCGTCGGGATGCGTGTGGTGCACGCATTCATGCGACATGCCCGAGTCCGCCCACACGTCCATGACGTCCTGGACCTTCTCGTAGGTGTCGGCGTCGTCACCTAACAACTCACGCGGCGTCGAGATCGAACCAGGCCTCGATGCCGTCCTTCTCGACGCGCCCGGCCATCTCCTCGATCAATTCCTGGGTGCGCGGATGCAGCTCCTGCGTCTGCTTGTGCACGAACAGCGTGATGGGCACGCCCCAGGTGCGCTGGCGCGACAGGCACCAGTCGGGCCGGTCCTTGATCATGTTGAAGAGGCGCTGCTCGCCCCAGGCGGGAAACCACTGCACCTTCAGGATGTCGCGCAGCGCGTTCGCGCGCAGGCCCTTCTGGTCCATGCTGATGAACCATTGCGGCGTGGCGCGAAAAATCACCGGCGTCTTGTGGCGCCAGCAATGCGGGTAACTGTGCCTGATGGTCTCGTGCTTGAGCAGCCGGCCGCGGGACTCGAGCTCCTTGATGAGCACGTCGTTGGCGTCGTTCACCTTGAGCCCGGCCACGAACGGCGTGCCGTCGCGAAAGCGGCCATCGCCCATCACCGGGTTGTCCACCGGCAGGCTGTACTTCTGGCCAATGATGAAGTCTTCCTGGCCATGCGCGGGCGCGGTGTGCACCGCACCGGTGCCGGCTTCCAGCGTCACGTGATCGCCCACGATGACGGGCACGTGTTTGGCGATGAACGGATGCTCGAGCTGCAGGTGCTCGAGTTGCTTGCCCGTGAACTGCGCCAGCACCTGGCCCTTGCCGAGGCCGTAGCGCGCCAGGCAGGCATCGAGCAGCTCATTGGCCAGCACCAGCAACTCGGAGTGCCGGTTGCGCGACACCCAGACCACCACGTATTCGATGTCCGGCCCCAGCGTCACGGCCTCGTTGGCCGGCAGCGTCCAGGGCGTGGTGGTCCAGATCACCAGCGACACGGGATGCGCGCCGATGGCATCGAAGCTGACGCCGATGCGCTGCGCGAACTCGGCCGGATCCGCCACACGGAATGCCACGTCCACGGCGGGCGAGGATCTTGTCCTCGTACTCCACCTCGGCCTCCGCCAGCGATGAACGGCAGTCCAGGCACCAGTGGACCGGCTTGGCACCCTTATATAAGTGTCCGTTGCGGATGATCTTGCCCAGCGCGCGGATCTGCTGGGCCTCGAAGCGCGGGTCCATGGTCATGTACGGGCGATCCCAGTCGCCGAACACGCCGAAGCGCTTGAAGTCGGCGCGCTGCAGGTCCACCTGCTCGTGCGCGAACTTGCGGCAGGCGGCGCGGAACTCCTTCGCGTTGAGCTTGTTGCCGACACGGCCAAACTTCTTCTCGATCTGGTGCTCGATGGGCAGGCCGTGGCAATCCCAGCCCGGGACGTACGGCGAGTCGTAGCCGTCGAGCTGGTGCGACTTGACCACGATGTCCTTGAGCACCTTGTTGAGGAAGTGTCCGAGGTGCGCCGCGCCGTTGGCGTACGGCGGACCGTCGTGCAGCACGAAGCGCGGACGGCCGCGCGAAATGGCGCGAATCTTCGCGTAGAGGTCGTTGGCCTCCCACGCCGCGAGCATTTTCGGCTCGCGCTGCGCGAGATCGGCCTTCATCGGGAAGCCAGTCTCGGGAAGATTGATCGTGCTCTTGTAGTCTGCCACTTGCCGTTCCTATCTGACCTATGCCAACAACCCGCGCGCCGCGGCAGCGTCCTGGTGCATCTGCTGCACCAGTGCGTCCAGCGTCGCGAACTTTTCCTCATCGCGAATCTTCGCGACGAACTCCACTTCCAGCTCGGCGCCATAGAGCGCCCCGCTGAAATCGAAGACGTGCACTTCCAGCAATGGCTCGGTGCCACCCACCGTGGGCCGGAAGCCGAGGCTTGCCACCCCGGTGCGCGGCGCGTGCGGATGCAAGGCATCCACGCCGCGCACGCGCACCGCGTAGATGCCGGTGATCGGCAGCTTGCGCCGCCGCATCCGGATGTTCGCGGTCGGATAACCCAAGCGGCGCCCGAGCTGTTCACCCGCGATCACGCGGCCACGCATCGAATACGCACGGCCTAACAGGTCGCGCGCCCTGGCGAAATCACCGGCGGCCAGCGCCGCGCGCACGCCGCTCGAGCTGACGCGCAGCTCCTCGATACACACCGAGGGCACCAGCTCGAGCTCGAATGCGCCCGCGTCGGCCGCCGCGCGCAGCAGCGCGATGCTGCCGGCGCCACCGCGCCCGAAACGAAAATCCTGCCCGACCACCACGGCGGAAGCGGCGAATCGCCCCTTCAGCAACTCGACGAACTGCTCGCCACTCAACTGCCGCAGCTTCTCATCGAAGCGCAGCACGCAGACATAGTGCAGGTCCGAGCGCTCGAGCACGCGCCAGCGCTCGCGAAAATCCGTGAGCCGTGCCGGCGGATCCTGTGCCGGCGTTGAACGTGCCGCCAGGTACTCGCGCGGCAGCGGCTCGAACGTCAGCATCATCGCGGGTCGCGCGAGTTGCTTCGCGATTCCGCAGGTGCTGGCGATCAGCGCGCCGTGGCCGAGGTGGATGCCGTCGAAGCTGCCGATCGTGATGGCGGCGCCGCGATGTTTCGCTTTGAGCCCCTGCAATCCGCGGATGAATTCCATGGCGATTATGCCCCGGCCACGTTGCGCATGTGCCGCAAGCGCATGCCCGCGAGCGAACAGCGCCGCGAAATAGGCCGCGGCGCCCGCCACGATGCACATCGCCAGCCGTGCCGCGCGCGCTCGTAGCGGCGGGGCCGCGAGCCAGCCGTCGAGGTCGCCGCCCATCCAGATCAGCAGCGCCGCCATGGCGGCGTTGGCGAACAGGACCCGCGCGAGCAACGCACCCCAACCCGGGCGCGCGGCTTGTAGACGCCGGCGCTCGACGAGGCCGCGCCACAGCAGCGTCGTGTTGATCGCCGCGGAGACACAGGTGGAGGTGGCGATGCAGGATGTGCGGATACGGGAAAGCCGAGGTAGATCAGCCGGCAGCACGACACCGACGTTGAGCGCCATGTTGACGCCCAGCGCGATCAGGCCGACGCGCACCGGCGTCCGCGTGTCCTGGCGCGCGAAATAGCCCGGCGCGAGAACTTTCACCAGACTGAATCCGAGCAGGCCCCACGAGTACGCCATGAGCGCGTAGCTCGCCATCTGCACGTCGTGCGCATCGAATTTGCCGTAACCGAACGTGGTCGCGGTCAGCGGGCCTGCGAACACGAGCATCGCCACGGCGGCGGGCGAGACCAGCAGGATCACGAGGCGCAGCGCCCAGTCGAGCGTGCCGGTGAAATGCTCCTTCGACTCCGAGGCGTGGTGGCGCGAGAGGCTCGGCAGGATCACGGTCGCCAGCGCGATGCTGAACACGCCCAGCGGAAACTCCATGAGCCGATCTGCGAAATACAGCCAGGAAACACTGCCCAGGATGAGGAACTCGCGATCTGCGTGTCGATGCAGCAGGCTCACCTGCGCCACGGAGGAACCGAAGATGCCGGGCAACATCAGTTTGCCGATGCGCCGCACGCCTTCGGCCGCGGGTCGCCAGCGCGGCCAGCGGAACAGACCCAGCTTGATCACGGCCGGCAACTGGAAGCCGAGCTGCAGCAGGCCGCTCACGAACACGCCCATGGCCAGCGTGACGCCGGGATTCGCCGTGTGCGGCGCGATCCACAGCGCCACCACGATCATGACGACGTTCATGATCACCTGCGTGTACGCGGGCAGCGCGAACCTGCTGTAGCTGTTGAGCACGCCCGAGAACAGCGCCGATCAGCGAGATGAAGAATAGATAGGGGAACGTCCAGCGCAGCATCGACGACGCGGCGGACCACTGTCCCGGGTCGTCGTGCCAGCCAGGCGCGAAAGCGAGGATGATCAGCGGCGCCGCGATGACGCCGATCGCGGTGACCACGAACAGCACGACGCCGAACGTGCCGGCGACCTCGTCGACGAGCTTGCGCACCTCGTCCTGCGAGCGCTTGTGCTTGTACTCGCTGATGACCGGGACGAAGGCCTGACAGAACGAGCCTTCGGCGAACAGCCGGCGCAGGAAGTTCGGGATCTTGAACGCGACCAGCCAGGCGTCCATGAACCCGCTGGCGCCGAACATCACGGCGTAAGCGATCTCGCGCGCAAGGCCGGTAATGCGCGAGACCAGGGTCGCGATGCCGGTCACCATCGTGCTCTTGAAGATCCTGCCGCTCACCCTGCAACCATCCGGAAAATAAGGGAAAAACCGCGCAAGCCGCGCACTATACCGGACTCCCCCGGCGGCCGTTGACAAGGTAGGGGGCCCTGAGCACACTACGCGCCCTTTACATGACCCGGTCCCTCGGAGTTCTTGCGTGGCCAATACAAAGTCGGCAGAAAAAGCCGCCCGTCGAGCTGAAACCAACCGCACCCGCAACGTGGCGCTGCGTTCGCGCATGCGCTCTGCCCTGCGCAAGGTCAACGACGCTCTCTCCGCCGGCAACAAGGCCGACGCGATGGCCGCGCTCAAAGAGGCGCAGCCGCTGGTCGATTCGCTGGTCAACAAGAACGTCATTCATCGCAACAAGGCCGCGCGCCACAAGAGCGCGCTGTCGGGCCGCATCAAGGCAATGAAATAACCGGGGTCTGGCTCACTTTCGCGTCTTCGCGAAAGGGTGCCTGACCCCATTCTTCGCGACACTCAGCGAAGCGAAAAACCCGGCCTGGCGCCGGGTTTTTTGTTTGGGCCCTATTTCTTGCCGAACCGCGGGCTTCTTCTTTGCTTTAGCTTTCTTGGCTTTCTGCTTCGGCCTCGGCTTTGCCTTCTTCGCCGGTCTTCTTCGACTTTGCCGCAGCAGTCCGCACTGCCGGGATCACCAGGTTGCCCACGGCCGGTGCCTCGCCGGTTTCGAGGAAACGCATCACGGCTTCGCACAGCTCAGCTGTGCCGCCGCGCGTGGCGCCGGAAATCAGGAAGGCAGGACCGCTGTACTTCAGCGCGCGTGCGATGGCGATGGCCTTGGCCGTGGCCTCCTCCGGCAGCAGCAGGTCGGACTTGTTGAGCACCAGCCAGCGCGGCTTGGTCTCGAGGTCTGCACTGAACTTGACGAGCTCCGCGACGATGGAATTCGCGTCACGCACCGGATCCGCCGCCGGATCCACGGGCGCGATGTCGACCAGGTGCAGCAGCACGCGCGTGCGCTGCAGGTGCTTGAGAAATCGGATGCCGAGCCCGGCCCCGTCCGCCGCGCCTTCGATGAGGCCGGGGATGTCGGCCATCACGAAGCTGCGCTGATTGCCGCAGGCCACCACGCCGAGATTGGGATACAGCGTCGTGAACGGGTAGTCGGCGATTTTCGGTCGCGCCGCGGATACGACGGAAATGAGCGTGGACTTGCCGGCATTCGGCAGGCCTAACAAGCCGACGTCGGCAATGACCTTGAGCTCGAGCTCCAGCTCGCGCGACTCGCCCGGCAGGCCGGGACCGTATTGGCGCGGCGAGCGGTTCTTGCTGGACTTGAAGCGCTGGTTGCCCCAGCCGCCCTTGCCGCCGCGCGCCACCAGCAGCTCCATGCCCGCCTTCGACAGGTCGCCGAGCTGCTCGCCCGTCTCGCTGTCGCGCACGATGGTGCCGGCGGGCACGGAGATCGTGCTGTCCTCGCCGCCACGGCCGGACATGTCGCGGCCACCGCCCGGCTGGCCGTTCTGCGGCGCGGAAGGTGCGCACGATGCGGAAGTCGGCCAGCGTGTTGATGCCGTCGAGCGCGCGCAGCGTGACGCTGCCGCCATCACCGCCGTCGCCGCCGTCCGGGCCGCCGAAGGGCACGAACTTCTCGCGGCGAAAGCTCACGCAGCCGCGCCCGCCATTGCCTGCCACGACCTTGATGCGTGCTTCGTCGACGAATTTCATGGTGATTGAGTGTCGCCGGCCAACAAAAAACCCGGCCAGGAGCCGGGTTTTTCGCTCGAACCGGATCGCGGTTCCTGTTAGTTCAATTTCTCGGAGTCGACGCTCACGAAGGTGTGGCCTTCGGCGCCCTTCTTCGCGAACTTGACCTTGCCCGGCTTGAGCGCGAACAGCGTGTGGTCCGTGCCGATGCCGACATTCGCGCCCGCGCGCATCGTGGTGCCGCGCTGGCGGACCAGGATGTTGCCGGCGAGCACTGCTTCGCCGCCGAACTTCTTCACGCCCAGACGCTTGCTGTGCGATTCGCGGCCGTTACGAGTACTGCCGCCTGCCTTTTTATGTGCCATGTGAGTTAAGGCTCCAACTATCTATTGAGGCTAAAAGCTAAAAGACCCAAGGGGGTCAGACGCTGATGCCGGTGATCTTGACCTGCGTGTACTGCTGGCGATGCGTGCCCTGGCGCAGGTAGTGCTTGCGGCGACGGAATTTCACGATGACCTTCTTCTCGCCCTTGCCGTGCTTCTCGACGACCGCCTCGACCTTGCTGCCCTTGAGCAGCGGCGAGCCGACCTTGATGTCGTCTCCGTCGCCGAAGAGCAGGACTTCGCCCAATGAAACGGTCGCGCCTTCTTCGGCGTCGAGACGCTCGATCTTCAGGACGGTGCCCTTCTCAACTCGATACTGTTTGCCGCCCGTGGCGATGACCGCGTACATCGTGATGACTCCGAAAAAACCGTTCGGGACCAAAGCCTTAAAGCCATGTGCCATCCCGAAGGGACGCGCATTCTACGTACCGCTCCCGCACTGGTCAAACCGCCGCCTGAACCCGATTTATTCCACTAGAATCAACGCCCTAAATGAGCTCAAAAGTCACCCAGTTGCCCACCTCCCGCGCTGCCTCCCGCTCCACCGACGCCCCCGCCATGCCTCTGGACGAAATCCGCGCCCTGGTTCGGCCCGATCTGGCGGCCGTGGACACCATGATCCGGGCGCGGCTCAAGAGCACGGTTCCGCTGGTCGACCAGGTGGCCGAGCACATCATCGGCGGCGGCGGCAAGCGTCTGCGCCCGCTGCTGTGCGTGCTCGCCGGGCGGGCCTGCGGCATCGAGAATGACAAGCACATCGATGCCGCGGTGTTCATCGAGTTCGTGCACACGGCCACGCTGTTGCACGACGACGTGGTCGACGGCTCGCAGAAGCGCCGCGGCCGCGCCACGGCTAACAACATTTTCGGCAACCAGGCCAGCGTGCTGGTCGGCGACTTCGTGTACTCGCGCGCGTTCCAGATGATGGCCAGCGTCGGCTCGCAGCGCGTCATGGAGATCATGGCGGACGCCACCAACGTGATCGCCGAAGGCGAAGTGCTGCAGCTCATGAATGCGCACGACCCCGAGACCACCGAGCAGCGTTATCTCGAGGTGATCTATCGAAAGACCGGCCGGCTGTTCGAGGCCGGTGCCGAGGTGGCGGCGGTGCTGGCAGGCTCGAGCATCGCGCAACAGGCTGCCCTGGGCCGATTCGGCAAGCATCTCGGCACGGCATACCAGCTCATCGACGACGTGCTCGATTACAGATCCGATCCGGCCACGCGCGGCAAGAACCTGGGCGACGATCTGGCCGAGGGAAAACCGACGTTGCCGCTGCTGCATGCACTGCGTCACGGCAGCGACGAACAGCGCGCGTTGATACGCCTCGCCATCGAACAGGGCGGACTCGCGCAGCTCGGGCCCATCGTCGAAGCCATCGAAACGACTGGCGGCCTCGACTATGCCATCAGCTTCGCGCAGCGCGAGACCACGCAGGCGCTCGCCGCCCTCGCCGCGCTTCCCGACACGCCTTTCGCACGTGCGCTGGCTGGGCTGGCGCGCTTTGCGCAGGAGCGCACTTCCTGAGTTGTCAGCGGCGCAGCCTGATCAGGGTGCGCGCATTTGCCGTCCAGCCCGCCGCATCGCCGGCGGTGGCCGCGACTCCAGCGCCCACCGCGATTTCGCGCATGCGTTCGGGTTTGACTTGTGCCAGTGCGCCCACCGAGGTGATGCCCTCGGCCGCCAATGCCGTGCGCACGCTCACAGGTAGTTCGTGCAGTCGCTCGAGCGGCGCGTCTGCGATGGCAGTCGAGGGATCGACTCCCATCGCCACCGATACCGCGGCCTCCGACCCCTCGCGTACTCGCACCACGGCCGCATTCCAGGTCGACAACTCCTCCACCAACTGAGCCGTGTCACGGAACTTGCCTTCGGGCGGCAGAACCTTGATCGCATCCTTGACGAGCTGGCCATTCGGCAGCGTTTCTTCGCCGAATTTCGTGACGAACTCATCGAGCTTGATCTCGCCGGGAAACGTCGACTTCACGCGCGGATCGTCTTCCACGAACTTGGCGAACTCGCTGACGCCGCGCAACGCGCCGCCTACGACGGCGGGATCCACCGGGTCCACCGATGGCAGCATCATCATGCCGGCCTTGGTTTCCCAGATGTTCACGCGTTTGCCGAGAACATACGACGTGCCCTTGAACACACCGGTTTCGAAGCGGTTGAAGTCCGGCGTTACCGGCGTGAATGGATCGAGTCCCTTGGAGGGCAGATCGGCATTGATCAGATTGATCTCGACGCGAAGCTCGTCCAGCAGCTTGCGCAACGAGGCGCGCATTTCCGCCATGCAGGCAGACACCTTGGCCACGTCCGCACCGAGCCGGTCGAGATCGGTTTCGATCTTGTGGAAGCGCGCGTTGAATCCCTCGTCACCTCCAATGGTCTGACCGGCCTGCACCACGTCCTCGCCATCGGTCCAGTCCGCGTGAGCGAAGTTGCGCTGCCACGGCGCGAGTGCGCAATCCGCGTCGATGGCTGGAAACGCTTCACGATAGTTGAAGACGCGGCGCGTCTTGCGCAGGTTGTCGAGTACCCAGCTCGCCGCGATGACACCCGCGGTGGATGAGTCGACGCCCGCCGTCGTGACCTTCTGAAAGATTTCGTTGACGCTGACACCTTCGAACATCAGGTTGTTGGCTGGCATGACTCAGGCCTCGCGATTCCGTGTGTGAAAAATCATGATTGCTCCGGCTCCGCTTCGTAGCCGCCGAGGCGGCGCCGCGAGCGGTAGGCGCGATAGGTTCGGGAGATGGTGGGCGGCAGTGCATCGGCCACCGCATCGCCGTCCAGATCCACGTGCTGGCGCCGCACCTTGAAGGTGTTGATCTCGACGCCAATGGGACACATGTGCTCGAGAAAATTCATCAGGAATTCGTACTGGCCCACGTCGAGCAATGCCTGGTCCGGCAACTCCACGCGGATTTCGTACGGATCGGTGAGGCCGCGGCGCGCATAGCCGAGCGTGACGACGGCGTAGAGGCCGGGCTCGCGCGCCGTGAAGGTGCTGCGGCTGCCGATGGCCTTGATCGACGCCGCGACCGCGGTGGTCGCCGGCTGTCCCACCGGCGTCGCATACCAGCGGAATCCCGTGGCGCGTCGGTCCGCGAGGTTGACGCCCGCCTGGGGCAATCCGGTGGTCGCCAGCACCAGCATGACCTCGTCGGCGGCGCTGATCAGCGGCAGCATCGAAGAAATGCCCTGGTCCTGGAATTTTCCGACCAGGTCGCGCAGCCGCGCGATGGCGCCGGCATCGCCGCCGAGGATCGATGCGGAAAAGGCCGCATCGAGAATCAAGGTTTGCACCAGTTCGCCCGGCAACTGGTTGAGCGCCGAGACCACGGGCAGCGGGTCGAGCACGGCGGGCAAGCCGGCCCCCTGCAGTATGGCGATGAAGGGCGAGCCTGTGGCGCGCGCCGGAGCGGTGGCCCAGCGCGCCTGTGCATCGATGTCGCTGAGCTCGGTCCAGGCGGCATTGCCCGCGTCGGTCCACTTCTTGAGAGCGGCGGCGATGCCCTCCACCAGCACGACGTTGGCGCCGGGGTCTCCGGGGGCGTGATAACGCGCTTCGAGCGGCAGCACCACGCCCGGCGCGACCGTCGGCGCCGCGGAGATCGCCAGGCCGTAGCCCGGGAAGTGCGATAGATAGACCGTGTTCGCATCGACACGATGCACTGTCTGAATGCCACAGAGATTCCAGAACCACGCCAGCTGTGGATCGTCGGCGATCGTGGGCGCGTCGGCGGCGCGCGCCGCTTCCGCCAGGGTGCGCAACTCCGGCTGCGCGGGCAGCGGAGTTGCCGCGTCGGTCAACAGCGTGCGCAATGCCTCGGCGGCCGCGGCCGTCGGATGCGCGATGTCGATGCCGAGCCCCAGCTGGTAGCGGCTGCCGGCGACCGAGTCCTGGGCGCGCGTGACCTTGAAGGTGTCGTTGAAACCCACCGCGCGTGCCAGGCGGCCGGCGCGGTCCAGCGCACGCGCGAGGTGGGGCGCCAGCGCCGCGTCGTCGGCGAATACGAAAGACTTGCGCAGACTGACCCGCAGCTCCTGGTCCGCCGCGAGCTGCGCGGCACCGAGAAACCTGCCGGCGTGCATGGCATTCGCCGCCGCGGAGTCGGCCGGCCACACCAGCCGGTCGATCCGCAACTGGCTGATGAAGCGATCGCGGAATTCCACCGGCCCGACACTCACCAGCTGGATGGCGATGGCGAATCGATTGTCGGCTTCGAGCAGCCGAATCGGATGTCCGCCATCGATGTTCAGCGCGTGCTCGACGCGCGGCCGCGTGGCGAGACCGAACGGGCGATAGATTCGCAGCCTGCGGGCGTAGGCGGCATCCGATTCGCGCACCGGGTCGCCCGCGGCGGTGAAGCGTCGCGCCAGGATCTCCTTGCGCTCCGCGTCGTAGACGATTTCGTCGTAGCGCCGCTCGACGCCCACTTCCGCGCCGAGGCGGTCGAGTGCGTCGTCGCGAGCCGTGTCGAGATTGCGCATGAACGCGATCTCGCGCGCCACACGCCGGATCCGCGTGTCCTCCTGTCCCAGTAGATAGAGAAGCCGGCCGAGAGCGCCTTCCACGACGCGCAGTTCGACCAGTTCGCCCAGGTCCATGGGTGTCAGCGCGGTGACGGCGCCATCGGCCGCGATGCTTTCGCCGGCGAGCTCCAGCTCGAAACCGGGCACCGAGGTGGCGTCTCCGGAGAGCTGCGGCGCATATACCGGAACGGTGGCGCCCGTCTCCGAGCGCGCAGCGAACATCGCCGGCGGCAGCACGCGCTGCTGCGCGCCGCCGGGTGAAAAGGTGGGCGCCAGGCGCAGGGACTCGGGGCCGAGATCCCGCTTGAGACTGGCGACCACCAGCGGGAAACGCGCCGTCCAGTCGATGCTGCAACGGCCATCGACACGCAGGGCCAGCACCGTCTCGGTGGCGCCGCCCGCGTACGGGCCTGCGAGCTGTGCGATCGCGTGGCTCTGGAACGCGGAGCCCGGCGGATCGGTTGCAATCCTGTCCAGCACTGCGGCCATCACACGATCTCCAGCAAGGGCGGCGCGTCCGCGGCAGCGCCAGGCGACGCATGCAGGTCGACGAACACGGGAATCTCGCTGGCCTGCAGGTCGACGTTGGCCCCACAGTTGAAGCGCTGCAGCGCAATCGCGGTACCCGCGGTGGGTGCACCGAGGTTCAGGCTGGCGAATCCCGCCGGATAGCGCAGCAAGGTCAGATCGCGCACATCGACCACTCCAGGCTCATTCATGATGGTCCACATGATCTCGGCGGCCCGCACCGGTTCGCCAAAAGCCAGCCCGTCGATGTAGCGCCGCAGCCGTGCGTGAATGCGTTCGCGCAGCTCGCGCGCGGCCTGCGATGCATTGACCGTGGCGCGGGAGCCGCTCGGCAGCGGCAAGCCCTTCACCACGAGACGTGCCTGTACACCCACACCCACTTCCTGGGCGCCTTCGACGTTGGCGAAGATGCCGATCGGGCGGATGTCCTCGATCACGGACTCGACGCTGGCCTTGAGTCCGTCGGGACCATCCCAGATGGCCGCCGGCGTGGGGGCTACGAGCACGCTGAAGTAGTAAGGACTGCCCAGGTCGCGTTCCGAACTGAATACCCGTTCGATGAAATTGAAGTTGCCGAAAATCGATTGATTGATGTCGAGGCCGCCGCGCCCGTCGACCACCTGAACCTGTCGAACGCCCGGCACCAGCGACACCGCGGCCTGTATGGCATCAACGGTCCACACCGAGCGCGGCGCGCGCAATACCAGCTGGCGGTAGCGCAGATCGTTCCACTGCAACTCGCCGCCCGTGAGCGGCGCGGCGTGCTGGATTTCCACCAACACCTTGCCGGCGGCGTCCTGGGCGGCGTTGAGCTCGCTGAGATTGCTGTCCGCCGGATGCCAGCGATCCAGTTTCTGGTTCGGCTGGCCCGGATCCAGGTTGTGCGCGGGCCCGGGATAAAACGCCAGCACGCTGATCTCGCGTTCGGGCGTCGCGGCCGTCAGCGCCGCGGACTCGTCGGTGGCGACATGATGGCCGCCCGGCGTCGAGAGGCGGCTGCCGCGCGGAATGGTGATGCTCGGGAATCCCGTGGGCAGCGCTTCGACGAGCTTCAGCGTGACTTGGCCCCGCGCCTGCGCAAAGGGCCGCGGCAAGCCGAGCTCCTCGCCGATACGGCTCAAGGCATCGCCGGTCGCCGACACGGCAAACATGTTGTCGTAGACCGCCGCGAGGCCGGCCCACGAGCGCGCCTCACCCAGCGACTGCAGCTCGATCAACTTGCGAATCACCGAAGCGGAGCTCAGGTCGACGTCGTCGCCGAACAATCGGCGCGCCATGGCGAGCTTCTCGGCGACCAGGCGTACGAAGGGTTTTGGCACGAAGCCCTGCTGGGTTACGCCGAAACCCGCGGTCGCGGTCGACTGCAACACGCTCTCTTCGATGGCGAGCACGGCACCCAGATCGATGGTTGTGTCGGTCATCAGGATGGCACTCCTTGCAGGTTGACGACGGCGCGCTCGCCGGCGATGGTCTCGAACGCGACCTCGACATTGAGCGTGCGGCTCTGTCGCAGGCGCGCACGATCGGGACCGTCCGGGATGCCGGGCTCGAGCCGGCCGTCATTGAGCTTCACGTCGACGATGCGCGCCACGCGCGGATCGCTCGACACGGTTCTGATGACGCCCATGCGCACGCGTTCACGCTGCAGCACGGGGTTGTTTTCGAAGGCGATGGCATTGAGACCGTCGAATCCAAACGAGGTGTTGAACGGATCGCTGCCGAGCAAGGTAGTTAGCGCCACTTCCAGGTCCTGCGACAGGTTGTCGAAGGAGCGCACCAGCGCGAAATCGCGGCCGGTGGCCGAGGTGGTGAGCACCAGGTCGCGCGCCAGGTCCATGCCGGGAAAAACCGGTGCGAATTCCAGTCCCCAGCCGAGCAGGCGGGCGCGTATCAGGTCCTGGGTGGCTTCGGTATTGGTCATGTCAGCTTGCCTTGAGTTTCTGCTGGTTGGCCGAGGCGGTGAGCGCCGGTGGTGTCCCCTGGCTCAACCCGGTCAGCGTGTCGAGCGCGACCGGGGCGCCACTCACCTTGAGCTTGGATGCGGTGCCGGAGGCACTGACCACCGATTTGCATTGCACTGTGCCATTGGGAGTGGAATCGACGATGGTGCAGCCGCCGATCGTCTTGCCCACGATGCCGGTGAGCACCAGCACCGGCGAGCCACTGACCTTGAGTTTCGACTGACCCGAGGTCTGCGCCTTGCCGGAATTCGCGCACTTCACGTCGCTCGCGGTGGTCAGCACGCCGGCCATGGTTACTTCACCTCCATGGCGCCACTCACGGATACGGAGACGTTGGTGGCCTTCATCGTGATGTCGCCGCTGCCGGCGTCGAGCGTGATCGACTTGCCGACGATCTCGATCGACCCATCCTGTTTGATCACCAGCTTCGCACCGCCCTTGGTGTGCTCGATGGTCACGTTGCCGCGCTCGCTGGGATTTGGCGCGCGCGTTCCCGCCGCGCGCAGGTTGTCCTTGCCCACGCGCACGGTGAGCTCGCCCACTTCGATGATGCGGTTGCCGTCGGCGTCGATGAGGTCCTGCGACACCTTGCCGGTGTAATCCTGCGGCGTGTCCTTGTCCCCGATGGAGGCGCGCTTGTCCTCGGACAGCGCCGCGGGCAGGCTCAGCCACCAGTCGCCAGGCTGCGAGGTCGGCCCCTTGCCCGACTGCCACAATGCGCCGATGTCGAGTGCATCGTCCTGCTGGCCATGTCGGTAGGACATGGCGATGCGCATACCGGGATAACGCGGCAGCACGAGGCCGCACTTGCCCCAGGCAAAAGGCGATAGATAGGCCACTCCATCGAGCGCCGTGGGTTCCTTGCGCCGCACCGCAAGCCGGCGCGCGGCATTGGCCTTGCCATCGCGCGCGTTCAGCCCTTGCCAGGCGGTGATGGTCTGTGAAGCTGGCTCGACATTGCCGCCGGCGCGGGTATTGGACGCGCGCACCTCGCCCACTTCGAGCTGCATGCGCGCATCGCGCGCCGCGGTGGCGATCCGCTTGACCTCCGTGGCCACTGCCAAAGCCGGGTCGGCCTTGGCATTGGAACCGGGCACCGGTGCCACTGAAGGTCCTCCGTCGCGCTTGTCCCAGGCCTTGTCGCCGGTGCCGTCGATCACCACGGCCTTGGCGAGCGTCACGAATCCTGCGGTGCGACTCAGCGTGTGGCGCACCGAGGTGATGTACATCAGCTTGGCTTTGTCGCCGCCACCCATGCCGGGCAGCATCGGCGCGCCGAAGCTGGCCACCAGCGAGGTGGCGATGGCCGTGCCGACGCCTAGCAATGAACTGCCCTCTTTGATCTCCTCGGGCTCGCATTTCACGACGCTGCCGGGCTTGAGGTCCGGCCGGCCCTTGAGCGTGAGCGCGTAGATCTTCTTGCCCTTGCCGTCGCCGCTCGGCGCCTCGAACGGATCGGCGTCCTGCGTGGAGTCGGACTCGATGTGCAGCAGGCCGGTGGCGAGTGTGAGCTCGGCGACCTTTTCTTCACCGGTCGGGATGTCGCGTTTGCCGACGTGCACCGTGCCGTCGCGGATCAGGATCATCTTGCGGCCGTAGAGATTCTCGGATTGCTCGAGGCTGTTGGCGATGTTGCGCACCGCCTCGGAGTACCGCAGCCCCTGGTCGAAGGTGACTTTCTCCACGCCCTCCGCTTCACCCGGACGTGGCTTGGTCATCGGCCCACGCGCCGGATACGGAGCGATGGGCACGCCCGTGTCCTTGCGAATCTGTTGCAGGGCCTCGAAGAAGTTGTCCTTCTGGAAGCTCTCCTTGACCTTCATGGAGTTCAACCGCCAGAACGCGAGCTCGCGGGCTTCGAGCACCGTGTCGTAGTGCCGCGTACCGGCGCGGCGCGAGATCTTGCCGACGCGGAGCTGCGCGACCAGCGCTCCCTTGGCCACGTCGGCGCCCGACGGCACACCAGGCAGACCCGCGATGCTCTTGAAATATCCGCCGAAACCACCGGTGTCTTCCCAGTACAGGTGCAGCTTCAGCACGCGCGCGCCTTCGAGCTTCGCGAAATCCTCGTCGATCAGCCCTTCGATGGTGATGCTGTAGCTGCCGCCCTGCAGCTCTTCGGGCAGGGTCGCATCGATCGAGGCGTAATAGTCTCGATTGGTCACTTTCAACACGGCGTCGGTCTCCACCGTGCCGTCGTCGTCTTTCATCTTGTGAAAGTGCAGCGCCCAGCCGGCGGCATTGCCGACCTTCGCATCCTGCAGTTGCGATTCGAGGAAGTCGCCGATCATCGCAGGGTCCTCGAGAACATGCGGCTGACCACTTTTTCCTTGATCAGCAGATGGCGTGGAATGATGTAGGCGACGTGCGACTCGATGCGTTGCTCGGGCGGCTTGCGTTCGAGTACGCGGCGGCTCACGAGCGGCGTGCCGAACTGATCGGTGGCGCGGTTCGCGATGCGCCAGGCGAACTCGACCTGCGAACCGAAATCACCGGCGCCGCGCATCGAGCCTGCATTCAGCGTCCAGCGCAGCGTGACGATTTCCAGTGCCACGCCCTGCTCCGCGGCGCCGGCATCGCACACGCGGCGCACCACGCCGAGGTTGCATGGAATCGACGCGATGATCCGGCCGCTGCGTCTCACCAGCCAGCGCAGCGGTGGCCGCGCGAAGATGGACGCCTCGGGCGCAGCCGGGTCATGCGGCTGAGACTCGTCTTCGGAACGCGTCACCAGGTCGCCTGCGCGAGCTTCTATCCACTGGCATGCCAGTCCGGTGGGCAGGACCATCAACACCTCGTAACCCTCCTCGAGCGGAATGGTCAGGGGCAGCCCGCCATTGATCGTGCGCGCCACGGTCACGAAACCTTCAGGAGCCGCGATCACGGGCGGATTGACCAGCAGGTTGGCGAGCGGCAACGGCAGCATCAGTTACCTCCGAAGTCGGCGAGCGCACCCACACCGACCGAAGCCACGTCCAGCAATTTGCCGAGCGCGCTTGGCTTCGGCAGGTGCGCGAGGCTCATGCTGACGTCCAGCACGTCGCGCTTTTGCGCGGTCGCGGTGAACGACAGCGACTGGATCTGCATGTCGGTCCGGATGGTCATGGAGGTGACCAGCGCAAGCCCGGTGATCTTGCCGCCCGAGTAGCTCGCGAACGCGGTGCCGCGCTTGCTCGATTCCGCCATGGTTTCGAGCAGCAGCTTCCACGCGTAGCGCTCGGTGCCCACCAGCACGCCGCTCAAGGTGACCGTGTCATCGTGGGTCGAGACGATGGCCTTGTGAGAGGTGGAGCCGATGGGAGGCAGGTGAAAGGTTTCGCTGAGCGCGATCTGTGTCACGCCCCAGATGGGCACCAGGCCGGCGGCGCCGTCCCAAAGTACGGCCGAGGGCACGTTGGCGTAGTTCAGAAAGCTCTTGGTGATGCCCATGTATTTCTCAATGACTGATCTTGATGTCGGGACCGGTGCTCTTCACGCGAATGCCGAGTCGGGCGAGATCCTGCGAGATCTGCGTCACCTCGCCGAAGCCGCTGGTGATGCGCAGCTTGATGCGATGCTGGTCGAGGATGCCGCGCATGCGGGCCAGGGAATCCGGCGAGAATCTCTGGGCCTCGGGCAGCGCGTTCAGGTGCGAGCGCAAATCGTTGGCGGCCGCCTGCATGTGCTGGATGGAGTCGTCGACCAGCGGCGGCGTTTCGTATTTCGGGACTTCCGACTTCAGCTTGCGCTCGCGCGCGCGGAAGTCCCTGGCGTCCTTCTCGAGATTGCTCACCAGGTTCTCGAAGATTGCCGTTGCACTGGAAGCACTCGGCGCGAGGTGCGACTTGTCTTCCAGGATCCAGGTCCACTGATCCTTGCCAATGCCGACCAGGTCCGTGCCGCGATCACGAACCCTGAAGTCCGGTCCCTTCAGAAAGTAGTCCATTTCAGGAACCGCGAACGCGGCGGTGTGCTCGCCGAATACCGAACGCGAGTAGTGCACCATTTCGCCGCGCACGTAGCCGCTGAAGCCGCGCGCGTCGCCTCCTTTCTTGATGTGCGCTTGCCAGAGACCCTCGAGTTGCGACGGCGACATGATGGCGAGGGATTGCACGATCCAGGGATCGCCGCTGGCAATGACCGCCCGAAGCCGCGAGTCGCCGATCTTTTCCAGGCGCCCGTGCAGCTCGATCGGATCGACCAGGAAACCTTTGGTGCGCGCCCTGCCCAGGTCCTGGATTCCATCCGTCACGGAATTGAAATCGGCGTCGCTCATTCCGGACAGCTTTTCGCGCAGGCGCTGCAATGCCGCCTGCTGCTGCACGTCATTTCCGGTGATGGCCGCCTCGAGGTCGTCGGGCGCCACATCACGCGCCTGCCGCAGCAGCCCGCGTTGCGAATCCGGCAGTTCGTTGAACCGCTTCTTCATGGCGGCGATGGGCTCACCGAACTGGCCATGTTCGCGAGCGCTTCCCTGCCGCGTGTCGAACTCGGACAGCAGCGAGGCGCTGTAGTCCGGCACGGAATCCGTGATCTTGAGAGGCGCATCGCCGATGAGCGCATCGCGCGGCAGCGTCAATTCGTTCATTTCCTTCTTCAAATCGGCGAAATGCGACTGCATGGTCTCGCCGTTGAATTCCTTGGGCAGGCCGTGCCCGTCGAGCACGCTGTCGATGGCGGTGTCTATCTTCTCGCGGAGCTTCTCGATTCGCCCCAGGCGCTCCACCACGGCATTGATGTGCACGTCCGCAACGTCGCCGACGACGCGACGCAGGATGTGGCTGCCGAGCGCATGTGCGTAGGATTCGCCGCCGTCGAGGCGGCGCGCCATGTTCTGGCGGAATTGCTGCATGCGCGGATGCTGGTCGACCATCGCGTGCAACATCTCCCCATTCAACTTGGGGGCAACGTGAAACTTCACCTTCACGGTGCACCTGCCTTGCGTTTTTCTTCCTTGAAGATGGCCAGGATGTTCTGTGCGCCCTGCTTGCCGCCGACTGAGCCGGTGACCTGCGCCTCGCGCTCGATGTGCGCGAGGATGGGTTCCAGTATTTTCTGAAAGATCTTGTCCATGACCAGGTTGGTGAGCGCTTCCTTGACGAACTGTTCGACGAGATCCTTGGCCGCGGCCGCCATGATCTGCTTGGCGATCTTGCGGCCGACGAAGCGCACGGCGGCCTTGCTGCCCATGCGTAGTCCCGCACGCAGCGCCACCTTGCCGCCTTGCACCACGGCGCCCGCCACGGTGCCGGCCTCGGGAATCAGCGACAGCGCCATGCCGAGTCGGGCGGCGAACAGTTCCATCTCGACTTCGGCGCGTGTGATGACGAGCTCAGGATCGAGCAAGGCGCCGAACATGCGCTCACGCTCGTGCGCGCGTTCCAGGTCCATGTCGGCCTTCTGCAATCCCGCGAGAAATCCCAGCGGCGGGCACACCACCGAAAGCATGATGATCTCGATCATCCACAGTGCTTCGATCAGCGCCTTGCGGCCGATCTCGGCGCTGAATATCGAATCCACGCCGGTGGCGTAGTAGACCTCGCCCTGGAAGAACTCGCCGATCTGCTGATGCGCGAGATCGTGGATGCCGCCGAGCATGTACGTGGTGCCGCGAATCGTGGCCTGCCGGTAATCTTCCTGCGGCATGGTGGTGGCGTCGAAGGCGTAGTGCGCGCTCTCGCGCACCTTGCCGAGCATCTCGGCGTTATTCGACTTCATCTCCGTGAGCACCCGGTAGAGCTCGTACTGCAGATCGGCTGAATTCTCGCGAAAGCGATCCATGAGCTTGGGCAGGTCGCTGATCTGCTTGATCAGTGGATCGATGCTCTCGGCGGAGCCACGTTGCGTCACCATTGCGCTCTCGATCTCTTCCAGGGACCACAACACTCCGTGTGAATCGCGGATGCGCTCGATGCCCTTCACGTTCACGACTTCCTTCTCCTTCCCCTTGGAGAAGCGCGAATCGTTGACCGCGATGAAGGCATTCGCCAGCGACTGCGTGGCGGCGACCCACTCACCGGCGGGACCGACACTGGCGACCGCGGTGATGATGCGGCCCGGCGTGGAATCACCGTGCTCCTTGATGTAAGTCGCCGCTTTGTAATTCTTGAGGTGATCGCGCAGCTTGGAAAGTTCGACGTAGCCGCTGAGCTGCGTGACCAGCAGCCGCTCGGCGATGGGCCCGTATTCCTTGAAGTTCTTGAGGCGTTTGTCGATGCCGTCCTTGGACGCCAGCAACAGCTGCAGCAGCATCGACTGGCAGGTGGCCTTGAAGATGTATCCCACCGCGTCGTCCATGGCCGGTGAGAAATCGAACATGAAGTGCAGGATCCACGAGTTGACGTTGTCCCACTGCGTCTTCACCTTGTCGCGGTGCGCGGGCATGCGATAGATCTCGTGCGTGCGACGCATCATGCGGGCCACGCTCGGCACGACGCCCGAGAGATGGCGCAGGAAGCGGATCGACGGCGCCGCGACGGGTGCGAACTGCACTGCACCGAAGTTGGCCGAATTGCCCTCGGATGGCCGTGTGAATCCCGCCTGGTTTTCCTTGCCAATGAGACGGCTGATGTCGCCGGCGCGGCCGCCAATGGCGATGGCGGCGTTCAGGCAGAAGTTGCCGGCGTACATGCACTCCGGGATCTGCAGCCGACGGGCAATGTCCTTCATGGCACTGATGAGGCCCTGACCGTCGCTGCCGAGCTCGGTCATGGCCGGTTCGCCATCGAACGGCTTGCACTCGAGCGTGATGCCGCCTTCCTCTCCGGGAGGAAACAGCGCACCTTGTTCGCCCGGCGGCGGCGCGTTCTCCGGCATGAACAGCAATCCGTCGCCTTTGCCGGGATCGCCTTCGTCGCCGGTGCCCTCACCACCGCCCTCGCCGGAGCCTTCACCGGTGCCGCTGCCATCTCCCTTGCCACCGGGCTTGCCGCCGGCTTTGCCGCCCTTGGCACCGCCGCTGTCGCCGGCTCCCTTGCCCTTGGATCCGCTCCCGACATTGATTTCCTTCGAGACGGGGAACAGCGTGGCGTCGCCTTCCCAGTGCAGCGTGGCGTCGATGTCCTCGGTGACGGGTAGATAGACCTCGCGATTGCCCATGCGCACGCGCAACATGCTCGAGACGGTCTTGCCCTCGCCGGCGAAGTGCATGACGTCCTTCACGCGCCGCTCCACCTCGGTGAACACCGCGGCGGCCACGCCGTCGTCGTGCTCCTTCTGCGTCTCGTCGTGCAGTTTCCTGCGTGCCTGCCGGACCTCGTGGTCGATGGTCCCCGTCATGCGCTCGGCTATGAAAGTCAGCAGCCCGGCTTCCCCCGGTACTGCCAGTTTCCAGCGCGTGACCGAGCCCATCTGCGGCGAGGGACTGGCCGTCTTTATTTCGAAGGGCGGCGTCTTGCCCTTCGCGTACTGGTAATAGACGAATTTTTCGAAGTTGAAGACGCTGACCGGCTTGGAGTTGACGATCACCAGCCAGTACATCCCTTTCGGCCCGCGGATCTGCGCGATGAACCCGACCTGGGATCCAGGCGTCGCCACGCCCCACTGCCGCACCAGGTCCGCGATGACGGCCTTCAGCTGGCTCTTCAGTTCCGGCAGCTTCATCACGCGCCAGGAGTGTCCGATGGAGCGCGGCGGCGCGGGCTTGTTCGACTTGGTCGGAATGCGCTTCTTGCCGCCCTCGTAGCTCGGGATCGAGTACTGCTCGAACAGGTCGTCGAAGCGCTCGGCATCCAGGCGCTCCATCGGCGCCTCGGACAAGGGCTCGATGATGTCCTGGTCGTCACCGGCCCGGAGCACCCCACTGGCCCTGGCAGCCGCGGCGATGGCGCGTCGCACCTCGGCCTCGACCTGCAGGCGCGTGGCGCGCGGTACCTGTGCGAGATCCTCGCCGCTCCAGTTGAATTCCGGCGCCGCGAGACATGCGGGTAGATAGCCGCCGCGCTTGTCGAGCACCGTGGTGCGGCTGGCCTCGAGCGCGCGCCCGATCGCCGCCTGCACCGCGGCTGCGATATCGGCGCCATGGGCCTGCGCCGCCTGGCGGTCGATTCGGATACGGGTCGGGATGTTCACCTTGACGGGCAAGCGTTCACTCCGATTCGAGGCTCTGCGCGAGCCGCGCCAGCGTCAGGTCGATGAGCCGGTGAGTGTCGATCTGCGCGCCGCCGGCCCGTACTTCCACTTCCACCGGGAAGTGGTAGTGGATGACGGCGCGGTCGTCCGCGGCAACGCGTTCGGCCTGAGCCTCGCTGCCGGCCGCCGGCAGCACGAGCTCGCCCTCGTGCACCAGCGCGATGCCGGTGCGCGTGACGCGTGCCGCCTGCACTTTCCCGCGTTGGTCGTCCGCTGCCATCTCACGGCACCGTCACGAGCTCTTCGGCCTTGGCATCGACGTCGGCGCTGAGGCTGAAGCCGCTGAAGGTGGCCGCGGGCGCTCCCGAAATCGTGGCGCTCGAGGGGGTGCAACTGGTGATGATGCAGTTGCGCAGCACGATGCTCGAAAACGACCAGTCGGTGCCCTCGCCTTCCTGCAGCGTGACGTCGAACACCGTGCCATCGATGGCCAGCTTGGTGAGCTTGCCGACCACGTCGCCGATGGCCTTGACGGTCATCGAGAAGGTGATGGACTGCGGCGTGTAGATCGCGCCGATGTGGGTCTTCTCGCAGGAGTGCAGCGGTTCGACACCGAGCGCGAACGACGGCGTGAAGGAATCGATGGGTGAGATCGAAAAGTTGTCTTTTTCCTTGGTGTAGCTGACCGCCAGGCGGCTTCTCCATTCGGGCATGACAGTTCTCCAGGCTTAGAATTTGGATACGAGGGTGACGAGCAGCCGACTGACAGCCGGGCCATAGAAGACGGTGAGCACCATGCCGACGCTGCGGGTCTCGCGCGCCGTCTTGACGATGCTCTGCTCGGTCGCTGTCCAGCCGCTCTGCGGCATGTCGAGGATGTCCAGCACCGGAATTTCGATGTCGTAGTCATCGATGACGGCATTGCGCTTGAGTGGGCCCAGGATGCCGTCGACGCGCGTCTTGAGCAGCGTCATGCCGGGACGCGTGATGCGCGCATCGCCGATGGCGCCGATCAATCCCGCCTTGAGACGGAACTCGATGTCGTCGAGCGTGCGCACCAGGTCCATGTGCAGCAGCGAAGTGTTGCTCGTGAAGAGCCGCCCGTCCGCGAAATGCAGGCTCTCGCCGGTGATCATCACCGGGTCGATGATGGCGATGATGTCCTTCTCGGAAAGCCCCTTGATCTCCGAGGGACTGTATTGCTTGGCCTTCGGCATGCTCACGCCGAGGATGGGCTTGAGCACGATGCTGGTGCTCGGATCGAGGCCCGCGATCGCCGCCATCGCGGCGGTGGCGACATCCTCTTTCGCACCGCGTGCCGCAACCATGGCCATGCGGCTGGAAGAGCTGCGCAGCGAATTGACAGCCGCGACGGTGTCGGCGACGTAGGTTGGCGATTTTTCAACGGCTGGATCGACCATCGCGAACCCGATGCGGCGCTGGCCATCCGCCGACATGTTCTCGACGTGCTCCTTGAGCGCGCTCAAGCCCGAGGCGGCGGTGCCGCCACCGGCCGGGGCGCCCACCGAGATTTCGTTGGCCAGCGACACGAAGGTCACGTCATCCGCGGCCTCGAGCGACGCCAGTGCCGCGCCGTATTCGTCACCGTTGACCTTGACGCCATAGATCTTCGAGGGGCGCGGCGTCTGCAGCAGCGCGATCTCGAGCGAGTCGTAGAGCGGGTTGCGCTTGATGACACCGTTCGCGTCCTTGATCGCAAAGTTCGCGACGGCATCGTCGCGCGAGTCGATGCGCATGGGCGTGTTGGGCGCCGCGGCGCCACCATCGGCACCCGCGGGCGCCTTGCCGACCACGGCAATGACACCCGGCGAGCGCGCGGCCACCGGCGACTCCGGCGGCACGATCTTCACTTCGATATACGGAAACGCAGCAGCAATATCCATGACTCCTCCAAACTACCGATCGGTTCTCATTGAGTGACGGCCAGCCCGATTCCTTCGCGAGCCAGCCACTGTGCGGCCCGCTGTCGGCGCACGGCGCGCCTCTGGCCGGTATTCATGCCGGGTTGCGCGCCGGGCCAGGCTTCGTCGTCGAAAATTTCCGCGCGCACGATCCAGACCACGACCAGGCCGGTGCGCATGCGCACGTTCGGCATCGGCGGCGCCTCGACGCCCTGGCCGCGCAGCTGTTCGCGCAGCGCCTTGCTCTCCATGAGCAGTTGCGCGAGCGAGAAGCCGGTGTCGCGCACCAGGATGGCGCCCATGAAAGGCAGCGACTTGGGCGTGGGCGGCGTGGCCGGGGGCGGGCTGAAGGTCAGCGACAGCGCGCCGGTCTGGGTGACCGCGCGGTAATGTTCGATGAAGTTGCCGGCGCTGGTCGCACCCACGGACGCCATCCAGGCCGCCAGGTGCGCCTCGGTGAATGCATCGGGTTGATCGAGGCGTGCGCGGATGCGCGCGAGCAGACGCGCGCGACGCTCGGTCTCGAGCACCACGGGATCCGCAGGCAAGGCACCCAGTGCCGCGACGATCTCGGGATCCACGTCCAGCGAGGTCCAGTCGAAATTCACGGCCATGATCCGGCTGTCAGGCGGCACCGTCCGAACCACGATACTGCCCTGCCACAGGGCATCGATGCGCAGCAGGTTGTTGCTACCGAACCCTTCGGCGCGCACGCGCAATTCGGTGCGCTGCGGCGCGCCCTGCAGGCTCCAGTAGCCGTCGAGCACGGCGACCGGCGACACCGATGCGCCGATCTCGACGCGCTCGAACACTGGGGTGTATGGCGCCTGCGCCATCATCGCGTCGACGTCGTAGGCGGCCTCGACCAGCGCGGCGAGCGAGTCGTCGTCGAACAACGCGATGCGTTCGGCGGGATCGGCCAGCTTGAGGATGATGGAGTCGACGAAATCCATGCGCGGCCTAGTGTTTGGGCTTCGAGCGGAACAATGGCTCGCCGCCGGGCAGTACATGCCGCTCGAGGTGTCCCTTGCGCACCAGCCGCTCGAGCGCCGCGCTCACCTCGGCCAGCTTCCACGCCGAGCCTTCCGGCAGCCACCAGCGCTGCACGCCCTCGGCGGTCTCCGCAGCGTGTTGATGCGCGCGCAGGTAGACGAGGATCTCGTTCACGAGCTCAGCTTCCCTCGTCGGCATGGCTGTGTGCCTGGCTTGTCATTGAGACTGCTGTTGCAGATCTCGTGCCAGGTCACGGCCGCGCGATTGCGCGCCCGGTTTCTCGCTCTAACTACCCTTCCGGGTGCCCGGACACCCGCGCGGCGCGCGCGCACGCCCGGCGCACGGGGGATTTTCCACCCGCGACGGGTGTTTCGTCCCCCACCCGGCGTTCGACGCGGTAGTCAGACGCAGTGATGGCGTGCCTGTTGAGCAGGCGGCCGAGATCGCGGCGCTCCTTGCCCGCGAGTCGCGCCGCCAGCGTGACATTGCCGCGCGCCGAACGCATCAATGCCACCAGGTAACGCCGGTCGAAATCGGCGAGCACCAGCGCCTTGGCGTCGCGGTAGTTCCAGTTGCGACCGGCGTCACGCTGCTCGGACGGTGCCGGGGCGGTCTGCTCGCCGAGCGTCGACAGGCGCAGCACGGTGCCGGCCGGTGCCATGTGGAATTCACGCTCGAGCAGGTTTTCGAGCTGGCGCACGTTTCCCGGCCACTCCTGCTGTTGCAGCCAATGGCGGGAATCTGCATCGAGCTCCAGCGGCGCGCGCGCGTAGCGATGCGCAATGCGCTCGAGGAAGTGTTGCGCGAGCAGCCGCGCGTCCGCGCCCCGCTCGCGCAGCGGCGGCAGCGCCAGGTGCATGATGTGCAGCCGGTAGTAGAGGTCCTGGCGGAAGGCACCGCGGCTCACCAGATCCACGAGGCTGGAATTCGAGGCCGCGAGCACACGCACGTCCACGGCACGCTCCGTGCCCTCACCGACGCGCCGGATGGTGCGATCCTGCAGAAATCTCAACAAGGCGATCTGTGCGCGTGGCGACAGTGAATCGACTTCATCCAGGAACAGCGTGCCCTCGTGCGCGAGTTGCACGATTCCGGGCGAGCTCTCCTTCGCGTCGGTGAATGCGCCGCGTCGATGACCGAAGAGCTCGCTTTCCATGAGCGCGTCGGGAATCGCGCCACAGTTGACGGGGATGAAGGGGCCGCCGCGCCGCAGGCCCTCGTAGTGAATGGCGCGCGCCGCGAGCTCCTTGCCGGTGCCGGTCTCGCCTTCGATCAACGCGTTTGCGTGAGTCTGCGCGATACGCCGCAGCTGCGAGCACATGTTGAGAAAGCTTGCAGACTCGCCGATGAAGTGAACACCTCCCAGGTGAAGTCCACCGGCATTCCTCGTTCCGACCGTCATGAGCCGCTCCCGTACTCATCGATACGCGGCGAGCCTACAACGCGTTGGTGCGCCTTCGACTTACGGATGAGCCATGTACGCGATCACTTTGCGTAAAAAGGATGAGGATTTTTCGGGCGGCAATGCGTGAGTTGGGGTTTCCCCGAACGTTAGCAGCGAGTTACTGATGAGTTACCAAGCATATGCGCCGTGTCGTCAGGCCCGAGGCTGGCCAAATGGCGGCCATGGGGCCATCAGAAAGACTCCTTTTATATGTATCCCCGGGCCGGCAGGGGGATCTGCCGGGAGTCCGCCGGGTCATTTGAACCCGGAGTGGCGCTTGAGTAGACTGCGCGCCCCGATGCCACCCGCCCGGTTTCACGCCTGGCAGGCGCGGGGTACCAATTCGGGGTGTAGCTCAGCCTGGTAGAGCACTACGTTCGGGACGTAGGAGTCGAAGGTTCAAATCCTTTCACCCCGACCAATCTTTTCTGGTCCGTTCTGGAGACATCGGTGACGTTGTATACCGATGACATGGGTAACACCTTAACTCGCTGAATTCACACGCGCGGCTCGTGCTGCCGTAGGACTGCAGGCGCATGCGTCCAGCGTTCTTTCCGATGCGCGCGGCAGGGGCGAGAATATTCGGGAGCTTCACGGAGGAATCCACCCATGGCTCGTGTACCCACCCTGTTGATCGTCTCGCTGCTGAGTGCGAGCGCGGCCTTCGCGCAAACCGCACCGGTCACCCAAAACTCCATCCGCACGGTCCTGAACCGCGTGCATGGCTATCTACTCACGGCGGCCCCGCTGCGGCCCGTCGACGCCACCACGGGCACTGCGGTCTCGCTCGACAACATGCCGAGGAACGTCGCACTCGGGCCTACCACCTTGCGCATCGACAGCTACGAATGGGGCGTCACGTATGCGGGGATGTTCCAGGCCACGGACTTCATAACCGGCGACCTGCGTTTCCGCTCTTACGCGAGAACCAACATCAACGGGCTCGCGCGCATGGCGGCACACATGCGGGCCAACTATCCGGACGCGACCGCTGACAACTTTCCGCCAGACTTGGCCAGCACCCACTCGCTGCGCAGGGTGCTCTTCCCGCGAATCCCCGACGAAGCCGGCGCGCAGTGCTCGGCGTGGATCAAGGCGAGCCGCGTCCCTGGGATGACCAACCTCCGCCCGTTGATCGACACCTACTCCAACTGGATGTCGACGCAGCAATACCGCCTGAGTGACGGCACGCTCGCGCGCAACATGCCGATGCCGAACACGCTGTGGCTCGACGACCTTTACATGGGCGTGCCCTGCTTCGCGCAGATGGCCCTGCTCACGGGCGACGGCCGCTATTTCGACGACGCCGCAAATCAGGTCCTGCAGTACTACTCCAGGATGTTCGTGGCACAAAAAGGCCTGTTCATGCACGGCTGGATCCAGGAGATGAGTCCGCACCCGGCGTTCCACTGGGGGCGCGCCAACGGATGGGCGATCATGGCGATGGCCGAGCTGCTGACGGTGCTGCCGGCGAATCATCCCCAGAGGTCGCAGTTGCTGAACATCTTCAGGGCGCATGCCGCCGGGCTTCGGCGGGTGCAGGCGCCTTCAGGGCTCTGGCGCCAGTTGGTCGATCGTCCGGACTCGTACGAGGAGACGTCTTCGAGCGCGATGTACGTATTCGCGTTGACGCGCGCCATCAACAAGGGCTGGATCAGCCGCAACACCTGGGCTCCCATCGTGTTACGCGGTTGGAACGGCTTGAGGACGAAAGTGAATTCGACCGGCCAGGTCGAGGGCACCTGCATCAGCACGGGTCTCGGCTGGGACGATACGTTCTATCTCAATCGCCCGACGGACGTGAACGCGGCGCACGGCTACGGGCCAATCTTCCTGGCGGGCTCCGAGATCATTTACCTGCTCCAGAGGCACCCGGAAGTCGGCACGACCAATGCCACCGTTCAGTTCGAGCCGGTATTCGAGGACTAGGCGCGGCGGCATGATCAACATCGAACTGATTCGTAAGGTGGCGGTACTTCTTTGAAAGCCCCTCGCCTACCCCAACAGTCAGATGGCGCCGGCCTTCATCTGCTGCACGGCGTAGTTCGCGGCCCGCGCCGTCAGCGCCATGAACGTGAGCGATGGATTCTGCGCAGCGACGGATGGCATGCACGAACCGTCCGTCACGAACAGGTTGGCCACTTCATGCGACTGGTTGTGGCCATTCAGGAATGACGTTGCAGGATCGCGCCCCATGCGCGCCGTTCCCATCTCGTGGATGCCAAATCCGCCGGGCGGCAGCTCCTCGGGAGGTAGCGAGATGTCCGTCGCTCCGGCGCTCTTCAACATCTCGGTGGCATCGCTGACCAGGTGCTTCGCGATTTCGCGTTCGTTCTTTCCCCATTCGAAGCGCGTATTGAGGATGGGAATCCCCCACTTGTCCTTGCGAACCGGATCGAGCGTCAGCGTGTTGTCCCGGTTGGGAAGACATTCGAGAAAGCCATAGAAACCGAATGTCCACGGCCCATAATCCCGCAAGCGCTGCTTGAGCGCCGCGCCGTATCCCGGCAACGAGACGCCTTCGGTCCAATTCGCACGCGATGCGCTCGCCTCATAGCTGAAGCCGCGCAGGAACGGCGCCGTCTGCCCCTCGACGTTGTGAAAGCGCGGCATCCACACGCCTGCCGGCCGATTGCCGATCGTGTACTTGTCCAACATCCCCGGGATGACGCCACTCACCGTGAGATACGGGTGGTCCATCAGGTAGTGGCCCAGCACTGCACTGCGGTTACCGATTCCATTGGGGAAGCTCTCACTCGTTGAATTGAGCAGGATCTGCGTGGAGGCAAGAGTGGACGCATTGAGGAACACGATTCTCGCGGTGTAACGCTTGCCGACCCGGGTGTTCTGATCGATGACACGAACGCCAGCGACCTTGCGTGTCTTCGGATCGTAGTCGAGCCCGGCCACCACGCTGTCGGTGACGATCGTGAGATTGCCGGTCGCCTTTGCGGCAGGCAGCGTCGAGCTGATCGAGCTGAAATACGAGCCCGTGGAACAGCCTCGTTCACACGGCCCACAGTAGTGACACGGCGCTCGACCGTGCAGCGGCCGGGTGAGGACGGCGGACGGCGCGATCGTCAGACGTCGGTCCGGAAATTTCTTGCGGATGCTGTCGGCGACGAAGGTCTCGCAGGCGTTCATGAGCATGCCGGGCTGGAAGCGGCCTACGGGCGCGAACGGGGAGTCGAACTCGGTCTGCCCGGAGACCCCGATGAACTCTTCGACGTGGTCATACCAGGGTCGAATGTCGTCGTAACGGATGGGCCAGTCGACGCCATGCCCATCCCGCTTGTTCTCTTCGAAATTGATAGGACCCCAGCGGGGTGTGGTGCGGCCCCACATGAGCGATTTGCCGCCGAGATGGTTGCCGCGGATCCAGCGAAACGGGCGCGCGGAATCCTGGCCGTAGGGATGTTCGGAGTCCTTGATCCAGAATTGCTCGGTCGGCTCGCCGAACGCATAGCAGGTACTCTGGATCGGATAGTCGCGTTCGTAGCGCTTGCGATCGCCGAGCTGGCGGAAGGGAAACTGCCAGGCGGGCTTGTGCTCGCCGACGTAGTCGGCAGGAGTGATCGAACGCCCGCGCTCGAGCATCAGCACCTTCAGGCCCTGCTCGGTGAGCTCCTTCGCGGCCCAGCCTCCGGAAATCCCGGAGCCCACGACAATCGCGTCGAAGTCGTATTGGGACATCGCCTCAACTCGCGTCGAACCAGTACATGGCGCCCGGAATCCCGGAGTCCGCCCGATCACCGGATTTGACGACGGCGGCGGGTTCGTAATGCGCCGCTGAAATCTGTTGATGCAATTCGGTCGTGGCCCCGAGTTCGCTGGTGTAGTAACCGAAAATCGTGAGCCGCTTCATGAGAACCACGAATGGCGTACGTGGCGCGTTTGCGCCCCCTTCCGCGGTCGCCAGCAGCTCGCCGAAGTACCGATCCTTCTGGCTCGCGGTCAGCTCTGCGAATTTCTTGCCGTACTTCTTGAACGCGCCGGCTGAAAACTCGCGCATGCCGGCAATGAAATTCTCGCGCTCTGCCGCGCTGAACCATCCTAACAGCATTGTATTCACGAACTGGGGCACGCCGGCGGCGAGCGCTCCGCCGGTGTCCGTCGTCGGGATGATCAACTCCGAGACTTCGCCGATGAGGCTCCATTCATCCGTGGTAAGGGCCGGTGACTTCGCTGCGAGACCCGGTACGGTCAGCGACAGGCCGAATGTCGTCGCCAGTTGCACGAAGGCACGCCGATCGAACGAATGTCTTCCCGCCCCAAGCGATTCCGGCACCCGCTTCATCACTCACCTATAAAGCCCGCACTCAAACCAGATTTTCGCCTCACCAGCCCGACACGAGTATAGAACTGGTGCGACGACGACCCAACACACGCTACGGCTCTGCATTGACTCGCGCAATCCCCTCACCCCGACCATTCATTCACGCGGCGCACTCTCGATCGCTATTCGATTGAGCAGCTCACATTTCGGGACATCTGCATCTCTCCATACATGAGCACCCTGCGCCCGATGCCCGTACGCTACTCGGCCGAATCACCCAACGCCTTCCGGAACTCCTTGTAGTCGGTGGGTCGCTCCGTCGGCGGGTAGTAGTTCTGCGGGAACCACCGCAACCCCACACGCATGATCTTCGACGTGCCTGTGTCATCCAGTTCGCTGACGTCCTTGATGAAGAAGGCGAAGCGATTGCTACTCGGCAGCACTGCATTGTCGGTGAACGGAAAAGCGAACGAAGTGAGGGCGAAGTCGAATCGGTAGTCCGCGATCGCCGCGGTGGAAGAAGCCGGCGTGATCAACACATGCACGCGCTCGGCGGAGAAATCCGGCTTGTCGAACACGATGGAGAGCGTGTCGCGGCAGTCGGGCGAACTGATGCTGAAGGATTTCAGCTCCTTGCCGGGCACCAGCACGCTCGCGGAACTGGTGGGCTGGCCGAAGCTTTCTTCCAGCTCCGGGTCGCTGACGAACTGGAAGGTGGTCTCCACACTTGCGGCGGGAGTGCATGCTCGCTACCGGGTCCTCCCACAGCTGCGCGATCTGGCGCTGGATGACACGGTGCGCCGCCTCCCGCAGGTTGCTGCGCGCAGTCAGGATGGCTTCCGGCGCGACGGTTCCCGTGTACTTGGACAAGCGGTCGTCGGCATCTTGCAGCAGCGGCCTGAGTTCGAAATGCTCGTGGAAATTGAGCGTCAGGAGCTGCGCCAGCACCGCAAAACGCACCGGATCCTTGTCCGCGTCCGATCCACCGGGCCCGGCAATCGGAGCGATGAGCTGCCCGAACATGGTGGCGCGCAGTGAGCTCTCGGCCTGTTCGCGCTGGTTGATGAGCTGCAGGTTGGAGCGGTTCTGCTCGAAGTGGTTCGCGAGCCACGCCGCCATGATCGCGCCCAGCGGCACGGTCAGCTTCATCACCACGTCGAGCCAGAACTGGACGTCGCGCTTGGCTTGCACTTCCGCGCGGCTGTCACCGGCGTTGTTCTCTCCCTTCATGCGCGGTTCGTTACTGGCAGTTGATGCTGATGGTCGCGGCGCCGTTCAGCGCGGCCACCTTCGCGACCTTGCCGTTGGGGCAATTGACCGTGTAGACGCCGGTAGCCAGCGCCACGGAGAACTTGCCACCCTCCGCCACCTTGATGTCGGCCACCTTGGCTTCGCCCTTGAACACCGGCAGCACGGTGCCGGCCTTGACGCCCGTGACCGTGCCCTGCAGGACGCCAACCTGCGCTTGGGCGCCCGCGGCACCCAGCAACAGCGCAATGACGATCGATGCATTTGTTCAGCTTTTTCATGTCGGCACTCCGGAATCGCGTGGCCCGCCGGCTGGCAGGTAATGACGCACTATATTGGCGTCGTCGCGAGTTTGGCTATCCGTCGCGAGTGCGTCTCGTCGGACGCGTTGAAGTGAGTTTGCGATGGCGACCGGGTCACGAGGAGCGCAGTGATGCGAAGCCGGCACGCAGTTCCTGAGCAAACAGGAACGGCTGCTCCCATGCGGCGAAGTGGCCGCCCCTGTCCACCTTGTTGAAGTGAATGAGCTTCGGGTAGGCCCGCTCGGTCCAGCTGCGCGGCGCTTCGTACTGCTCGCCGGGAAAGACGCTGACCGCCACCGGGATGTTGACGCCCTTGGCGTCCCAGTAGCCGCCCTTGTATTCCCAGTAGAGACGCGACGCCGAGACAGCGGTGTTCGTCACCCAGAACAGGGTGATGTTGTCCAGGATCTCCTCGCGCGTCAGCTCGCCGCTCGTGCTGTGGGTGCGGCGCAGTCCGGCAGTCATGGCCGCGGCCGGCTGCCCGCCGGCATCGTCGTGGTCGAGCAGCCAGGCGGCCAGGCCGACCGGCGAGTCCGCGATGCCGTACAGGGTCTGCGGCCGCGACGCCATGATCCGGGCGTATGCGACGCGCTTGAGAGTTGTCTCCAGCTGCTCGTACGCGCGCCGTTCCTCGGCCGAGAGGCCCGCCGGCGGCGGCTCGCCCTTGAGCAGGGGACTTGTAGACGTCGGCCGGCACGATCGCGGGCAGGTTGGTGTGGATGCCCAGCAGTCCCGCCGGCGCCTGCAGGCCCATCTGGTCGACCACGAAGGCGCCCCAGTCGCCGCCCTGCGCGACGTAGCGCGTGTAGCCCAGCCGCGTCATCAGCTGGTGCCAGGCGCGGCCCATGCGCTCGGGGCCCCAGCCGGTGGTGGTGGGCTTGCCCGAGAAGCCGTAGCCGGGCATGGAAGGGATCACGACGTCGAATGCGTCCGATGCGCCGGCGCCGTGGGCCGTGGGGTTGACCAGCGGATCGATGATCTTGAGCTGCTCGATGACCGAGCCGGGCCAGCCGTGGTTGACCACGAGCGGCAGCGCATTCGCGTGGCGCGAGCGCACGTGGATGAAGTGGATGTCCAGCCCGTCGATCTCGGTGATGAACTGCGGCAGCATGTTCAGCCTGGCCTCGCACTTGCGCCAGTCGTATTCGCGGGCCCAGTACTGCGCCAGTTCGCGCATGGTGGCCAGCGGCACGCCCTGCGATTCGTCGGACACGGTTTCCTTCTCGGGCCACTGGGTGGCGGCGATGCGCCGGCGCAGGTCGTCGAGCCTGGCTTGCGGCACGTTCACCCTGAACGGGCGGATGGCGGCGCCCGGGGCAGCGGGGCGCGGCTGCGGCTGGCCCGCCGAGGCGAATGCCAACGGGCTCGCGGACAGGACGGCCGCCGAAGCGGCGATGAAGCCGCGGCGCGTGAGCGGCGTGGGCAAAGTGTTGGTCGGTGGGTTCTCCGGGTTCATGGGCATGTCCTCGTCTCGATGCAGGGTGGCGCGATGGCGTGCGTGCGACGCGGGATCGGCCCGCGACGCACGACGGCATGAAACCATGAGGCAGGGGGCCGGTCGATTGCACGATGGTGTCGCCGATACCTTGGTACACGCACCAATCACTGTGGGCCCGCCGCTCGCGTTATGCCACGCACGCGCTCGACGCCGTCGAAGTACTGGAACGTGCGCGAGGCCGTGAAGGAGCTGCCTTTTCTGCAGTCGATACAGAGTGCCTACGACTAGGGCTTTCGCCGCATCGTGGTGTACGGCAACTACACCGATGCCGAGGTGAGCAGACCGTGTCGCTCATCTATCGACATGGCAATTCACACACAGAATGCCTTTAGCTTTTCATTGATTCGAGTGATTGACGAATTCTTTCCGACTGGCACCAGCTCAACGAGGCTCCGCGTGAAATACGTGCCGCTCTTTCTTGTTGTTCTCGCAGTCGACCCCCGTTAAGTCGGCAGTATCTGACTGCGATAGCTCCTGCGACTCCCGCCTTTGCTGCAAGTTTCGCGACAGACTCGATTGCTAGCTTGGCTTCCGATGACGATCAACCGTTCGAGGAATCAGCCATGCTGAACCGATTCTTGCCGTTTGCCGCTCCCATATGTGTATCTGTCTCGCTTCCGGCGCATACGCCCGGCGCAAGGAGGAGATCGGCATGAAACGGATCATTCGGCTTTTCGCAGGGGCGCTGGCCATCTGCGCATCATCTGCTGCGATGGCGCAAAGTGCAGATGGTGGGATGCGCATTGCAGTAGTCAGTATGGAGACACAGCGGCCTCTCGAGGGCGTGACTGTGACCGTGACCGACCGCGACGGTAACGTCGTTACCGGTCGTACGGAGGCCAACGGAACTGTCGAATTGAGTGACCTTGACACCGGGCTCTATGCGGTCACGGCAGATGGCCCTGGCTTGGTTGCAGCCAGCGAACCCAGCGTACGTGTAGTCGGCCGCAAGGTGACTCCGCTAAACCTCGAGATGCTCGCCCGCACGGAGGCGCTCGAGGAAGTCGTAGTTTCAGCCCGCGCGAAAATTGCCGATCCGCATGGGGCGGTGAGCAACTCCTTGCTGAACCGAGAGGAACTGCGCAGTGCCGTTGGCGCAGGCAGTGACGTCATGCGAGCGCTGGACGGCCTGCCGGGGCTGATATCCACCGGCGAATTCGCCAGCTTCTCCGTGCGCGGCCGTGGACCCCGAGACAACCTGATCCTGATTGACGATCTGCCCTTTGACCGTGTGGTTCACTTCGACCAGACACTCGGCGAGGAGGAGGACATCGGTGGCGGTGGTCGCTACTCGATCTTCGCGCCGAATTCCATCGCGAGTGCGGAATTCTCGCCCGGCGGCTGGAGCGCTGCGTATGGAGGGCGCTCGGGTTCGCTGCTGAAGCTCGACGTCGCTAGGCGGAAGCCCGACGCCCAGCGCCAGTCTGCGGGTGGACATCGCAGGGCTCGAACTCGGCTACGAGGGGCCAAGCGGCATCCATGATGATACGACCGTGTTTCTCACGGCGCGCCAATTCGATTTCGGGCAGCGTCTTCGAGATGATTGAAGAATTGGACATTGGCCAGCCGGAGCTGACCGATATCGTCCTCAAGACGGTGACTTCCCTCGATGCAGACAACACGATCGAATTCCTCGGTGTTTACGCGCCGGAGGAATACACGCGGGACATCGACAACGTCCTCGAGTCCCCGAACTTCGAGGACGTGTCGCTGATCGACACCGAGCAGGACCTGTACCTGACGGGGCTGACCTGGCGCCGCCTGGTCGGGGAGACCGGTGAATGGACGAATCGACTTTACCTCCGCGCGAACGACAAGACTTCAGTCGGAGGGTGAGGCTTACCCGGATCTCGTGCCGGAGGGCACGCCGGCCACGGACGTCCCGGTGCGCGAGCGCTTGATTACCGTCACCGAGAAGGAAACCGAGATCGGCTGGCACAGCGACTATGTGACTCGCAACCGCTTCGGCCAGGGATCGGCCGGGCTGCGCGTCTGGCAGACCGACGTCGATTATTCGACTTTCCTCAGGGAGGACTGGGACCGATTCGTCTATCGTTCGACCGATCCGCGTCCGCCCGGCCAGCAATACATCACGTTGACACCGGATAACATCAACTCGGTTTATGCGGCGAAGGAGACCAGCTATGCCGCATACGGCGAGCAGGTGTTCGAGTTCGCTCACTGGGATCTGAGAGCAGGGCTTCGTTACGATCGCGATGGCTTTGCGGACGAATCGCTCGTCTCTCCGCGGCTTGCGGCGAACTGGCGCCCCGAGCCGGGCATGCGAGTGTCGGCAACTGCGGGCGTGTTCTATCAGTCGCCGCGCTTTCTGGTCCGCGCGGCCAGCCCCGAGAACTTCGCTATCGAAAACGAGCGAATCACTCACGTGAGTGTCGGCTTCGAGCGGTACTTCGGCCCGGACTGGTCGCTGCTCGTCGAGCCGTACTATCAGTGGCTGGATAATCTCGTCGTCGAGCAGGAACGCACCAGTGGCCGGGTCACCAACGACGGAGAGGGCACGAATCTCGGCCTGGACGTCGTTCTGTCACGGCGCTTTGAGGATGGCTGGTTCGGGAACATCGTCTACGCCTACAACGATGCACGCATCGATGATAACGACGGCTTCGGGGACTATGACGCCGATTTCAACCGCGAGCACTTCTTCTCCATCGGCGGCAGCTGGGAGATCAGCGAACGCTGGAAGTTCGGTGCACGCTGGAAATGGGCGACCGGGCGACCCACAGACGACTTCATCATCAATAGTGACGTGCTGGGACCAGGACAGCCGCTGCGCTACTCGAAGGAACTGACGCAGCAGAACGCGCTTCGGCTTGATGACTCTCACTCGCTCAATATCCGGGTTGATTACCGGCGTACTCTCGGGCCGGTGGACCTGGTCGCGTTCCTGGATGTGATCAACGTCTATGCCGGTCCAGGCGGTGAATCGCAGGAGTTCGACCCGCGGCGGGGCGTAAATGTCGCAGACGAAGGGGAAGCATTTCCCATCATCGGCCTCATCTTTGAACGCGAGACTCCTGGTGAGAAAACGCGCCGGAAGGTGTGTATTCGGTCGAGGTGGAAGAGGAGGGCTACCTGAAAGCCGTGCAGGCGGATGTACGGGTTGTGCTTCGCAGAGCGGCTGCTGTCGAATTCGCGCAGGTGCGCGGGAGCGATGAGGTGCTTGCCGAAGTGGTTGCGGCACGCTCAGCCGCAGATGATCCACGCGCAACGCCGAATACCGTGCTCATGGAGCGGGAAGAGATCTGGCGCAGTCCGGGCAGCGCAGGCGACGTGTTCCGAGCGCTGGACGTTCTGCCGGGCGTGTCGCGAAGGGCGAGTTCTCAAGCTTCACCGTGCGCGGCAACGGGCCGCGGGACAACCTGATCCTGATCGACGGCATTCCTTTCGATAAAGTTGCGCATTTCGATGAGTCGCTCGGCGAGCAGGAAGCCGTCGATGGCGGCGGACGATATTCGATCTTCGCGCCGAACATCATCGGCAGCGCCAGGTTTTCTCCGGGCGGCTGGCGGGCGGCCGAGGGCGGCAAGAATGGTTCGTTGCTGGAGCTGGAGATCGCGGAAGGCAATCGCGTGAGCTCCACGGTGGGCGCACGCATCGACATCATCAGAGTGGAGGCGGACTACGACGGGCCGAGCTACGTGGTCGATAACACCAGCTTGCTGCTGTCGGCGCGCCGGTTCGATTTCGGCAACTTGCTCGAAGCGATCGATGAGAACGACATCGGCACGCCGCGCCTGACCGCTTTCATCGTGAAGTCCGTCACCGACCCGAATGACGATCATCGTCTCGAGATGCTGGCGATTCACGCAGGCGAGGATTTCAAGCGCACGGTCGAGAATGCGATCGAGTCCGAGAAATTCGAGGACGTGGGGATCGAGCGAGTCCGAGCAGGACAGCACATTGTTCGGCGTGACGTGGCGGTGGTCTCCCGGTGAGGTCGCACAGTTGCGCAATACGTTCGATCGTCGCAACAGCGACACCACGGCACGCAGGGCAAGGCATTTCCGGATCTCGCGGGTCCCGACCCGACACCTGCGACGACTACGCAGACATCGCACGCATCGAGGAAAGTGAAACGGATATCGGCTGGGGCGGCGATTTCAGCACGATACTCGGCTCGGAGGGACTATTTCGGCCGGTGCGCGCGTCGCGCGCGTGGATCTCGACTTCGACCGTCGTCTCTCCGGAGAGTGGATACGATTGTGTACGAACAGTCGGACTTTCGTGCCGACCGACACAACGCTACATCGTGCTGACGCCGGAAGGATACGACTCGACGTGAGCGCAGCGGAGACGCGCATCGCTGCCTACGCGGATTACGCGTGGACCATCGGAGATTTCACCTGCACACCTGGAGTGCGCTACGAGCGAGATGGGTTTTCTGGAAAGTACGTAGTCGCCCCGCGCCTGCTATTGAGATGGCAACCCGATGCGGTCACCCGAGTGTGGACTGGAGGTGGCGTGTACTATCAAGCACCGCGTTATCTCGATATCGCGGCCGATCGGTCCAATCTCGATCTGAAGAGCGAGCGCTCCACGCAGTGGGTGCTGGGCTTTTCCCGGCACCTGCGCGAGGACCTGCGTTTTTCGGCCGAAGGGTATTATCAAAAGCTCGACGATCTGATCGTGTTCGACGATCGGACCACGAACACAGCAACGAACAGCGGCGAGGGGTCGCGACGGGCGTGGATCTGATGCTCGCCAAGCGCATGAGCCGAGGCTGGAGCGCTTCGGCGACCTACTCATACTCGCGCGCCCGCCGCGATGACAAGCTCGGCGAAGGCGAATATGCGTCGGATTGGGATCGGCCGCATGCGTTCGGAATCGTCGGCGTCTGGCAGCCGAGCGATCGATGGACATTCTCGGCGAAATGGAAATATGCTTCGGGCCGGCCCACCGATGCGTTCGTCGTACACAGCGACGTGTTGGGAGACGCAGGCCCTGTGCGCTACTCGAAGGAGCTGACGCGCACCAACGCCGAGCGCCTGCCTGCCTATCATTCGCTGAGTCTGCGCGCGGACTACAGCGCCGCATTGGCCCGCTGAGCCTGGTTGCTTATCTGGACATCCTGAACGTTTACGGTCGCGAGAACGCCAACGGTTATGAATGGGACGAACGTCGCCGCGTCAACATCATCGAAGGACTCGATGAGTCGCTGCCCACCATCGGACTCAGGTTCGAGTACTCCTGGACGCCAGGCGAATGAGCCGATCACTGAGATGGCCCATTGAGATTGCTCATCATCGAAGATAACCAGCGTCTCTGTCAGGCCGTCGCGGAGAGCCTGCGTGCGCAAGGGTTCGCAGTCGATACAGCGGCCTCGGCGACCGAGGGACTGCGGGTCTGGCGAGCGGCCGACTACGATGCCGCCGTGCTCGATCTCATGCTCCCGGACGGCACCGGCCTCGACGCGCTGAAGGAAATGCGTGACCGAGGTAACATGACACCCGTGCTGATCCTCACCGCGCTAGGTGCGATCGAGGATCGCGTGCGCGGTCTGGATTGCGGTGCGGACGACTATCTCGTCAAACCCTTCGCGATGCAGGAGCTCATCGCTCGGCTGCGCGCGCTGTTGCGTCGTCCGGGCGCGGCATTGGGTCGCACGCTGACGCTCGGTAACGTGAAGCTCGATACGTCCGCACGCATCGCCACCGTCGCCGAGACGCAGCTCAATCTGACACGCTCGGAGCTGATCGTACTCGAAGCGCTGCTGCGCAATCAGGGACGTGTCATCTCGAAGGAGCGGCTTGCCGAATGCCTGTACGATTTCGAGCAGGAGCGCAGCGCGAATTCGGTGGAGACGCAAGTGCACAGGTTGCGCAAGAAGCTCGCGGCCGCGGGCGCTGATGTGTCGCTCCGGACTTTGCGCGGTCTGGGCTATCTTGCCTCCTGATCGCGGCTCGATGCGTGCCCCGTCCCTACTTCGATCACTCGTCGTTCGACTGACCATCGTGGTCGTGCTGGCGCTGGCCGGCAGCTATCTGGTGTTGTACTTCGAATTTCGCGAAGGGCTGTGGGGTCTGGAAGGCCAGAGCATTGCCATCCAAGTGCAGGACCTGCGTGCGTCGATCGTGTCGGGGACGGGCCCACCGCGTCTCGAGTTGCCACGGTCCCTGCAAGAGTTCTACGCCCAACCGGATACATTGAACGGTTATCAATTGCTGAGCGCAGATGGCACGGTGCTGGAGTCGGGCGGTTTCTCTGCGCCTTATCTGCCATTGCCGGTCGCTCAAGGCAGTGGGCAGATCGTCATGCAGCGGGAAACGGATGCGTTGTCGGGCAACAGCATCATGGCTGCCGCGCTCGATCTCGATGATCGTCACGGCCCATACTGGTTGCGGGTGGTGCGGAATCTCGAAGATGCAGAGAGTCTGGTCGCCCAGCTCATGCTCGGCGCGTTGGAAGAGCTGTATTGGCCGATTGCCCTGCTGCTGATCGCCGTGGTCAGCGTCGTGGTCGTGACGGTGCTGTCATCGCTTCGCTCCTTGCGTGCCGTCTCGCATCAGGCCTCGATGTTGTCGCTGTATCGTTTGGACGAGCGGTTGCATGCCCAAAACCTTCCTCGGGAGCTCGTTCCGCTGGTTCAGGCAGTCAACGCCTCGCTCGATCGGCTCGAAGCGGACTATCGCGTGCAGAGGGAATTTACCGCCAACGCCGCGCATGAGCTGCGTACCCCGCTTGCGACGTTGCGAGCACGGCTCGAGTCCCGCTTTTCGGCGCAGGAGCTGGGCGATGTTGCGTTCGAAATCGAACAGCTCGCGCGGCTCGTCGAGCAACTGCTCTGTCTTGCGCGCCTCGATTCGCAGGAACAGTTCCAGTTTGCCGCGTTCGACGCTCACGCCGTTGCGCTGGAAGTGGCTCGGGAGCTGGCGCCTGTTGCGCTCGAATCAGAGCACTACGTGACCGCCGCGACGCCCGACGCTTCCGTGCCTGCGCACGGGAATGCAACACTGACGCGCCTGGTCTTTCGCAACCTGATCGAGAACGCGATTCAGTACACGCCCGCCGGCACGTCGATCACGCTGTCCGCTGATTCTGCCACTGTGATCATCGCCGATGATGGGCCCGGAATCGCTGCGCATGCCGCTGCGTCCCTGTTCGAGCGGTTCCGCCGCGGTCCCAATGCCTCGGGCCCCGGCGCAGGCTTGGGGCTCGCAATCGCGAAGTGCATCATGGAGCGGCAAGGCGGACGCCTGTCGCTCGACGCGAATGCGGCCCGCGGGGCGCGTTTCGTGATGGAGTTTCCCGAACCTAGGTAAGTTTCACACGTTGCTCGGCACGTACGGGTCAGATCGATCGATGCTCAGGCGCCGACACGATTCGCTCGGGAGAATGCTTTCAGAAGTCGTATAGCCCCACGAGACTGGGGGAGCTGCAGCGGGTCTGAATCAGAGAAGCATTTCAAAAGCATGCAGAGCTCAAAGAGACTGTAGCAGAGCGCGCTCTCAAGTCCGGCTTGCTTGTAATCGAACAGCAGCATAAATCGAAACAGTGTTGTGGCACGGCAAGACCTGATCCTGGGCTCCAAACTCACTAACGATCTCGCAAAGGTACCAAGGTGCGGCCCTGAGCTGACCAGTGTTTGACGGACACCTTGATTACCTCGCAGAGTGAGGTATGGAGGTGACGTATGGCAGGGTCCGCAAGAAGCATTCGCGAGAGTTCAAACTCAGGCCGTGCGTGCGCTGCGATCAGGGCAACACACAGCGAGCGAGTTGGCTCGACGACTTGGACGCTGTTGTATCATCCGCCGCAGCGATCAGCGAGTGACGCACTCGCGGCCAGTGTGGGCAGAAACGCTGGACGCTTATTGCTGTGTCCAGACTTCGGATCAGACGACGAATGGATAGCGGCGGCACGCGACCAACAGCGGCGACTAGTTGGACAGAACAGGCGAAAGCCAGAGTCGCCAACGAAAGTCGATGTACTCTAGTTTCGACTTGACATGTGGTGTCCGATTTCGACTCCGTCTGACGCAGCGGCCGGTTTCCACTCATTGCGGAAGCATCTAAAGTATGTGGCCGAATAGATGCGCAGCGCAGTAAATGGGGGCGGGGTTGGGAAAGGCGCGTTGCGGGCGCGAAAGGAAGTGCTCCGAAGCTCTCTACCGATTGGTGACACATGTTGTTCCGCAATGAGGACTTAGGCTCGGATGGTCTAGTGAACGGAGTTAATGTTCATCATGAGTGGCGAAAAAATACCTGAGATTCTGACGCTGTTTAAAGAGCAGTTAGGAAATCAAATTTCCGCAATCGTAAAAGAACAGGGCTTTGACACCGACGGATATGGATTTGCTTATTGGTTCTTCCAGAACATGGGAGCCATGACCGATATTGAGGCAAAGGAGCAGATTTGTGATGGCGGAGGAGATTTAGGTATCGACGCGCTATCCAGATTGACGATGAGGAGGTCGTTTTTTACCAGTTCAAGAACCCCCAGTCGGTGGATAAATCGATTGCGACGGGCGACATCGACAAGATGATCTTGGGCTTGGAGCTGATACTCGGAAGGAAGCATGACGCGATTGCCAACGCGGAGCTAATTGCGCGGCTCGAGGAGATATTTCATTCACGCCGTCCGGGTATCGGATTGTCGTCGCAGTTTCCAGCATGAACGAATTGCCCGTCGAGGCTCGGACAAAGTTGGCAAACTTCTGTGAAAAGAACAGTGGAGCTGCGAAAGATCTCTTCAGGTGGGAATTCAATAACCTAACCGACATACACAACCGCTTCTACAGCGTTCACCTCCCTACACTCGACGCGACTCTCGAATTGAATCTCGGAAGGCCGCCGTATATGACGAAGATAGGTGACCACGAGACGTATATTTTCGATTTGAGCGGTGAGTATTTTAGCCCAACTGTACGATCAACATGGTGAAGGTATTCTGCAGCAGAACGTTCGAATGTTCGAAGGAGATAAGGGCACTAATCTAGCGATCGCCGAGACTGCATCGAGTAAAACTGCAGCAAAAGACTTTTCCACTTCAACAATGGAATATCAGTTATTTGCGATTCGGCAATGTTTCAGCCCTTCAGCAACCGGTTGAGTCTCGAAAGGCCACAAGTTGTGAATGGCGGGCAGACTATGCGAATACTGCATCGCTGCTATGTAGACAAGACGTTGAAGCCCGAAGTTCATGCGGCAGTGCGGGTCATTACAACGGGTAAAGACAAAGAATTCGCTTCCAACGTCGCTATCAACCTCAACAATCAGACGAGAGTTGATAACACGTTTCTCAGGTCCAATGACCCGCGAATATAGTCCAGCTCTCCCATTCTCTTTCAACGCTCGGATTCTATTTGGAACGAAGAGCGGGCGAAATCGATGCGATGCTCCCGGAGGAGGTAAAGACCTCGAGCAAAGGTTCGGTACTCCGCTTTCCGATCACGTGATACCACTGAAGGACGGGATGCAGGCGTAGATTGGTGCGTAGGACTGATTGGTCACATGCAGTACTCGCAGCGTGATCCCAATCGAGACCATCAACACGGGCGTGTTTTCAGACTCGTTTACAAGGATCGGCCGCTATTGGATCCAATTACGCAATACGGCAAGAGCGAAGCGGAACTGCTGGAGCAGCTGCGCGTGTATGAACCCCGCACGCGTTCTCGGGCCCGCCGCGAATTGAACGATCGGCCCGCGGCGGTAGTGATTGCCGCTGTGAAGAAGTGGGTGGCCGAGCTTGAACCCGACGAACCTGAATACGATCGCCTGCACTGTGAGGCATTGTGGGTGCTGCAGGGCCATCATGCGGTTGATCCGGAGCTGCTCGCTAGCGTATTGGAATCGAAGACGCCCGACGCGCGGGCCGCTGCAACGCACATCGTGGCGGACGAACGCGCGTACTTGCCGTCGGCATTCGCGATGTTGCGCGAAAAAGTGCGGGACGAGCATCCGCGCGTACGGCTGGAGGCCATCCGCGGCCTGAGCTTTTTCCCGACGATGGAATCCGTCGATGCAGCGCTGGCCGCACTCAAATCGCCGCTTGATTCCTGGCTCACCTACACGTTGGAGCACACGATCGGGGCTCAGAGCCGGTGTGGCGCGACGCGTATGAGAATGGCAAGCTCGCGGCGGGCGACCAGCGCGCTCAGGATTTTGTGGCCAACTACGTGGCTCGACGGCAGCCGGGTCTTGCCGCCCAGCAGTACATAAAGACATTGCTTAATCCGGATAGCAGCACGGATGCCCGCGAGCGCGGTTACGCCACGCTGGAGCGGCTCGACGGCGACCGCGACAACGGCCGCGACGTTTTTCGCCGCGTGTGTGCCACGTGTCACCGCGTCGGGACTGGCGGCTATGAATTCGGGCCCGACCTCACCGATGTGGGCAAACGGCTCCCGCGCCGCGAGTTGATCGAATCGATCGTCGAGCCGAGCAAAAAGCTCGACGCCAAATACATCACCAGCATGGTGATCACGGCCGACGGCAAGGGCTCGTGGGCTTTGTGAAAGAAAAAACCGACGATTCGTTGACGCTGCTCATGCAAGAAGGAAAGCAGGAAACACTCGCCACCGACGACATCGATGAAGTCGTCGAAATGAAGCAGAGCAGCATGCCGGAGAACCTGGCGAGCACGCTTTCGCCGACGGAGTTTCTCGATCTGATCGAGTTCTTGAGTCGATTGAGACCGCGAAACGACTGACTTATTCAGCGTGTGGTCGCCGCGGCGACCTCGCGGCGGAGTAAAGGGCTCTCACGATCGAGCACGGCACTGTTTGCTTCCCACGGCCCGCGACCATTTAACAGCGAGCAGTGCGATACGGCGTGGTGACGCAATCTTTGCCGCCGCAAGGTCGCCGCGGCGACCACACCACCTGAAAAACGCCTTACACGTTCTCCGGCGTCGGATGAACCCAGTCGCCGCGGTAGTCGCGCGTGAGTTTGGCGTTGGCTTCGTCATCGTCGGTGACCCGGCCGGCGGTCGCGTCCCACTTCAGGCTGCGGCCAAGGTCCATCGAGAGGTTGGCCAGGATGCAGCAGGCCGAGGAAATGTGGCCCTCTTCGATGTCGGCGACCGGTCGCTTCTTGTCGCGGCGGGCGGCGAGGAAGTTTTCGAAGTGGCGCCGCGTGGCCGGCGCGGCGAAGAGCTCGGTTTCTTTGTGTTCGCAGATCTTCCGGGTATTTTTCGCGCTCGTCGACGAAGTCGCCGTGGACCGGCGTGCCGCCGCCGTGGGGGATGAAGTCGTACGACTGGACGCTCATCTTGAGCATGCCCTTGTCGCCGTAGAGCGTCGCGCCCCACGGGATATTCTGGGTCGGGGTTCGGTCCCCAGTTGCGTTGGTTCCAAACGACTTGCAGGTCGCCGTAGTCGAAGATGGCGGTTTGCGTGTCGTGCGTGTTGACGTTGGAATTCGTGTCGCGCATGAGGATGCCGCCGGAAGCCGTGATCTGCGCGGCCAGCCGAGGTCGAGAGAAGTAGCGCACGAAATCGAAGAAGTGGACGCACAGGTCGCCCGTCTGGCCGTTGCTGAACTCGCGGCAGTCGCGCCAGCGACGCGGATGAATGCCGGGGTTGTACTCGCGCCACGTGGCCGGGCCGACGTACATTTCCCAATCGAGATGCTCGCGGCGGCGCGGTGTCGGCCGGAAAGTCGCGCGGCGGGCCGTAGTAGCTGTGGATTTCGACGTGGGCGATTTTGCCGAGCTTGCCGCTCGCGAATGATCTTGTCCCGCGCTTCGAGCAAGTGCGGCGTGCTGCGCCGCTGCAGGCCGACTTGGACGGTGCGATTGTACTTCCGCGCGGCGGCGACCATCGCCTGGCCTTCGACGACGTCGTAGCTGATCGGTTTCTGCACGTAAACGTCGGCGCCGCTCTTGCAGGCTTCGACCATCGGCAGGCAGTGCCAATGATCGGGCGTGGCGATGAGCACGATTTCGGGCTTCTCGTTCGGCGAGCAGTTTGCGATAGTCGCCGAAGGTTGGCGGCTGCTTTTTGGACGGCTGCCGCTGCGCGACAAGGTCGGCCGCCTCGGCCGAGCATGTCGGCTGTCGACGTCGCACAGGCCGACGACTTCGACCGGCGCGACCTGAATCAAATGCAAGAGGTCGGTCTTGCCGTACCAGCCGCAGCCGATCAGCCCCACGCGCAAGGGTGCGTCGTTGCCCGCGGCAAACGCGCGCGGCTGCAGCAGCGCGAACGACGCAGCGCCACCAATTCCCGCCTTCAAGAAGTCACGTCGAAGCATGAGGGTCTCCGTTTCTCTGAGGGCGAAAGCCTAAGTCTCGCACACATGTTGAGTGTACCGGATCAACAACCGCGCCACAATTTGTCGGACTGCCGTAGGATAGATTGCGGTGACAGCCGCACATCACTTATCGCTTACGTCCACCGGTTGATTCCCTTCAAAGAGAATCGAATCCTGCGGCTCAAGCAGCATCGGCGCCGCGCCACTGCGTTGTCGCTGGCAAACCATTCGAAGCACTTGCCGAGCACATCGGACAAGTCGGGCGTGTTCAAGCCCGTGATCGAGGGGCAGAAGAACTCCGCCGGCGGCTCGAGGTTGACCGCGCAGATCGAAAGGTCCGTGCCGACTTCGATGTCGCGCTCGTAGCAGGCGCGAATTGCGCCGATCGCGGCGGGGCAGGTCGTGCCAATGAATGCCGTCGCTGCGAACTGCCGCTCGTCGACAAGCCGCGACATCAGGCGGTAGGCGACGATCGTCGGATCGCTGAAAACGGGCGCCGGGTCATCGTGCAAGCTCGCCCTGGCAACTGCGTCGATTCAGCCAACGTTCCCAAATGTCGATGCGGCGGTCGATTTCGCGGTTACGGTTCTGCGTGTTGATGCAGTCGATGCGTCGATGCCCAAGCTTCCACAGGTGATCCAGCACGCGTTCGATGCAGGCGTCGGAAAACAATCGAATCGACGGCAATCCATCGGAGGTGAAATCGCCGTCGAGAATGACGACTTTGTTGTCCGTGAAGTGCTTCAGCGAGTCGCGGTGGAATGACGGGCCCATAGGGAATGATGAGCGTGCCCTTCGCTTGCGCGACGACGTCGACCAGCGCTTGCTCGTCCCAATGCACGAATTGACCGGGACGAAGGCGAGACTCGCGCTTCGTGGCGGCATCGGACACCAGCACGCGCAGCTGCGTCAGGTAGCTGGATGGATACGCCGGGTAGAGCAGGACGATTTCCGCCGGATTGATCTGCTCGCGTGTACTCGGGATGCACTTCGAGCGAACCCGATGCGATGCCGGATCAACACTTTTTCTTCGAGCAGTTGCTGCACGGCCCGGCGGGCCGTCATGTAGCTGACGCCCGTTTCCTCGGCGAGCCGCCTCTCGCCGGGGATGTTGTCGACGAAGTAGTCGCCTTCGCGGATCCGCCGCTTGATGACGGACATGACTTCGTTGTATTTGCTCGGAGCTGCCATGGCAGCTGGCAAAGTTATGAAGGTTGCAGCCGAGGCATGAAGTACGGCCCAAAGAACTGCCTGAAACACAATGCTCCGAACAGCAAGATTTTCGCTTGACTGCCCTATTTGGTTAGGATAGCATCACCGCTATAGGTTGAAAAGAGTTGCGGAGAAATCGCTTCTCTCGCTCGTCAAAGAAGGGCGTCGTCATCGGTTGGTTCTTTGATTGGTCTCGCCACCAAACCACCAGGAGAGACTCATGAAGATCGCAATGCGTTTTGTGTTGGTTGCTCGTCTTGTGATGTCGATGGTTCTCGGCGCCGGTCTTATGGCTTCTGCCAAGGCGCAAACCGTGCTCATCGACTTTGGCAACAACACATCTTTCCGCGGCGCAAGCGTGGTGAATCCCGACTCGAAGGGCAACTACTGGAACAGCATTGCCCCAGGTCCGTTTATTACCAATTTGATCGACACCAAGAATAACGCACGACGATCGACTTGGGGTTCGACACCGCCGTCGGTACCGACAGCTTCAATGGGCCGGCGGGCGTAACCACGATTCCACCCACACCGGCGGAAATCGCAGCTACGGACATCGATGCCACGGCGCTCGGTAATTTGGGAGGGTCATGGCGGGCCGCGTTCGATTTTGCCGCCTCACCCGGCGGCGCCGACAATCGAACACGATTCCAAATCCAACAATTGGATCCGGCCAAGAGATACAACCTGACCTTCTTCGGCTCGCATAAATTCAGCACCGACGACGCAACGGTGTACTCGGTGTATACCGATAACACGTACTCCACGCTGGTTGCTTCGGCCAGCCTCAATGTGCAGCAGCCGGGCTCGCCGAACTTGCACAACCGAGACAAGGTGGCCACGATCGGCAACCTTGCTCCGCAGGCGAGCAACATTCTGTACGTGCAATTCGTCGGGTCGGCCGGCGGCCTGGGTTACCTGAATGATTTCCAAATCTCGGTAATTCCCGAGCCGAGTGCGTTTTTGCTCCTGGTCAGCGGCGTCTGTTTGGTGGTTGGATTTCGGCGGTGCTGAGTGGTGCAGAACTGAGATATCACGTTTATTTGTGACCGATAACTCAGTTCTTGCAATGGTTAAGGTGGACCTCCAATGAACGTGATTTGTGGTTTCCTACGGCGAGCCAGGTTGGTGATTGCAGTCGCGTGGCTGGCTGGAGGCAACAGTTTCCGCTACCGCCCAGACCGTGCTTATCGACTTCGGAAGCAATACGTCGTACCGCGGGCTGAATGTTACTAACCCGGATTCCAATGGGAATCACTGGAACAGCTTGCAGCCCGGCCTGTTTTACACGGACTTGATCGACATCGACAATGCGGCGACGACGATCGACCTGGGCTTCGACACGCCGGTTGGAACGGACAGTTATAACGGGCCTGCTGGCCCGACGGACGAAACTACGTTGACAGAGAACGTTCAATTCACCGACGTCGACGCGGTCGCGCTGGGCAACTTGGGCGGCGCCCTGGAGGCTGCCTTCGACTTCGCCGCGGGGCCGAGTTTGGCCGACAACCGCGTCCAATTCCAAATTCAGGGATTGGATCCGACAAAAAGATACAACCTGACTTTCTTCGGCTCGCACAAGTTCAGCAACGATACTACGACGGTGTATTCGGTTTACTCGGATGACACCTATTCCACGCTGGTCGACTCCGCCAATCTCGATGTGCAGCTCGCGGCGGAGCCGTGGATGCACAACCGGGACACAGTTGCCACGATCAGCAATCTTTCGCCGCAGGCGGACAACATTTTGTACGTGCAGTTCGTCGGCTCGACAGGCAACCTGGGATATCTCAACGATTTGCAGATCGAGGCGATTACCACGGAGTTGACTGGCGATTACAACGCCAACGGCACTGTCGACGCGGCCGACTACGTGCTGTGGCGCGATAACCCAGTGGCACACGGGGGAGACCCCGCCGGCTACAACACCTGGCGAGAAAACTTCGGCAGGATGCTAGTGGGTGGACCAGGGGGCGGCTCAGCAATTCCCGAACCGATGTCGCTTTTGCTTGCGGTTGTGGCGGCGATCGGTTTGGGTTCGGTGCGCCGGTGCAATGAATGCCGCGAATTGAAGGGAAGCTGTGGAGTTCTGCAAGCAGATTTGCGGCAACGTTTCGTCCGGCGTGCGTTTTTAGCGGACTATCCGCAGCCGTAAAACGCCCCGGACGTACACTTCGAATACAATAAACATCGCGCGGCAGCCGAATCGGCTGATCCTGCTGCATCTGTTGCGACCCTTACCATGGCCTCGGACGCGGGGCGGGCCGGACGATAGGCGCGGGCGCTCGTCATCGCGTCGAACGCGTCGGCCACATGGACGATCCGCGCGAAGAGCGGGATGTCGTCGCCTCGCAGGCCATGCGGGTAGCCGCGGCCGTCGAGACGCTCGTGGTGCAGCTCCACCACCGGCAGGTGCGGCGCCAGGAACGCGAGCGGCCGCAGGATGCGCGCGCCAAGCACGGGATGCAGCTTGATGTGATCGAATTCCTCTTGCGTCAGCTTCCCTGGCTTGCGCAACACGCTGTCGCTGATGCCGATCTTCCCGACGTCGTGCAGCAGCGCGCCCAGCCGCAGCGTCTCGCGGTCCTCCTCGGACAGCTGCATCTCCCAGGCGAGCAGCACCGACAGCTCCGCCACCCGCTGCGAGTGGCCGGCCGTGTACGGATCGCGCGCGTCCAGCGCAGCGGCCAGCGCGCCGATGACGCCCAGATACGCCGCGTCCGACTCCGCTTCCGCCTGCGAGACCGCCGAGCGCAGCGTGTCGAACGAGTCGGCCAGCGCGTCAATCTCCCGGCTGACGCCGCTTCGCGGCAGCGGCTCGTCCAGATCCTTGGTCTCGGCCATGCGCGCCAGCGACACCGTCAGATCGTCGATCGGCTTGGCCAGCGTGCGGGCCAGCCACAGGCTGGCGGCACCCGCGAGCAGCAGCGCCAGCGCGCCCACGAAGAACATCACGCGCGTCACTTCGGACGTCGTGGCCGTGGCCGCGGAAGCCACCGAGCTGACGGCGTAGACGCCCGTGGAGCCAAGCTGTGACAGCCGCCGTACCACCAGCTCCTGGCCGTTCACGATTACCGGGCCGGCGGCGGGGAGCCCCGCCGACTCGATCTCCTTGCGCAGGCCGCTCGCCGTGGAGCTCGCCACCACCTGGCCCTGGTGGAAGATCACCACGTCGGCGCGCGCGCCGGCCGAGAGCGTGGTGGCGTAAGCGTCGTCGAGCGGCGTCGCCAACAGGACCGTGCCCACCGTATCCGGCCCCAACTGCAACGGCACGGTGGTCGCCAGGAACAGCCCGCGGCCCCGGCTGATCACCACCTCGTCGCCTTCGGCTGGCTGGGCCCACGCGACGCGCGCGCCGGGGGGCCAGTCGTTCGAGCGACGTCCGGCACTGGCCAGGATCGCGCCGGTACCGTCCACGAGGGCCAGCGCGGGGACGCCCATCAAGTCGGCCAGCTTCACCGCCTCGTGACGAATCGTGGGCAGCAGATCCGCCGATGGCGTGCCCTGCTCCAGCTCTGACACGTAGGTGTCCACTGCAGCCTTGAGGGTGGGGTTTTCCGCGAGGGCCACGGCCTGCAGGCGCCGTTCGCGCGTCCGCCGGGCCTCGATGTCGGCGAAGCGCTGCTGGCTGCCCTCCAGGTCGTCGGCCACTGCCCGCCGCAGCCGCGACTGCGTCTGCCACGACAGCACCAGGAAGGTCAGGCCCAGCACGCTCGCGATCACGGTGAAGCTGACGCCGGTGATCCAGACTGCCAGGCGCGGCGCGTGTCGTGACGTCAGGCGGGCAATCAGCACGGTCAGTGGTCAGTCGGCCAGCGGCAGCGAGAAGGCGGCTTCGGTGGTCTCGCCGGCCGCGACGACCAGGCTGGCCTTGGCTTCACCGACGCGCTCGTGCCAGGCCACCACATCGTGCCGGCCGGGCTCCAGGCCTTCGATCGTGAACCGGCCGTCCGCGTCCCAGCTGCGCGAAGTAGGGGTGGTCGAACACACGCACGATGGCGCTCATGTGCGAGTGCAGGTGGCAGAACACCTTCACGATGCCGGCCTTGGCGAACGTGCGGGCCTTCGAGGCGCGCTGCGGATAGCGGCCGAGGTCGAACGTGGCGGCGCTCGAGAGCGAGAAGACGTTGTGGAACACCAAATCTTCGTTCGGGAAGTCCACGGTGGACCCGGTGGTCACGGCCACCAGGTGCGGCACGAATTCCTCGTTGACCTGCCGGATTTCGACGCGGGTCGGCGGCGGTGGCTCGGGGCGGGGCCGCCGGACGAAAACGACCACATTCGCGAGTTCGGAGGCCGCGCGCTGAGGGGCCAGGGTCACGCGGCGGCTTGGATAGGCGCCTGTCGTGTTGAGGCGCCTGGCGGGCGCCGTCAGCCGAACCACCCCGGACACCGCTCCGGTTCCCACGGCAGCGGCCGGGACCGGCGGTACCGACACCGCCGCAATGATGGCCAGTGCAAGAGAAGGCCGCGCAGCTGGCGGCCTTCGAGGAGGCGCCGGATTCGCCCTCCGGGATCGGCACGCATGGGCTTATCGGCCGCGTGGGTCCAGGGTTTAGGGCCTATTGAATTCCGCAGGTGCCGGCCAACCCTGCACACAGCCGCGCGATAGCAGCGCGGCGGCCGCGCTGCCATCGTCCCTGAGGTCGCTAGGCGAGCTTCGTCTTCGACAGCGGCAGCTCGCGGACGCGTTTGCCGGTGGCGGCGAAGATGGCGTTGGCCAGCGCCGCGATCACCGGCGGCAGACCCGGCTCGCCCACGCCCGTCGGCAGCGCGTCGCTCTCCACGAACGTCACGTTGACCTGGCGCGGCGCGTCGTTCATCCGCGCCACCTGGAACTGGTGGAAGTTGGTCTGCTGGATGCGGCCGTTCGCGGCCGTGATCTCCCCGTTGCGCGCCAGGCCCACGGCCATCACCGCGGCGCCTTCCATCTGCGACCGCACGCGGTCCGGGTTCACGATCACGCCGGCGTCCACCACCTGCTCGATGCGCGGCACGGTGAAGTTGCCGCGGCTGTCGACTTCGACCTCGACGACCGACGCCACGTAGGTGTTGAAGCTGCGGTGCGCGGCGATGCCCATGCCGCGGCCGCCGCCCTTCTTGCGCTGCGCCCAGCCCGACTTCTCACCGGCGATCTCCAGCACCCGGCGCAGCCGCCGCGTGTCGATCGGGTACTTGTCGTAGGGCGCGCCGTAGTTCGAGTACTCCACGCCCTGCGCCTTGAGGTCGAGCACCTTGCCGGGCCCCAGCAGGTCGAGCAGGAACTCCAGCGGGTCGCGGCCGGCGGCGTGCGCCATCTCGTCGGCGAAGCTGCCGGAGGCGAACACGTGGAAGTTGTTGGTCACGGCGCGGAACCAGCCGATGCGCACGTTGGCGTCGGCGGGCCCGTTCTCGGCGCGGATGTTGGCCACGTCGTATGGCAGATCCGTCAGGCCCAGATCCAGCTCGAAGCTGAGCGGGTACTTGCGCGGTGGGATCGAACGTGGACGCGATCGGCTGGAAGGCCGACCGATGCAGCCACGCCGTCGGCTTGCCGCGGCCGTCCACCACGGCCTTGTGATACACGGCGGCGGCCGCATGGTAGAAGTCGTGCTTCAGATCGTCCTCGCGCGTCCACACCACCTTCACCGGGCGGCCCAGACGCTTGGACAGCACCGCCGCCTCGGCCGCGAAGTCGGGCTTGCTCTTGCGGCCGAAGCCGCCGCCGAGCAGCGTCACGTGGCACGTCACGTCCTTCTTGTCGATGCCCAGCGCGGCGGCCACGGTTTCCTGGGCCGCCTGCGGATTCTGGGTCGGCGTCCACACCGTGACCTTGCCGTTCTGGAAGTCGGCCACCGCGGCCGGCGGCTCCATGGAGGCGTGCGCCAGCATCGGCGTCGAATAGGTGGCCTCGAGCACCTTGCCGCCCTTGGCGAACTCCGCGTCCACGTTCCCGTGGTTGCGGACCACCTTGACGGGCTGGCTGACCGTCTGCACCAGCTGCTTCTTGAACGCGCCCGACTCGAAGCTGGCGTTCGCCCCGTCGTTCCATTCGATCTTCAGCGCGCGCCGGCCCTTCAGCGCCGCCCAGGTGTTGTCGGCCACCACGGCCACGCCGCCGAGCGACTGGAACATCAGCGGCGGCTTGGGCGGATCCAGCGTGATCACGTCGCGCACGCCGCGCACCTTGCGCGCCTCGGCGTCGCTTACGCTCTTCACCGATCCGCCGACGACCGGCGGGTGCTCGATCGACGCCACCACCATGTTGTCGCGGTAGATGTCGAGGCCGAACGGCGCCTTGCCGCTGGTGATGTCGGCCAGGTCGTAGATCGGGCCGTTCCTGGCCCACGAACTTCCACTCGTTCTTCGGCTTGAAGCGCAGCGTCTCCGCCGCCGGCACGGGCAGCTTGGCGGCCGCCGGCACCAGCGCGCCGAACGCCAGTCGCGCGTCCGCTCGCCCGGTGCACCACCTCGTGGTTCTGGGCGGCGCACTCGGCGGCCGGGACACCCCACTGCGCCGCCGCGGCGCTGACCAGCATCACGCGCGCGGACGCGCCCGCGCGGCGGAAGGCCTCGTAGAAGTCGCGAATCGAACGCGACCCGTCGGTGTTCTGGTCGCCGTACTTGGGATCGCCGAGGCCCTGCTCGATGCGAACACGGCTCCAGTCGGCCTCGAGCTCGTCGGCCGCCACGAGCGGCAGCGACGTCCTGATGCCCGTGCCCATCTCGGACCGGTGGGTCACGATGAACACCGTGCCGTCGGGCTCGATGCCCAGGTAGACGCTGGGTGCGAGCGGCGCCGACTGGGCGCGCGTGCGCACGGCCGGGTCCTGCGCCCAGGCGTTCTTCGGGCAGGACCTGCGCGGCGATGCACGAAGGCGCCGGTCGAGAACAGGCCCTCGAGGAACTGGCGGCGGCTGACGTTTTCGATGAGGCTCATGCCCGCCCTCCTCGCGCGCCGGCGGCCTGCTTGATGGCCGCGCGAATGCGCTGATACGTGCCGCAGCGGCAGATGTTGCCGGCCATCGTGCGGTCGATGTCCTGGTCGGTCGGGTTCGGCGTGCGGCTCAGCAGGGCCGCCGCCTGCATGATCTGCCCCGTCTGGCAGTAGCCGCACTGCGGGACGTTGGCCGCCGCCCACGCCCGCTGCAGCGGGTGGCTGCCGTCGGCGCTCAGCCCCTCGATGGTCGTGACGCGCTTGTTCTGCATCGTGCGCATCTGCGTCTGGCACGCGCGCACGGCCTGCCCGTCCACATGCACGGTGCACGCGCCGCAGAGCCCCGCGCCGCAGCCGAACCTCGTGCCGGTGAGCCGCAGATCGTCGCGGAGATACCACAGCAACGGCATGTCGTCGTCGCCGTCGAAGGATCGAGCCGTGCCGTTCACGTTCAGATTGACCATCGTTGAGGGTCCTCGCAATCGCGAATTATACGCCCGGACGGGCCGAGTCGAGAGCGTGGCGGTCAGGAGGCAGATGCTCGCGGCGCCGCCAGCGCGTCTGCGACAGACTCGCGGCGGACAGGATGCAGTACACGGTCGCGCCACGCCAGGACGGGGCGCTCCACGGCGGCATAGAGCGCCCAGGCCGACACCGACGACAGCACGAGATACCACGGGAGAAATGCCAGCCACTGTGCGGTCGTGGACGGCGTGGTGCCGCCGAGCATCGCGCGGCTCCCGGCCACGGCCACAGGAATCACCATCATGTGCGTCAGGTACAGCGAGAACGAGCCGAGGGCAAGGGGCCTCCACCCGGCCCACGCCAGGCAGCGGCTGTAGCTGCCGCCGCCGCTGACACAGGCCAGGACCATGGCGCCGAAGCCCACGCCGACCGCCGCCGGCGTCGCCACGATCGTCCACCAGCCGATGCTGCCCGAGCAGCGTCGCCGGCGCCAGCGCCGCCAGCAGCGCCGCGGCGCCGCACCAGAACACGGCTTCGCGCGTCCGCGGCCGCAGCACCTCGGCCCGCAGGTGCACGCTGGCCCAGGCGATGCCGAAGCCGAGCACCAGCGACTCGCACGTCAAGTGGAACGGGCTGCGAAACGCCGGGAAGTACGCCGGCGTAGCGCGAGCGGCGCCGCCACGTCGCGCGCCGCGATCGCGCGCGACACGACCGGCACGAGCCACAGCGCCAGCAAGCGCCGCGCCCTGCAGCCACGGTCGCCGCGGCACTGCGCACGAGCGGCGAGCGCGAGCAGCGGCGCCAGCAGATAGAACTTCTCTTCGGCGCCGAGCGACCAGAACGCCGGCACGAACACGCTGCCGGTGTAGTCCTGCAGCATCACGAGGTGGGCCGAGAAAGTCCGCGCCGCCTGGCGCCCACGCGCGCGCGCCCGTCAGGCCAATCGCGACGAGCGCGAGGCAGGTCCAGTAGGCGGGCACGATCCGCGTCACGCGCTTGAACCAGAAGCGGCCCCAGCCGTCGCTGCGCAACGCCTGGCGGCCGATCAGGAAGCCGCTCAGGACGAAGAACAGATCGACGCCGATCCAGCCGTTCATCAGCAACGGCGTCAGGTCGAGGCCGCCCCAGCGGCGACCACCGGCCTGTAGGCGTCTTCGGAGATGAACGGGCGCAGGCTGTGGCGTGCGAGGACGAGCAGCGATGGCGAGCGCGCGCAGGCCGTCCAGCTCCGGCCAGTGAACGCCGCCGACGGACGGCGTGCGTCGAGTCGACGGAGCGACTGGCTGCCCTACGTCGCGGCCTGCGGCCGCGCGCTTGCGCCGTTTCCAGATCAGCGGCGTCCACGACGTAGTGGTGGAAGTTGATGCCCATGTAGATGCCGAGCGTGACGCCGATGCCAGCCGACCCAGGACGAGCGACCGTGAACCGGTCCAGGCCCAGGTAGATGAAGGTCGAGATCGCGAGGCAGCAGCCGAAGTAGGACGCCACGCGGCCGAGGCTGGCTGATCCGCGACAGGAAACGGGCCTCGGGATCGATGCCGCCGGCGAAGCGCTTGACGTTCGACATCCACACCACGAGCACGTACTGGAAGTTGTGCCAGACGTTGATGGCCAGCCAGCCGGCGTTGACGTCGTCGATCACGACGTAGGCGACCAGGAAGATGGCGATGTGCGAGACGACGAAGCCGCGTAGGCCGGAACGAACGTGCCCTGGGCGATCTGCCGCGCGCTGTCTGCAGCGACCCACGCGACCACGGCCATCGCGGCCAGCGACGCCGAGCGCCGACACGACGCATCCGGCGGCAGCACGAGCGGCCTTGACCGGCAGGCCCAGGAACTTGTCGCCCATCGTCGCGGACCGCGCCGCGATGCCGTAGATCGGCACCAGGTAGATCACGGCGTCCGTGACCACGTCCCGCGATCCCGGCCACCTGCCCTTCAGGCGTCGTCGCGGAAGTACATGCGCGCGATGCCGTAGCCCTGGCGCATGTAGTGGAACCACTGCAGGTACAGGAACGCCGACGCGATCACCCACGCGCCCGCCGTGTAGGCCAGGCCCAGGGTGGCCGCAGTCATCAGCACGAGCAGATCGACGGCGAGGAATCGGTGCCGCGTCAGGCTGCCGCGTGTCGAACGCCATGCCGCGTGTAGGTCGCCACGACGTGGTGATAGCCCAGCAGCCACAGATCCGCGAAGAGCAGCGGCAGGTACAGACGCGGCTCGGCGACGGCCGCCGCGCCCACGAGCAGACCCGCCAGCGCGGGGCCGATGAGCAGCGTCCGATCGAAGGTGGTGGTGTAGATGACGCCGGACTGCCGCGCGAGCGGCCAGGTTGTGGAGTGCGCCGCGGCGCCGGCTGGTGGCGGTGACATGCCGAGACGATGGAAGCTGCAATCGGCGTGCTGGGCCGCCGACGACCATCGCGCGCACTGGCGTGCACGAAGCGGCGGAGATCTGTAAGCGCCGATTACAGTTTCGTCGGCCGGGCGCCCGAACCACACCCACGCGATGTAGTCCACGAGCGGCGGCTCGCCGCCCAGGCTGCGCAACCGCACGCTGACCTGCGCGCGGTGGTGGGTCGTGTGGTTCACCACCTGGAACACGGTCTCACCGACCGTGGGTGCCGACAGCGTGAGGCCCTTTTCGGCTTCGAGCGTCGCCGCCCAGGGGACGATCAGCGCCTCGCCCAACCGATCGGGCGTCGCGGCGCTGAGGAACGCCTTCGCGTCCCCGTAGAAAGGGCGGCCCCAGGCGCGCAGGTCGCTCAGCGTGAACTCCGAGGGCTGCCTGGCCACGATAGGGTCAGGCGGCTGTCCGGACCACAGCGCGACGAACAGGCGCTGCACCATGTGGATGTGGTGCAGGTAGTCGCGGACGCCCACGTCCTCCAGCGCACGAGGCGTGGCCGCCACGGCGTTCCAGATTTCGCTGTCGGCCCACTCGGCATGGGCTACGAGGTCCTGAAGCGTTTCGCGATCGAAGTGCGGCATCGACCTATCGGCGCTCACTCCTGATCGAAGAACTTCAGCACCATCGTGCCGTGGGTGGCGGCGCCGCCGGCGCGCAGCGCCGCGGCGACGAAAGTCGCCTCGACAATCTCCTCGCGCGTGGCCCCGGCCGCCTTGGCTGCCTTGGCGTGCGCTTCGATGCAGAAAGGACACTGCGTGGTGACGGCGACGCCGATGGCGATCAGCTCGCGGTATTTCTTCGGGATCGCGCCGTCCTTGCCGACGATGCTGTTCAGGTTCAGCCAGGCCTCGAACTCGGCGGGCGCAAGCTTGCGCATCTCGCGCATCAGCTTCTTGTCGGCAGGGTCGTGATAGTGGTCGCTCATACGGGCTCCGGGTCGGGGCGTTTACCGCTGGATGTGATGATCCTTGTTGAGCAACCGATTGCCGTCCTGTTCGGTGCAAGGCGGCGATTCCTCGAGCGGCTGCGTGGTTCGAGAGAGCGTCCGCGAAGCCAGCGTCCACGGCGCGCGTGAGGACGTTGGGATCGTGGACGGTGGCCTGCCAGACCAGGTCGCCGTCCTCCAGCCATAAGCGCTCGACGACGCGCAGCGCGTCGGTGTGAAAGTAGCCCTTCTCGCCAACCCAGGTGTCCTCGACGAAGTTGCGGACATCCACGACCAGCACGTCGCCCTCCCACTTCCCCACCGAGTCGCCGTAGTACGTGGGGTTGACGTCAGCATCGATGAGGACGCCCGTCGGTCGGGATCACGCGATAGGCGTCGCCCGACAGATCCTCGTAGAGGAAGATCAGCTCGTCGGCCAGTTGCACGATTTTCCGCGGCGGGCCGACGCGCGGCACGCCGGGGCGTCCGCAGTAGAACACCGGGTCGGTCTTGCTCTGGTTGGCCTCGAGGTCGTCCACCTTGGCTTGGAACTCCGGCTTGTAGGAAGGCGCGGCCGTCCACGGCTGGGCACGGCGGGCCTGGCCCACGACGCCGTTGACCTTGACGCGATCGATGCTGGTCGTCTTCGTCACGCCGCCTTCCGTGCGCGCAAGCCCGCTGCCGAGCGGCAGCCCCAGCCGCACCGACCAGTTGCCGCTCAAGTCCGGCCGCTTCGGCGCGGCCGCATCCGCCCGGGGCTTGCCGGCCTGTTGCGCGGAGGGGCCGGCCGCGAGGGCCAGCGAAGCCAGGGCCGCGATCATCAACCGATGCGTCGTCATTGCCTGCTCCTTCAACGGGCGCTGGTGGTTTCCAGCGAGTCGCCGTTGGCGAACGTGATCTTGCGCAGGTAGCCGTAGCGCGAGCCGTCCTGCGCCGGGAAGTAGCCGACAGTGACCGTCTGGCCCATGCCCTTGGCGAAGTCGGCGCGGTTCACGCCCACGCCCTTCCACCAAGCCGGCGGACTGCTCTGGAACCGCCAGGTGTCGACGCCACTCGCCGCCGGCACGTCCACCATGATGGCGATATGCGGGTTGATCCATTCGATCTTGGTCAGGGTGCCCACGGCGGTGGTGAGCTTTTTCTCGTCGAAGACCGCTGAGAGCGAATGGTGGCCCCACGCGGGAGCTTGTGCAAGGAAACGGCCAGGCCCAAAAGCAGCGTGCGCATGGGGACAATATTGCACCACTTCCAGTCTTCAGTCTCCAGTCTTCAGTCTCCGGTCCTGGCCTGACCGGCGGGACATCGATCGCAGGAATCGATGTCCCGCCTGGGGAGCCTGTTCCTCCGAGTTCAGGCCGCTGGCTTAAGACTCCGACCATCGAGATTCGGCCCGAGAGTCCGTCGGAAGATTCTCATCAGACGTGCCTGCCATCCTCCACGACGGTATTGAAAAGCGCACCTGCGAATCCGGTCCAGGGCGTCGACCGACAGCACAAGGCGGCCGGTCTTGCGATCGAGCATGTCCTGAAGGTTCACGAGCAAGCCCTGCCAGCCGCCCTTCGCCTTTGTGCTCGGGTGCTGACGATCGAGTTCGGCGATTTCAGACGGATTCAGTCGGACGATGAGATTCATACTCACTCCTTCGATCGCCAGTGCCCGCAGCGGCGACCAATGCAAAGCGAACGCGCTTACGCGCGTCGGCGGGCAGGTCATCAAGCTGCGCAGGAGATGAGCTGAAAGCGCCGGCTTCATCAGATGCGCGTCCGGGGATCTGGTGACATGGCCCGGATACGCGGCTGCACACAGGTGCCGCTGTGTCGCTTGGTCGTTGAGGCCGGGCT
>CAVQEZ010000003.1:0-109940 GCA_963711635.1 uncultured Pseudomonadota bacterium
ATGATGTGCGTGAGCTCCTGAAACTGCGGATGCAACGGGAAAAACTATATTGCCGCTTCCATCGAGGAAATTTCTGTGCCGAGCCACATTTTGCGCGATGTGCGGTTGCAGTAATCACTTAGCACCATCCGCCGTGTTGTCGATGCAAGTATCCCAGATTTTCGAGCGTCTGCTCGATAGCTAGACGTTCTACGAGATCTGCGGGCTTGGCGCGCAGATCGATGTGGCGCTCGAGGTGTCGAGCGCGGCTTTGTACCTCCTTTTTGAACCCTTGACGATCGATGCGGATATTGGATCTCGCATTCCACGCCTCGGCCGCCGTCCTCCAGCCGAGTGAGCGGCGTGGCCATAGTGTGTTCAGGCAGTAGATCATTTGTTCGAGCAGGGCCTGCATTGGCTTACCCAACGGATCGACGAGCGCGGCGAGCCAGGCGCGATGTTCGCGGTTTTGCCGTTCGAGCTGGCCGTAGAAGCACGGATAGCGCGGGGGCCCGTGCAGCATCAGCACTTGGTGCTCCTCGAGGGTCTTCTTAACGATCGGCGAGTCATGCGCGCGCGCCCGATCGGCACGCAGGATGAGCGGCGCGCCGTGGCGGTCGATGTCGCGCTCGAGTGTGCGTACAACAAGCGCCGCATCGTAGTGCTCGCCCAAGGTGATGGCGGTGCGATACGGGATCGCGGCATCCGCGCACACCAGCGCGTAAGACTTTGCACCGTCGATACACAGGTGCATTGCATCGAGACCGCGGATCACACCTGCGGCGGCGACACTTACCCGTGTCAGTGTCTGTTGCCGTTCGCTCTCGATCCAGCGTGAGCGTCGTGCATTTGAGGCACGCGGCTTGCTCGACGACTGAGCCCGGGCACAGCATGGCTGAGCGCGGCCGCTCCGATCAGCCCCTTCATCGCGCGCACCAGATGCTCGGCGCGAGTGGCAAGCAGGGCTGGCACGGTGCGTCTTGGACGCTCGCAGCGCGCACACTGACCGCCAGCGCCGCACCGTGGACGGATCGACGCCGGCAAGCCGCGCGCCTCGGGCGACTGATTGACCTAGCTCATGCATGCGATCCACCGACGAAGGATGTTCGCTGACGGGGTCAGGCTCCGCATCATCCGGTTCGCTCACTCTTGCGCGCGCGACGCGTGCGTTGGCCGGGCCGGCGCTGGCCGTGCAGGAGCTCACCGGCGACCATGATGAGCTCATCGGTCGCCTCCACGCGTTTCTTGAGACGACTGTTCTCGCGCTCTAGTTGCCTCAGCCGCTGTTCGAGCTCGCTCAACGCTTGTAGGTTTCCGCTTCCTGCCTGCCTCCTTCGGGTTCAACGCCTCGATCATCGAGTGGAGCGAGCGGTTGAGGACCGACTGGAAGTGATTGCGCGAGAGATTCGCCTCCCGCGCCGCCTGAGCGAGTGTCTTTGCTCCCGAGAGCACCTCGAGGATCAGCGCCAGACGTGGCGCCAGGTCCTGCAGGCACTTCTGGAGTCGGCGTGTAACTGGAGTGCGGGTCCTTCGGTGGTTGCTCGTTCATCGGACACCTCCTGATCGATCGGCTGCATCGGCGCCGCAGAGCTTCCGCTCCCAGATCAGGGCAAGTCTCCTCCAGGCATCATCGTTGTCGATAGGGCTTTGCGCGGTCGGCCGCGCCGCTCGGTCCTCACCCGCGCATGGTTCGACTTGATCAGAAGTCGCAACAGCCGCTCTGCGCTCCTTTTGCGCTGCGTCAGTGATTTCACTCGTTCGCTCATGAGCCGGATCTGTTCGCGGGCCTGCATCAACTCCTGATGCTCGCTCGTCACCCCCTCGACCCTCGGACTCAAGGCTTGAAGCATCCCGAGAAGTCCCCGATCCTCCAGCTGGTAGTAGAACGTGCGCGAGACTTGCTCCTGCTCGATCACCTCCTGCACCGACTTCTGTCCCGCGAGCACCGAGAGGATCATCAGGGCCCTTCTCTGCGCGATCGCCTGTTGCTCGCTCGGTTGCATTAACCACAGGGGCAAGTTGTGAGAGGTTCGCCGGTGGCGCTGCAGCTTCTTCGATGGTACGGCCTGCGATCCATCGGCTCGCTCGCGTGTGATCTTCATCATCGCTCTCCTTCACGAACGGGATTCGTGTGCTCATCGCCCAGCCGTACGTTGAGCGCAGCGCCGCTCGCGCTGATGGCAAGCGAGCGATCGCCGAGCTGGCCGGCGAGGTAGAAGGGCTTTCGGATCGGCTGCGCTTGCGCCAGGCGCAGTGCGTTCTCGCGACCTGCGCCTCGATGCTCGCGCGCACCTGAGTTGCGGCGCGGAAGTACCGATCCGCAGGGTCAGGCCCTCAAGTCCCTGGTGCGGCCGCTGGAAGTTGTAGTGCTGGATAAAGAGCGCTACCCGGCGCTGGCAGTCCTCGAAGTCGGCGAACACCGTCCGCGATAACAACTCCTCCCACAACGTCTTCCAGAACCGCTCGATCTTCCCGCAGGTCTGCGGGTGATGCGGCCGGCTCTTCACATGCACAATGCCATGACGCTTGAGCTCGGCCTCGAACTCCGTCGTCCACGCCAAGCGGTGTACTGGCGCCCCTGGTCGGTCAGGATCTCTCTCGGCGCCCCATAGTCGGCGATGCCGCGCGCCAGAGCCTCCAGCACCAGCACGCTTCGCTGGTGATGCGCCATCGCAAGACTCACCAAATAGCGGGAGTGATCGTCCAGGAACGCGGCCACGTAGATGCGCTCGTGCCGCCTCAGCAGGAACGTAAAAAGATCCGACTGCCACAACTGGTTAGGCTCGGCACGCTCGAAGTGCTGCACTTCGACCTTCCTTCGTACCCGTCGCTTGGCTGCCTGCGGCTTGATGCCCTCGGCCCTCAGCACTCGCCGCACCGTCGTCTCGGAGGTACCTATCCCTAAGAACCGTCGCATCACATCGCGGATGCGGCGGCTGCCCGAGTGGGGTGCTTGCCGATGCGTCGCCAGGATCGCCTTCGCGCGCTCATCGGCCGGCTTCTTGAGGTTCGGATGCAGCGCCGGCTTCCTCATCTTGAGCGCCTCCTCCCCGCGCTTCCGATACGCCTTCACCCACATCACCGCCGTCGTGTACGGCACGCCCAACTTCTGTGCCACCGCGTGCGTGCTCAACTTCTGATCCACCACCGCACGCACCACTGCCTCGCGCATCTGCGCCGGCCATGGGCGACCTCTCTTGCTACCTTGCCGTCACTGTTCCGCGCTTCGCGCGTCTCGCCTTCTGTATTCACGTGTCTTCTCCTTCGCTGCTCCTTGCACAGCAAAGGACGAGACAAGTGCTAACTGATTACGCCATCATCACATCGCGCAATAGGTGGTTCGCGGCACAGGAATTGAGTAGGTGGCCGCTCCACTGGGCGAGACACTGAATGATCCCTGCGTGCGACCGTAGTCGACTGCAAATGATTCGGCTGTGAAAAGTACGAGCGCAGCTAACACCAACACACGACAAATGTGTGACGACATGCGAGATCCTCCCTGGCGCACCGCGACCGGTGTAATCCGGTCGTTCTCTGGGTACTAGTGTCGCGAGCGTGGATTCCTCTCACATGCCGGGTCGGTATAGTCCAATCTGGACACGCGGCGCCGCAGCCGCCTTGTCAGCAGCAGTCCTACGAAAATGGCGACCGGCCATTCGACGCGGCCACCACCGCCTCCACCCGACGGAGGATTGGAGGGCGGATTTGACGGCGGCGAAGGTGGCGGCGTTGCGGCGCCTACCGTCAGGATGATGGTGCGTTCATTGTCCGCGGGAGTCGTGTCGTTGGCCGCGATCACCTTCAAGCCCACGCTGTAACTCCCGGCTGCGTTCGCGAGCAGTCTCAGATCGATGGTCCGCTCCTGGTTGACGGCCCATTCACTGAGATTGCACTGCAGAACCGCGGTGCCGCTGCAATACACCGCTGGCGTGAGCACTTGGTGGAGCGTGACCTCTGGCGGCAAGGTGATGTCGAGACGGGTATCCACGTAAGCACCGGTCCGGGTGATGCGGATGGTTGGCAGATCGACCAGCACGCCCACCACCGTGTTCGCGGTGGTCGAGTTGACGGCCAGGCTCATCTCACCGGGATTCATGGTCACCAACGAGAGCCTGGCTTCGTTGTTGGCTGGTCCGTTGTCCTCCAGCGCCTGCGCCCAGAACCTGAGGCCCGTGCCGGGGTATGCGGATACCGCGGCAAAGATCGCGGAGAGCGAAACACTGGCTCCTCCCGCCATGCCGCCGATATCGCACTGGAACGACGTTGCGCTCATTCTCACGCAGCTACCTGCGCTGCTCGTCGCCGAGCGCATTTCGATGCCAGTGCCCGCTTCGATGAATGCCTTCACCGAGGACACCGGGCTGCTGGCGGTGAAAACTGTGCTCGTGACTGTGAACTCGGTGCCCACCAACACGAACTGCGGCCCCGTGATTGGACGCATACCGACGTCGATGACGGGCACGATGTTGATACTGGCGGTGCGGGTATCGTTCGAAGTCACGGCATCGTTGGGTGTCGTTACCTTCGCGGTCAGTGTGTACGTTCCCGGGGAATCTCCGATGACGAAATAGTTGATGCTGGTATTTCCGCTGGCCCCGTTGGCCGTGAATGTCAGCGCGCACTGCAGGTGCTGTGCGTCGATGATGGCGCAACTGCCCGCCCCGGAAGGCACGGAGACGCGTGTGAAACGCACGGCCGCCGGCACGGTGATATCGAGTACCGAGTTGGTCACCGCGAGGAAACTGTCCGAGCGCAGTCCTACACTGCCGAACCCCTCCTGGCCTTCGAGTTCACTGACGCCATTCGCCGCCAACAACTGCACGTCCACTCCATGGTTGACCGTGATGCCGCGGACCTGCTCGTTGTTCCCGGAGGACTGATCGGTCGCCGCCCGGGCTCGCAGGATGAATCCATAGGTGCCGATGCCCGCGCCTCGACCCGGACGACGATGGGCCGCATTTCGCCGCCCGCCAGCGTGCCCACCGCGCATGAGTAGTAGTTCGATGAGGCCGCCGCGCAGGCCACACCGCCGATGTTACCGAATCGATGCGGGACGTCACATGCGGAAATTGCAGAGTGAGCTCGACGCTGACATTAGCAATGGCCTGCGCGCCGTGAATGCAGATTGGCCTTGAATCGATCGGCTCGCCATACAGCGAAAAGAGTTCGGCGTGACCTCGACGATGCCGACATCGTGGGTCGGATTCACGGTCACCTGGACATAGGCTTCATTGTTGCTCGAATCGGCGTCGACATTTGCGTTGACCATTGCCCTTACCGAAGGGAGTAACCCACGCCAACGGCCGTGGCGCGGACCATGATCGTGCGCGTGCCGCCCGGCGCGACGTCGCCGAGCGGGCAAGTGGCTCGGCCGTTGGCGATGGTGCAGCTGCCGCCGGGCACCGTAGCCGTGTCCGTGCGCAAGGTCGTGCCGGAGTCGTATGTCCTGAATATCATCGTGGCGTTGTGCAGGCGCGCGAGCGGGTCGAAGACACCACGATGGTGAAGTCCACGATATCGCCGATCAGCGCGGTGGACCTGGAAGCCGTCATCGAGATGGCCGCATCCGCGTTCAGCGTGACGCGCACCGGCTGTTGCTGCAGATCGTTGTGCGTGCTGGGGTTGTTGGCCGCCGAGGCGCGCGCCTCGATCGTCTTGCTGCCGAGTTCCGTCGCATGGAAGGTCACATTGACGCTGCGGTCGTCGCCAGGAGGAAGGTCGCCGAAGTCGCAGGTGGCCGTCGCGCCGGTGATCGCACAGGCGGACGGATTGCTGGTGGACGTTATCGAAATGCCGAGGGGCGCGGTGACGGTGAGTTCGCGCATTGCGCGCCGTCTGCGTCCCGGTGGAGCGGATCGTGTATGGCAGGACGAAAGCGTTGTCGAGCTCGGCCGTCGATTTCCGGAACGGGCGCGCCAAGCTCCACGTCACCGTAGTTTGCCGCGGTGACACATTGCGCGGTCTGGATGACCGGACCTATCGTGTCCAGACTGCACTGCGAAAAAGTCCGGCTGAAATTGAGCGTCGGCGACATGATGAAGTCGTCACGCGGCGGCCGCGCACGCACCGGTGCCGTCGTGTTCAGCGCCGAAGTTGTGGCCCAGCTCGTGCGCCATGATGAGCGCGTCGCGAGTCGACGCCGCTCGACGGATTCGGTCAGCGACACGCCATCATTGACGGAGCACACGCCGTTGAGTCGCGCGATGCCCACGGGTCGTCGCCGTCGAGAATGCGTCCGGTGAACAGGTGTGTGATGCCAGCGGGCACGCGAGATCGCATCCTGCCGCGAAAGGTGGAAATCTCGCGAGCAGCGCGGATCCATCGGTGGCGGTGAACGGATCGCCGCCGCGGCTATCAGCCGGATGTCCTCGGGAGGATCAGCAATCCCAGCTGTTCCGCGTACACGCCGTCCACGACGTTGTGGCGCGCCAGTAGTTCGAAGGTGGGATCGGCGAATTTTCCATTGACATGGAGGTCGCCCAGCAACGAGATCTCGATTTGCCGGGGAATCGAGGCCGCCTCGATCGCGCGCACCGCGAGCTCCGCGACCATCGGGTATTCTTGAGGCCTTGTTGGCCGGGATCCGCCGGACTCGGGCAGCACCGGGCACATCCGGGCGGGAACGCGTCGATCGTGTCCGACAGGCGGTAAACGGTTTGCTCCGGCGCTCCGTCGATCGGTGTCGTCAGCGTCGCCGCGATGCCTGCGAGCGTCGTGACGACGTAGAGATCCTGGCACGTCCCAGATCGCTCCGCTCGGTTCGACCGGAGCTCTCGGAGAGACGTACCCAGGATCAGGCGACTCTCAGACGAGCTGTCCGTCGGGCGATGCGGCAGCGCGATGTTCAGGCTTAGGTGGCCCCCCGGCTTCGCCGGTGACCACGGTCAGATCGCGTCCATCAGATCGGCGGTGAATGCGCCGGCGCGCTCCGTCAGGCGCATCCAGGAGCCGAGCTGCCGGCAATTCGACTGCGCAATGCCTATCACCCGCGAGCGATTCCCGATGGGATATCTTGAGTCGACTCAGCACCCGGTCGTTTGACTGCAATGCCAGGGAAAATCGGCGGCCATAGGCGTCGAATTCGGCGCGGCCTGTCGTGGAGGACAGCGCCACTTTCGGCAAACTGAATCTGCGGGCGCTCCGCGGCCCGACACCGCCGCCGCCATCAGCGCCAGCAGCGCCCCGACGACTTTCTCCCAGTGCCCACCTCGTCTCCCCCGCCTTCTTCGGACGGTTCCTACATGGGCCGGATCATAAGGTCGGCCCCTATATCCGGGCCACCGCGATGCACACATAACCCCACAACGCGAGCAAAAATATCCAGCTGATGAAATAGATGCGGAAGCGATGCCGCACCCGGTTCGCGCCCAAGTGCACCCAGGCATGGCCCAGCCGCGCCGCCACATAACCCCACGCCAGCACCAGCGCCGGCGTTCCCGTCGCCCCCACCACCATGGCCGCCAGGCAGGCGGCATAGAAGAGAGTGGGCACCTCGAACAGGTTGATGAAGTGCCGGGTGGGTTTGGCAAGAAATTCCGGTTCCGGGGAACCGGATAACACCCGGAAGTAACTCACCGGGGTGTGGCCTTCGCGCACCGAGCGGATTCGTGCCCGGAACAACACCACGGCGACGCCGAAGGTCAGCAGGACCAGCGCCAGCATGGGGTACACGAGACTGTAATCGGACATCGGCTCCCTCGCTTTTCAACCAAAACTCAGGGGAAAATTATGCGCAGTCGTTTATTGAAGGCCGGGCTGCTCGGCGTTGCCGCCGCCACGCTCGGCGCAAGTAGTTTGATGGCGCACGACGGGGACGACAACGATCGCGGGCGCGATCGGGAACGGAGCAGGTTCTTCGTCAGCGCCGACCTGATCGGGTACCAGGAGGTGCCGGCGGCATCCACGACGGCCAGGGGTCACTTCCGCGCCTGGGTCGACACCAAGGCGGGCACCATCACCTACAAGCTCAGTTATGACGCGCTGGAAGGCACGATCACCCAGTCGCACGTGCATTTCGGCCAGAAGAGCGTCAACGGAGGCATCAGCTTCTTCCTGTGCACCAACGCGGGGAACGGCCCCGTGGGTACCCAGGTCTGCCCAGCCCCGCCGGCCGAGATTACCGGGGTCATCACGGCCGAGCAGATCATCGGGCCGCTACCAGCCGGCACGCCGCCGGTCGGTGGAGGCATCGAACCGGGGGCCTTCGCCGAGATCGCGGCCGCGATCCGCGCGGGGGTGGCCTATGCCAACGTCCATTCGAGCAAGTGGCCCGCCGGCGAAATCCGCGGCCAGCTGCACGACTGAATGAGCCCGAAGGCCTCTGGCCCGCCCCCCACGGGGGTGCGGGCGGGGGCCTGCCTACAGGTTCGGTCGGAAAAAAAGTCGCGTCCCGCCGGCAATTCCTGTACCGTCCTCGCCGGCTTGCAGATTCTTGGATGATTCCGACCCGTATTCACGCGTCGAAGCCTCAAAGTATTCCGCTAAGCACCAGCCGGCAGGGCTGAGAGCCTGCCACCGTGTCTCTTTTATTTGTGAGTTGTTTGTGACGAAACTTTACGTTGGAAATCTGCCTTTTAACGCCACTGAAGATCAGGTGCGTACCCACTTCTCCGCCCACGGCACCGTCGAAAAGGTGTCCCTGGTGAACGATCGCGAAACCGGCCGCCCACGCGGCTTCGGCTTCGTCGAAATGCCGAGCGCCGATGCCACGCGTGCCATGCAGGCTCTCGATGGCAAGGACTTTGGCGGTCGTCCGCTGAAGGTCAATGAAGCCCAGGAGCGTGATCGTGGCGCCCCGCGTGGCAACTTTGGTGGTGGTGGTGGTGGCGGCGGTCGCGGCCGTTACTAACTAACCCCATCGAGTAGATCGACTTTCGATCAGCGGCGCCTCACGGCGCCGCTTTTTTTTGCAGTGACTACTCCGCCAGCAGTGCTCCTGCGATGCCGACCACCGCCTCGGCGGTCGCATCGTAGAGCTCGGCGCGGAGCCGGCCCTGTTTGTCCAGCGCGTACACGCGCGTCGAGTGCTGCACGAGATAGGCGCCGTCCCTGGGCGGATCCTTGAAGAACGGCGCCGAGAATTTCAGCGCCAGGTTGCGCACCTCGGCGGAAGGCGCGGTGAGGCCCACGAAATCCTCCGAAAAGCGTTTCAGGAACGCGTCGAGCACCTGCGGCGAGTCGCGCTCGCCATCCACGCTGATGAGCACCACGCGCACGCCCTGGAGCTGTTTCGGCTGCGCCCGCTGAATCATCGCGAGCCTCTGCAGCGTGAGCGGACAGACCTCGGGGCAATGCGTGAAGCCGAAGAACACGAAGGTCGGGACTCCGGCGAGCTCGCTCAGGCGCACGGCCTTGCCATGTTGATCCGTCATCGCCAGGTCGCCGACCACGCGCGGTTCGCTCATGGCCATGACGCGATCGAAGGCCGGCAGTGGTCGGGGCGCACTCGCGGGCGCGCTGACCGCGAATGTCCCGACCAGCATGGCTAACAACAGTGCGCGCATGCTCATTGCGCCCGGATCGACACGATGGACGAGCGGCTGCCCTGGTTGCCGGCCGCGTCGTAGGCGCGCACGTTGTAGTAGTAACGCGTGCCGGCGCGCGCCGAGCTATCGGTCCAGGTGAGCGCACCGGTACGCGCGATCTCCGCGCCGGTTCCGCCATTCGTGGAGCGGTAGATGATGTAGCCGGTCACGCCCACGTTGTCCGTGGCTGCAGACCACGCCAGGCGCGGATCGCCGTTCGAGAGGGTCACACTGAGTGTGGGCGTGGACGGCGCCTGCGACGGCGTGACCGAACGCAGGCTGGTCAGCGGGCCCTGATTGCCGGCCGCGTCATATGCTTTTACCGAATAGGTGTAGCGCACCTTTTCCTGGAAGGCATTGTCGGTCCAGGTGCGCACCGCGGCCGTGGTGCGCGCCACCTCGGCACCCTGAGTGCCATTGGTCGAGCGATAGATGATGTAGCCCGCAACGCCGATGTTGTCCGTCGACGCGGACCAGCTCAACACGGGACGACCACTGCTGGCCGACGCCGAGAAACTGCCGGGTCGCGTCGGCGCGCTGGTGTCACGCACCGTGATGCTCCAGCTGAAGCCCTGCGACACCGTGATCAGCGCATCGCGCGCCGTCACCGTGACATTGAAATTGCCCGCCGTGCCCGGCGTGCCCGTGATCCTGCCCGTCGAGCTGTTGATGGACAGTCCATTCGGCAGGCCGCTGGCACCGTAAGTCAGGGTGTCACCGTCGGCGTCGCTGGCGCTGAGGGCCAGGGTCACCGCCGTGCCGGTGTAGCCGCTCTGGTTGCCAGGGTGGCTCAGCACCGGGGCGCGATTCGGCGTGGGCGCCGTGGATTCCTGCGCGCCGATCTGCTGCACGTACGCCACGAGATTGGCGACGTCAGCGGCGCTCAGGCTCAGGCCGCTGTGCGCCGCGACCGCCGCGGCCAAGGTCGGCGCGGAGCCATCGTGCAGGTACGGTGCCGTGGCCCAGGCATCTCGGAGCGTGGGCACGTCGATACCGCTGAGCAGGCCACCGAGCCGGCTGCCGCTGGCGGGCTTGAGTGTGCCGATGTTCTGCAGGTTCGCCGCACCGCTGTGCGTGAACGATGCGCCGCCATGACACTGCGCGCAGTTCGCGCTGCGGAACACCTCGCGGCCGGCGATCGCGGCCGCCGTCATCGTGCCGTCGTTGTTGCGATGCGGACTGTTCGCGAAGGAATTGAGCGAGGCCACGTAGGCCGCCAGCGCATCCAGGTCCGCGCTGATGCCGGCCTTGGCGTCGCCCAGCGGCTGCGCGCGCGTTCCGGTATTGAAGTCCGCGTCCGCCATGAGTCCGGTGCCGCCCGCCAGGCCGCGGATCTGCGCTTCGAAGTCCTGCAGTTCGTCGAAGTTGGCCGACCAGTGCAGGAAGCCCTGGCCCGCCGCGCGGCCGCGCAGGTTCACGGTGTTGCGCAGGCCCTCACCCATGCCGGTGAGGTCCCAGGTGCGGCCGTCATCGCCGCCATCGTTGTGGCAGGAGGCGCAGCTCATGTACGCGTCGCGTGCCAGTCGCGTGTCGCGCGCGTCGTAGAAGAACTGCTTGCCCTTGAGCACCTGCGCGCCCAGCGCTTCGCTGCTCACGGCGGCGAGCGTCGCCACGGCGGGAATACTGGATTCGCCGAGATTCAGCAGACGCGTGAGATCGAACACACCCACGCTTCGGTCCATGAAGTTGTTGACGTAGAGGCGGCGGCCGTCGTTCGACACCGCCAGGCCCTGCGGCGCGCGGCCGACATTGAAGCGGAAGATCTCGTACCAGACCCTGCGTGTCCACCACGGCCACCTCGCGGCTGGTCTCCAGCGCCACGAACAGATAGTTGCCGTACGGATCGAAGGCCGCCGCGCTGGCCAGGCTGGAGTTGTCGAGATCGACGCGCGACTCCAGGTTCTCGAGGCCGGTGCCCAGGTCGATGCGCGAGGCGATGGCGCGCACGGTGTTCTGGAAGTTGATGTTCGCGCCATTGCGCAGCGCGCCGCGCCGCACGTTGTCCTGCTTGGACGGCACCCAGGCGGTGAGCCCATCCGGCGACAGCGTCACGGCGCCGAGATAGTTAGGTATGCCGCTGCCCTGGATCTCGAAATCCGGCAGGTCGCTGTGGCGCAACGTGAGCGTACTGGACACCGTCATGTTGCCCGCGGACACCACCACGACCTCGCCGCCCGCATCACCCGGCTGCACGAGGCCGGTGCTCTCGCCCGGTAGCGGTGGCGTGATGAAGCGCGAGACATAGACCTGCGTGCCGTCGGAGTTCACCGCGACATGACGCACGTGGCGGCCCACGTCGAGGCTGCCCAGCACGGCGCCGCTCGCGGCGTCGAGCTTGAGCAGCTGGCCGCGCGCTTCGAGCGCGACGTAGGCCACCCCGCCCGTAGGCGCGAAGGCGACGCCGTAAGGTTGCGAGGCAAACGGCAGCGCCAGGGTCTGTGCCACGGTCAGGGTCGAAGCGTTGATGACGGAAATCGTGGCCGCGTGTTTGTTGGCCACCCACACATTGCCGTTCGGTGCCACCGCCAGGGTGCGCGGACCCGCACCCACCGCGATCTCGGCGAGCTTGCCGTTGGTCGACGCGTTGAAGACCGAGACCGAGTTGTTGTCCTGGTTCGCGACCCAGACGCGGCCACCGGCATGGGAGTCGAACACGATGTTGCTGGACATCGCGGGCTTGTTAGGCGTGAGCGGCAGGTGGACCACCTGCGTCGTCGTCTGGGACTGCGCCGGGCTGCCTTCGGACAGCGCAGTGACGGTCACGTAGTAGATGCCCGGGCGTGCGAAGGCATGCGTGATCGTGGGCGAGCCCGAAGGCTCGGAGGCCGGCGTGTCGTCGTCGAAGAACCAGCTGTACAGCACATTGCTGCCATTGCGCGCGGTCGCGGTATAGGACACGGGCGTGCCCGTCACCTGGGGCGTGGCGGCGGACAGGGGATCGAGCGAGAACGGCGGACGCGTGGTGATGGACCAGCCGAAGGTCACCGTGGCGCTGACCGTGCCGTCGAAGGCGCTGAGACCCACGGTGTAATCACCCAGCGTGGTCGGCGTGCCGGTGATCCGACCGGTCGCTGCGTTCACGTAGAGACCTTCCGGCAGGCCGATGGCGCTGAACGAGAGCGTGTTGGAATCCGGATCCGAAGCCGCAATCGGCAGGTCGACGACGGTGTCGACGGTGCTCGACTGACTACCCGGATTCGACAGATTCGGCGGCGTGTTGACGAAGGTAGTCGTCGCCTGCCGGCATTGCAGACCGAAATTGTCCATCCAGCTGCCCGAGCGACCATAGAGCGCAGCGCCCGGGTTGCCCGAATCGCAACGCCAGGGTCCCTGTGCCGTGCCGGTGTTCGCGCCGACGGCGCCGAGGAAGCCGCCGGTTCCGGTGAGCTTGCCGGCCGAGGTGAGCGCCCGACATTCGAAGTCGAGCTGATCGACGTACTGGCTGAAGCGTCCGCGAAAGCCGCTGATCGCCGAGTTGGTCGGGCACATCTTCGCGTACGTGGCCGTGCCATTGCTACCGGTGATGCCGCGCTCCACCGGCGTGCCTAACCACTGCCCGGACTGGTTGACACGCACACACAGCGGACCGACCTGGTTCACGTAGGTGGCGGTGCTGCCGCGCACGCCCACCAGCACTTCGTTGGTGTCGCAGGCCAGCGTGAACGGGCCGCCACCGGCACCGCCCGCAGCCGGCGTGAAGTCCGGGGCCGGAGGCTCGCTGGTCGTGATTCCCACACGCATCATGCGCGCGACCGAAGGCACGCCCTGCGCGTTCAGCACGAAAAGCATGTAGTAGCCGGGCGGCACGTCGCCGGCGCGCGAAGGCAGCTGCACCTCGAGCAACGCACCATTCGTGGTGAACGGCAGCTGCAGGTAACGCTGGTCCATGTTGAAGCTGTGCGTGGTCGATCCGGTCTTCACGAACGAGACGCGCGAGATGCCGCCGGCGCCGGCGTAGCCGACTGCGAAACGATCGCCGGGCAATACGGTGTCCGGCGCCGACGTGATCTCGGGCCGGGCCGCGCGCGCGCCCGTGGCATCGAACAGGTACGGCGGGAAGTAGAGCTCGGCGTTGAGATTCACCAGCGGGCCCGGCGCACCGCCGCCGCCGACCAGCACGGTGGCGTCTGGCAGCAGCAGTCCGAAGGAGTGGTACAGGCGCGCGTTCGTGCCCGCCGTGCCCTGGATCCACGTGCCCGTGGCGGGATTCCAGAGCTCAGCGACGTTGTTGACGCCAGAGAGCTGGTTCTCCACCGCGCTGCCACCGGTGCCGAGTACACGGCCATCGGGCAGCACCGTGGCCGACACCCACTGGCGCTGGGTCGACATGGACTGTGTGGAGGCCACCACCGGCTGCACACCGTTGATGTCGATGACCAACGCGGCGCTCGAAGCGCCGCCGACCTGCAGGATGCGACCGGGCTGGAACATCACGGCGCTGGCCGTCCAGCTGGTGGCACCCGGCAACTGGCCCGCCGTGGTCAGCAGGCCAGTGCCGCCCGGCGACACGTAGTACATCTTGCCGCTGTTGTCGAAGCCGAAGACGCGGCCATCGGGCGCGAGAAAATTGCGCGGATACGTGGCCGAATATCCGCTGGTGTTCACGTTCGAAAGCAGGCGCAGCGCGCCGCTGGCGTCACGGATCTCGGGCCGGTCGCCGCCGCCGTTGCCACCCTGGATGTAGATTTCGCCGTTCAGCAGCGTGGTGGAGGTGGAATACCAGCGCGGCCGGTTGAGGTTGTTGCCGCGCGCCAGCGAGTTGCTGGAGGTCGTGAAGACATTGCTGTTGTTATTGCCGGTGTTGGTGGTGCGGCCGTTGACCCAGTTGTCGCCGCCGGCGAGGAAGATGTCGCCGCTCTGCGGCAGCACGATCTGCGAGCTGCAGAAGATGTCGGTGCCGGTGCCATTCGGCAGCGTGAGATGTCCGCCGTTGGTCCCGGCCTGCGGATCCCACAGGTCGTAGATGAAGAATCCGGTCTGCACGCCGTTGCCGTCGGTGCCGTAGGTGAGCACGCGACCATCGGGCGTGAGCACGGCGTGCGCACCGATCAGCGGCCAGGCGAAAGGCTGTGACCAGGCGCCGCGCACATTGTCGGCGCTGGCAGCCGAAGCAAAAGCAAGAATGCACAGCGCCGCCGCGAGGCGGTTGCGAATCGACATGGTGGACCCCGATTCTTTTTTTTCTGGAGGCGATGGCCCCATCAATGGGGCTCGATTTGCAGGCAGCCTAGCAGAGCGGGCGCAGCGCTTTGAGGACAAGGAACATAAGCGCGCCCCCCGCGTCGGGCGCACTCCGGCGAGGCATCACTCCGATGCGTGAGAGTTCACAGTTTGCCAAGGCCGCGGCACGCGCGTCGCCACGCGTCGGCCGGCATCGTGTACCGAGTGGCGGCTATGGCCTCGCAGCCGGAGCCGCCGCGGCGCCCGCCTTCGCGGCGCTCGCGAAATCGCCGGCCTTCATGACGACGAACTTCGCGGGGTCGATGTACTTGACCATCGCAGCGCGAATCTGCGCGGCATCGAGTGCCTGCACTTTCTTCTCGAACTCCGCGTCCCAGGCGAACGTGCGGCCGATGAACATGTAGTGCTGCAACTTGGCCGCGAGCCCGCTGTCCTGCGAGCGCTCCACGTTGCGCCCCTGGAACCAGCCGGACTTGGCCTGCGTGATTTCCTCGGCGGTGAACCCCTCGGTGAGCGCGCGCTGCAATTCTTCCTTGAACGCCTGTTCGAGTTTCGCGAGGTTCTGCGGCGCGTAGATGGCAAACACGTTGAAACTGCCGGACTTGTCCTGTGCCTCGGCGCCCAGCTGCGAGCCCACGCCATAGCTCAAGCCATCCTTGACGCGAATGCGGGTCAGCAGGCGCGAGTTCAGGAATCCGCCGCCCAGCATGTAGTTGCCGAACATCAGCGCCGGATAGTCCGGATCCTGGTCGCTGAGATTCAGGTTGAGTCCGGCGATATAGACCGCCTGCGCCTTGTCGGGCGTCTCGAAAGTTTTGGTCTGCGCCTGCACGTCGAAGTAGTCGTTGGTTCCACGCGTGAACGGCTTCGCGGCCTTCCACCCGCCGAACAATTGCGCCACCTGCTTCTCGAAGGCCGCGGCGTCGAAGTCGCCCACCGCCGCGAACCTGCGCCGGCTGCGCGCCGAAGAAGTCGCGATGAAAGCGCTGCACCTGCTCGCGCGTGACCGCCTTGACGTTGACGATGCCTTCGTCGGGCGAGTCGACGTAACGGATGTCGCCCTTGGGGTATTGCTTGAGCGCCTTCTGGAACGCGGTGGACGCGATCGCGCCCGGATCGCTGCGCTGCTGCTCGATGGCGGCCAGCATTTCGGTGCGCAGTTGCTCCAGCTCCTTGGAATCGTATGCCGGCTCGCGCAGCACCTCCGCGATCAGCGTCAGGACCGCGGGCAGATTCTCACGCGTGGTCTCGACATGCAGATACATGCCCGAGCCCCAGCCGTTGACGTTGACGCGCGCCTTGAGTCGGTCGAATTCGTCCTGCAATTGCTGGCGCGTGTGCTTGGCGGTGCCGCGCATCAGCAGCGTGGTGGCAAACGTCGGAACTTCGCCGAGATTCGCGAGGCTCTTCATGTCGCCGAAGCGCAAAGCCAGGCCGACGAATACCGTGCCGCCACGGGTCTTCTTGGGCAGCAACGACATCTGCAGGCCGCCCGGCAACTCGCGCCGCACCGTGCGTGCCTCGATGTTCGCGGGCGAGGCGTCGAATTCCTCGCCCTGCTCGCGCGCCGTATCGCCCTTGTAATCCTTGACCAGGGCCAGCACGTCGGGCCGCGCCGGGGTTTCGACACGATCGGGACTCTTGGTCGGGTAGAACAGGCCCACGGTGCGATTCGCGGGCTTGAAGTACTTCGCCCACACGCGCTGCACATCGTCCACGCTCACCTTCTTCAGCCGGTCGCGATTGATGAACAACAGCCGCCAGTCGCCCATGCCTTCCCAATCGCTGAGCGTGAGGCCGACCTGCTCGGAATTGTTCAGGCTGAGCTCGACCTGCTTGAGGATCTGGTTGCGCGCGCGTTCCACTTCTTCACTGGTGACCGGCTTGGCCGCCGGCTTCTCGACGACCTCGAGCAGCGTGGCGAGTGCCGGATCGAGCGGTGATCCGTCGCGCACCTGCGCGGCGAATCCGACCATGCCGGGATCCTGCAACTGAATTTGCGCGGGAAATACCGCGGCCGCCTTGCCCGGCTCGACCAGCGCCTTGTACAGACGGCCGGCGGGAGCGTCGGCCAGCACGCGCCCGAGAATCGTCAGCGCGGGATAGTCCTCGTGCGATCCGGGTGGCCCATGAAACGCGGCGACGGCGACCTGCACCTCGCCTTCACGGCGCAGGATGATCTGGCGTTCACCATCCTGCACGGGCTCGACGGTGTGCAGCGCCGGCAACGTGCGTGTCGGGCGCGGGATGCCGGCGAAGTATTCCTGCACGAGCTTCAGCGTGGCCGGCTCGTCGATCTTGCCGGCGACCAGCAGGATGGCGTTATCCGGCTGATAGTAGTTGCGGTAGAAAGCATGCAGGCGTTCGATCGGCACGCCCTCGATGTCCGAGCGCGCACCGATGGGCATGTTGCCGTAGTTGTGCCAGTCGTAGGCCACGGAAAGCACGCGCTTGAACAGCACGCCGACCGGGTTGTTCTCGCCCATCTCGAATTCGTTGCGCACCACCGTCATCTCGGTGTCGAGCTCTTTCTTCGCGATGACGGAATTGACCATGCGGTCCGACTCCAGCGAGAGCGCCCAGCGCAGGTTCTCCTCGCTGGCGTTGAAGGTCTCGTAGTAGTTGGTCCGATCCCATGAGGTGGTGCCGTTGGGGCGCGCGCCATGCGCCGCCAGCTCGGTCAGGATGGCGGGATGATTGGTCGATCCCTTGAACAGCATGTGCTCGAGCAGATGCGCCATGCCGGTCTCGCCGTAGTTCTCGTGGCGCGAACCGACCAGGTAGGTGATGTTGACCGTGACGGTCTGCTTGCTGGCATCCGGGAACAGCAGCACGCGCAGGCCGTTGGCGAGCCGGTACTCGGTGATGCCTTCGACCGAGGTGACGCGTTCCGGGGGCGCGGGAGCGACGGGCGGCGGCTCGCGCTTGATCTTGCGGGCTTCGGCCGGCGGGAGCAGCGCGACGCACAGGATGGCGGCGGCCAGGATCGGTCGGGCGTTGAACGGCATTCCCTGCTCCTTAGTTAGAGTCCGCGTGGATTGTAGATGCGGATATCTGTCATTTCCCAGGAAACGCTGACGCAGGTGAATAGGGGTCGGCTCAGCGCCGGGTCCGTCCCCTTTTATCTGTAGCCGCGGGCCTGCAGCGTAAATAATTTGGCGTAGATGCCGTCCTGCTGCATCAGGGTCTCGTGGTTGCCGCGCTCGATGATGTGTCCCTGCTCCAGGACAACGATGTGATCGGCCATGCGCACCGTGGAGAAGCGGTGCGAAATGACGATGGCGATGCGATTGCCCATGAGCGAACGGAAGTGCTCGAATATCTCGGCTTCGGCCGCGGCGTCCATGGCCGCGGTGGGCTCGTCCAGCACCAGGATGTCGGCGTCCTTTCGCATGAAGGCACGCGACAACGCGATCTTCTGCCACTGGCCGCCGGACAGCTCGCGCCCGTCCTTGAACCACTTGCCGAGCTGCGAATCGTACTGCTTCGGCATGTCCTCGATGAACGGCGACGGCCTTGCCCTCGCTGGCGGCCTTGCTCCAGCGCTCGCGGTTTTCGAATTCACGCACGTCGCCGGCGCCGATGTTCTCGCCCACCAGCAGCTGGTAACGCACGAAGTCCTGAAAGATCACGCCGATGCGCCTGCGCAGCACGGTGGCGTCCCATTCCTGCAGATCGCGACCGTCGAGCAGCACACGTCCGTAGGTGGGCTTGTAGAGCCGGGTGAGTAGTTTGATCAGCGTGGTCTTGCCCGAGCCGTTCTCCCCGACCAGCGCCAGGGATTCGCCGCGCTTGATCTGCAGGTTGACGCCGGTGATCGCCGCCGTTTGCGAGCCCGGGTAGCGGAACTCGACGTTCTCGAACTGCACGCCCGCGTCCGGATCCGGGCCACTGACGGCCGTGCCGGTGCTGGATTCGACCGGCTGCTCGAGATATTCGTACAGCGTGGACAGGTAGAGGTTGTCCTCGTACATGCCGCCGATGGCGCCCAGGCTGGTGGTGACCGCGGTCTGGCCCTGGCGGAACAGCATGAGGTACATGGTCATCTCGCCGAGCGTGATCACGCCGCGCACCGCCTCGATGGCGCACCAGGCATACGCGCCGTACAGCGCGGCGATGCTGAGCAGCGTGAGTGTGAATACCCAGCTCTCGCGCCGGACGGTCAGATTGCGGTCCTTTACGTACAGGCCCTCGTAGATGGCCTTGTAGCGTCCGAGGAACAGGGCGCCGAGGTCGAAGAGCTTGACCTCCTTGGCGTGGTCCTCACGCGCAATGGCCGTCTCGAGATAGGTCTGCATGCGCGTTTCCGGCTCGCGCCAGCGGAACAGGCGGAATGCATCGCCGGAGAATTTCGTCTCGGCGAAGAACGCCGGCAATCCGCCGAACACGAGAATGATCACCGCCCAGGGCGAGAATCCGGCCAGCAGTGCCGAGAAGGTCGCGATGGAGATCGCGTTCTGCAGCAGAAGCGAGGTACGCATGACCAGCGACAGCGGCCGGCTCGAGGCCTCACGCCGGGCGCGCGTCAGCTTGTCGTAGAACTCCGAGTCCTCGAACTGCGTGAGCTCCAGCGTCAGCGCCTTGTCGAGGATCATCACGTTCACGCGGTGCGCGAGCTTGGCCTTGAACAGCGCCTGGCACAGCGTGATGCCGCGATGCGCAGCGGTGATCAATACCAGAGTCGCCGCTTCGGCCAGCACCCAGGCCACCACCGGCTGCACGTCCACGGGTGTGCCAGCAGAGTAGGACTTGCTCGCGGCGATCACGCTGTCGAGGATTCGCGCGCCGATATAGGCCACCGCCGAAGGCAATGCACCCGCGATCACGGTCACGCCGGCAAACAGCAGGGACAGCTTGCGGCTGGTGGACCAGACCAGCTCGAGTGCGCGCCTGGTGTACTTGAACACCCCGAAGAAACGGCGCGCGGCACTTGGCGATTCGAGGGGGGATTCGGGTTGTCGGGCGATGCCCGGCTTGGCACTCATGGGGTGCGAAGCCTACCGTGAATTGCAGCTTGATAGACGTCAGTGTGTGGCGACAGGCGTGCCGGACGGGGCCATCAATTCCCGCCCCGGGCTCCCTGGAGCCGGTAGTGCCCGATGATGGTGTAACGAAACAGGATGTCTTCTTCCCGTGCGCCGGCGCCGATGTTATGGAGAACCAGCGGCACGCCGGTGACCGCCCGCCCGTCGCTGACGATGCCGACGTGCAGGATTCCGCCTCCCAGGTCCCATGCCACGACATCCCCGGGTAGATAGTCGGCGCCGCGCTGCGTGACCGGCTGCGAATGACCCGCGCGCCGGAAATACACCATCAGATTGGGTAGCTGCCGTCGTAGATCACGGTCACGCCCACCTGCTCGCGTGCCGCCACCACCAGGTCCTGGTTGTTTGCCGACGCGGGCGCCGCCAGCGCCAGCCAGGCCAACGCGCATGCCTGAAGCAAAGCTAACGGCGGCTTCGGAAACACTCAATCTCCTCCCCCGTCCGGGACATTGAGTACCGGCGGCCGGATCGTTAACGTACGCGCCCATGTCCGTGCTCACCGTCTCGGGTCTCTCGAAGACCTACGCCACCGGCTTTCACGCCCTCAAGAACGTGAGCCTCGAAATCCGCCGTGGCGAGATCTTCGCCCTGCTAGGACCCAACGGTGCCGGCAAGACCACGCTGATCAACATCATCTGCGGCATCGTCACGCCCTCGGCCGGCGCCATCAGCGCCGATGGCTTCGACATCGTGCGCGACTTCCGCCAGGCCCGCGCCCGCATCGGTCTCGTGCCCCAGGAGCTGGCCACCGACATGTTCGAGACGGTCTGGAACACCACGCAGTACAGCCGTGGACTGTTCGGCAAGCCGCGCTCGGCGGCCTTCGTCGAGCAGGTGCTGCGCGATCTGTCGCTGTGGGACAAGAAGGACTCGAAGATCATGCAGCTCTCGGGTGGCATGAAGCGGCGCGTGATGATCGCCAAGGCGCTGTCGCACGAACCGACCATCCTGTTCCTCGACGAGCCCAGCGCGGGCGTCGACGTCGAGCTGCGGCGCGACATGTGGCAGATGGTGCGCGGCCTGCGCGAGCGCGGTGTCACCATCATCCTCACCACGCATTACATCGAGGAAGCCGAGGAGATGGCCGATCGCATCGGCGTCATCAACAAGGGCGAGCTGGTGCTCGTCGAGGAAAAGCACGCGCTGATGCGCAAGCTGGGCAAGAAGCAGCTCACGCTGCATCTGCAGAATCCGCTGCAGGAGATTCCGGCGGCGCTCGGCGGCCTGCCGTTAGAGCTCGTTAAGCAAGGCACTGAGCTGATCTATACCTTCGATACGCAGGCCGCGGAAACCGGCATCGCTGGACTGCTGCGGAGGCTCAACGAACAGGGCATCGAGTTCAAGGATCTGCATACCGCCGAGAGCTCGCTCGAAGACATCTTCGTGAGTCTCGTGAGATCACGGCAATGAACCTGCACGCGATCCGCGCCATCTACACCTTCGAGATGTCGCGGACCTTCCGCACCATCTTCCAGAGCATCGCCACGCCGGTGATCACCACCTCGCTGTACTTCGTGGTGTTCGGCTCGGCCATCGGCTCGCGCATGGTGAGCATCGATGGCGTGGCCTACGGCGCCTTCATCGTGCCCGGCCTCATCATGCTGACCGTGCTCACCGAGAGCCTGAACAATGCCTCCTTCGGCATCTACATGCCCAAGTTCGCGGGCACGATCTACGAGATGTTGTCGGCGCCGATCTCGTTCGTCGAGGTGCTGGCCGGTTACGTCGGCGCCGCCGCCACCAAGTCGGTGATGCTGGGCACCATCATTCTCATGACCGCGCGGCTGTTCGTGCCGTTTGAAATCCAGCACCCGTTCGCCTGCCTGGGTTTTCTGATCCTGACCTCGGTGACGTTCAGCCTGCTGGGCTTCGCCATCGGCATCTGGGCGGACAGCTGGGAGAAGACCAGCATCGTTCCCACGATGATCGTGACGCCGCTGACTTTCCTCGGCGGCAGCTTTTATTCGCTGTCGATGCTGCCGCCGCTGTGGCAGAAGTTGACGCTCTTCAACCCGGTCGTGTACCTCATCAACGGGTTCCGCTGGAGCTTTTATGGCAAGTCGGACGTGAACGTGGTGCTGAGCGTCAGCATGACCTTCGCGTTCATGCTGATCTGCCTGGCCATCATCGCGTGGATGTTCCGCACCGGATACAAGCTCAAGAACTGAGTGGTGTCAGGCAGGGATTCTGTCGCCAGCCGATTGACACTCTCTCCACCCTCTCAATAGCATCGCCTCTGGCTCGGTGAGGCCTGCCGCCTGCGCCCGCAAGGGTACGGTGAACGCACCACGTCGAATACTCCTGATCCTCAACCGCAATGGCGAACGGGTCGGTAACGCAGGCACTGACGATTCCCGCTCGCCACGGAATGGGGTTCGAAAATATGCGTACCTATCTACAAGCCAAGGCCATGGCCAAGTCGCTGCGTGAATCGCTGGCAGCCAGGGATGTTTCGCTTTCGCACAGCGAGTGCCTCGAAGTCGTCGCGCAGCAGTTTGGATTCGGAAACTGGAACGTGCTCGCCGCGAAGATCGATCTCGAAACCGGCGCACGCATTTCACAGACGGCGAGCACGGAAGTCCAGTTGCACCAGCTCCTCCCGGTGTTGCGCGTGAGCTCGCGCGCGGCAGCGCAGGAGTTCTATGTCGGCGTGCTCGGCTTCGATTGGGACTGGGGCAGCGAAGAAGGTGAAGTTGGTCGGGCGTTTTATGGCCAAGTGTCGAGGGGCGGCCTGCAAATGCATCTGACCACAGAAGATCTCGGCACGGAGCGCGCCGTCGCCGATGTGTACTTCCGTGTGACGGGTATCGACGCCCTGCAGCGGGAATTGGCAGCGAAGGGGGGCAGCACAGGTGCGCCGGTGATCCACGACACGTTCTATGACGCGCGCGAGTTGGCGATCGAGGATCCTTTTGGAAACCTGCTGCGCTTCGTGGAGATCAATCCACCCGGAATGAGTTCCAACTGATCACGGACGCCGCCGCTTCGGCGGCGTTTTCCGAGGTGGCGCTTGCGCCTGAAGAAAGGGCGGGCCCGCGCCACAAGGCGGGTCCGCCCTCATGCTCAACGGGGTCGCCGGCTAACTAAGTTATGCCCCGGCAACCCTTACCGGTATCGATCAGGCGCGGCGTCCTCCCGCGAGCAGCAGGCCGGCGCCGATCACGATGGCACCGACTCCCGCCCACACGGGCACGTTCACCGTTTCCTTGTCCTTCACGGACAACTCAATGGGCCCCACCTTCGCGTCGTGCGTTTCCTTGGTGTACGAGAACTTGCCGTAGGCCAACCCCAGCACTCCGGCGACAATCAACACGATGGCGATGATCTTGGTCGAGCTCATTCATTTCCCCTAGCTAACAATGTCGTGGCGGATGTAGTCCGTTGCCGACTGTGATGAATCTTGCGCCGCGCAGAAAAACGGCTGTATCGCCGCGCGGTGTGTGTGGAATTAGGAGGAATCCTACAGCTTCGGCTCCGCCTGCGCGTCGTATTGCACGCGTCGCTCGAACATGCCGTCGCCGTCGTCGTCGAATTCGGCCGCATCGAGCAGGCCGGCTTTGTAGAAATCGCGCTTCACGATGCGGCCGCCGTAATGGTAGTCGATGCTCACGAGCACCCCGTGCCGCAAATGTTCCACCCGTTCGGGACGCCCATCGCCATCGGCATCGAGCATGTTGCGCATGACCTCACCTTCCCCGGCTCGTCCGCGCCACTCGAAGCGGCCGTCGAAGTCTTCGTCGGCGTCATACTCCTGCTCCACGCCGTTGGCGTCGAAGATCCAGCGTGCATCGACCTTGCCGTCGTCATCGCGATCGAATTCCATGCGCGCAATCGCCCCTCCGTTGTACTCGTACTTGATGTCGTTGCGCCCGTCTCCGTCGTAATCAACGCCGTCGTAACTGGTCGGGGTTCTGAGCGCGATGAACGCACCCGCCACACCCACCGTTGTCCCGACGATGAACCACAGCAGCGAATTGAAGCGCGATGTTTTCGTGACGGGAACGGCAACCGGATCGACGGGCTGCTGCTTTTCCCAATCGGCGATGACTTCGCGCGCCTCAGCCGCACGTGCCGGATCGACGCGCACCTTGACGGCGTTCCCGAGAGGAATCTCGCCCATCGCGCTCTGCATGAACTCGCCGTCGACGCGCGCGGAGATCCCGGCCTGCGACAGCAGGTCGCAGACCATGTGCGCCTCGACTGCGAGCGTGCACTCGTAAACTTTTTCGCTGAGATTTTCCATGTGGAGAGCTTAAGCGTGCCTTGTTAGCGCAACCAGTGACGGACATCGGCGTGGACATCGGGACTGCGCGCAAGACATAAGTATATTTGCTTGCATTAATGGAGTTGCGCTCCGCATAAGATCCCGCCGCGGTTCAAACCGTATGGACACGGAACCTGAGGGGGACTTCATGAGCACCATTCTTCGCGCGTTCAAACGCGCCGCGATCCTTTGCACTCTGCTGTTGCTGCCGGCCGCGGGTTTCGCGGGATTTGCCATCTCGAACGGGCAGCTGGTCGACAACAATGGCACGCCTTTCGTCATGCGCGGCGTCGCCTATCCCTACACCTGGTTCTCGTGGCGCGGCGCGGCGACGGTCCAGCAGGACCTGACCAACATCGCCGCCACCAAGGCGAATACCGTCCGCTACGTTCTATCTACCGGCGGACAGTGGGCGCGCATTCCCGGCTCCGAGGTGACCTCGGTCATCGAGTGGGCCAAGGCCCGGCAGATGATCTCGGTGCTCGAGGTGCACGACTCCACCGGCTGGAGCGAAGGCTCCGGCTCGGTGCACATCAACAACGCCGTGCAGTACTGGACCAGTTCCGACATCCGCGCCGCGATCAACGGCCAGGAGAATTTCGCGATCATCAACATCGCGAACGAGCCCTTCGGCAACAACACCACGGCCAACTACGTGGCCGACACCATCTCGGCCATCCAGGCGCTGCGCGCGGCGGGCATCACGCACACGCTGATGATCGACGCGGCAAATTGGGGCCAGGACTGGTCCAACACCATGCGCACCAACGCCATGCAGATCTGGAACTCGGATCCGCAGCGCAACCTGATTTTCAGCGTGCACATGTACGAGGTGTACAACCAGGCGAGCACCATCACGTCGTACATGCAGGCCTTCGACGACATGGGCCTGCCGCTGGTCATCGGTGAGTTCGGCCTGCAGCACAACGGCCAGGACGTCGACGAGGCGACCATCATGGCGCAGGCTCAGCAGCGCGCCAACGGCTACATCGCCTGGTCCTGGTCCGGCAACGGCGGTTGCTGCACTTTCCTCGACATGGTCACCGACTTCGGCACCGCGCTCACGCAGTGGGGCCAGATCGTCGTCAACGGCGCGAACGGCATCGCCGCCACCTCGGTGCCGGCCTCGGTGTTTGGCACTTCGCCGGGCCCGAATCTCGTCGTGTCGCCGACCTCGGTGTCGCTGGCGGCTGCGGCGTCGACGGCGCCCGTGTCGGTGACGGCGAATGTGAGCTGGACGGCGACCGACAACCAGAGCTGGCTCAGTGTTTCGCCCACGGGCGGCACCAATAACAGCAGCTTTACGATCAGCGCCACGGCGAACACTGGCACCGCGGCACGCACGGGCAACGTGACCGTGAGCGGCGGCGGAATCACGCGCACGATAGCCGTGACGCAAGCTGCGCCGACCGCCAACAACCTGGTCGTCGCGCCGACCTCGTTGTCGTTCGCGTCGGGGGCCGCTGGCGGCAGCGTCACGGTCACCGCCAACGTCAGCTGGACGGTGAACGACAATCAGACCTGGCTGAGCACGTCCGCGACCAGCGGCACCGGCAATGGCAGCTTCACGGTGAACGCCACGGCGAACACGGGCACGGCCAGTCGCAGTGGCACGGTGACGCTCACGGGCGGCGGCCTCACGCGCACGATTGCCGTGACTCAGGCCGCGCCGTCGGCCAACAACCTGACACTCTCAGCATCGACGTGGGCGCCGGCCGCCGCGGCTTCGTCCACGCCGGTCACCGTAACCGGCAACGTGAGCTGGACAGTGACGGACGATCAGAGCTGGCTCAGCGCCTCGCCCACCAGCGGCTCGGGTAATGGCAGCTTCACCATGAGCGCCACCGCGAATACGGCGACGACCAGCCGCACGGGCACGGTGACCGTGAGCGGCGGCGGCATCACGCGGACGGTTGCAGTGACGCAGGCTGGTGTATCCACCGGTGGCTCCGTGACGGCCACGGGCGTAGTGACCAGCAGCAGCGGCTGGTTCAGCGAGGAACAGGTACGCGTCAACAACACGGCCAATATCACGGCGCTGACCGTGACGATATCCGTGCAACGCACTGCGGGAGTGAACGCCGCGGGCCAGTACAACACCGTGGGCGGCCAGATCACGCAGAGCAGTTCGTGCACGACCACCGTGTGCACCTATGTGTACACGCTGAACTCGGGCCAGACGCTCGCGCCTGGAAATGGCCGCTCGTTTGCGGCGCAGATGAGCGGCAATGGAACCGTGCATCCCACCGCGGGTGACACGTTCACGGTGACCGGCACGGCCGGCGGCAGTCCGATCAGCCTGAGCGGTACCTTCTAGTTAGCAGGCCAAGGGCGTGGCTCGGATGGCGAATCCGGGACACGCCCTTGTCGTTTTTCGGACTCGCACCCTGACCCGGGACAGGACAGGGGCCGCGCCGACCGGTATCGTTCCACGCTACTCCTGAGAAATGTCCCGACGCGCATTGACTCGTCGTGACGGGTGGTTAGAGTCCCTTGCGAACGGCCGTACCGGATAACAAGGCCGCCAACGAGAGGGACCACATGAAAACTATCTACCCGGCATTGCTGGCGGGCGCCGCCGCCCTGGCCGCGGGCGCCTCGCTCGCCGCCACGCCGATCGATACTCAGCAGAAACTTGCCTCGGCCACGCAGCAGGGCATCAATTTTATCCGTTCGCAGCCCGGACGGCTTGGGGTGCTGACGGATGCCGCCCGGGAATTCATCGAGAAACCGCTCGCGGATCTTGCCGCCGCGACGACTCCGGCGGCGCTGGCCGGCGTGCACGACGGCATCACGATGCCCTGCGGGACGTCGGGCAGCATCTCGGCGCGTATGGCACGAGGCATACCGCGCGTGCTCCGGCTCGAATGGAACGACTGCGCGTTCCTGGACGCCGGCGGCTTTCCACGCCAGCGCGACGGCAGCGGTGAAATAGCCCTGCTCACCAACAGCTTCGCGCCGCGCAACGTCGGCGCCATCCGGCTCGGCAGCGCCACTGACGACTTCATCGACGAGCGCGACAGCGCCTTCCCCGGGATAGTCACCCACGAGCGGCGCACGCTGAACCTGCGAATCGTCGGCGTGATACCCGTCAGGCGCGCCTTCGTCAGCTTCGGCGTGTTCACCGGACCTTTCGCATACGACGTGGTCGGCTTTCGCGACGAGGTCGACACCTTCGAGTTTCCGGGCAGCGAAATCCCCCCTCAGTCGAGCCACAACCGGATAGCCGCGGATCATGTCTTCGCGACCGGTGATGTCGGATACCGGGATGAGAACCATCAGCGTTTCGAAAGCGATGTCACTCTGCTGTGGGGCGAGCTCAGCTATTCGATCTTCGACTGGCCACCGCTGGATGAACGTCGCACGGTGTCGCGATTCGAAGGGTTGCGACTGCGTGAAAAATACGACTTCGTTGCATTCACCAGCGCACTGTCGATCGACGGCAAGGTCGATCACCAGCCGATGCCGTGGTTGGGCAGCGAAAACGACGGCTGCCTCGCCGGCGAGCGCGTCTATCGAACGCGTGCCCCGCTGAGCGGACCGGCCTTCGATGTCGTTTACACATCCGGCGAGCTGGCGGTCAACAACTCGAGCGCGCTGCTCTATTCGGCTGCGAGCGTGCCGCCATCGCAACCGGTTCCTTCACAGGGCTACATGGTGCGTCTCGACGTGCGCAACTCCGGCCCCGTTTATTACGACACGGCATCGCAATTCGACACGCTGCGTCAGGTCGGGGAGTGTCTGTTCCCCCAGTGATCCCCGCGTATGCGCTAACTACCGGGCGGCGGCGTCGTGGCCGGGGCACCCGACCCGGCGGGTGAGTTGTTCGGCGAAGCGGGCGGCGAGCCCGGCGCGGGGGCCGGAGCGGGGGCCGTGGGCGATGGGCCCGGCACTGCACCCGGCGATGGGGCCGAGTTGCCGGGCGCCGGTGCACCGGAGGATCCCGGTGCCGGGACCGCGGCGGGAGGCGGAACCGAGTTGTTGGATGGCGGCGGCGTACCGGTCGGCGGCGCGGTACCCGCAGGGGGCAGCGTATTACCCGGCACGGAGTTTCCCGGTGCCGGGGCGGCCGGTGCTTCCGCGGGTACGGACTGCGGCGGTACCGTGGGCGCGGCCGCGGGCGTCACGCTCTGCACGGCCACCCGCACGTTCTCGATGTCGGAGTTGACCAGCTCGAGCGTGAAGTTAGGCCGTCCACGCGGATCGCTGACGAGCACGTTGGTGCCCTCGCCCAGTTGCACGCTGTAGCGGTCGCGCGGCAACTGCGAGCTCAGAACGCGCCGGATGGTGCGCGCCACAGTGTCTTCGTTGGCGCCCGCGATGACCGGCACGGTGATTTCCACCGGATCGCTGCCGTCGATCGCGGTGACGCGGAACTCGAGGTCACCGCTCGACGCAGCCTTGCCCGTGGTCGCGATATTCCACACACCGGCCGATGGCGGCGCGGGGGCCGCATGAGCCCAAGCCGCCACGAGGGCGGCGAGACAAAACAGGCTGGTGGCGCGTTTCATGAGTGCCTCCGGGCCGGCGCGCCCGCGGCATATTCCGGGGCGCACTGTGGGGTGATCGTGGCGGCCTATTCGCCCTCGACCTTGATGTTCACGTTGCGCACGTTGGACTCGACCAGCTCCACCGCGAAGTCCGGCTGACCATCCTTTTTCTTGATCAGGATGTCCTCGCCGTCGTCGACTTCCACGCGAATAGCGTTCCGGGCTCAGCTTCGCGGCGAACGCGTCGCGCACGTCGCGCGCGACGTTGTTCTCGGCGCGCCCGCTGCGGATCGCGGCGACCGACGTCGACGGATTCGCCCTGGCGCGGCGTCACGCGGAACTGCAGGTCGCCCGTGGAGAGCGCCTGCCCGTCCAACTCGATGCGCCACTTGTTGGCGGTCGGCGCGGTGTCGGCAAGGCCAGGGCCGCGAGCAACAGCGAGGCGCAGATGGCGGCGGAAATGGAACCGAGCTTGTGCATGGGAAACTCCACGAAATCCGATGATGCGTGGCGATTCTGCGCCGAAGCCCGCGCGCCGCGGCACCGGACGCGAGGCGGCCTCACGTCGTCGGCGCATCGGAGATCGCGGGTTCAGAAATGCGCGAAGGGCTTGTCCGGCGATGCCGGCGAGCGGGTCGCGGGCCCCAAAAACAAGGCAGTCTCGCGACTGCCTTGTAAAAGCGCGTACCACTAGTCCCATCCGGGATCAGGAACCGGGCGGGGAACCCGGCGTCGATACGCGTAATGAATTCCCCGGGGAGCTCCCCTAACTACTCAGCCGCACTTCGAGTCGCCGCAGTTCAGGCAGGTCATGCAGCCGTCCATCATGACGACGGCGGCGGTGCTGCACTTGGCGCACAGCTGCGCGCCTTCCGGAAAATGCGACTTGGCGAATGCGTCGGTCTGCTTGGTGCGTTCTTCGAACTCCGCTTTTTTCTCGGCGATGATTTTCTGCGCATGATCATCGAGCTCCTGCTTCTTGAGCAGACCGATCGTCTGCAGGTGCTTCTCGATGACATACCCCAGCTCGGCGATGATCGACGGCATGAACTTGCCGCCCGCCTGCCAGTATCCCCCTCGCGGATCAAAAACTGCTTTCAACTCGTCGACCAGGAACGTGACGTCGCCGCCCTTGCGGAATACCGCCGAGATGATGCGCGTCAGCGCCACGATCCACTGGAAGTGATCGAGGTTCTTGGAGTTGATGAAGATCTCGAACGGCCGGCGCTGCTCGTACGGCGTGTCTTCGTTGAGGATGATGTCGTTGATGGTCACGTACATGGCGTGATCCGACACCGGCGTCTTGATCTTGTAGGTGCTGCCCACGAGCATCTCGGGGCGCTGCACCTCTTCGGTCATGCGCACGACCTTCGAGGAGCGGCCCTGCTTGTCGTGCGTCATCTCGACGGCGGGCTCGAACTTGGCCACCGCGGCGGCCACGGCCGTGGCACGGTCGCTTCGGCGGCGGCCTTGTCCTCGGCCTTCTGCACGCGGTACTTCGCGATTTTCTTGTCGATCTTGATGGCTGACATGGTCGAATCCTCGGGCAGGTTCCGGCTAGAACTTGCCGTAATAGCCTTCTTTCAATGCGTCGTAGAGATTCGCGGCGGTGTGTTTCTCGCCGTCGTATTCGATCTCTTCGTCGCCCTTCACCGAAACTTCCGAGCCGTCCTCGAGCGTGAACACGTACGTGGTGTTCTTGAGGTCGTCTTCCTTCACGAGCACGCCCTGGAACGCCTCCGGATTGAAGCGGAACGTGGTGCAGCCCTTCAGATCCTTCTCGTGGGCGTACAGATAGATGTCTTTGAAGCTCTCGTATTTGTAATCCGTAGGCACGTTCGCGGTCTTGGAGATGGAGCTGTCGACCCACCTCTGCGCCGCGGCCTGGATGTCGACGTGCTCTCTGCGGCGTGATGTCGTCCGCCGTGGTGAAATAGCCCGGCAGCTGTTCGGCCGGGTTCGTTGAGTTCGGCATCGCACGCGGATTGATGAGCTCGCGATAGGCGAGAAGCTCGAATGAGAAGACATCCACTTTCTCCTTGCTCTTCTTGCCGGGGCGGATGACGTTGCGGAAATAGTGGTGCGCGAACGAGGGCTCGATGCCGTTGCGACGCATTGTTGGCCAGCGACAGCGAGATGGTGCCGGTGGGCGCGATCGAGCTGTGATGCGTGAAGCGCGCGCCGACGTTGGCGAGCTGGTCCACGAGCCAGGGCGCGGTCTCGGCCACGCGCTGCATGTACTTGCTGTAGCGCGCATGCAGGATGCGGCCCGGGATCAGGTCGCCGATCTTCCAGCCGTCCTTCGCCATCTCCGGACGCTTGCGCAGCATCTCGGCGGTGACCGTGAATTCCTCCTTCATGATGGGAGCCGGGCCCTTCTCCTTCGCGAGATCGAGCGCGGCTTCCCAGCCGGCCACCGCCATCTCGCGCGAGACGTCTTCGGTGAACTTGATGGAGTCCTCGGCGCCGTACTTCATGCCCAGGCAGGTGATGGTGCTGCCCAGTCCGAGGAAGCCCATGCCGTGGCGGCGCTTGCGCATGATCTCGTCGCGCTGCTGCTCGAGCGGCAGGCCGTTGATCTCGCAGACGTTGTCGAGCATGCGCGTGAACACCTTCACGACTTCGCGATATTCGTTCCAGTCGAACTCGGCGAAGTCCGTGAACGCGTTCTTCACGAAGCGCGTGAGGTTCACCGAGCCCAGCAGGCACGAGCCGTACGGCGGCAGCGGCTGCTCGCCGCAGTTGTGCGCATGGAAGCCATTGGCATCGAACTCGTTGATGCCCGGAATCTGCACGTCGTACACGTCTTCGAAGCCATCGGCCCGGACGCTGTCGACGGTGGCGACGAAGCGTTCGCGATTCAGCGTGCGCTTGTAGCTGCCCAGCAGGCGCGCGAGGCGCGCGCGCTTGACCGTGTCGGCGAAGCCGACGTGGTCTGCGAAGCGGGCGACGTTCTCGCCCGTGATCACCAGGCCCGGCTGCGCGCGATTGCGTAGATGGTCGAGGCGATGCCGAGGCGCAGCAGCATGCGTTGCACACCTTCGAGCATCGAGGTGTCCGAACGGCCGAGGCGGACCGACACGCCCTTGGCCTGCGTGCCCTGCACGCTGCCTTCGGTATCGAACAGGCCGCGCAGGAAGCCGCGGTAGAAGTCGCTCGAACCGCGCTCGATGGCGGGCGTGATGGTCTGGCGGCCGGGGCGCAGGCCGAGATCGCGCGCGAGCTCGGTGATGGCGACCATGCCCGAGGCGGAACTCGCCGCGACGGCCGATCCCGTGCCAGCCGGAGAATTCGGCGCGATGATTGAGGCAGCGCGCGGCATCGAGCGCCGCCGCCATGACGGAATGCGGTCCGCCCATGTCGATGTCGCTGTTGCCGACGGCCGGTCGCGCCCACACGGACAATTCGGCGCGCTCCTCGGTGATGTGCCGTCGCCCACCAGCAGGCCCATGAGGTAGCCCTCGTTGGTGCCCAAGTGCGCCCAGTCGCACCCGACCAGCGGCCGCGCCGATGATCCTGCAGCAGCACCTTGTCGCCGGCCTTCAGATCGCCGGCCGCGCACCACTCGGTGGCCAGCCGGAAGCGCGTGAGCGTGGAGATGCGGCGCACGCGGTGATCGGCGGTGAGGCGCAGCGAGTGGCCTTCCGTGGTGGTCAGGTTGACCAGCGGCTTGAGGGCCGTGCGGAAGAAGCCTTCGGGGGCGCTTTGATGATCGAGGCCGTCGACACGCGCCTGGAACTGCTTGCCGATGAGCTCGGCCACCTGGCGCGGACCCTCGCTGGTCTGCACCCAGGTGTCGGCGGGGACGCAGGGGTTGGTGGCGCGGATGTTCTCGCACCACCAGTTGTTGTTCATCTCATTGACGCGGTCGATGAGGATGAACCCCGGCTCGGCGAAGTCGTAGGTGGACGTCATGATGACGTCCCACATGCGGCGCGCCGGCAGCGTCTTGTAGATCTTGCAGCAGACCAGCCCGTCTTCGCGCGTGACGTAGTTCTTCGTGTTCGGCCACTCGCGCCACACGAACTTGGTCTTGTCGTCGAGCTTGTGCTGCTCGGGATCGTATTCCTTGGTGAGCAGCGGGAAGGCGAGATTCCAGTCCTTGTCCGCGCGCACCGCTGCCATGAATTCGTCGGTGATCAGCAGCGAGAGGTTGAACTGGCGCAGGCGGCCGTTCTCGCGCTTGGCGCGGATGAATTCCAGGGCGTCCGGATGTCCGATGTCGAAGGTGCCCATCTGCGCGCCGCGGCGGCCACCGGCCGACGACACGGTGAAGCACATCTTGTCGTAGATATCCATGAACGACAGCGGGCCGGACGTGTAGGCGCCGGCGCCCGAGACATACGCGCCGCGCGGCCGCAGCGTCGAGAATTCGTAGCCGATGCCGCAGCCGGCCTTCAGCGTGAGCCCGGCTTCGTGCACCTTGTTGAGGATGTCGTCCATCGAGTCGCCGATGGTTCCGGACACCGTGCAATTGATGGTGGAGGTGGCGGGCTTGTGCTCCAGCGCGCCGGCGTTCGAAGTCACGCGGCCGGCGGGAATGGCGCCGCGGCGCAACGCCCAGACGAAGCGCTCGTACCATTGGTCCCGTACGGATTCGTGCTCTACGTCCGCCAGGGCACGCGCGACACGCTTGTAGGTGTCGTCCATGGTTTTGTCGACGGGCGTGCCGTCTTTGGCGGACAAGCGATATTTCTTGTCCCAGATGTCGAGTGACGCTTCCTGGAAAGGAATGGCATCGACGTCCTTGTGCTCGAGTTTGACCACGCTATTCATGGATGGGTACCTGTCCCCCGAAGTTCTTCGGACTGCTTAAAGACCCCTAAGCCCGAACCGGGAAAAGAAAAACCCATAGCCCGCAGTGCTTGCAGGTCCATGTGTCCTTATGTGAGTGGCTGCTGTCAGACGACCACCATTCCGCTCCCCGGCTCCCCAACCATCAAGATGTCGCGACACAACATCTTGTGTTGGGGTCGAGAGCCTAATTTCGCGAAAACAGCGCGTCAAGAAACATCGTTGTCATAATTGCAGTGCACAAACTCCTTTTTATTCCAGGTACTTACGAGCTTTTGTGCCGCAGGAATCGGCTGTCAATACGCGACTTTTTTGACAGATGCAGGAATCGGGCCGGACACAAGATTTTGTGTCCACCGCATTCCCACCCCTTACGAACAGACCATCCACAGGTTGTTGGCCCAGCCATCCACAGGCGCCCGCCGGGCCCGGCAAAAGGTGGCTGAAGGTCGTTCCAAAGAACGGTTTTTCAAGCCTCTTGAATCGGGTTTCGGGTCCGCAAATCAGGCCCCATGCGAGACGCCGGGGAGGTCCCGGTAGTTAGCCAACACACCGACCGAAAGGAGTAGAGACATGACTGTTGTGCGTTACGAGCCGTGGAGCCTGTTGAATCGTCTGCGCCGCGAGCTCGACCAGAATTTCGAATCCCCCGCCCATGATGCGTCCTGGACGCCCGCAGTTGACATCCACGAAGAGCCGAAGCAGTTCGTCGTGCGCGCCGACCTGCCGGGTGTGACCACCAAGGACATCGAAATTACCGCCGAGAAGGGCGTGCTGGCCCTGCGTGGCTCGCGCAACTTCGAGCAGAAAACCGACGACGGTCACTACTCGCGCATCGAACGCGTGAGCGGCAAGTTCGTGCGGACTTTCTCGCTGCCGGAGAATGTCGCGACCGACCAGATCAACGCGCAAGTTCAAGGACGGCGTACTGGAGCTCACGATCCCCAAGATCGCGAAGGCCGAGCCCCGCCGCATCGAAGTTCAGGCTGCGTAGAGCCCCCCTCTCTTCGCAACTGACGGACGCCGGCCTCTGGCCGGCGTTTTCCTTTGTGGCGTTTACGCCTGACTAAGTCATGATCGCCCGCGCCTCAACGACCGGGAGATCGCGATGCGGATTGCCTCAGCCCTGCTTGTTTTGCTGGTAGCCGGTCTCGCCACGCCGGCATCCGCCGCCGAACGAGCCTCCAGCAAATCCTGTCGCCAGGCCGGCGGCGGTCAGGGCGACGCCGCCGCGGTCGTGGCGGCACTGGGGAAATTGCGGCCCCTGCTCTCCGAGCCGCAGCGCGCGGCGCTCGAACATCCACTGACCTACGACAACGCCATCCACTGGTCCAACCTGCCGCTGGGCATCGTGCCGCGCACCGGGTTGAGGCTGGGCGATCTCGATCCGAACCAGGCGGCCGCCGCCCGCCAGATCTTTGCAGCGGCGTTTTCGGCCTGTGGCCTCAAACTGCTCGACGAAATCCGCCTCGCCGACGACTGGCTGATCCCATTCGACAAACGCCCCATCGGCTGGGGCGGCGGCAACTACTTCCTCTCGGTGCTCGGCACAGCCGACGCGAAATCGCCGTGGATGCTGCAGCTGGGCGGCCATCATCTTGCCTACAACTTCACCTTCAATGGCCGCCTGCCCGGTGCCACGCCGCTGTTCTTCGGCAGCGAGCCCGTCAGCTTCGAAATGAAGGGCGTGACCTACGCCCCGCTGGATGCGCAGAGCACCGCCATGTCGAATCTCGCCGCCGCCGTTGCGACGCATGCGCAGGCCAGGCTTTCCGGCACTTTCACGGACGTGGTCAAAGGCGTCGAAGTCAGCGGCACTCCCGGTCAGTCGATGAGCGGTGGCATCGACACGGGCTTCCCGCAGTCCTATCCCAGCGGCACTGTCGATCGCGGCGTGCCGGTGAGCGCATTGACCAAGCCGCAACGCCTGCGGTTGCGTGAGGCCATCGAAAGTTTCGCGTCCTTCCCGGGCAGCGCCATTTCCGCGCCGCTGCTCGCCGCCTACCTGGATCCCACGGCATTCGATGAAACCTACGTGGGTTATGCCGGCGCGGCGGGGCTCAGTGCCAAGGGCTCATACGTGCGCATCGACGGCCCGCGCGTGTGGATGGAGCTGGTGGTGCAGCCGGCGATCGCGCATCCCGAGCAGCTGCACTACCACGCGCTGTGGCGCGACAAGCTGTCCGACTACGGCGGCGAGGTCCGGCATTGATACGCGCAGGCCTGATCGGGATCCTGCTCGGCCTGCTGGCCGCGGACGCCGGCGCGCACCCGGCGCCGAATTCCATGCTGCGTCTCGACTTCCGCACGACCGACGTGCACGCCGAATACTGGATCCCCGCCGCGGAACTGGCCCACGCCCGTGCCGCGGATCCCCAAACCGGCGACGTCGCTGACTATCTACTGCGGCACCTGGCGGCGGAGTCGCCCGACGGCGCGTCGTGGCAGGTGCGGGTCGACGGCGTGCGCGAGACCCACTATGTGGATCACGCGTATTTCGTGGCGGATGTGAGACTGGTGCCGCCCGCGGGCGCCGCCGCGCGAACGTTGGTGATCCTCGACGACGCCGTCACGCACGAGGTGCGCAATCACCGGGTCCTCGTGGTGACACGTCGTGACGCCGGGTCCGATCTGATCGGAATACTTCAATACCCGGCGCGGCGACTCGAGGTCGCCCTTCCTTAATCCAGAGCTGGCCTAGGCCTGACGCGCGCCGCCCAGTACGCGGCCGGGCAACATCACAATGGCGCGCAGCAGCGAAAACACGCCATCGAAAGCGATTCCGAGCAGCCGGAACGGCAGCGACAGCAACCAGACAATGGGCCACAGGAGCAGGGCCAGCAGCGCCAGCGGCCAGCAGATCACCAGCAGCAGGAGCCACAAGAGAAACTTGATCATCGTTTGAGTATCCTCGTCGACATGTTCCAACGTCCCACAAATCTGCGCGTCGTGCTCGCCGCGCTGGCCACCACCGTGACCCTGCCGGGCCTCGCGGCCCAGCCGGTCAGCGACGCTCCGGTGCCGTCGCTCGCGCCCATGATCAAGCGCGTCTCGCCGGCCGTCGTGAACATCGCCACGCGCGGTACCGTCCGCGAGCGCACACCCCAGAACCCACTGCTCGAAGACCCCTTCTTCCGCCGGTTCTTCGACATCCCCGACATGGGCCCCCGCGAGCGGCAGTTCCAGAGCGCAGGCTCCGGCGTCATCTTTGATGCAAAAAACGGCTACATAGTTACAAACGCGCATGTGGTTGATAACGCGACCGAAATCACCGTCACCCTGCAGGACGGGCGCGATTTGACCGCCACCGTGGTCGGCAGCGACGTTCCTTCCGACGTGGCCGTGCTCAAGGTGCCGACCGAAAACCTCATCCAGATCCCGCTGGGCGATTCGACCAAGCTCGAACAGGGCGACTACGTGGTGGCCATCGGCAATCCCTTCGGACTGCAGCACAGCGCGACTTTCGGCATGGTGAGCGGCGTTGGCCGCTCCGGCATCAACCCGGACGGCTACGAGGACTTCATCCAGACGGACGCGTCCATCAATCCCGGCAACTCCGGCGGCGCGCTGGTGAACCTGCGCGGTGAGCTGGTAGGCATCAACAGCGCCATCCTGTCGCGCTCGGGCGGCAACATCGGCATCGGCTTCGCCATCCCGGTCAACATGGCCCGCAGCATCATGGACCAGCTGCTGAAGTACGGCTCGGTCAAGCGCGGCTTGTTAGGCGTGAACATCTACTCGCTGACGCCCGACATGGCCAAGTCGCTCAACATTCCCAACACCCAGGGCGTGCTGGTCTCGCAGGTCAACGAAGGCTCGGCCGCCGAGAAGGCCGGCATCAAGCCGGGCGATGTGATCACCAGCATCAACGGCCAGACCATCAAGTCCAACAGCGAGCTGCGCAATGCCATCGGCCTGTCGCGCGTGGGCGAAAAGCTCGACGTGGCGCTGATCCGCGATCGCAAGCCCCTGCGCGTGACGGCCATCATCACCGAGCTGCCGCAGACCACCGGCAATGCGCCGGGCAAGAGTGGCGGCGGCACGGACCCGGCCGGCGTCCACCCCGGCCTCGCCGGCGCCACGCTGGCGGATGCGCCGAACGGCGGTGGCGTCATGGTGCGCGCCATCGAGCCGCGCAGCGCGGCGGACCTGGCGCGGCTGCGCATCGGGGATCGCATCGAAGCCGCCAACAGCAAGAACGTCGCCAACCTCGGCGAGTTGCGCGAAGTCGCCAAGCGCGGCGGCACGCTGGTGCTGACCGTACGCCGCGGCAATGCCGTCGTGCTGCTGCCATTACGCGTCCCCTGACGTGCAGCCCGATGTACTGATCATCGGCGCCGGCCCGGCCGGCTCCATGTCCGCGGCGTTGCTCGCGCGCCGCGGGTTCAAGGTGCTGGTGCTGGAGCGCCAGAAGTTTCCGCGCTTCTCGATCGGCGAAAGCCTGCTCGCCTGCAGCATGGCGCTGCTCGAAGACGCCGGCATGGTCGAAGCCGTCATGGCGCGCGGCTTCCAGTTCAAGAACGGCGCCGTGTTCGACCGCAGCGGCGAACATTCGGAATTCAACTTCGCCGACAAATCCAGCGCCGGGCCTCCCTTCACCTTCCAGGTGCCGCGCGCCGACTTCGATGAAACGCTCGCGCGCGAGGCGCAGCGCCAGGGTGCCGAGCTGCGCTTCGAGGTGGAGATCACCGCCGTGGACTTCGGCGGTGAGCGACCCAAGGTGACCAGCCGCGGGGCCGACGGCGGCGAAGAAATCCACGAGCCGCGCTTCGTGCTCGACGCCTCGGGCTTCGGGCGCACGCTGCCCAAACTACTCGACCTGCATCGCCCGTCCGCCTTCCCGGCGCGGGCCGCCATCTTCACGCACGTGCGCGACAACACGGTGGCCGGATCGTTCGACCGGCAGAAGATCCGCGTGGGTATTCACCCGACCGACTACGCAGTCTGGTCCTGGCTGATTCCATTCTCGAACGGCAACGCCTCGGTGGGCGTCGTCTCGTCGATCGAGCACCACAAGGCACGCACCGGAACTCCCGAAGAACAGTTCTGGCAGGCGATCGGGGCCGAGCCGCGCCTGCAGGTCCTGCTCGCCAAGGCACATACCGTGCGGCCGCCGGGCGAGATCATCGGCTACGCCGCCACGGTCACGCGGCTGCACGGGCCGCATTTCGCCTTGTTGGGCAATGCCGCGGAGTTCCTCGATCCGGTGTTCTCGTCGGGCGTCACCATCGCCATGAAGTCCGCCAGCCTCGCGGCCGCGGCGCTCGACCGGCAATTGCGCGGCGAGAGCGTCGACTGGCAACGCGAGTTCGCCGACGAGCTGAACTATGGCGTCGAGACCTTCCGCGCCTTCGTGGCCGGCTGGTACGACGGCAGCCTGCAGGACGTGATCTTCTTTCCGCGACAGCAGGAAAAAATCCGCCGCATGATCTGCTCGGTGCTCGCCGGCTACGTGTGGGATCGCGAGAATCCTTACACCGGCCCGCAGGCGCATCGTCGGCTGCGCGCGCTGGCGGAGATCTGCCGGGCCACGTGAGCTCGAACCGGATTAGCTCATTAGAGCCGGATTAGCTCCTTAGAGAGATAACCCGGCTTCCGCAAAGCGCGTATCTTCGCCGCCCATGTACACGCAAACTTTCGCCCAGTTCAAAAAGCAGCTCGGCCAGCTCGACAAATGGCTCAGCACCGCGACCGACTACGCCAAGTCGAAAAACTTCGAGGCGGACATTTTCCCCACGCTGCGCCTGGCACCGGACCAATTCCCGCTTGCCCGCCAGGTGCAGATTGCCTGCGACACCGTCAAGCTCTCGGCCTCCTACCTCACAGGAAAAGCGGTGCCGGCGCAGGAAGACACGGAGAAAACCGTCCCCGAGCTCCAGGCCCGCGTGCGTTCGATCATCACGCTGCTGGACGGCTTCACGGCGCAGGACTTCGAAGGCGCCGCGACGCGCGTCGTGAGCCAGCCGCGCTGGAAGGGCGAATGGATGACGGGCGCCGACTACTTCGTCGAGCACACCGTGCCGAACTTCTATTTCCATCTCACCACGGCGTACGCCATCCTGCGGCACAACGGCGTGAGCGTCGGCAAGCGCGACTACCTGGGCGTGCAATCGAAGCGGCCCGCCGCCGCGTGATCACCGCTCGGCCGGCGCGACACCGGCCGGCGAACCATAAGTAAAGCATGCTTGACATGGCGGCTGGCGCCGGCTAGCGTAAAGCATGCTTTACACGGATCGCCTTCATGAAAACTGAAACCCTGCCTGGTCTTGCCGTGCGCGCGGTGGGCTACAGCCAATGGGCCTATTGGTGCACGCTGGGCGGCGCGGTGCTCGCCATGGCCTATCTTCCAGCCGGCAACGCACGCAATTTCGTGGTCGTCACGCCGACGCTGACCGCGGCGCTGTGCGTCGCGGCGAGCTTCTGGCTCTACGAAGCCTGCGACGAATTCCAGCGCGTGCGGATCCTGCGGGCCATCACGCGCACCGCCATCGTCATGGCGGCCGGCACGCTGATCTGGTTCTTCTTCGAGCTCGCCGGATACCCGAAACTCAGCATGCTCTGGGTCAATATCGCCGGCTGGAGCATCTTCAACCTGCAGATGCTGATGGTGATTTTCAGCTCGCGATGAAGAACGTGCTTCCCGAGCTGCGCGCCACGCGTGGCTGGACCCAGGCGGAGCTGGCCGACCGCCTGGAGGTTTCGCGGCAGACGATCAATGCCATCGAGACCGAACGATACGAACCGAGTTTGACGCTGGCCTTCGCCATCGCGGAGCTGTTCGCGATGCCCATCGAGAAGATTTTTCGCCCCAAGCGGCGCTGAGGCCGGGCCTTCAGCGCTGCGCCTCGCTGCGCAACCTGCGCAGGATGGGATCGAAGAGTTTGTTAGGCCCGCGCTTCAGGTCGTAGGGTTTGCCCTGCTCCAGGGCTTCCCAGTACTGCCAGGGAAGTTTTTCCGTGCCCAGCTCGTAGTCCATGCCGTCCCAGGCTTCACGAAAGGAATAGAACGCCCAGTGCACGCCGTCGCCATCGAGCGCAGTGAGCACGTCCTCGAGATAACGCGCGCAATCCGGCCAGCGCCGCATGCAACCGAATTCGCCCGCCACCAGGCGATTGGCCGGCACGCCGTGGCGCCTGGCCCAGTCGACGGGCTGCTGCAGATAGCCGGCGACGGCGGCCGCATCCCAGCGGGCCTCACCATTGCCGAAGGGCGCGATGCCGGGATACCGGTACGGCTTCTCGCGCTTCATGTTCGGCGAACTGGTGGCCGACCAGGGTTCGTACATGTGATACGCGTACAGCAGCCGCTGGTCGGAAAGCCCCGCGGGCCAGTAGCTCCAGGCGTCGGCGGCGGCGTAAAAGCCGGCGTCGAGCATGATGGGCGTGACGGCATCGACCTTGCGAATCGCGCCGACCAATAGCTCGTAGAACGCCGGCAGGTCGCGCGTGGTGCCGCGCGCCCGTTGATACCAGGCCTGCATGGTTTCCGGCGCGGCGTGTTCGTCGAGTCCTCCGCGCCGCTCCGGCACCGGCTCGTTGATGAGGTTATAGGCCGCGATCCCGGGATGGTTGGCCAGCGCCCTGGCGAGATCGCGCCAGAAGGCCGCCGACTGATTCCACCAGGCGCGATCGCTCCACAGCCGGTCGTCGAACTTGCCGTCGTTCTGCTGGACCCAGCGCGCTCCCGGCAATTCGAGCGGCACCAGCACCACGCGCAGTCCCGCGGCGTGCGCGTCATCGAGCACCCTGCGCAGCGTCGCCAGGTCCTCGGGCACCAGCGCGCGATACTCGTCCAGGCTGCCGAACAGGAAATCTCCGGAGCCCGAGGACTTCCATTTGCTGAAGGTGAGTCGTACCCAGGTGGCGCCATAGTCGCGCAGCGCGCGGAAATACCTGGCATCGGGCGGGTCTTCGTTGAAGCAGTTGGACCCGCGACGCGGCACATCCCAGAACGCGATGGTGTCGGCGCTGCGCGCATCGTGCAGGCAGGCGAGTCCCAGCAGGCCGAGGACGATGAGGCGGAGCATGGCCGCGAAGTCTAGCGCGGCGCGATGCCGGCGCGTCTAGCTCGTCAGGGCCGGCAGCGTGCGCCCGGCCAGGCCGGTGTCGGCTGCCGTGGCACGCAGTTTCTCGAACGACGTCTCGTGCTGCGCCAGATCGCGCACCGCGAGACGCAGGTATTTGCGCAGGTGCGGGTTCAGATATTCGTCAACGGATTCCGCCGGCAGCGTGCGCAACAGGCAGAACATGGCCAGCGCATGGACCAGCTCACCCTCGTTCAGCTCGTAACGCACGTCGCGCAGCGAGGAATTCGCCACGAACACGCCGAATCCCATGTATATCGCGGCCATCTCGAAGGCGGGCTCGCTGAGCGCCTCGCCGCCGGGAACCGGGTCGTCGATGGTCAGGATGAGATAGCGCGCCAGGTCGCGCGCGAATGTCGCCACCAGCGCCACGGGGTCGAGCATCTCCGGCTGGTACGTGAACACGGGGATACGGCCGGAGTCGCTGGTTTCGATGCGCGGCGTTTCGCTGGCAGGCTCCACCGTGCAGGGCCATTCGGCCATGCCGGCGTGATCGCGCACGCGACGAAAGATCGCCGCGACGGCGGCGTGGCCCTTCATGCCGCGGTCCGGAAAATGTTCGAGCGTGGGCAGCACCAGCGTGGTGTCGAGAAACTTCGCGTAGCCACCGCCGTTACGCAGCAGCCAGCCGTAGCACGCGAACTGCCAGTCGCGCCGCGCGGCATCGAGGAAAGATTTGGGCTTCGAGCGAAGAAGCATGCAGCGCGCCGATCATGACACGGTCACGCGCGCAACGCCCTCGCCAGGATTTTGACGCTACATAAGACTACGGGACCTGCTCGCTGGCGCAGAGCTGCGCACGACGCTGCTCGCGCGGCCGTCTGGCCAGCTCACGCACCGCGGCATAGAAGCGTGGCAGGTCGTGCTGCTCGGTCTCGAGCAGCCGCTCGAAGCCCGGCACGCAGTCGTAGTAGGTCGCCAGCGACGCCAACTGCGCGTTGTTGGGCGGAGCCGTCTCGAGCTCCGCGACCAGCCGCGACTTGACGCCGTACCGCGCGTCCAGCGCCTTGAGCTCGCCGACCAGCGCGGCGAACTCTTCCGCCTTGCCCTTGCGCATGAGCTCGGGGGCTGCCGGGCTGGAATACAGCGCCGACAGCCGATCGCGATGACGCGCGATGATGCGGATGCTCGCGGCCTGGCGTTCGCGCCGCTCGCGGTGGCGCTGCAGGTCCGCGGAGCGGCCACGCGACGCCAGCCAGCGCGTCAACCCCTCGCGCTCCACCGTCACGGCAAAGGCCTCGTTGAACGAGCTGTCGTCGGGAATGTAGATCACCTGGTGCGAGAGCTCGTGGAACAGGATGGCGGCGAGCTCGTCATCGCCGTAGCCCATCATGGTGTTCAGGATGGGATCGTCGAATTTCCCCAGTGTGGAATAGGCGGGCACGCCCTCGACGATGGCGTCGTATCCCTCGCTCCTGAGCCGCGCGGCAAACTTCTCGGCCCTGGCCTCCTTGAAATACCCGCGGTAGGCGACGCAGCCGACGATGGGGAAACACCACTCGCGCGGCTGCACCGAGAACTCCGGCGTGGCCACCACGTTCCACACCACGTAGTCGCGTTTCAGATCGGCGTAGCTCGTGTAGCTCTTGTTGTTAGGCAGTCCGAGCTCGCGGCTGGCGAAGGCGCGCGCTTCCTGCACGGTTTGCAGGCGTTTCCTGAGGTCGTCGGGCTCATCGGGATCGTCGACCACGCTGGCGATGGGTTCGCGCGCGTTGATGATCTGCAATTGGCCACGGGCTGCCTGCATGACGTAGCAGGCCTGCAAGGCGAGGCACGCAAGAGCTAAAGCCCAGGTACGAAACTTCGTTAACATGCGGCCATGCAAGTGTACTTGGTGGGCGGCGCGGTCCGGGACCGCCTTCTCGGTCGCGAGGTCAAGGAACGCGACTGGGTGGTCGTGGGCGCCACGCCAGCGGAGCTCGAAAAGCAGGGATTCATCCCCGTGGGCCGCGATTTTCCGGTGTTCCTGCATCCGAAGACCAAGGAAGAACACGCGCTGGCGCGGCTCGAGCGCAAGGTGGCGCCCGGTTATCGCGGCTTCACCACCGAATTCTCGCCGGCGGTCACGCTCGAGGACGACCTGCACCGGCGCGACCTGACCATCAATGCCATGGCCGAGGACGCGGCCGGACACATCGTCGATCCCTACGGCGGGCAGCGTGACCTCGCGGCCCGCCAGCTGCGGCATGTGTCCGAGGCCTTCGCGGAAGATCCGGTGCGCATCCTGCGCGTGGCGCGATTCGCCGCGCGCTACGCCGCGCTGGGCTTCGCGGTGGCCGATGAAACCCTGGCGCTCATGCGCCGCATGGTGGACGACGGCGAAGCCAACGCGCTGGTGGCCGAGCGCGTCTGGGCGGAAACCGAAAAGGCGCTGGGAGAATCCAGCCCAGACGTCTTCATCAGCGTGCTGCGCGCCTGCGGTGCGTTGCAGGTGATCTACCCGGAGATCGACGCCTTGTTCGGCGTGCCTCAGCCCGAGAAATGGCATCCCGAAATCGATACCGGTGTGCATCAACTGATGGCGCTGCGCGAGGCGGTGAAACTGGGCGGCGGCATCGCGGTGCGCTTCGCCGTGCTCATGCACGATCTCGGCAAGGGGACGACGCCCGCCGACATCCTGCCCTCGCATCACGGCCACGAAGACGCCGGCGTCGCGCTGGTCGAGCAGCTGTGCGCGCGTCTGCGCGTGCCCAACAACCTGCGCGAACTGGCGGTCATCACCGCGCGGTACCACACGCATGTGCATCGCGCGCGGGAGCTGCGCGCGGACACCGTGTTGCGCACGCTGGAGGCCTGCGATGCCCTGCGCCGCCCCGAGCGGTTCGCCGATTTCCTGCTGGCCTGCGAAGCCGATGCGCGCGGTCGCAAGGGGCTGGAGCAGCGTGACTACCCGCAACGAGAATTCTTCGCGCAGGCGCGCGATCGCGCGGCCGCGGTGATGCTCTCGCCCGAAGAGCGCGCCGGGCTGTCGGGCGAACAGATCGGCCGGGAGTTGCGCAGGCGGCGCCTGGCAGCGATCGAGGAATTGAAGACGAGCTGAGGGGGAACCATGGCGAGGATTGCGGTTGCTGCTGCTACTGCTCGGCGGCGGTTGCCGTGATGCGGCATCGTCCGACGAGCAGCTCTGCCTTCCGGTTCTGTACACTGCCGCGCCCCAACAACGAAGAAACCTGAATGTCCCTGCTCGAAGCGATCATTCTCGGCCTGGTCGAAGGCATCACTGAATTCCTGCCGATTTCGAGCACCGGGCACCTCATCCTCACGCAGTCGCTGCTGGGCCTCCACGGCCCGGCGGTCGAGGCGTTGGTCATCTTCATACAGGGTCCCGCCATCCTCGCCGTGTGCTGGGAATTCCGGCAGAAGCTGCTGCACACGGCACTGACGCTGCATCGCGAGCCCGCGTCCCGACGCTTCGTCATCAATCTGCTCATCGTGTTCCTGCCGCTCGCGGTGCTCGCGTTGCTGTTTGGCGATGCGCTCAAGGCCGTACTCTTCAAGCCCGTGCCGGTGGCCATCGCGCTCATCGTCGGCGGCGTCATCATCCTGTGGGCCGAGCGGCGCAAACACAGCGAGCGTGTGCAGGACGTGGATCAGATGACGGCGAAGGATGCGCTGAAGCTCGGAGCTTTCCAGGCGCTGTCACTGATCCCGGGCACGAGCCGTTCGGGCGCGACCATCATCGGGGGCCTGTTGTGCGGGCTTTCGCGGCGCACGGCCGCGGAATTCTCGTTCTTTGTCGCGATCCCGGTACTGGTGTCGGCGACGCTGTACGAGCTCTGGAAGGAGCGCGCGGCCATCGCGCAGTTCGAGACCACGCCGCTGCTCGTGAGTTGCATCGTCTCGTTCGTGAGCGCCCTGCTCGCCGTCAAGTTCCTGATCCGCTTCGTGAGCAGGCATTCATTCGCCGCCTTCGCGTGGTATCGCATCCTGTTTGGTGGTGTGATCCTCGTGACGGCGTGGAGCGGTGTCATTCGCTGGTAGTAATTTCCCGCGGCGAGATTTCCAGGACGGCTGTAATTCTTGCAAGGTACTCCGGCCCGCATCGCGCCGGATGAGTAACCGGCGCTAGTTAGCATCAGCGCGCGTCATGGAGGTTGCGCCGCGCGGGCGCCTGGCGCCTACGGGATGGAAATGCCCTGGGTCATGCCCGCGCAGTGTGTATTTCCGGATCACGCATGACCACTGTAGGCGGACACCGTCGCGCGCAGGGAAAGCTTGTGCGGCGCGCACTTGCGTTGGCCCCGGTTCCCGACCCGCCGGTGACCGATCGTGGGGTGGTCCGGCATTTGCTCCTTCGATGCCAAACGTGCCGCGTCGGCGCGTATCAGCAGGGAGTCCTATGCAGTTCCTCAGGTTCGCGGCCACCGTGTGCGCCGCGTCGCTTTCGTTCGCGGCCATGGCCGCTCCGCCGGCCGCGCCGGCTGTCACTGCCGGCGCCGATTTCAAGGTGTTGCGCTTCGACTGGGATCCAGTGCCGCAGTCCAGCTACTACGAGCTGTGGTTCAGGTCGGGCGCCGGCTCCGCGTTCGTGAAGTTTGGCGATATTCCGAGCTCGCGCACGCAAACCTCCAACAACATCTCGGCACACCTGCTCAACTGGGAACAGGCGCGCTACCAGGTGCGGGCCTGCAATTCCTCCGGCTGCACGGCTTCGCCCAACATCGCCGTCGGCAATCTCATGCAGGACAGTCTCGGCTACCTGAAGTCTTCGCATTCTGCGCCCAGTGGCTGGTTCGGAGACGCTGTCGCGATCTCCGAGGATGGCAGCACACTGGCCGCGAGCTCCGTATTCGAGGCCGACCAGGCCCTCGTGTACGTCTACCGCAAGAGCGGCGGGCGCTGGGTGGAGCAAGCGCAGCTGATGCCGGGATCCTATGCGGGTTCCAGCCTCTCGCAGGTCACGCTGAGCGACGATGGCTCGGTGCTGGCCATGACCAGCTCGGAATTCTCGGACGACGGTTATGGCGCCGTCTATATCTACCGGTACACAGGCACGCAGTGGCAACTCGAGCAGCGCCTGCCCGGAGGCGAACGGGGTGAGTTCGAAAATTTCGGTGTCAATCCGAAGCTCACCAGTGACGGCACGCGGCTGCTGGTTTCCTATAGCGGTGGCCGCGCGGAGATCTACCGGCGTACCTCGAGCGGCTGGACGCTGTACAGGCAGTTCAAGGCGGCCGGTTCCTACCCGCCGGTGCTGAGCGGGGACGGCCAGGTGCTCGCGCGCTGCCGCTGGATCGACCGCGCGGTCGTGGTGCAGATCGATCGCACTGAAGTCGCCGACAACAACGTCAAGACCATCATCGTGGCCCCGGATACGCTCAACCACAATTGCCGCGCCATCGACATCGATTACCTGGGCGCAACCATTGCCGTGGGCCATGCGTCGCAGACGTCGGGTTCGAACCCCCGGGATGCGCGAGTCGCCATCGTGCTCGCTTCCGGCAGCAACTACGTGGTGACGACGCAGCTCGCGCCCGGCGCATGGCAGCGGACCATCGGCAATCGGCCTTCGAATTTCGGCGATGTCATCCGGCTCAGCCGCCGCGGCGAATTCCTCGCGATCACCGACGACAACGACTCGGGCGCCGGTCACGATGTCGTGGCGCCGCCGCTGGCGAGTTCCTCGATCGCCACGGGCGCGGTCTATGTCTTCGAAAAGCGCGGCGCGTATTACGGCTTGAGAAAAGTCTTGAAGCCGCACGTGGTCGACGAGCCTGATTTCCATTTCGGGCGATCGCTGGCATTTTCCAACGCCGGCCGCACGCTGATCGTGGGCCATCCGAGCGAGCGCAGCGGCGCCTTCGGCACGGACGGCGATCGCGACGACACTTCCAGCAGTTTCTCGGGCGCAGTCTGGTCGTATTGATGCAAGGTTGTTAGAGCGCACGTTGCGCGCGGGGTACCCGGTGGCGACTGCCGCCGGGTACCGGCTCCACGCCCGCCGCCGCCCTCGGCATGTCGTTCGTCCCCGAAATCCTCCCGTTCGTCAAAAATCCCTTTTCCGGGCCGGTGGTTGTGGGAAAAACTCACAACATGAAATTCGACTTCGAAAAGTTTTACCAGGCGGTCAATGCCAAGCGCACCGAGCGGGCCGCATCGTGGCGGCAGGTCGCGCGCGAGATCGGCATCGGCAAGTCGACACTGGCGCGCATGGCGCAGAACAAGCGTCCCGACGCGGACGGCCTCGCGGCGCTATCGTTCTGGGCGGAGATCAATCCCGCCGATTTCGTGCGCACCGAGCAGCCGGCGACCCTGTCTCTGCGCAATGTCGACGATGGACCCGGACTGGTGAACGGCGCTATAACCGCCTGAATGAGGCGAGACATATGGACGGCCGCGCTGGGTGGCAGCGTGGCCGGCCTGCTGGACGCAATTTACGCCACCGTGCTCTGGGGATTCGTCCTCGGCGACGGCGTCACTGGCGTCTGGCAGTCGGTGGCCTCGGGTTTGTTAGGGCTGAACGCCTACACCGGCGGCAAGGCCACCGCCGCGCTCGGCCTGCTGCTGCACTTCTTCATCGCCTTCGTCATGGCGCTGGTCTATGTGCGCGCCGGCCGCCGGCTGCCCGTACTGATCGCGCAGCCCGCGCTCATGGGCGCGCTCTACGGCCTGGTGCTGTTCGTCGTGATGAATTTCATCGTGATCCCGCTCTCGGCCATGGGGTACCACTCGCCCAGCCTGTGGGGCTTCTGGCGCGCGCTGCTGCCGCACGTGGTGCTCGTCGGTCCGGTCATCGCGCTGATCGCCGCGGGACGGACTAGAAGGGGTTCGAAGCCCACTTCTTGATCTTCTCGTGGTAGCTGCGGCTCGACTGCAGCCGCGTCCCGCCGTGCAACACCACGATGTACTCGCCATGCGGCCCGGTCTCGAGCTCGAGCACGTGCTTGACGTTGACGACCAGCGAGCGATGGATGCGCAGGAACAGCTGCGGGTCGAGCGAGCTCTCGAAGGTGGCGATGGGCACGTGCAGCAGATGCCGCGCGTTCTTCAGATGCAGCTGGACATAGTTTTCCGCGGCCTGCACGAACAGGATGTCCTCGATGTTCACGAAGGAAACCTTGCCGGCGGAACGCAGCGCCACGCGCGCCAGGTACTGCGGCGGGGCCGCCAGCTGCTGCAGCAGTGACATCACGTGGCGATTGTCGGCACCCTCGCCGAGCCTCTCGCGCACGCGCGCCAGTGCCTGCGAACAACGCTCGCGCGTCACCGGCTTCAACAGGTAGTCGATGGCGTTGACCTCGAACGCCTGGATGGCATAGCGGTCGTGCGCGGTGACGAAGATGACCGGCGGCATGTGCTCGGCGCCGATGGCGCGCAGCACGCCGAACCCATCCATCTCGGGCATCTGCACATCCAGCAGCACCAGGTCAGGACGATGGGTGCGAATGGTCTCGACGGCCTCCGCGCCGTTGCGCGCCTCGGCGATCGACGCCACCGCGGCTTCGTCCTTCAACAGCAGCTTCATGCCCTCGCGGGCCAGCGGCTCGTCGTCGACGATCAATACGTTCATGCCGTGGCCGCCAGGTGGTCTTCGATGAAGTGAAACGGCACCACCATGGTGACCTGTGCGCCGCCCGCGGAACCGTTCTCGGTGCGAAGCTCGGCCGCCGTCGCATAAAGCTGCTTGAGCCGCGCGCGCGTGTTGGCCAGACCGAGCCCCATGCCGTGCCCTGCGCTTGCGGCGCGAAACCCCGGCCCGTCATCGCGCACCGTGACGTGCAGCGATTCCCCGAGGCGCTCGGCCCGGATGAGAATGACGCCCGGCGTGGCGCGCGGTCCGATGCCGTGCCGGATGGCGTTTTCCACGATGGGCTGCAGTCCCATGTGCGGCACGGCCGCATCCAGCAGCTCCGGGTCCACTTCGATGTCCACTCTCAACCTGTCGGAAAAGCGCAGTTGCTCGATGGATAGATAGAGCTTGAGGTACTCGAGCTCGCGCCCCAGCGTGACTTCCTGCGCGTCCATGTCGGCCAGCACGGCGCGCAACAGGTCCGAGAATCGCGCCAGTGTCTCCTCGGCCTGCTGGCCCTTCTGCTGGCGCACCAGCACGACGATGGCGTTCAGCGTGTTGAACAGGAAATGCGGCTGCAGCTGCGCCTTGAGCGCACCCAGGCGCGCCTGCGCGACCTGCGTTTCCAGCTGCGCGGAGCGCAGGTCGGAGCGCAGCGCCGCCTGCGCGCGTTCCTGAAAACGCGCGTAATTGCGGAACGCGGTCTGGATCGAGAGCACCACCCAGTAGGCCACGATGGCGGTGTGAAAGCCGAAAATGAAGAGCAAGGTGATCTCGCCCTTGAACGTGATCGGCGGCTTGAGCGGCGAGAACTCGTTCCAGCCGAGATGGAATGCAGCCTCCAGCGAGAGCCGCGACAGCGCCCAGGCGATGCTCAGCAGGAAATGCAGCGACAGCAACCGGCCCAGCTTCTGGCGCTCGAGCGGCCAGCGCCGTCCCGCCCAGATGATCAGGGGCGTGAGCAGCGCCGATATGTAGATATTGGCGCTCCAGTAGCGCAGGTCCTGCCAGGGATTGGGATCTTCCCAGTAGAAACGCCGCGTGACGTTCTGCGCGAAATAGATGAGGCCGACCAGTGTCCAGGCGAGGAAGTAGAAGGCCCAGGGCCTGATCTTGCGCAGGTTCATGACGGTGCGGCGAGCTTAACCCGTCAGCAACGGGGGTCGCCGAAATCGAGGGCGGGCGCTTCCTGCGTAGGGTGCATGGCCATGAAATAGCCCATTCGGCGCGCCCGGGAGAAAGGTTGTTTGACGAAGCGGCCGAAATCGTTGACGGGCGGGTGGAACTTTTTATGCCGCTAGAGCGATAGTTGCTGCGTGCTGAATCCGGCCAGCGGCGCGTGGTAGCCACGTCCGAGCGCGATGACCTTGAAGATCTCGCCCATCTCCCCGGGCAGCATGAGCCGGCGCGCCTCGCCCGCGAGCCGCGCGCGGTGCTGCTCATCCCGCCGACAGCATTTCCGTACTGAGCAGGGATTCCATGCCGGCGCCGATCAGGAATGCCGCCTGCGTCGTAAATCCCAGGATTTCGAGTCCGGCGCCGTCGGCGGCTTCGGCCACGCGCGTGAAGTCCACCCAGGCGGTGATGTCCTGCAGCCCGACGAGGATGAACGGATCGTCGTGGGCACGATGCCGGAAATGGCAGCGCAAGGTGCCCGTACCGCGCTCCGGGTGATACAGATGCGCGCGCGGCAGACCGTAGTCGATGAGCAGCGCGACGCCATGCTCGAGCTGTCCGGCGAGGCCGGCGATCCAGGGCTGAAAAGACAGGCAGACCTCGGATACATAGCCATCCGGCAGCGGCGCAGGCAGCGACTGGACGATGGTCTCGACCGCATGCTCGAGCTCGGGCGTGGCGATCGAGCTCGCGCCAGGCGAACCTCTCACCTGCCAGTCCGACTCCCAACGCCCGCACGCGCTGCGCGCCGGGCGAGCCGCGCAACACGAAACGCGCCACCGGCATGGCATCCAGCACTTCGTTGGCCAGCACCACGCCGCGCATGGCGCGTGCCGGCCAGCGGTCTAACCACTCGACCCGCGCGGCGATATTCGCCGGGCAGCTTTGCGATACGCGCGCGCTGCCGTTCGGCGAGATCGGCGCTCACCTCGAGAATGCGGTAACGATCCGGCAGTCGCCCGAGGGCCGCCAGCTCGCTGAGCAGATCCGCCGCCATGGTGCCGAGGCCGGCGCCCAGCTCCAGCACATCGCCGCCGGTGATCTCGAGCACCTCGGCCACCTGGCGCGCGAGGCAGCGGGAAAACAGGCTGGAGACCTCCGGCGCCGTGACGAAATCGCCGCTGCCGCCGAGCTTGGTGGCGCCGGCGCTGTAGTACCCCAGTCCCGGCGCATACAGCGCCAGGCGCATGTAGGTATCGAAGCCGAGCGCCCCTCCCTGTGCCGAGATGAAGGCGCGGATGTGCGCCGCGACCTGTTCGGCGTGCTTGCGTTCCGCCGGATTCAACTGCGGCAGGGTTGTGACGGAAGCGGCAGTAGTCATAGAGTGCATCGATGATGGGTAACGGCAGTCTAACGGGCAAGACGGTGCTGATCACGGGCGGCGCCAAGCGCGTTGGCGCGGCGATCGCGCGCCAGCTGCACGGTGCCGGGGCCAATCTCGCGATTCACTACCGTAATTCTTCCCGCGATGCGGAGGCGCTGGCCGCCGAGCTCAATGGCATTCGCGCCGGCTCCGCCGCCATCGTCCAGGCCGAGCTGCTCGAAGTCGCCAGGCTTCCCTCACTGGTGGACTTCGCGGTGCGCAACTTTGGCGCTCTGGACGTGCTCGTCAACAACGCCTCGACGTTCTACCCGACGCCCATCGGCGAAATCACGCCGCAGACCTGGGACGACCTGCTCGGTACCAATCTCAAGGTGCCCACCTTTCTCTCGCAGGCCGCGGCGCCGGCGCTGCGCAAGTCACAGGGATTGATCATCAACATCGTCGATATCCATGCGCTGCGCCCGCTGCGCGATCACACCGTGTACTGCACCGCCAAGGCCGGCCTGCACATGCTGACGCGCTCGCTGGCCAAGGAGCTCGGGCCCGAGGTGCGCGTCAATGGCATCGCGCCCGGTCCCATCATGTGGCCCGAGGGCCAGGGTGATTCGGCCAAGCAGCGCAAGATCATCGAGCGCACGATTCTCAAGCGCATGGGCTCGCCGGCCGACATCGCGCGCACCGCGCTGTTCTTTGCCGCCCATGCGCCTTACATCACCGGCCAGATCCTCGCCGTCGACGGCGGCCGCAGCGTCGCCTGGTAAAGAAAAGGGCCGCTGTCGCCAGCGGCCCGAGTCTTGCGGTCAGGGAACGATCATCAACAACTAGAACTTGTACCTCGCACCCAGCGCGTAGCGCGGGCCCAGGTCTTCGATGCGCCACATCTGCTTGTCGGAACGACCGTGCCAGCGCACGTCCTCGCCCGTCAGGTTGACGGCCTCGAACGACACCGCGAAGTGATCGGTGATGTCGTAACCCACGTTGAGGTCGATCTGGTCGAAGGCCTCCACGAAGATCGGGTTGCGCCACTGGCCGATGTTGAGGTTCTGCAGGTATTCGTCGCGCCAGTTGTAGGCCAGGCGCGCCGACAGGCCGAACTTCTCGAACATCAACACGGCATTCGCCGAGTCCGACAGGCCGAGCAACGCGAACTGGTTCTCGTTCGGATCGCTGGTCACGTCGTAGCCGATGTCGCCGCGCACGATGGTGTAGTTAGCCAGCACGCCGAAGCCCGAGTCGCCGAAGAAGTACTGGCCACCGAACTCGAAGCCGTGGATCTTGGCCTTCTGGTTGTTCACCGGGGTGCTCACCGCGAACTCGTACAGCGGATCCTCCGCGTTCGGCAGGACGTCGTACTGCGTGGCAAAGGCCACGTGCTGCTCGTTGCTGCCGTCGTAGTTCGCGAGGCCGCCTTCCCACTCGACGTCGTCGGCGTCGGTGAAAGTGCCGGGGTTCTCGAGCATGGCGATGGCGGTGAACAGCGCCGAATCATCCACCGGGAACGGATGCGCGGGATCGGTGAGGTACGCCAGCGCCTCCTGCGCGCGCGGACCGCCGGTCTGGTTGCGGATGCCGTACAGGTTGATGTTCTCCACCGAGTTGCCGATGAAGTTCTCGACATTCTTCAGGAACGCGCCCGCCGAGACATATCCGCTGTCGGAGAAGTAGTACTCGAGTGACAGGTCGAAGTTGTCGGATTCCAGCGGCAGCAGCGCCGGGTCGTTCTGCGCGCCCGGCGGGTCGAAGCCGCCAACCAACGTCGAACCGCCCGGGGTGCCCGGCACCTGGCCCGCGGAGAGGTTGAAGTAGCTCGGGCGCGCGATGGTCTTGCTGTACGAGAACCGACCCTTCAGCGAGTCCGTCAGGCCGATGTCGAAGTCCAGGTTCGGCAGCATGTTGTGATACCGGCCGTCGCCCTTGATCAGGGTTTCATTGCCCACGTCGGGACGTACCACCTGGAAGTCGTTGTCGTCCTGCCAGAGCAGTGCCGTCGGCACCAGCAGGTTGTTGCCCGAGGTCACGTCGGTTTCCTCGTAGCGCGCACCGATCACCAGGTTACCCGGCATGCTGCCGAGCTCGAACTTCAGTGCCAGTTGTGCATACAGCGCGCTGCGTGTCCTCGGCCACGGTGCTGTCCGTGTTGTAACCCGGGTTGTAACGCAGCTGGCCATCGGGCGCCGAGCTCTCGGTCCAGTTGTTGGGATACTGGCCGCTGTCGATGGCCCATTGGGCCAGCGTATTCGCATTGCCTTTCCATCCGCCGGTGGGCGCGCCGACCGGGTTGAAGTCGTCGAAAGCGCCCGTGAGGCTGAACGGCGTCAACAACGCCACCATGTCGGGCACGGTGCCGGCGTCGCCCACGCCCCAGTCGCCGAATGCCATGTAGCCGCCCGAGCCGCGCTGGCGCGAATCCATCGCACGGGTCTCGAAACCGAAGCCCAGCCTGGCTGTCGTCGCTCGATCTGGAACTTTCCGTCGAAGCGTGTCTGCTTGATGTCGGTGGTCTGGTCGTTGTACGCGATGCGCAGCACCTGCGAGCCGAGGCTGGCCGGCCGAGAACGCGTAGTTGTCCTCGCCGCCTGTTCCGGCATATGCGGCGAACTGGTCCGGAAACAGCGTGCGCGACGCGACCGGCAGGCCGTTGTTGAACTGGAAGGTCTGAGTCCAGAAGTTCGAGGCATTGCGGCAGGGAATACTGGCCTCCGGATCGTCGGGATTCGGTCCGTACTCCTCGAGGCAAGTGCCCGGCACCTTGCCCGCCAGGCTGAAGGCGGTCTCGCCGCCGCCGGTGACCGGATCGTTCGGCAGGCTGCGCGCCTTGGAGTTGTGGAAGTCGAAGCCGAGCGTCAGCCGGTCGCTGGCCGCCCAGTCCAGGTTGAAGCCCGACCGAACGCAAGTCGTTCTTCTGCTCGCGGTGCTGCTGCTCGTAACCGAAGTCCTTCGCGGCGCCGGTGAACTCATGCATCAACACCGGCGTGGCCACCGCCTCGTTGGTGTCGAACACGATGTGATCGAAACCGTTGCGCTGCAGCCAGATGGTCTGCTCGCCGCGATCCTCGACGATCTCGCTCTGCGCAAAAGTGTAGTCGGCCGTGAGCGTGAGGCCCTCGACCGGCGCGAACTGCACCGTGAGCTGGCCGTTGACGCGCTCGCGCTCGATGTCCGAGAACACGTAGCGGATGTCATTGGGAATGCCGTACAGCTGTCCCTGCGCCGGCGCGTTTTCGATGGTCGCGGCGACCTCGTCGTCGCCCGCGAAGTACGGCGTGTCGTTGGTGTCCACGAACAGCGGCGTGATGCTGCGATTGGCGGCGAGATCGGTGTTCCACGGGTGGATGTGCCAGTCATTGACCGTCGAGCCCGAAGACCCGCTGTCGCGTTTCTGGTAGCTGGCGCTCAGGCCCACGCCGAAAGTCCGGTTCTCGGTGGCATAGCAGAAGATGCCCGAGACTTCGGGCGTGAAGTCGTCGCCAACGCGGTTGGTGGAATCGTTGAGCGCCTTGGCGCCGATGTTCAGCACCATCCCGTCGGTGTCGAGCGGGCGCGCGGTACGCACGTTGATCGACGCGCCGATGCCGCCGGTGGCGATGTCGGCACGGCCGGTCTTGTAGACCTCGACGGCGGAGATCGACTCGGCCGCGAGGTTGGCGAAATTGAACGAGCGTGTGTTGCCGAACTGACCGCCGCCCGTGGCGGCGCCGTTGGCGAACGCGTCAGCCGCCGGCATCTGCCGGCCATTGAGCGTCACCATGTTGAATTCGGGACCGAAACCGCGCGCGGTGACCGTGGCTCCCTCGCCGTTGCGGCGATCGATCGAGACACCGGTGATTCGCTGCAGCGACTCGGACAGATTCGTGTCCGGGAACTTGCCGATGTCCTCGGCGTTGATCGAGTCGACGACGCCGATGGCATCGCGCTTGTTCACCATCGACGCATTGAGGCTGCCGCGCATACCCGTGACCACGATGGTCGGGATTTCCTCGCCAGCCTGCTGGTTTTCCTGTTCCTGCGGCTGCTGCGCGAAAGCTGGATTGATGAGCACCGCGCCGCCCACGATGGTGAACAGCGCCCCCGATGTGAAGGGACTTGCCCTGCTGGATGATTTCATTGCGTACGCTCCTCCGCGTGTCCGAGAACCTACTGTGTGTTCCGCACGACAGTGGCGCGGCGGAACTCCCTCGCTGAACGCGGCGAGAATGCAAAAAAACTCGCGCATGACAGAAGCGCAATTTGACGAACCGCAGGAAAGGGTAGATAGACCGGATGTGCGTCTGGTCCGCATCCGGGACGCGCGGCGCGGATTCTCGATGTAAGCGCTTGCGTGGCACCGGGTGGGAAAGGTCGGGATTACGCAACGTGACGGCGACGCGACACGTCAGCGGTGTCAGGCAGGGATCGTCGCGGCTAGCTACTCGTCAGATTTCGGCGCCGCCCGTCGTCGACAATCCCTGCCTGACACCACTGACGAACGGCTAGGGCAGCTCGATCTCGACCGGCGCCATCGCATGACCGTCGCGATCGAATGCCGCCCACAACTCGCCGATGGTCCGGCCGGCGAGCGGATGCACCACATCGGGTGCTATCTCGGCGAGCGGCCCCAGCATGTAGGGACGCTTCAGCAGGTCGGGCCGCGGCAGCGTGTAGTCGCTGGTCTTCGCCACCAGATCGCCATACAGCAGCACGTCCAGATCCATGGTGCGCGACGCCCACTTGGGCGCGTAGCGCGGACGGCCGCAGTGGGTCTCGATGCCGCGCAGCCGTTCGATCACGGACTCCAGCGGTTGCGCTGCCGAGAATCCCACCACGAGGTTGATGAAATCGGGACCATCGAATCCCACCGCGACATTTCGATAGGCGCGCGAGAAATACGCGTCGGGCCAGGTGTGCGCGATCTGCGCGCAGGCCTGGGCCAGGTTGCGCTCCGGTTCGACGTTGCTGCCGGCCGCCACGAACACGTGTACGTGGCCGGGCTTCGCCGGCTTCATTTACCGGTCACTTCGGGAGATCCGCACGCGTGCGCACCACCGCCACGCCGACGTCCTTGCTGTGGCGGATCGCGCCCGGCTTGTTGACCGAAAGCCGCACCCATTCGACCGCGAACTCCCCCAGGATCAGCATCGCCGCGCGATGCGCCAGCGTCTCGACCAGCTTGAATTCGGATTCGCTGACGAACGCGATGAGACGCTTCGCGACCTTCTTGTAGTCGAGCGTGTCGGCGACGTCGTCGCTGGCGGCGGCGCGCGCGCAGTCGACCGGCATCTCCACGTCGAGCACGATGGTCTGCTTGATGCGCCGCTCCCACTCGATGAAGCCGATGATGCACTCGACCTCGAGGCCGTGCAGGAATATCCGGTCGCCCTCGCCCGAGCCCGGGATCGTCACTGTCTTCGGAATGCTGCCCACTACGTTTCCTAACTACTCAGGTCAGTCAAAGACCCCAGTTCTATCAATGACCAAGTCGCGCGTGCGCGGATCGCCATTGGCTCGTGCTCACCGGCCTTGAGCCGCGCCATGCCCGCCACGGCGATCATGGCAGCATTGTCGGTGCAAAACTCGATGCGCGGATAGAACACGCGTACGCCGGTGCGTGCCGCGGCCACATCCAGCCGGTCGCGCAGCGCGCGGTTGGCGCCCACGCCGCCCGCCACCACCAGCGCGCCGTACCCGGTCTGCTCCAGCGCGCGCAGTGTCTTGGCCACGAGCGTCGCGACGATGGCCTCCTGCACGCCCGCCGCGATGTCGGCGCGCGTGCGCTCGTCGAGCGCGCCGCCCTGCGCCTGCCGGCGCACCTCGAGCGCCACCGCGGTCTTGAGGCCGGAGAAGCTGAATTCGAGCCCGGCGCGATCCAGCATGGGCCGCGGGAATTCGAAGCGTGCAACGGCACCCTGCGTGGCCAGCCGCGCCAGCTCCGGCCCCCCGGGATAGGGGAGTCCTAACAACTTGGCGGACTTGTCGAAGGCCTCGCCGGCCGCGTCGTCGCGCGTCTCGCCGAGCACCGCATAGCGCCCTGGAGCCGCCACGTCGATGAGCATGGTATGGCCGCCGGAAACCAGCAGCGCCAGGTGCGGAAACGGCGGTGCCGAGGGCTCCAGCAGCGGAGCGAGCAGATGCCCCTCGAGGTGATGCACACCGACGGCGGGTACTTTCCACGCGTAGGCCAGCGAGCGGCCCAGGGCCGCGCCCGTCAGTAACGCGCCGATCAGTCCCGGGCCCGCGGTATAGGCCACCCCGTCGATCTGATCGGGCTTCGTGCCGGCATCCGCGAGCGCGGTGCGCACCAGCGGCAGCAGGCGCCGCACGTGATCGCGCGAGGCCAGCTCCGGCACCACGCCCCCATACACACGATGCAGATCGATCTGGCTGTGGATGTCGTGCGCGAGCAGGCCCGCCGCGTCGTCGTAAACGGCGACCGCGGACTCATCGCAGGAGGATTCGAGGGCCAGGATGCGCATGTATAAGAGTGGCCGGCTACGCCGGCCCGGGCTTTGCTTTTGTCTTTGATTTCCAGAGGGGCCGTCTATAGAATCGCCACCCCTGCCCCCGGCAGGTTGTGGCAAAACTCCAGACAGATCAAAGGGTTGAGGTTTCGATGCCGAGCGTTCGAGTACGTGAAAACGAATATTTCGATGCCGCCCTGCGCCGTTTTAAGCGCGCGTGCGAAAAAGCGGGCGTGTTAACGGAGCTCCGGCGTCGCGAATTCTATGAGAAGCCGACCCAGGAACGTAAGCGCAAGAAGGCTGCCGCCGTGAAGCGCCACCTCAAGCGCAACAGCCCGCGCGAATTCTCGGCCCGTCCGCGCCCGAGCTGAGCCTCTCCGATGACGCTCAAAGAGCGCATCACCGAAGACATGAAGACCGCGATGCGATCCGGTGAAAAGGATCGTCTCGCGGTCATTCGTCTTTTGCAGGCCGCGATCAAGCAACGCGAAGTCGACGAGCGCATCACGCTCGACGATGCGCAGGTCACTTCCGTGCTCGAGAAGATGATCAAGCAGCGCAAGGAATCCGTGGTGGCCTTCGAGAAAGGTGCGCGCGCGGACCTGGTCGCGAAAGAGAACGCCGAGATCGCCGTGCTGCAGCCTTACCTGCCCGCGCAACTTTCCGATGCCGAGCTCGACGCGCTGATTGCCGAAGCCATCGCCAGCACCGGCGCCGCGTCCATCAAGGACATGGGCAAGGTGATGGGCATCGTGAAATCCAAGGCCGCCGGCAAGGCCGACATGGGCGCCGTCGGCGCCCGCATCAAGTCCAAACTGGGCGGTTAGTTGGGCGGACGTGGCATTGCCACCGCCGGCGCGCTGATCCTCATCGCGCTGATCTGCATCTCGATCAGTCGCAAGATCGAATCCGAACGCCGGCAGCTCGGCCATTTCCCCCGCAAGCGCCTGCCTCTGGTCATCGGCGGATCGATCGTCGCGCTGCTGCTCTGCCTCACGGTTGCATTGGCCATTTTGCGCTGAGGCGCGGCGTTAATATCCGGCAAATGGCCGGCCGAATTCCCCAGAGTTTCATCGACGAGCTGACCGCGCGCGCGGACATCGTCGAGCTCATCGGTTCGCGCGTAGAGCTCAAAAAAGCAGGACGCGAGTACCGCGCCTGCTGCCCGTTCCACAACGAGAAAACCCCGTCGTTCTGGGTGAGTCCGCAGAAGCAGTTCTATCACTGCTTCGGCTGCGGAGCGCATGGCACGGCGCTGGGCTTTCTCATGGAGTACGACAAGCTTTCCTTCCCGGAAGCCATCGAGGAGCTGGCGGGACGCCTGGGATTGGACGTGCCCCGCGAGGCCTCGAGCACGCCTGACAACTCCGGCAGCACGCAGCCCCTGTACGACCTCAATCTCAAGGTCGCGAAGTACTTTGCGAGCGTGTTGCCGGGCGATGCGCGCGCCCGGGAATACGCCGAGGAAACGCGGCCTGACGCGCGAGACTATCGAGCGCTTCATGATCGGCTTCGCGCCGAATTCCTGGAACGAGGTGATCAAGCGATTCGGGCCCACGGAGTCCGACCGCAAGGTGCTGCTGGAGTGCGGCCTCGTCATCGAGCGCGAGCGCACCGACTCGCGCACGCTGGACCGACATTACGACCGCTTTCGCGATCGGCTCATGTTTCCCATCCGCGATTCACGCGGCCGGGTCCTGGCGTTCGGCGGCCGCATCATCGACCAGGGCGAACCCAAGTACCTGAACTCCCCGGAGACGCTGCTCTTTCACAAGGGCCGTGAGCTCTACGGGCTCTACGAAGTTCGCCAGAGCCGCACGGCTCTGAAACGCCTGATGGTGGTCGAGGGCTACATGGACGTCGCCCGGCTGCACCAGGCCGGCGTGAACTACGCGGTCGCGACGCTGGGTACGGCAACCACGCCCGAACACCTGCGCCGCATCTTCAAGCTCGTGAACGAGGTGGTGTTCTGCTTCGACGGCGACAAGGCCGGACGCGCCGCCGCCTGGCGTGCGCTGGGCAATGCACTGCCCGAGGCGCGCGACGGAAGGCAGATCCGTTTCCTGTTCCTGCCCGAGGGTCATGACCCCGATTCGCTGGTCGGCGAAGAAGGCCGCGAGGCTTTCGAGAAGCGGCTGGATGGCGCCTTGCCGCTGTCCGAATACCTCGCCACGGCACTGGGCGAGCAGGTCGACCTCAGCCACGCCGACGGTCGCGCGCAGTTCGCGGAACTTGCCCGTCCGCTGGTGTCGAAGGTGGCCCCGGGCGTTTACCGTGACCTGCTCATTGACCGCCTTTCGGAGTCGATCAAGCTGCCATCGGCCAGATTGAACCAATTATGGTTCAATGAGACCACGGATTCGGCCGGCAGCCATTCGACCTCGGGAGCGTCCGAATCGGCGGCTGCGCGCGCCGCCAACCGGCCGCAGCGCGCGCGCGATGGCGGCGGTGGCAAGGGTCTGGTGACCAAGGCGGTGAAGCTGCTGGTGCATTTCCCGGGCATCGCCACCGGAGTTTCGGGAGCGCAGCTCACGCAACTGGAGATGACCGATGACCCAGGTTCGCGCTTTCTGTTCGAGCTCATCGACCAGCTGCAGCAGGATCCGGCCGCGAATACCGGGGTGCTGCTGATGCGCTGGCGGGAACGGCCGGAATCGTCCCGCATGACGGCGCTGGCGCAGGAGGAGCTGCCTGGAATCGAGGAGTCCGGCGCGGCACTCGAGTTGGCCGCCGCCATCGCGGCGCTGGGAATGGAGCCCACGCTGCGTCGCCACCAGGAGCTCCTCGACAAGGGCGAGCTCACCGAGGACGAACGTGCGGAACTGCGCGAGCTGACGGTGGCCATGGCCAGAAGCAAGGGGACTTCGCAGTCCTCCGGAACCGGCCAGTCCGGCCGCTAGCTCTCCACATGACCCTTTTGGCCCGAATTTTGCGTTGTTTCTGAGGTCAAACACGAGCGGAAGTCGTTGAGCGGCTGGCGATTTTCGTTTTGTCAAGGCGGGGGCATTTGCGTAGAATGCGCCCCCTTTCCCGCAAGCCAACTTGATCACGCCGTCGGCATCCCCACGGTGTCGTACCGCAACACGCCTCAAGGCGTACGGAAATCATGACTCAAAAGCACAAGCGTCCCACTGCTCCTGCCTCCAAAAAGGTCCCGAAGAAGGCGGGCAAGCCCGCTGCTGCCGCCGCTACTCATGCCAATAAGGAAAAGGCTGCGCACACGGCAAAGGCCGCTTCCAAACATGTCGAGGTGAAGAAGCCGCTGGGAAAAGCGAAGGCCCCTGAAAAGGTTGCCGCTCCCGCGCCCGAGCCCAAAGGCAAGGTGGTGGAGCTCAAGGCTGCGCAGAAGCTGGCGGCCGCACGCGCTGCTGCCGCTGCCGCGGCAGCCCCTGCGGATGGCAAGAAGGGCAAGAAGGGCAACGCCGAGCTGATCAATATGCCGGCGCGCCGCAATGTGTTGCCCGAGGAACGCCAGTCGCAGCTCAAGCTGTTGATCGCGCGCGGCAAGGAACAGGGTTATCTCACCTACTCGCAGGTGAACGATCACCTGCCGTCGGAGATCGTCGATCCCGAACAGATCGAAGAGATCGTCAACACGATTAACGACATGGGCATCCCGGTGTACGAAAAGGCACCGGACAACGAAAGCATTCTCGCGCCCGAGCCGTCCGCGCCGACCGACGAAGAAGCCATCGAGGAAGCCGCCGCCGCGCTGGCCGCGCTCGACGCCGAGCTCGGCCGCACCACCGACCCGGTACGCATGTACATGCGCGAGATGGGCACGGTGGAGCTGCTGACGCGCGAAGGCGAAATCCGCATTGCCAAGCGCATCGAGGAAGGCCTCGACGCCGTGCGACTGGCGCTGTCGATGTACCCGTCGACCGCCGACTATCTACTGAAGGCTTACGAACCGGTGAAGACCGGCGGGGCCCGCCTGGTCGACCTCATCGTCGGCTTCATCGATCCGAATGCGCCGGACGTCATCGCGCAGCCGCAGAACCCCACCAAGATGGAACTGGCGGCGCCGGTTCCCGAGGAAAAAACCGAGGGTGAGGAGGAAGGCGACGGCGAAAATGGCGAGAGCGAAGAGGAAGCGGTCGACACCGGCCCCGATCCGGAAGAAGCCGCGCGCCGTTTCGCGGCCGTGCACAAGCACTACACGGCGACCCTGGCGTCCATCGAGAAACTCGGCGCCAAGGATCCGAAGACGCTCAAGATCCGCAAGAAGCTCTCCGACGAGTTCATGGAGCTCAAGCTGGCGCCGCGCATGTTCGAAGCGCTGATCGGCAACCTGCGCCACGGGGTCAACGAGATCCGCCAGCTCGAGAAGGAAATCATGATCATTGCCGTGCGCGATGCCGGCATGCCGCGCAAGGAATTCATCCTCTCGTTCCCGAAGAACGAGACCTCGCACCGCTGGCTGCAGAAGCAGATCAAGGGTGGCAAGAAGTGGTCGAACGCCATGGGCCGCCTGCAGGAGGAAATCTCGCGCCGCCAGGACAAGCTGGCCACGCTCGAGAAGACCTATCACCTGACCATCACGGACATCAAAGAGATCAACCGTGAAGTGTCGATCGGCGAAGCCAAGGCGCGCCGCGCGAAGAAGGAAATGGTCGAGGCCAACCTGCGCCTGGTGATTTCGATCGCGAAGAAGTACACGAATCGCGGCCTGCAGTTCCTGGATCTCATCCAGGAAGGCAACATCGGCCTCATGAAGGCGGTGGACAAGTTCGAATACCGCCGCGGCTACAAGTTCTCGACGTATGCCACGTGGTGGATACGCCAGGCCATCACTCGTTCGATCGCCGACCAGGCACGCACCATCCGCATTCCGGTGCACATGATCGAAACCATCAACAAGCTGAACCGCATCTCGCGGCAGATGCTGCAGGAGATGGGGCGCGAGCCGACGCCGGAAGAACTCGCCGTGCGCATGGAAATGCCCGAGGACAAGGTGCGCAAGGTGCTCAAGATCGCCAAGGAGCCCATCTCGATGGAAACTCCGATCGGCGACGACGAGGACTCACACCTCGGCGACTTCATCGAGGACACGTCGGTCGCGTCTCCGATCGACCAGGCGACGATGGAGTCGCTGCGCGAGACCACCCACTCGGTACTTGCGCAACTGACCCCGCGTGAAGCCAAGGTGCTTCGCATGCGGTTCGGCATCGACATGAACACCGACCACACGCTGGAAGAAGTCGGCAAGCAGTTCGACGTGACGCGCGAGCGCATCCGTCAGATCGAGGCGAAGGCGCTGCGCAAGCTGCGTCATCCGAGTCGCAGCGAGCAGCTGCGCAGCTTCCTCATCGAGGACTGATGAGGGAAGACTGATCGGGCTCGGAAGCCGGACGAAAAAAAAGGCCGCGGAAACCGCGGCCTTTTTCTTTGCGATATTCGCAGTCGGACTATTTGCCGACGGCTATCGAATATTCGATGTGCAGATCGCAGGGCGTCTTGCCCTGGCGGCCACGGACACGCTCACCCTTGCAGCGGGTATGGCCGGTAGCGCCGCTACGTCCCTGCTCGGCAACTTCCCCGACCGGCGCGGCCAGGTCGAATTCACCATTACAGCTGGCGTAGGGGCACGGATAAACAAAGTAGGCGCGTGCGGGCGGATGCAGCACGATCGCCTGCGGCGCCGGCGGCTGCGAGGTCTCATCGCTGAACGCGAAGTCGAGACGAATCGACGCCAGCTGCGGGAACTGCACGCGCAGCTCTTTGGCCGCCATGCGATTGCGACGCTGTTTCTCACGAAGGAGGTTGCGGGCGCCTTCCGGGCCCACGGTCGAAAATTTCATGGCTGCCGTCCGTAATAAAGACGCGGGCGAGCTCTCGCTCGCCCGCGACAGATCAATCCAGAATCAACGACGGCCGTAGCCGCCGCCACCACCACCACCGCCACCACCGCCGCGCGGCTTGTCCTGGGCTTCATTGACCTTCAGCGGACGACCGCCGAAGTCTTTGCCATTCAGGGCCTGCATGGCGCGCTGCGCATCGGCGCTCGACATTTCCACGAAGCCGAAGCCACGCGGCTGGCCCGTGTCACGGTCGTTCACCAGTGCGATCTTTTCGACCGTACCGTGGGCAGCGAACAGGGCACGCACCGACTCGTCGGTGGCGCTGAAGGGAAGATTTCCAACATAGAGTTTGGTCAAGAGAGTTCTCACGAAAGTAGATTGGCAGGCGAGCCCTGCGAGGCTGGTTTGCGGTTACTTTGAGGTGGCAGACTCTGGCCAAAAGCTGCGTCAGGAAGACGCGCAAGCCCAGGGACGGACAAGACAGGAATCACAAGCCGGGCGCGAAGATACAGCAAATTCGCGGCCACCGGTCGGGATTTGCCGAAATTGACAATTCAGCGCGGTTTTTGATCGATTGGGCCCAGCAAGGGGCGCGTGAGCTGCACCCGGACCAGGTATCCGGCGTGATTGGGATGCACGCGATCCTCCACCCACAGGTCCTCGCGCGGCTGGCCGTCGGCCGTCAGCATGGCATCCCAGAGATCGACGAACCTCAGATCCGGCCGCGTCGCGACGTATTCGCGGATCAGCCGGTTGGTCTCCTTGCGCTGCGGCGCCTCGTCCCAGCGCCCGGGGCCGGGCGTGATGCTGGAGTAGACGATGGGCACGGCGGGCAGCCTGGCGCGCACCAGTGCGACGAAGCTCTTGAAGTCCTCGAGCACCTGCGCGGGCGTGCGCCCGTTGTGGACGTCATTGCCGCCCACGTGCAGCACGATGAGGCGCGGCGCGTAGGGAATGACGATGCGTTCCGCGTAGCGATTCAGATCGCGAAACTGGAACGAGTCGATGCCGCGATTGATCAGCGTGTATCCCGGCAGGTCTTCGCGAATGGTCTTCCAGCGATAGAACTGCGAATCGCCGGCAAACAGGATCGCGCCCTTCGAGGGTGCGTTCACGCGATCCTCGGCTTCGTACTCGATCACCTTCTTCTCGAAGCGCGCCGCGAGCTCGAGCGATTGCGCGAGCGCGGCGCAGGACATCGCGGCCAGCACGCACGCCAGCGCAAATACCTTGTGTTTCATCTCAAAACCCCGCCAGCACCGCATGAAAAATCTCGAGTGCGTCCTGATAACCCGAAGTCAGCGCACCGACACCGATTCTGAAATGCGCCGGCATCTCGAAGCAATCGCCGGGCGCCACGAGCACGCCGTCCTTCGCCAGCAGCTCGCACAACGGTCGCGCGTCGCGCCCATCGCGCAACCAGGGAAAGCAGGTGGTGCCGCCAGCCGGCGGCGTCCAGCCGATGGTCTCACGGTGCGCGTGCATGAACTTCGTCAGCAGTTCCAGGTTGGCGCGCGACACCGACTGCAGCCGCCGCAGCACTTCGCCCGAATGCGCGAGCACATGTGCGCCGACCGCCTCGGTGAGCGGCGATCCCGAAATCGTGAAATAACTGCGCAGGTCCAGCAATGCGCTGCGACGCTGCGCATCCGCATCGATGAGCCAGCCGATGCGCAGGCCGGGGATGGACAGTGCCTTGGCGAAGTCGCCGAGCACGATGGTATTGGGCAACTTCGCGGCGCTGGCCACCGGCACGCCGTGATACAGGGGGTGATAGACCTCATCGACGATCAATGGGATGCCGCGCGCGGCCAGCAATTCCGCCAGCTTGCGCTGCTCGTTGGCCGGCATGACGGAGCCGGTGGGATTGTGGGGGCTGTTCACGAACACCACGCGTGTCGACGCGTCGACCGCGGCCAGCACACCCTCGGCGGTCTGCGGGAATCCGTATTGCGGCCGCAATTCGTACTCGCGCACCTGCATGCCCCAGGCTCGCGCCAGCACCGGCAAAGCCGGGTAGACAGGTCGCGGCAATACGATCGAAGCGCCCGGCGCGGCGAAGTGCGCGCTCAGCGCAATCAGGGCCTCCGACGCCCCGGTCATGACCAGCACGTGATCGGGATCGACGCCGTGCACGGCCGCGATGCGCTCGCGCAGTAGTTTGGCGCCCTCGGGCGGCGCGTAGGACAGTTTCACTTCGTCGAGCGACGGCGCATTGCCGCCGCAGAGCCATCAACTCGCCCAGGGTCCACGACGGCCCGGTGCTCGAGGCGAGGTTGTAGCGGATCGGCGGCGTGGCGAACTCATGCGCTGCGAGCCAGGCGTCGAGCTTGAACGGAGGCACGTGCATGGCGCTATCATCCGGCGAGGGATGCGATCGGGCAATGTCACTCGAATCGCGTCGCTGCCCAACCGTAACTTGACCTTTACCTGGAGGCCGCAGCAGTGAGCGTCATCCTGCCAATCGTCGCCGGGGCGCTGGTGGCTGCACTCGTCGCCGCCGCCATCATTCGCTCCCGCCGGCGTACGCGCGACGTGCCGGAGCTCAACAAGCATCCCGAGCGGCTCGAGCAGATGCTCGATCCCACGGACGACGCCTGATGGCGACGCCCGACTACCGCAAGATGCTCGAGGTGGCCATTGCCGAGGCGCGCCTCGGACTTGCCGAGGGCGGCATCCCGATCGGCGCCGCGCTGTTCCGCAACGGCGGCGAGTTGTTAGGTTGCGGCCACAACCGGCGCGTGCAGGAAGGCGACCCGTCGGTGCATGGCGAGACCGACGCGTTTCGCAAGGCGGGAAGACAACGCGGCTATCGCGACACCATCATGGTCACGACGCTGGCGCCCTGCTGGTACTGCAGCGGGCTCGTGGTCCAGTTCCGCATCGGCACCGTCGTGGTCGGTGAATCGCGCACGTTTCGCGGCGGCATCGACTGGCTGCGCACGCGCGGCGTCAACGTCATCGACCTCGAATCGGGCGAATGCGAAAAGATGCTCGGCGAGTTCATTGCCGCCCACCCGGAAATCTGGAACGAGGACATCGGCGACTAACGTCGCGTCACCACCACTTCCAGATATTCCGCATCGACCACCATGGTCGAATCCCTGGCGCGGTTGAAGCGCGTGACCAGCTCCAGCAGCTCACCGCGCAGCGACTTCTGTTGCGAGCCGTCGAGCGACCCGAACACCTTGAGCACGGGCGCGTAATCCGCGCGCAATTTGTCCACCCAGTCCATGGGCGTGCGCGCGCGCAGGGCCACATGCTTGGTGCTGGCATTGACGCTGCCGTAGGCTCCAAACAACTCCTCCAGCCGCTCTTGCGTGCCCCACGCGAACGGCGAGGAGCCCGAGGTCGCCTGCGGCGCATGTCTGGCCACCGTTGCAAACAGCTGGCCGATGAAGCCGCCGGGAGTCCAGTTGGCCAGTCCGAGGCGCCGGCCGCGACGGCAGACCCGGATCATTTCCGAGGCGGCGCGCTCCTGGTCGGCGGCAAACATGGCGCCGAAGGCCGAAACCACGGCACTGAAGCTCTGATCGGCGAAGGGCAATGCGTCGGCGTCCGCATCCACGAACCTGACACCGATGGCGGCCGCTTCGGCCCGCTGCCGGCTGCGGCTGGACAGATCCGAGGCGTAATCGGTCGCCGTCACCTCGCACCAGCGGCGGGCCGCGGCCAGTGACGCATGGAAGTTGCCCGCGGCCACGTCGAGCACGCGCTCGTCCTGGCACAAATTCACGGTTTCGCACAGCTCTTCGCTAACGATCTGCAGCGCATTTCCGGCGACGGCATAATCTCCGCTCGCCCAGGAAGTCCGCTGGCGTACCACGGCTTCCCGGTGATCGACGCGCGGAACATTGCGGGACAAACTCAACATGACCTCGCTCCTCCTCCAACTCCTTTCACGCTGCAACGTTATGGACGTGGCGTGGTAGCCAGCGTGGGAAAGCCCGTGGAATCGTTGCGCTTCAGGCTGCTCGGCAGCCTGCAACTGTCGCGCGGCGGCGACCTATTGCAGCTGCCCGCCTCTCGCAAGGTGCGCGCGCTGCTCGGCTACCTGGTCCTGGCCAGCCGTCCGGTGGCGCGCTCGCAGGTATGCGAGCTGCTCTGGGACGTACCCAACGACCCGCGCGGTGAGTTGCGCTGGTGCCTGTCGAAGATCCGCGGACTGGTCGACGAAAAGGGCCGCAAGCGGGTCGTCGCGGACGGCAGCAGCATCCGGCTCGATCTCACGGACTGCGTGGTCGACACGCTCGAGGTGACGCGCGCGCCGGAACACGGCATCCAGAAGTTAGGCGTCGAGCGGCAGCGCGAACTGGCGAAGTTGTTCGGTGGCGAGCTGCTCGAAGGGCTCGAGATCGCGCGCAGTCCGATGTTCGATGCCTGGATCACCGCCGAGCGGCGCCGCTTCCGCGGCATCCAGACCGTGCTGCTCGAAAATCTGGCGCGCGCGCTGCCGCACGACGAGGCCGCACCCCATATAGATGAGTGGCTGAGACTCGCGCCCTTCGACCGCAACGCGCACGGGCTGTTGCTCACCTCGCTGGCGCGACAGGGCCGCATTGCCGAGGGCGAGGCGCACCTGGCGAGCGCCAGCAAGATGTTCGACGCCGACGGTCTCGATTGCGCGCCGCTGCGCGACATCTGGCGCGCAGCCCGTGAGGCCGCGGCCGCGCACACGCAACCGGGCCCGACAATCGAGCTGGTCAGCGCCAGCCTGACCGAAATCCGTCGCTTCGCGCCTGACAATCCCGCGGGCGGCCGCCGCGCTTCGATCGCGGTGATGCCGTTCGTGGATCGGTCCTCGGACGCGGATCGTCGCGGTGGCGTCGCTGACGCGCTGGCGCACGACGTGATCGTGCGGTTGGCCAAGCTGCGCAGCCTGTTCGTGATCGCGCAGGGCACCACGTTCACGCTGCGCGATCGCGGCATCGGGCCGGAGGAAGCCGGCCGCATGCTCAATGTCGACTATGTCGTCAGCGGCGCCACGCGGCGCAGCGGCCGCAAGCTGACGGTGAATGCCGACCTCATCGAGACACGCACCGCGCGGGTCATCTGGGCCGACATCTTCGACGACACCATCAATGACACGCTCGACGTGCTCGATGAAATCGGCAATCGCATCGTGGCCTCGATCGCGCACGAGATCGAAATGGTGGAGCGCAACCGCGCCATCCTGAAACCGCCCAGCTCGCTCGACGCCTGGGAAGCGCATCACCGCGGCCTGTGGCACATGTATCGCTTCAGCAAGACCGACAACGAGCGCGCGCGGCAATTCTTCGCGCAGGCCGTGGAACTGGATCCGACCTTCGCGCGCGCCTATGCCGGTCTCTCCTTTGCGCACTTCCAGAACGCCTTCCTCGGCTGGAAGAAGGCCGGGCCGGAAATCGATCGCGCTTACGCAGCCGCCGGCAAGAGTCTCATGGTCGACGACAGCGATCCGGCGGCGCACTGGGCCATGGGGCGCGCCCTGTGGCTGCGTGGCGACCAGGACCAGTCGATCACCGAGCTGGAACGCGCCGTGGATCTGTCGCCCAACTTCGCGACCGGGCACTACACCCTGGCCTTCGTCCATTCGCAGACCGGCGACCCTCACGCCGCGATCTCATCCTCCGACCACTCGCGCAATCTCTCGCCGTTCGATCCGATGCTGTTTGCCATGCTGGGCGCCCGGGCCCTGAGCCTGGCGCGCCTCGGTCAATACGACGATGCGTCCGAATGGGCCAAGAAGGCCGCCGCCCGGCCCAATGCCCATCAGCACATCATGGCGATCGCGGCCCTGTCGCTCAGTCTCGCGGGGCGCGTCGACGAGGCGAATGAATACAAAAAGAAAATCCGGGAACGCGTTCCTAACTACGCCATGGCCGACTTCCTGGCGGCCTTCCGGTTCGCACCGGAAACGGCCGCGCTGTTCCAGAGCGCCGGCCAGCACGTCGGCATCAAGTAACTGATTTCGGTGGCAATTTGCCGCCCCCGTCTGCCTTCGATTGACGCCCCTTCCGTCGCTGTGATTTATTGGATGGCACGGGGGTCCTATGAAAACTAACGTCAGAATCAGGGTCAGTCTCGCAGCGGTCACCTTGTTAGGCGCTGCGTCACTGGCTTTCGGCCAGGTCAATCTGCCGAATCCGCAGGCGCCCGGCAACTCACCCGACAGCGCGGTTCGCCTGGTCGTCACCAGCGAGCTCATGGTGGAGCGCCAGATCACGCGATGGCTGCGCCAGCACTACCCGGGCTGGACCTACGATCCACACGAGCTCATGGAAATCGGCATGGAACGCTACGCCGTGGTGTACATCTCCTCGGCGCAAGGCGGCGGCAAACGCGTGTATTTCCGCCTGCAGCGCAACCAGAACGAAGACGACTTCCCGAGCTTCTAAACCACTGGCACTGATTTCCCGCGGCAGCAGCAGCCACCCGCCGCGACGCCGCGTGCCCGCGTCAGAGGATTCTGATCGTTGCGCCCGCCGCCAGGGTCCATACTCCGCGCGCTCCTGCCTTCCACACTCACGCGAGGAGATGCCGATGCGTACATCCCGACTCATCGCACTGGTCGCCGCCACGATGCTGGCCGCCTGCGCGAACCAAAAAGAACCGGCCGAACAGGCCGTCGCGAAAGTCGAAGCGTCACTCAACGAAGTTCGCACCGATGCGCAGCAATACGCCGCCGAACAGCTGCAGACGGTAGAGGCCTCGGTGAACCGTCTGAAGGAAAACCTCGCGAAGCAGGACTACCGGCAGGTGGTCATGGGCGCGCCATCGGTTGCCTCGGAAGTCACCGCCCTCAAGGAGCAGGTCGCCACCGCCAAGGCCGACGCGGAGGCCACCATGGCCGCGGCCAAGGCCGAATGGGACGATCTCAGCGCCAGCGTGCCGCCCATGGTCGAGAAGCTGCAGGCGCGCGTGGATCAGCTGGCGAAGAGCCGCAAGTTTCCCAAAGGCATGGACAAGGCAGGCTTCGATGCCGCCAAGGCCAATTTCGAAACTTTGAAAACCGATTGGACCGAGGCCGGCAGTGAATTCGCGTCGGGCCAGGCCGCGAGCGCGGTGCGCAAGGCACGCGGCGCAAAGGCCAAGGCTGAAGAGCTGATCAACACGCTCGAAGTGAAAGTCTGATTTGACCAACAGTCAGCGCCGGTGCGGGCCGGCGCTGCCTCTGCGCCTTCTGTTAAATGCCGCTCCGAAAATAATTCTTCCGCCAAGTGGGAGAAATCGAAACCTCGCGACACATCTAGATGTACCCCGAGGATTTCAATGGCCGCGGCACGGACGCCCGGCCTCCCCGAGGTACTCTCCCCCTACACCGCGCGCGCCGATCCCGGCTGCATCGTCTTTCTGAGCAGCGCCTGGCGCGCCTCCCACTCCTTGCCCGCTTCCATCTCGACGAGAAAATCCGACTGGCCGCCGGTCAGCGTGGCGACGGGCACGCCATCCCGGTACAGCACGCGATTGTTGGTCAGCGCCGGCACGCGAGCGCCCGGCGTGATGATGCCGGTGAGATTCAGCGGGTCGGCGGCCGACAGCGAGACCAGGTCACCCGCGCATTTCCTGCTTGCGCACCGCACGCATCGCGGACACCGCATCGGGCAGCGCGTATTGCTCGCCACTCATGCCGGCGACGAATCGCCCGCCGCGAATGCGTCCCTGGGCCTCGAGCCGGCGGAACACGCGCAGCAGCGCATGCCAGGGCGGCAGCCAGTCGGCCTCACGCTCCAGCACGCGCCGGAACACCACGCCATATCGACGCAGCAGGATTTCCGCGATCTGCTCGAGGGCCTGTGCGTCGACCGCGCCCGCTTCTTTCGAACGAGGGCCCTTGCGGATCAGACTCCAGCGGCCGGCATCCTCGAGCCCAAACAACGCGACGCGTCGCCGGCGAATTGCCAGCTGCCGCTTCTTGTCCTGCGGAATCAGCAAGGCCCGCAACCCGCTGAAGCTGTCGGCATTGACCATACCGGCCGAAACCAGCTCACCCAGCGCGGTCTCCGCCTGGGAGCGCAGCAAACTGGTGCCGCCGACCATGTCGTCGAAGAACGAAGCGCCATGCGTCGACAGGTAGTCGTGCAGGGCACGCGCGCCGTGGGAGAGCTGTGACTCGGTTGGCGCGGTAGCCAGCGAATGCCACAACGACCAGTTGCGGCGCGTGACCAGCGCGATGGGCGTGCTGCGCACGGGCGCGGAGCCGGCGGATTTCGACGGCTGAAGGCGTGCCCACAGTGCGCGGCCCGAGAGGCACAGGCTGTCCAGCCAGTGGGGGTCGTAGTCATTGAGCCGCACCGCGAGCACGTCGCTCTCCCAGGCGGCGGCGGGAATCTCGTAACCCTCGAGCTGCTTGATGATTGCGTCCAGGCTTTCGACGCCCTCCGGCTTCGGCGCGCGCGTGACGCCCTGCCATTCGAGCAGGAAGCGCATGAAATCGGCGCCGGAAACCGGTTCGATTTCCGCGCGCAGTGTCTTGATGGTGTAGCGATGGATGCGGGCCAGCAGCCGTCGCTCGCACCACTCGAGCGTGAGGTCGCCCTGTTGCAGGGCTTCGGGCGCACTCGCCTCCTCGCTGAAGCGGCCGCGCAGCACGAAGCCTTCGCTCTCGAGCTCGGCCAGCGCGACTGCAACGCAAGAAGGCTCGATGCGCAGCGACTCCGAAAGATCGCGCGCCGTGACGGGACCGAGTCCCTGCAGCCTGCCACGCACCAGCTCGGTGACTGCCTGCTCGCGAGTCCAGCTGCGTTGCGCGGCGATGTCCGCCGGCGCGCTGATCTCGGGTTCGTATCGCGCTTGCGGATAGGCGGCCTGGATCATGGGCAGGCATTCCGCGCACATCCAGAACGTGGCGTCGCCGGCGCGCGCCCGCGCGGCGCGCCGCGCCGCGATCAGCTGCTCCAGGTAGCTAGTCCACCCGGAACGCACGCCCTCCGGTTCAGTCAGCAGGCCGAGCGAATTCAGCGCATCGTGCAGCTCGTCGGGTGTGTCGGCCTCGGGCCAGGCTTCCGCGCGAACCGCGGAGATGGCCGCCGGATCGAGCTTGCCCATGTCGGCGGCGGTTTCCGGATCCAGCCAGCGACGCTGGCTCACCGCATTGGTACGGCGCTCTTCGAGCGGTGCGTCGTCGAGGAAGGCGTAGGGTCTTGCGCTGAGGATTTCCCCCGCCAGTGGCGATGGCGTCGGCAGGTCCTTGGCGACCACCACGATATCGCCGCCTTCGAGCCCGCGCAGCAGCGACTTGAGGCCATCGAGGTCCATGGCTTCGTGCAGGCAGTCCTGGAGTGTCTGCTTGACCAGCGGGTGATCGGGTATCTCGCGCGGGCCGCTGAGATTTTCGGCGCAGGCGATCTGGTCCGGAAAGACCACGGCGATCAGGTCTTCGGCGGCCATGCGCTGGATGTTCGGCGGCGTACGCTTGCCACCCGAGGCGCGCCGAATCGCCAGCGAAATGCTGGCATTCCAGCGCCAGCGCGCGGTGAACATGGGCGAATCCAGCATGGCCTGGATCAGCGTGTCTTCCACGGTCTTGCTGTTGAGGAAGCGCGCCACGCTCGCCAGCTCGAAGCTGTGCGTCTCGCCCAGCGACAGCACGATGGCATCCTCGGTGGCGGCGGCCTGCAGCTCGAAGTTGAAGGTGCGGCAGAATTTCTTGCGCAACGCCAGGCCGAAGGCGCGGTTCACGCGTGCGCCGAAAGGCGCGTGGATGATGAGCTGCATGCCGCCCGATTCGTCGAAGAATCGTTCGAACACCAGTGTGTCGCGCGTGGGTAGTTTGCCGAGCACGGCCTTGGCGCCGCCCAGGTACTCCACCAGCTGCTGCGCGGCCGCGCGCGGCAGGTGGTATCTCTCCTCCACCATGTCGGTGGCGCGCGCGATGGAGTCGTTGGTGACCTCGGGCAGCAACGCTTCGAGATCCGCACGCAGCCGCGACACCGACATCGAGAGCTCGTCGGTGCGCGCGGGCGCCTCGCCCAGCCAGAACGGAATGCTGGGCGGTTGTCCCTTGGCGTCTTCGACGCGCACGCGACCCGCCTCCACGCGCAGCACCCGATAAGAGGTGTTGCCGAGCTGGAAGACATCGCCGGCCAGGCTTTCGATGGCGAAGTCCTCGTTCAGTGTGCCAACAAGAATCCCGGCGGGCTCGAGGATGACCTGCGTAGTCGGCATTGTCCGGAATCGCGCCGCCACAGGTGATGGCGGTGAGGCGCGCGCCCTTGCGCGGCCGCAGCACCTTGTTGACGGCGTCGCGATGCAGATAGGTGCCGCGCCGTCCGCGCTTGGTGCTGATGCCGTCCGCCAGCATGCGCACCACGGCATCGAAATCCTTGCGCTCGAGATTGCGATACGGATAGGCGCGGCGCATCAGATCGAACAGCTCGTCCTCGCCGTATTCGCGTGCGGCCACTTCCGCGACGATCTGCTGCGACAGCACGTCGAGCGGATGTTCGGGGATGTGCAGCCGATCCAGCTCGCCGCGGCGCACGGAGTCGAGCAGCGCCACGCAGTCCACCAGCTCATCGCGGCTGGACGGGAAAATCCGGCCCTTGGGGACGCCGTCGACCGAGTGGTTGGCCCGGCCCACGCGCTGCAGGAATACCGAGATGGAACGTGGCGTGCCGAGCTGGCAGACCAGCTCGACGTCGCCGATGTCGATGCCCAGCTCGAGCGAAGCAGTCGCCACCATGACCTTGAGCTGGCCGGCCTTGAGACGCTGCTCGGCATCGAAGCGGGTTTCCTTGCTGAGCGAACCATGATGCGCGGCCACCGCGGTCTCGCCGAGCCGCTCGGCGAGCTGGCGCGAAACCCGCTCGACCATGCGCCGGGTATTCGCAAAGATCAGCGTCGTGTGATGCTCCTCGATCAGCTTGGCCAGCTGGTCGTAGACCGTCGCCCACACTTCGCCGGACATCACGGCTTCCAGCGGCGCCGCCGGCATCACGAGATTGATGTCGCGCTCGCGGATATGGCCGGTGTTGACGATCACGGCAGAAGTGGTGTCAGGCAGGGAGATTCGTGGGGATAACTCCGCAGCCCGTGCGAACAAGTCGCCGCTCTGCGGCCGGGAATTATCCCCACAATCCCGGCACTGACACCACTCCCACCAGGAAACGCGCGACTTCTTCTATCGGCTTCTGCGTCGCCGACAAGCCGACCCGCTGCATGGGCTGCGCCGCATTGGCGGCAAGCCGCTCCAGCGTCAGCGACAGGTGCGCGCCGCGCTTGGTCTGCGCAACGGCGTGAATTTCGTCCACGATCACCGTGCGCACGGTGGCCAGCATCTCGCGACCCGAGGCACTGGTGAGCAGCAGGTACAGCGACTCCGGCGTGGTCACGAGAATGTGCGGCGGCCGCTTGCGCATCGCCGCGCGCTCGCTTTGCGAGGTGTCACCGGTGCGCACCTGCGCGCGAATTTCCGGCGCGTGCGCTCCGGCCTTGATGAGCTCGGCGGAAATCCCCGCGAGCGGCACTTCGAGGTTGCGCTGGATGTCGTTGGACAGCGCTTTCAGCGGCGACACGTACACCACGCGCGTCACATCCTGCAGGCCGCCTGCGGCAGCTTCGCGCACCAGCGTGTCGATGGCGGCCAGAAACGCCGCCAGCGTCTTGCCCGATCCGGTGGGCGCCGCGATCAGCGCATGCCGGCCGCTGCCGATGGCCGGCCAGGCATCGAGCTGCGCCCGGGTCGCGCCGTCGGGAAATGTATTGGCGAACCACGCCTGCACGGCGGGGTGAAACTGTGGAAGCGGCATGGAAGGAACCTTATATACGGGCGCCAACCAAATCCATCCAGTCCCTGTCGGTGCCGATCGCTGTATGGCGTTGTCCCGCCGGGTATTTAAGTCATCGGACGGATACGCCTGTCGACCGCCATCGCCACCAGCAGCCCGCGCGAATCTACTTGTGCTCGGCCATGGCGTGCGCGATCAGCTCGGCCTTGTCGCGCACCAGGTTTGCAGAGCCGCCGGTTTCCAGCAGGGTTTTCAGATCACAGAACACGACGCTGAAGCCTTCCACGACATTGGTCGCCTGCGTGAGCAGGTCCTTGCCATTGAGTCCGCCGATCGCTGCAGTGAGGTGCGTGTCACCGTCACCGAAGGGCTCGAAGGACAGCTCGACATGCATGCCGCCGGACCAGTCGAAGGCGATGCGGCGCGGCGCCTCGAAGCCCGTCACCACCACGTTCGCGGTGGCGCCCGGCACCATGAAATGCCACTGCACGCGCGCGTGCGGCGCCAGCGGTCCGGTGGTGTCGCGCAACCAGAATTTGCGGATGATCTGCGGGTTCGCGAATGCCGCGAACACCTCGCCGGGCGGCCGGCGGATCAGCATCCCGGCCGTGACAACCTGATCGGCCATGACGTACCTCGGCTAGTTAGCTCGAATGGCGTGAGTCTAACGCCTGCGGCACGGGTGCGCGAAGCGCAGCCAGCGCCGCCGGCCCCTTCCCCGGTAGGCCGATGGCCGCGACCGCCGTCGGCGGACGTCGCATTGACGACATGGGATATCGCGCGCATCTTTCCCGCATGCCTTCTAACTGCAGGAATGGCCTCATCGCGGTGCTGGCCGCCGCCGCCATCCTGGCCGGCTGCAAGTCGAGCTCGACGAACCCGCCGGCGCGACGTGCCGGCACCAGCTTCAAGTACGGCCTCGGCGACGGCCAGACCATGGCCACCGCCGTGGAGGTCCGCACCCGCAGCGAAACCGAGGGAGGCAGGCTGGTGCTCGACTGGATCCGGGCCAACTATCCGGGTTATATCGTCCAGCAGCAGGAGCTCTTCGAACAACGCGACCGGGCTTACAACATGATCACCATCATCGGCCCGGGAAACACCGCGCAGCGCGTGTACTTCGACATTTCGTCCTACTACCGTCGCCTCGGCGGCGACGGCGTTCCGAAGCCGCCATGAGCATGGAATTCACGTCCCACCACCTCGAGATGCTGCTGCGGCTCATCGCCGCGCTGCTCGCGGGTGCATGCATCGGCTACGAGCGCTCGTTTCACGGTCGTCCCGCGGGACTGCGCACGCACGTGCTGGTGTGCCTGGCTTCGGCCGTGCTCATGCTGGTGACGGTGTACGAGGACCACTGGGTGCGCGTCGCCGGCGAGTCGCGCCTCGACCCCACGCGCATGGCCCAGGGCATCATGACCGGCATCGGCTTCCTGGGCGCCGGCGTCATCGTCAAGGAAGGGTTGAACGTTCGCGGCCTCACGACCGCGGCCTCGATATGGATCACGGCGGCCATCGGCGTGCTCGCGGGCGTTGGCCTCTATCTACCCATGGCCTTCTCGGTACTGCTGGCGCTGCTGGTGCTCTCGGTATTCCGCTGGATCGAGATGCGCGTGCCCACGCAGGCCTATTACTACTTCGACGTGAAGTACACGCGCGAGGGAAATCTATCCGAGGAAGGCATGCGCGAGCTGCTGGGCAAGCTGGAATTCAGCGTCGCGAATTTCAGCTACCAGCTCGACGGCACGGGTGCCGAACGCATCTTGCGGCACAAGATGACCCTGCAGACCACCGACCGCAAAGCTGCGGCGCGGCTGGCGCGTTGGCTCGAAGAGAACAAGACCGTTCTCGAGTTCAGGTTGTCGCCGACGGGGGATTGAGTGCATTGCGCCGACGTCGCGGCGCGGCCGGTGCTGACATTGCCGTGGGTACCAGCCCGGCTTTGCGCCCACCGGCGGCCCGCCATCCTTGTCGCATGAACAAAATTGCACTCGGTATTGGTATTGCGCTGGCCTCGCTGGCGCTGGGGGCCTGCGAGACGACCGGCGCGGGTGGTACGGGCGCCGGAAATGTGCGTGGAACGCAGAAGCCCGTGGCATTCACATGGCAAAGCGACGACGGCGACTCCGGTGACATCACTGCCACCTTCGGCAATGGCCGCGTCTTCAAGGGCAAGTACTACCAGATCACCGACAGCACGCGCGTCGAGCGCCTTGACCCGTTATGGGACGGTTGGAGCCGGTCCACGCGCAGCAGCGGCTGGCGTTACTGGAGCGATGACGACAGGCGGGATTTCGTGCGCGAGTACGACGGCCGCGTGCTCGCCAACTTGCAAGCCAACGACGGCGAGCACATGCGCTGCCGCTTTACGCTCGAGAGCCCATCGCGGGGCATGTCGGGCGGCGGACAAGGACGCTGCCAGTTGTCCGAATCGTCACGGGAAATCAACGCGGATTTTCCGCGCCAGTCGTAGCACGCGGTCTCAGCGCTTCCTCGGTGCCGGCTTGACGGAGCGCGCTCGCGCGCGCGGCCTGGATCTACGCACCGGGCTCACCGCGCTCGCCATCAGCGGCGTGAATGCGCTGCGTGCCACCGCGTCGATGCGCCGGGTCGCGAGGTTGTAGCGCCTCACCAATTCGGCACCGAATCGCGTGAGCTCGACACCGCCGCCGCGGCGCCCTCCCACCGTGGCGCGCGTCACCGGTTCGACGAACGAACGTTTCAGGTCTTCGAGCAGCAGCCAGGCGTAGCGATAACTCATGCCGAGTTTCGCGGCGGCGTGCGTCAGCGATCCCTGCTCCGCGATGGCCTCGAGCAACGCAATCTTGCCGGGTCCGAGCGAACAGCGTGGGCCCAGATCCACGCGAAACCTGACCAGCTGCATCGGCCTCTCCTCGTTGCGTTAGGCTGTATACCCGCATGAAGACGCAAGGCATAGGGGCTGAACAAATCCTCGGCTGGGGCGCGGTGGCCTGCTGGCTGGCGTCGTGGTTCCTGCCGGTCATGACCGGCTATGCGGGATGGGAGGCATTCCGCGCGGCGCTCGAAGGGCCCTTTCGCGAAAAATTCCGGACGCCCGGCGAGGATGCGGTACCGCAGGTACTGAGTGCGCTCACCAACGTCGTCTTCGTGGTGCTCTTCGCGCACTGGCTGCGCCATGCGATCACACGCCCTGCGCTGTTCCTCAAGGTGGCGATCGCCTGCCTGCTGCTGAACCTGTACTGGCTGGTGCAGATGTTGCGCGCCGGCGAGTACCACGGTCTGCTGGCCGGTTACTACGCCTGGCTGCTCGCTTTCGCGCTGCTGATCGTGCTCGGCGCGATCAGCGTCGTTTCAGCCCGTCGAACATCGAAAACACCCACGGGCGACACGCCAGCATGAGCGCCACGCTGCGTTTTTCCCGTCGCTGCAGATGCCGATCGAGCTCGGCCAGCTCGTTGAAATCGGCGCTCAGCCGCGCGAGCTTGCGTTGCAACACCAGGCGCGAAGCCTCGGACAGCTCGGCGGAGCGGAACAACAGTGTCTCGTCTTCGGCCAGGAAGCTCGAGCGCATGAATTCCTCGCGCACCTGCTGTTCGTAGGTGCGGCGGATCGGACCGTCCTCGCGCCAGGAGATGGGCGCATGCACCCGCAGGCGCGCGCCCAAGCGCGCGCGCAGCTCCACCAGGTGCAGGTTGTCGAGCTTGACCAGCCAGCGGCGCAGCAGCTTCTCATCGGCATCGAGCTCGGAGGCCACCTCGCGCGGCGTGTGGCCGTTGGTCAGCAGGTAGAAGCAGGCCAGCAGCTGCGGGTCGGCGGCCAGCGCGGATTCCTGCGCGGCCGACAGCGTGCTGGAGGTCTCCGATGGCGCCGCGGCCACCGGCCGCACCAGCTCCTCCATCGAAAGGCCGGCGGCTTCGCAGATCCGCTCCAGCCGCGGCAGGCTCAAACTACCGCGCGACAGGATGCGCTTGACCGAGGGCTCGCTGAGACCGATGCGCTTGGCGAGCATCGCGTAGGTGATGCCGCGCGCGCGCAGGCCCCGCTTGAGCGCCAGGATTATTCGATTTGTTTCTCCCATGGCGGGCGCCATTCTGCCGGAAAAGTTCCGCGCGGTCGCTGCACCGTGGGTATCGATTTTCGATACCAACCCCGGCGGTATTGCCGGAGCACCCGGGATGGGTGAGCTTCGGTGCCATGCACGCGCGATTGAGTCCGGTCAAAAGGGGTGCCGGGCCGCTGTGGGTCAACGACACCCATTCGGCGCTGAATCGCACCCCCGTGACCCGCATCCTGGAGCCGCGTTCCGCGGACGAGGTGGCCACGGCGGTGGCGGCCGCGGCGGCACGCGGCGAACCGCTGGCAATTTCCGGCGCCCGTCACGCCATGGGCGGACAGCAGTTCCTTTCTGGCGGAGCCCTGCTCGACACCCGCCGCCTTGGCCATGTGCGCTGGTTCGACCGCAACGAAGCGTTGCTCGAGGTCGGTGCCGGCATCACCTGGCCCGACGTCATCCGTGGCTACCTCGCGCTCCAGCGCGGCCCTGGACCCGCCTTCGGCATCCGGCAGAAACAGACCGGCGCCGACCGGCTCACCCTGGGCGGCGCCGTCGCGGCCAACATGCACGGCCGCACGCTGGCCGCGCCACCCTTCGTGTCGGACATCGAGGGGCTGGAAGTGGTCACGGCCACGGGCGAGCTCGTGCGTTGTTCGCGCGATGAAAACCCTACGCTGTTCCGGCACGTGGTCGGCGGCTACGGGCTGTTCGGTGTGGTCACCGCGGTGACCCTGCGACTGGTTCCCCGGGTCAAGGTGGAGCGCTGCGTCGCGCGCCTCGAGATAGAGGAGCTCATCGACGCATTCGACGAGCGCATTGCCGCGGGCCACCTGTACGGCGACTTCCAGTTCGCGACCTCGCCACACTCTGCCGATTTCCTTCGTACCGGAGTGCTGTCGAGCTATCGGCCGGTCGAATCCGGGCGCCGTATTCCCGACGACCAGCGGCGGCTCTCACAAAGCGACTGGAACGAACTGCTGCGGCTGGCACACACCGACAAACGCGTCGCCTTCCAGAAATTCATCGAGTTCTATCTCGCGACACACGGCCAGGTCTACTGGAGCGACACGCACCAGTTGAACCTCTATCTCGAGGAATATCACGGCGCGCTGGATCACCGCCTCGGAGCGGCGGTGCGTGGCAGCGAAATGATCACCGAGCTGTTCGTGCCACGCGACCGGCTGGTGGCTTTCATGAACGACGTGCGTCGCGATTTCCGCATGCACGGCGTGGATTTCATCTACGGCACCATCCGCCTCATCGAAGCGGAACAGGACAGCGCGCTGCCCTGGGCCCGCCGGGACTGGGCCTGCGTGGTTTTCAACCTGCACATCGACCATCGCAGCGAGGACCTGGCGCGCGCCGCGGACCATTTCCGCCGGCTCATCGACCATGCCCTGCGCCAGGGCGGAAGTTTCTTCCTCACCTATCACCGGTTCGCCAGCGCGGCCCAGTTGCTCGCCGGCCATCCCGGCCTGCGCGATTTCCTCGACGCCAAGCGCGCGCTCGACCCGGGCGGTGTGTTCCAGAGCGACTGGTATCGCGCGGTGCGCGAGCTGATTGCGTGAAGCACCGCATGACACGCCGTGGCCGCGAAGCAGCACTGCTGATGTGGACCTGCATAGCCTTGTTCGGCGCGCGTGTCATCGGCCAGTTCGAAGTGCTGGTGGCCGCACCTGACTGGCTGCCGGACATGGACGCCTGGTACTCCGGGCTGCTGCCTTACTACCTGCTGCTGCCGGTGCAGATTGCGCTGCTGATGATCATGGCGGTGGTGGCCTGGAGCCGCCGCGTGCGCACCGGCCGGTTTGCACTGGCAAACCCGCGCATGGCGCGCACGATGCGCGGCCTCGCGCTGTTGTACTTTCTCGCGATGGCGCTGCGACTGGGACTCAACGTCGCCGGAAATGGCGCGGAATTCTGGCGTGAAGGCGCCATCCCCGTGGCATTCCACTGGGTGCTGGCGCTGTTCATGCTGGTGAGCGCGCGTCGCGCGGAATCAGTGCCGGGCCTGCTGCGGATTCCAGCCGAGGATCAGCATCAGGACGACGAAGCCGACGACATACCCCACGGCGACGTGCCAGCCCTGACGCAGCCACTGGCCTACGGACTTGGCTTCGGGGAACAGGTTCGATACCGCGACGCCGGCTGAGGAGCCGAACCAGATCATCGAGCCGCCGAAACCCACGGCGTAGGCCAGCACGCCCCAGTCATATCCGCCCTGCTCGAGCGCCAGCTTGGTCAACGGAATGTTGTCGAATATCGACGAGACGAATCCCAGCCCGAAGGCAGTCAGCGCCGAGGCCGCGGGTAAACCAGCTACCGGCATCATCGATGCGGTGATGACCAACGACAACAGGAATGCAGCGCCGCGAGCGGCAGTCCGGAACCACGCTCCAGTCCGGCCGGCGCCAGGGCGTGAGCAGCAGGATCGTTCCGATGACCGTTGCACCGATGTACGGAAATGCATCGCCAAAACCCGGCGGAAGGTTGTTGGCATAGACATTGGCGGCAACCGCGCCGGCCAGGATCAACGCGACGATGATCACGCGCGACACGTCGAGCTGCACGCTGGCACTCACGTCGCGCGCGATGGGCGAGAATTTCTGCTGCTGGCGGGCGGCCGGGATGGCAAACACCAGAAATGCCGGGATCGCGGCCACGTAGGCGTGCAGCACGTCGAGGGGCGGGACGCCATGCAGCCACATCATGGTCGTGGTGGTGTCGCCCACCACGCTGCCCGAACCGCCCGCGTTGGCCGACGCCACGATGCCCGCCAGGAAACCGATGTGCAGGCGGTGCTGGTAGACGGTCGCCGCCACGGTGGCGCCGATGATTGCCGCCGCGATGTTGTCCAGGAACGAAGACAACACGAACACCAGCGCCAGCAGGACGAAGCCGCCTTTCCAGTCGTCGGGCAGGATGCGCGGCATCAGATGCGGCAAATGACTCAACTCGAAATGCCGCGAAAGCAGCGCGAAGCCCACCAGCAGCGCGAACAGGTTGGTGATGCCCACCCATTCGCCGAGCAGGTGCCCTAACAAACCAGCCGGGCCTGCCACACCGTGAAAATCCGTGAGCAGCAGCTTGTAGACGCTGACCGCGAGCAGCCCCAGCAGCGCCACCTTGAGCGTGTGCTGGTGAAAAAGGGCCACACCCAGCAACGTGGCCCCGAAGAGCACGAACTCGAACGGGAACGGCATCAGGAAACTTTGGGACAGTGCGCGGCGATCACGCCGTCGCGCACCGCGGCCGTCATCGAGGCGATGTCGGGCGCCAGGTAACGGTCGATGTCGTAATGCGGCACGCGCGCACGGATGTCGCGCATCACGCCGCGCAATTTCTCCGAGGTGAGCAGGGGTGCCCGCAGATCCACGCCCTGCGCCGCGGCCAGCAGCTCGATGGCCAGGATGATCGCGGTGTTTTCGCACAGATCTCCGAGCTTGCGCGCCGCGAACGTGGCCATGGAAACGTGGTCTTCCTGGTTGGCCGAAGTGGGCAGCGAATCCACGCTGGCGGGATGCGCGAGGAGCTTGTTCTCCGACGCCAGCGCCGCGGCGGTGACATGCGCGATCATGAATCCCGAATTGACGCCCCCGTCCCTGACGAGAAACGGCGGCAACCCGGAAAGCGTGGCGTCGATGAGCAGCGCGATGCGCCGCTCCGACAAGGCACCGATCTCGGCGACCGCCAGCGCCAGGTTGTCGGCGGCGAACGCCACGGGTTCGGCGTGGAAATTTCCGCCTGACAACACATCGGCCGTGTCCCCGTCTTTCGAAATGAACACCAGCGGATTGTCGGTCACGCCATTGGCCTCGCGCAGCAGAACGGCGCGCGCATGTTCCATCTGATCGCTGCACGCGCCCATGACCTGCGGCTGGCAGCGCAACGAGTAGGGATCCTGCACCTTGCCGCATTCACGGTGGCTGGAGTTGATGGGACTGTCGGCCAGCAAGGCGCGGTAGGCAGCGGCCGCGGCGATCTGCCCCGGATGCCCGCGCAACTCGTGGATGCGCGCATCGAATGGACTGGCCGAACCTTCCGCCGCGTCCACCGACAGCGCGCCGGCGACCAGTGCGGTGGCGTACAGATTGTCGATGGCGAACAGATTCCACAGCGCCAGCGCGGTGGATACCTGCGTGCCATTGAGCAGCGCCAGCCCCTCCTTGGCGGCCAGGGTCACCGGGCGCAGCCCGGCCAGTTTCAGACCTTCGGAGGCCGGGAGCATCCTGCCGCCGCATTCCACTTCGCCCACGCCTAACAACACGGCGGAAAGATGCGCGAGCGGCGCGAGATCGCCACTGGCGCCCACGGAACCCTTGGCGGGCACGCGCGGCAGCACATCGGCGTTGTAGAGCGCGAGCAGCGCAGCGACGAGCTCGCGACGTACGCCGGAAAAACCCTGCGCCAGCGTCACGATCTTCAGCGCCAGCGTGAGCCGGACCACGCCGGCCGGTAGCGGCTCACCGACCCCCACGGCATGCGACAACACCAGGTTGCGTTGCAGGAGCTCGAGCTGATCGTTCGGAATATGTGTCTGCGCGAGGCGTCCGAAACCGGTATTCACGCCGTAGGCCGGTTGCCCGCGTTGCACGATGGCGGCCACGGCGGCCGCTCCCCGGTCGATATCGCGGTAGGCGGCTTCCGATATCGCCAGCTTGACCCCACCGCGCGACAAATCGCGCAAGGTGGCGAAATTGACGGGCTTGCCGATCTCTAGCATCGCGCGATGATGCCAGAGGGCCGCTAGAATTCACGCATCACTTTTGCAGAGTCCTCGTCATGGCATTTGCCCGCCCAGCCGTGCTCGTCCTCATCTTTCTCCTGGTTTCCTGCAGTACACCCATGAAGCAAACACCCGCAGTCGCCGACGTATCCGCGCTCTCGATCCCTCAGCCACCGATCGCCGCGAAGAAGCCCCACCAGGTGCTCTCGCCCCATGGCAACCGTGAGGACGAGTACTACTGGCTGCGCGACGACAAGCGCGAAAACCCGGAGATGCTGGCTTACGTCAAGGCAGAGAACGAATACGCCGACCGCATGCTGGCGCACATCAAGGCACTCGAATCCCGCGTGTACGAGGAAATCATCGGGCGGATTCAGCAGGACGATTCCACCGTGCCGTACCTCATGAATGGGTATTGGTACTACCGGCGCTACGAAACCGGCAAGGAATACCCCATCTACGCGCGTCGCAAGGGAACCAGGGAAGCGCCCGAGGAAATCCTGCTCAACGTCAATGAAATGGCGAAGGGTCACGATTTCTTCGAGGTCGGGGATATCGCCATCAGCCCCAACAGCAATCTCATGGCCTGGGCCGAAGATACCGTGGGACGCCGGCAGTACGTGGTGCGTGTGAAGAATCTCACCACACACGAGCTCCTGCCCATCGCGATCCCCAACGTCGAGAACAACATCGTCTGGGCCGGCGACAACCAGAGCTTCCTGTACATCGAGAAGCATCCGGAGACGCTGCTCGGCTTCAAGGTCCGCAAAGGCACCATCCAGCCGAGAAGCTACGCCGACGGCGCCGATCCGCTGGTCTGGGAGCAGACGGACGACAGCTTCTACACGCAGGTATATCGCACCAAGGACGAGAAATACCTCGTCATCCATACACAGAGCACCGTGTCCTCGGAGGCCTGGTTCGCCGATGCCTCGGATCCGAAGCTCGCGTTCCGCCTGTTCCTGGCGCGCGAGCGCGATCACGAATACCAGATCGAGCACGCCAACGGCCGCTGGATCGTGCGCACCAACTACCAGGCGAAGAACTTCCGCATCGTGGCCGTCGACCCCGGCGATGAAGGCGACCGCGCGAAGTGGCAGGACGTGGTCGCGCATCGCGAAGATGCCTTCGTCGATGCGTACGACGTATCGAAGCGCTTCCTCACCATCGAGGAACATTCCGGCGGGTTGCGCAAGCTGCGAGTCCGCCCGTGGTCCATGGGAGTGCAGCAGACAAGGACGTGTTCGTCACCGCCGACGAACCCAGCTACACCATGGCGCTGGACGTGAACCGCGAGTTCGACAGCGACAATCTGCGCTACACCTACACCTCGATGGTCACGCCCCAGAACCACCTACGACTACGACTTCGATACCAGTGAGCGCACGCTGCTGAAGCGCGAGCCGGTGCTCGGCGGTTACGACCCGGCCAACTACTCCACCGAGTTCGCCTGGGCCACGGCACGCGACGGTACCAAGGTTCCGGTGAGCATCGTGTATCGCAAGGGCATGCCGCGCAGCGGCAGCGCGCCACTGCTGCAGATCGGCTATGGCTCGTACGGCGCCTCTTACGACCCGGAGTTTTCATTCCTGACGCCGTCGCTGCTGGATCGCGGCTTCGTCGTGGCCATCGCGCACATTCGCGGTGGCCAGGAGATGGGCCGCGCCTGGTACGAGAACGGCAAGCTGCTCAACAAGGAAAACACCTTCAAGGATTTCATCGATGTGACGCGCTGGCTGGTGGCTAACAAGTACGCCGACAAGTCACGCGTGTTCGCACTGGGTCGTTCGGCCGGCGGCCTCCTGATGGGAGCGATCGCCAACATGGCGCCCGCGGATTACGCGGGCATCGTCACCGGCGTTCCGTTCGTGGACGTGGTGACCACCATGCTGGACGAGTCCATTCCCCTCACCACCAACGAATTCGACGAATGGGGCAATCCCAAGGAAAAGAAGTACTACGACTACATGCTGGCGTATTCACCCTACGACCAGCTCGGCGCGCATGACTATCCCGCGATGTTCGTGCACTCGGGACTCTGGGACAGCCAGGTGCAGTACTACGAGCCCACCAAGTACGTCGCGCGCCTGCGCGCGCGCCGCACGGGCGACAGCCTCGTGGTACTGCGTACCAACATGGAAGCCGGCCACGGCGGCAAGTCGGGACGCTACGAGCATTTCCGCGAGTACGCGGAGCAGTACGCGTTCATTCTGGACCAGGCGGGAATCAGGAACTGAGGCGCTGAACGAGTCGGGATGTCATCGGTCGAACAGCGTTAATGAGTACGTCCGCGCGAGTCTTTTTCGTTGCCTTGCTCGCGATCACGGCCGGCTGCGAAACGTCGCGCCGTGCCGCGGATTCCGCGGCAGCGCCAGCGGCGCGCTTCGAGCCGGTGAAGTGGTCGAAGCTTCCCGGCTGGAAGTCGGACGATGCGCTCGCGGCATGGCCCGCCATCGTGAGCACCTGCCACGTGCTCGACGCGCGTGCCGGGTGGCAGGCGTTCTGTGCGGCGGTCATGGCAACCAGCCCCGCCGACGGCGCATTCGTGCGCGGCTTCCTCGAGCAACAGCTCAGGCCGTATCGCATCCAGCGCGTCACGGGACGCAAGCGCGAAACCCAGGGTCTCATCACCGGCTATTACGAGCCGCTGATCCACGGTTCGCGCGCGCGCAGCGAAGCGTTCGCAACACCGCTCTATCGCCCGCCTGGCGACCTGCTCATCGTCGATCTGGCCAGCGTCATCCCGGAGCTCAAGGGAAAGCGCGTGCGCGGGCGCCTCGAGGGCAACAAGGTGGTGCCCTACTACAGCCGCGGCCTCTCTCGCGAGGCCCCGGGACTGCGCCGGCCAGCGAAATCGTCTGGATCGACAACGCGCTCGACGCCTTCATGCTCGAAGTACAGGGTTCCGGCCGCGTGCAGCTAACTACCGGCGAGACCATCCGGCTGCAATACGCGGACCAGAACGGCCATCCCTATCGCTCGATCGGCAGGTACCTGGCGGACCAGGGCGTGATGACCATCGACCAGGTGAACATGCCGGCCATCCGCGCCTGGCTGGCCGCGAATCCGCATCGCGTCAACGAAGTGCTCGACAGCAATCCCAGCGTGGTGTTCTTCAACGAAGCGCCGCTCGAAGATCCCTCCATCGGACCCAAGGGCGCGCAGGGCATGCCGCTCACCGCCGGCCGCTCCATCGCCATCGATCCGAAATTCCTGCCGCTGGGTGCGCCGATGTTCCTCTCGACCACGCAACCGGGCAGCGACCTGCCGCTGCAGCGCCTCGTGGTCGCGCAGGATACGGGCGGCGCCATCCGCGGGCCCATTCGCGCGGATCTGTTCTTCGGCTTCGGCGCGGAAGCCGGCGCGCAGGCCGGCATGATGAAGAACGAGCTGGAGATGTGGCTGCTGTGGCCGAAGGATGCGCCACCGCCATGAAGGGCAGGATTTTCGTGGGCGTCGGCGGCTGGAACTTCGCACCGTGGCGCGGGAGTTTTTACCCGAAGGACCTGACGCAGGCGCGCGAGCTGCATTACGCCAGCCGGGAGCTCACCGCCATCGAGATCAACTCGACGTTCTATGGCCTGCAGAAGCCCGCGACTTTCCAGAAGTGGCACGACGAAACGCCTGACGGATTCATGTTCAGCGTCAAGGCGCCGAGGTTCGTGACTCACCGCAAGCGTCTCGCGGAGGGTGCGTCGAGCGTCGAACGCTTCCTCGGCAGCGGGGTCCTGCGACTCGGAGGCAAGCTCGGTCCCATCAACTGGCAGCTCGCTCCTGAAAAGCAATTCGACGCGGACGAAGTGGCGGAATTCCTCGCACTGCTGCCACCCGAGGTCGATGCCCGCCCGCTGCGGCACGTCCTCGAAGTGCGCCACGCGAGCTTCGACTGCGAGGAATTTTTCTCACTGGCCCGCGAGCGTGGGGTAGCCATCGTCGAGGCCGGAGATTCAGCCTACCCGCACATCGAGGCCCGCACTGCGCCTTTCAGCTACCTGCGCCTGATGGGCACGAAGGCCAGCGCGCCACAGGGCTACGCGCCCGCCGCACTTGCGCGCTGGCGCGAGCGCGCGCAAACCCTGGCGCGCGCCGGTGATGTGTTCCTGTACTTCATCAGTGGTGCGAAGGTGCGTAATCCGCAGGCGGCGCGCGCGCTGCTCTCCGCGCTCGAGTAAATGGGGACAGTCCCCGATTCCTGGCAAACAGGGACGGACCTGAGGGGTTGCGGTGGCGGAGGCGTGCGGTGCGGTCTGCGGGCAAACGGGGACGTGTGAGGTTTTCCGATACGCCTGCCCACGGCTGACTCTCTTTGCTCCCTCAAGGTCGCGCGCGCTTCGAAAATTTCCGGACGGAAATTTTCGGCGGCCGCTCGTCGGAAGCGGACCGCCTTCAGATCTGCAGAAATGGTTGCGCGGAGATGCACCACGGCGGCGGTCGGGCGCTTCCTCCTCGCCGCGCTCCATTCGGTCGCAAAGAGAGTCAGCCATGGACAGGCGTACCACCCGACGCGGTCCATCCCCGTTTGCCCGAAGACCGCACCGCACGCCTGCGCCGCCACGATCCGCAGCTTCGTTCCCGATTCCGAGCCATCGCGCTGTGTCCCCGGGGGTGGAAAAGATCGCAAGACTCGGTGTTCTGGTACTTGCTGGGCCCTCGAGTCGCGCACTCTTTTCCCAGCAGCGGCAAATGGGACGCGCTGTCTCGCTAGCACGCGGGGACCGTGCGGTGCCGGTGGGCGCGCCTTTCGAGGGTTGACCCGCGCTGCGACCGAATGGAGCGCGGCGAGGAGGAAGCCAATACGGCCGCCGCGATGCATTCCAGCGCAGCCATTTCTGCAGACCTGCAGGCCGTAGGCTTCCGACGAGCGAACGCCGAAAATTTCCGTCCGGAAATTTTCGAAGCGCGCGCGACCTTGAGGGAGCAGCGCGGGTCAACCCTCGGAAGGCGCGGCTACGCCAGTTCCAGCCCGTCCCCGTTTGCTAGCAAATCGGGGAATGTCCCCATTTACGCCGCTTCCACGTAGTGCGACTTCTTGTGCAGGAACTCCAGCACGCGCGCGCGTGAGGCGATGTAGGTCGGATCTCCGATCAGGTCCAGCCGGTTGCGCGGCCGCGCGAGCGCGACTTCGTGCAGCTCGCCGATGTGCGCCGCAGGCCCGTTGGTCATCATGACGATGCGGTCCGCCAGCAGCACGGCCTCGTCCACGTCGTGGGTGATCATCATGACGGTGTTGCCCAGCTCGGCATGAATCTTCATGACCTCTTCCTGCAGGTGCGCGCGCGTGAGCGCATCCAGCGCGCCGAAGGGCTCGTCCAGCAGCAGCACCTTGGGGCTCATCGCCAGCGCTCGCGCGATGCCGACGCGTTGCTTCATGCCGCCGGAGATCTCGCCGGGACGCTTCTTCATCGCATGCGTCATGTGCGTGAGCTCGAGATTGCGCAGGGTCCATTCGTGACGCTCGGCCTTGGTCTTGCTGCCCGAGAACACCTTGTCGACGGCCAGGCGCACGTTGTCATACACCGTGAGCCAGGGCAGCAGCGAGTGGTTCTGGAACACCACGGCACGATCGGGTCCCGGCTGATGCACCTCGCGGCCTTCGAGAAAAACGTAGCCGCTGGTGGCATCGGTGAGCCCGGCGACGATGTTGAGCAGCGTCGACTTGCCGCAACCCGAATGGCCGATGATGGCCAGGTATTCGCCCTTGGCCACGTCCAGCGAGATATCGCGCAGCACTTCGCTGCGGGACTCGCCGTTGCCGAAGGTCTTGCAGACGTGCTCGATCTTCAGATACTCGTTCTTCACCGTCATACGCTCACCGTTCCGCGTCCAATCAATTTGCCCGCCATGGCCACCAGGCGATCCAGCAGGAATCCGATGATGCCGACGTAGACCAGCGCCAGGATGATGTCGCTGATCAACGAGCTGTTCCATGCGTCCCAGATGAAGAAGCCGATGCCCACGCCGCCGATCAGCATTTCCGCGGCGACGATCGCCAGCCACGAGAGGCCGATGCCGATGCGCAGGCCCGTGAAAATATAGGGCGCCGCCGCCGGCAGCATGATGGTGGTGAAAAATTCGGCGCCATTGAGCCGCAGCACGCGCGCCACGTTGCGATAGTCCTGCGGGATGTTGCGGATGCCCACCGCCGTATTGATGATGATGGGCCAGATCGCGGTGATGAAAATCACGAAGATGGCCGAGGGTTGCCCGTCGCGAAATGCCGCGAGTGACAGCGGCAGCCAGGCCAGCGGCGGAATCGTGCGCAATACCTGGAACAGCGGATCCAGCGCGCGCAGCGCCCACTTGCTGCTGCCGATCAGCACGCCCAGCCCGATGCCGGCCGTTGCCGCGAGCGAATAGCCCAGTGCCACGCGTTTCAGCGACGCGAGCAGGTGCCAGAACAGACCCTTGTCATTGCCGCCATTGTCGTAGAACGGCTTGATGATGAGCTCATGCGTGTCCGCGAGCACCTTGGAGGGCGGCGGCAAGGTCGCGTCCGGCGACGAGCAGACCACCTGCCACACCAAGCCGAGCAGCGCCGAGCATCAACACCGGCGGCAGCACGACGCCGGCGACATGCGCCGCGCGGGCGCGCAGCACACGCAGGCGCTGTTGCGCCGGCGTCAGACCCGCCGGATCGCGAGACTCTGCAGGTACGCGCCGGGGTTCGCCGGATCGAACACTTTGCCATCGAAGAATTTTTCGACGCCACGCGACGTCGTCGCGGGAATCTGCGCCACCGGCACCTTGAGTTCCTTCGCCGCCGCCCGCCACAGATCCTCGCGATTTACTTTCGCGATCAGCGCCTTGAAGTCTTCCTTGCCCGTGAACTTGCCCCATCTGACATTCTCCGTGAGGAACCACAGCTCGTGGCTCTGGTATGGATACGATGCGTTGTCGCGCCAGAACTTCATGATGTGCGGCGACTTCTCGACCACGCGACCCGTGCCGTAGTCGTACCTGCCCTTGAGGCGGTCTTGGATGTCGGTCACCGGGCAGTTGAACCAGGCGCGCTTGCTGCAAAGCTCCGCGACTTCCTGGCGGTTCTCGTCCTTGTCTGCCCACATCGCCGCTTCCTGCACGGCCATGAGCAGCGCGACGGCGGCCTTCGGGTTCCTGTCCACCCATTCCGCGCGCATGGCAAGGGATTTTTCCGGATGCCCGCCCCAGATTTCGCCCGTGTTCACCGCGGTGTAGCCGATCTTCTGGTTGACGAGCTGGTCGTTCCAGGGTTCGCCGACGCAGAAACAATCCATGGTGCCCACCTTCATGTTGGCGACCATTTGAGGCGGCGGGACGACGATGGTCTCGATGTCCTTGTCCGGATCGATGCCGCCCGCCGCGAGCCAGTAGCGGATCCAACAATCATGCGTGCCGCCGGGAAACGTCATGGCGGCCTTCACCGCGTTGCCCGCCGCCTTCTTCTTCTCGATGGCGGCCTTGAAGGGCTTGGCGTCGAGCGCCGAGCTTGAGGCTCGCGTATTCGGCGCCGATCGAGATTGCCTGCCCGTCGAGGTTGAGCCGCGCCAGGATGTACATGGGCGTCGGCACGTTGTTCTGCGTGATCTTGCCCGTGCTCATGAGATACGGCATGGGCGTGAGGATGTGCGCGCCGTCGATGCCGTTGCCCGCGGAGCCGAGCACCAGGTTGTCGCGCGTCGTGCCCCACGAAGCCTGCTTCACCACCTCGACGTCGGGCATGCCGTACTTGGCGTAAAAGCCCTTTTCCTTCGCGACGATCAGCGGCGCGGAGTCCGTGAGCGCAATGAATCCGAGTACTGCCTTGGTGGTTTCGGGTGTCGCGCTGGCCGCGTACAGCGGCTTCGGAAGGATGGCGCCGAGACTGCCGGCCGTGGCGGCCGCGGCCGCCGTCTTGATCAACTGGCGCCGGGAGATCCGGCCCTTTGACGTATTCGCTCATCTTGTTTTTGCTCTCCCTGGGTTCACCCAGGAACAGCAAAGCAAGCGCTGTGCCAGTGCCGAACGACGTGGTGATCGGCAAAGCAGCGGCCCGGCTGGCGCCGCACGCACCACTTTGATTCCGGGGGTCGGTGCGTCTGCAATGAAATGGGGACGAGCTCGCCTGCTAGTTAGCGCCCGTGCACCGGGCGGCGCGCCGCGCACCTTTTTCGGGCGCGCCCGGAAGACATGCGGAGAACCGGCCTGACCCGGTCAGGCGGCGCGGCCTTCCTGCTCGGCCTTGAGGAGGCTTGCGACATTGCGTTCCACCCAGCGCCCGAACAGGCCCGCCAACCGCGCCAGCGAGCGGCCCAGCGGTGTCAGGCGATACTCGACGCGCGGCGGCACTTCCGGAAAACTCCTGCGACTAACTAGTCCGAAGGACTCGAGCTTGCGCAGGGTCTGGATCAGCATCTTCTCGGAGACGCCGTCGACGCTGCGGCGGATCTCGGCGGTGCGCATCGGCCCCTGGGTGAGCTGCGAGAGCACCAGCAAGGTCCACTTCTCGGCCAGCACGGTCATGACGCGACGCGACGGACATTGCGAGCTGAAGACATTGGCGGGACAGTTGTTCTTTGCCATGTGTGGGAGATTACACTGCTGCAATGCGCCTTCATACTTACCGCCAGGTAAGTACTTGTGCCGCGGTGGGGCTGCGCCCAGAATCCCGCCCCCGATCGGAAATACGCAATGGAGTCCGTATGCAACTGTATTTCGCCCCTGGCGCCTGCTCGCTCGCCTCGCACATCACGCTGCGTGAAACCGGCGCTGCCGTTCGACCTCAAGCGCGTCGATACCAAGACCAAGAAACTCGAGGACGGCGGCGACTTTTACGCCGTGAATTCCAAGGGCGCGGTCCCGGCGCTGAAGCTGGACAACGGCCAAATTCTCACCGAGGGCCCGGCGATCCTGCAGTACCTCGCCGACCAGAAACCCGGAACGCTGGCGCCGGCCAACGGCACCTTCGAGCGCTCCCGCGTGCAGGAGTGGCTCAACTACATCACCAGCGAGATCCACAAGACCTTCTCGCCGCTGTTCAATCCCACGGCGGACGACAAGGTCAAGGAATACGCGGTGCAGAACCTGCACAAGAGATTCGACTGGGTGAACACGCAGCTCGCCGGCAAGCAGTTCCTCACCGGCGACAAGTTCACGATCGCGGATGCCTATCTGTTCGTGGTGGCGAACTGGAGCAATTTCGTCGGCATCGACCTGTCGAAGTGGCCGGCGCTCAAGGATTTCCAGGCGCGCGTCGCCGCGCGTCCGAAAGTGCTGGAGGCCATGGAAGCCGAGGGCCTGCTCAAGAAGGCGGCCTGAAGATCCCGAAAGACAACGGCCGGGTCAGGCCCGGCCGTTGTCGTTTTCATGGAACTGGTTTCTAGAACTGAACGCGGCCGTTTTGCGGCGCGCGCTTGCCGTTGTCGGCCATCGCGACACCGCTCTTCATCGCGTCGCGTCCCTTGGCCGGCAGGGAAACGAATTCGACGCGGTCGGCCTGCGCATCGGGGCTCACCCAATAACCGCGTGTGATCGACTTTTGGAGCCACTCATGCGCCCGCTTCGACGCGAAATACGGCCCGGTGCTGGCCGGTGCGGCCGGCGCCGCCGGCGTGAGCGACGCATCGTGATTGAGGGCTAACAACTTGCTGCTCGCGAGCGAGCCGACGACGATTCCGCCGGCACCTGCAAACATCACGATCAACCAGACGCGTAGCACAAGAAATTCCGAGTGGTGGTGACAGAACGGGCGCGGATCATAGCCTGATCCAGTGCCCTGACAACTCCAGTCGCCGATTGGCGACGTCATTATGTATCTGGCTCGAAGCCGGGACTGTTAGCGCATTCCCTCTGTCTTGACGGCCATGATGCTCTTGGTCAATCCCAGCCATTTCTCATCGCGGATCTCGGCATCCTGGAACATGCTCTTGAGCTCGCGCCGGTCCAGCAGGTACCAGTCCGGGCTGGTGGACTTGGGCCAGAATTTCGCGGCAAACCTGAGAATGGGCAGTTGCAGCCGGCGCGGCAGCCAGGACAGGAACGGCAGCCAGCTGTGGCTTTCCAGCAGGAACCAGCGATAGGGCGTTTGCACGAAGAACTGCCGGCCGACGCGCTGGATCTCGCGTGCGAATTCGCGCTGATGGGCCAGCGAGCGGGCGCGGAATTCCTTTCCCGAGCGCAGCGACCACACCTGGTCCTTGGGCACGGTCACGTGTTCGATCACCGACGAGCAGTACACGATGTCGAAGTAGCCGTCCGGGAACGGCAGCTTGCCGTTTTGGCCCACCAGCACCGGCACGAAGCCGAAGCTCTGCCGGCCGCGTTCCAGGGCTTGCGGATTGATGTCGGCAATGAAGGTGTTCTCGGGTTTCACCGCCGTACCTTCGAGCACGGCGTGGATGTTGCCGCCCCACTCCGAACCCAGGTCGAGGATGCGCGTATCGCCGCCCAGGCCGAAGGCGGCGCGGAACAGGCTGGCGCGCCGTTGGCGCGCACGCGATGAGAATCGCTGGAAGAGCTTGGTCAGCAGTTGGGCCATGGGCGGATTCTGGGCCGCCGAAAGCAAGAGAGCCGGCGGTTGGACACCGCCGGCTCCCGTCAGCTGTTTCCTACGGCGCCCGTCAGAACTTGCCGCGAACTCCCATAAAGAATCGACGACCGAAGGTTTCGAACTGAATCGGCCGAGCCGGGGCGTTTTCCTGGACCAGCTCCTCGTTGGTCAGATTGATGCCCTCGAGGAACAACGACAGGTTTTCGTTGAAGTTGAACCCGACCGAGGCGTCGAGCTGGCCGTATTCGCGGTTGAATTCCGGCAGTGCGCCGCGGCCCGAGGCCGTGATCAGCCACTGGTCGCGCCAGTTGTACGAAGCTCGCGCGCTGAAGCGCTCGTTCTCGTAGTACAGCGAGGCGTTGTAGCTGTTGCGCGAGAGACCCGGGAACGTCAGCGGCGAGCCGTCGAAGATGTTGGTCTGAGTGAAGCCCTTGTCCTTCTGGTAGGTGTAGTTAGCCAGCACACCGAAACCCCTCCAGAAGCCGGGCAGGAAGTCGAGGCTGTACTGCACGCCACCCTCGATGCCATCGATGGTGACCTCGTCGTCACCGTTGATCGGGCTGGTGATCTGGTACGTCAGGCCATCGTTGGGATTCACTTCACCCACGGTCTGCAGCAGGATGAAACGCGAGATGTCCTTGCGGAAGATCGCCAGCGAGGCGTAGTTGGTATCCGAGAAATACCACTCGAGCCCCAGGTCGTAGTTGGTCGCCAGGAAGGGCAGCAGGTCCGGATTGCCGCGCGAACCGGTGAGGCCGACCACGTCGCGGCTGAGGCGGATCGCGAGCTGCGAGGGCGAAGGCCGCGCCAGCACCTTGCCGGCGGCCAGTCGCGCCACCAGCACATCGGGAATCAGCCCCATCTTGAGATTCAACGACGGCAGCACTTCGTTGTAATTGCCCTCGGCCTCGCCCGGCGGGAAGGTCACCACGCCCATCGGCGCCACCACGCGGTTGTAGCCCGTCGACAGCGTGTCGGTCTCGATATAGCGCACGCCGATGTTGCCGGCGATGGGCATCTTGAGGTCATCGAAGCGGAAATCGAACTGCGTGTACGCGCCGAAGGTTTCCTCCTCGACCGTCCAGTTGTCGAGATACGCGATGAACGTGCCGTTGGTGTTCGGATTGGTGTTGGGCACATTGACGTCGAGATTGCCGGCCAGCGGATTCACGGCCCCCGCGGCCGCGAGCGCGGCATCGATGGTGGCGTCGGTGTTGTCGTTCCAGAACCGCACCGAGTTGTCGAAGCCCAGATCGCCGGTCTTGTAGAACCCGATGTCATTGGTGGTCGAATTGGCGTCGATGATGCCTTCGATGGTCGCGCACGGAACCTGCGCCACCACGATGTTGTTCGCGCTGGTCACGTCCGCGGCCGGTGTGCGGCACGACAGGCGCACCGTCTTCTGCCGCAGGATCTGGTCGGTGGTGTAGTTGTGCTGCTGCGCGCCGACCTTGATGGCCAGCCAGTCGACCGGCGCAAACTTCACGTTGAAGCCACCGGTGATTTCATCGGTGTTGTTGTCGCGCGGGTTGTACACCGAGTCGAGGCGATTCACGCCGGTCCCGGAATTCAGGTCGAATCCCGCCGGGAAGGTGATCTCGGGCGCGGCCTTGCTGCCGGTGTAGTCGACAATGGCGCGCGACAGGCCGAACACCTGCGCGGTGGAATTGATTTCGTCGTTGTGGACCTTGGCCTCGGAATAATCCACGCGTGCGTCCACCGTCCACGCCGGCGTGATTTCCCACTCGGCGCCCAGCGAAGTCGTGTACTGCGTACGCGTCAGACTGCCGAGAATGTTTCGATAGGACAGGTCGAGCGGGAACGTGCCGTTGGCGCCGTTGCCGGTGAACTCGATATGTGAAACCGTGTTGTCCGCGCCCACCACGGTGTTGGGGTAGTCGAACAGACCGCCATCCGCATTGAGCTGCAGCAGCGAGTTGTCGACTTCCTCGAAGCCGCGCGCATAGGTGACGTCCCAGAACGTCTTGAAATTGTCGGTGGGGCGGAACTCCACCATGGTGTTCACCGCGCGACGCTCGGTCTCGCGGCGATTGTTGATGTAGCGCGGAATCTGCGGGTACCAGTCGCAGGTGCCATCCACGTTGAAATCGTTGCGACTCGCGCCGCGAGTCACCGGCGCGGAGCAAGTGGTCGAGGTCGGTGGATTGACCCGGTTCCAGCCCGTGGTGTTGGCGGTGGCGTCGTACAGGTGCCGCTTTTCCCACTGCGCGGCGATCAGCACGCCGAGCTTGTCGTCGAAGAACAGATTGCTGCCGAACAGCGCCAGCTTGGGATCGGTGGACTCGGCGAGGTCCGAGTACACGGCCTGCGCCGAGCCGGCGACATAGCCATCGGGCGAATCGAAGGGCCGGCGCGTGTTGATGCGCACGGTGCTGATGCCGCCTTCGGTCATTTCCGCGGTCGGGGTCTTCACCACCTCGATGCGCGAAACGAACTCCACCGGCAGATCGCGAAAGTCGATGGAGCGATCGGTGGCGGCCACCGTGAGGGATAGCGCCGCGGTGCCGTTGACCTCGACGCGGATCAGGCTCGGCTCGGCGCCGCGCACGCTGACGCCGCGACCTTCGCCGTCCTGGCGCGTGATCTGCACGCCGGTCACGCGTTGCAGGGCTTCGCTCAGATTCTTGTCGGGAAAGTCGCCGATGTCCTCGGCGGAGATCGAATCCACGATTTGCGACGAGTCGCGTTTGAACTCGAGCGAGCTGCGCAGGCTGGCGCGAATACCGGTGACGACCACTTCGTCGATGGCTTCGGCCTGCGGGCCGGGCGTGGGCTGCGTGTCATCGGCAAGGCCCGCGACTGGCGCCAGCAGTCCGACCAACGCACATACCTGACCCGCCGCGCGCGCGCGCAGCTTGCGAGAATTGAAATGACCCACCTGAGATCCCCCCGTTGCTAGAAGGCCGTTGCGGCCAACCTGTGCTGGAATTTGCACCTCGATGATGGGTTTTGCAACTTTTTGCGTGAAATTGGCCGAAATGGCACCGGTTACCTGTGGTAACGCTCACATTGCATGGGTGGCCGCGCCCCGGCCGGGGCGCGGCGCCTGCCTAGCTACTTCGCGGCAAAACGCTTCAGCGTGTAATACGCCTCGAGCTGCGCCGGTGCGGCGGCATCGAACAGGGTCTGCGCGGCAAGCTTGAGGTGATAGACGCGCGCGGTCTGGCGCGGATGCACCTTGGGCTGCTCGGTGGACGCCAGCGTGATGAACAACGTCTTGCGTTCGGGACTGACCGCGATCGACGTGGTCTCCTCGTTGCGCAGATCGAGCTCGGGCGAGCCGTAGTCGGGAGCGTCGCGATACGTCCAGGATTCGAGCGTGAGGGCCGAGCGCAACAACGAGGCGTTGACGCCACCGCCCAGCGGCTGCGTCAGCGCAACCTTGAATCCATCGCGCGTCGCCGACATGGCCATGATGGCCGGAGCAACCGTCTTTCCGTCCCAGCGCACGTGCTGCAGGCTCGCGACCTTGCCGCCCTTGGCCTGCCAGCCGCGTCCGGTCTGGCCTAACAACAGGCTGCCATCGGGCATGAACACGGGCCGCATCACGCCGGACTCGAGCCCGTCGAAGAATGGCATGACACTGCCCTGCTCCACGCCGTCGACACTCTCGACGACCACGCGCAGCAGGTTCGATTGCGTCTGGTCGCCGATGAACATCTGGCCTTTGAAAGGCCCGAACTTGTCGCCGGTTACCCAGGCCGGGTTGCCGGGAGAGTTCGCGACGCGGTTGTGAGGGAACATGATGATCTCGCGCTCCTTGCGGTCGGCCACCTTGTCCCAGGCGATCTGCGGTGAGTCGGGTGCCATGCCCGGCAGGTCGACGAGACCGGCGGGATGACCGTAGAACGCATCCTTGCGCAGCACGAAGAGCTTCGACGTGCCGACGAAGTCGCCCTGGTTGTCGGCGTACCAGACGCGCCCGTCTGCGCTCACGCCGAGGCTGGCCGGACTGCGCAGGCCGTTGCCGAAGAGCTCGTACTTGCCGTCGGGCATCACGCGGATGGCCCAGCCGTTGAAGCCGCCCCAGGTGCCCATGACATTGCCGCCCGCGGTGTACGCGCTGCCACTGCCGTCGTGGACCAGGTTGAGCGCGAAGTAGTACGAACCATCCTTGCCGCGCACCGGCCCGTGCATGTACGAGTGGTAATTGCCGTGATACGAGTGCGCGTCGAACAGCGTTTCGTATTTGTCGGCGATGCCATCGCCATTGGTATCGGAGATCCGGGTCAGCTCGGCCTTCTGGCCGGCGACCACCCTGAGCCCCTTGCCGTCCTCGACCACCACGCCGAGGCTGTCGAACAGGCCTTCGGCGAACGGGCGCCACTCGCCGTCGACCAGGCGCCAGATGCCCGCCGTACGCGTGGCGACGACAATCGTGTCGTCCTTCGCGACGGCGAGGCCCAGCGCCTCGAACAACTGGTCACGACCGTAGTTGTCCTTGGGCGGGTAGTAGTTCTCGATGTTGTAGCCGGGGGGCAGGCCCGCCTTCGCGGCCGCCTTCACCAGCGCCGTGCGCGCGTTCGAGTAGTTCGACTTCGACGGCCGCCAGGGATTCGCGGCAACGGCGATCGCGCCATGCAACGTGGCATTCGACTTGCCCGCCGGCAGCGTCCAGCGGTCGTTTTCCAGTTTGCCCGCGCTGACATTGACGCCCGCCACCAGCGGCAGATTGATCGCGAACGACTGCGGCGCCTCGAGTTTGCCGGTCACGCGCAACTCGAGTTTTCCATCGACGGAAATCGTCGTCGAGGTCTCGACGATATTCCTGCCCACGCGATAACGGAACAGCGGCGCGGCCAGTTTGTCGCGCGAATCGCGCGAGTAGCCCAGGAACTGCGCATCCACGGCAGCGATGCGCGCCAGCTGGTCTTCCTTGCTGTAGAGCGCCTCCTTGAACTTCGCGAGGTCACCGAACTTGCCTTCCTTGAAGGAGAAATCGATGGGCTGGCCGGCGGCATTCAGCGGCGCGACCAGGTATTCATGTGCGCCGAAGGAAATCTCGCGACTGTCGTATCCGAGCGCGAGACCGCGGTTGCCGCGGTTGACGAGCTCGCCCGACATGTCGAGGAATCCGCCCTGCCAGATTTTCACGACGGCCAGCCGGCGCGGATCGAACGAATAGTGAATGCCGTTCGGATTGCCGACGTGGATGCTGCGGCCCGAGGTGCCGACCAGCGGCCCGCGTTGCAGGCGCACCGTGTCGTCGACCAGCCACTGCAGGCTGTCGGCCATGGGGTCATACGCCGGTGCCGGCGTCTGATCGTTGAGCTTGACCACGGGCCCGCGCTGACCCGGCTCGTTGAGCGTCGCGAGGTAGTCGCCGATGGCGTCGAGCTGACGATCGCTGAGCACTTCCTTCGCGAATGCCGGCATCACGGGTAGATAGGCCTGGCCGCGGGTCGGACCGCTCTCGGCCACGGCAAGCTGGTCGCCGGGCGAACGCACCGAGCGCTGCAGATATTCGCGTCCGGCCTTGATCTGGAAGCGCCGGCCGTCGGCGCCTTCGGCGACCTCGCGCATGCGCGGATCGGGGCGCAACAGTCCGAAGAGATTCGGACCCGAGCTCACCGCGGTGCTGGAAGGCTCGACCAGATGACAGGCTTCGCAGCCCACGGCGTGAAAGGCTTCCTTGCCGAGAGCGACGGAGTCGACCAGATCCTTTTCATTGGTCGCGCCGCCCGAAGAGGCCGGGACGGTGAGCGGCGAGAAATCCGCGGGCTGATAACTCACGTTGCGCAGGGCGAAGGCGCCCTCGGTGACGTAGATGACGATCGGGCCGCGAAAGTCCTCGGCATCCCAGCGCGCGCCCTCGCTGGGTCTCTCGTAGACGACGCTGCGCTTCACGTCATTGCCCACGCGCACATCGAGCATGAATGCATTGGCGACCTTGTTGAATCCCGCATCCATGCGCGGGGCGCGGAAGCGGATGGCGACGCTCTGCCAGTCGCCCGTGCCCTCGAGCGGTACGCCGTAGCGCCCCTGGACGTAGAGATCGGCACGCGCGCCGCGGGGCGCGCGGAATTCCAGCGCGGTCACGCTGTCGGCGAGCGCGTTGCGGGAGGACAGCAGGTTGTCACGCGACGGCGCGCCCGTCAGCGTCACCACGCCATCGGCGAAACTCCAGCCGGCGCTGTCCCTGAATACGGATCCGGGAGCCGTGCCATTTTGGGCATGTGTGCCAACGAAACTTGTGATGGCAGCGACGGTCAGAACCGCGAGTACGCGGCGGGAAAACTTCGACATGGAACCCCCTTCGTGCCCGTACACTAACCGAAAATTCCCCTCCAGAAACCGGTCTCCCCGCAATCGAACATGAGCTTGCTTTGGATGCTTTTTGCCGCTAATGGCGGCACCACGGTCGCCCTGCCCGTGCCGGCCGCGCCGCAATCCGAGATCGTGGTGACGGGCTCGCGCGTCGCCACGCCGCCCGACGACCTTGCCGCGAACATCACCGTTCTGTCGCGCGCCGATTTCGAAATCGAGAAGCCCGCCCGGCTCGCCGACTTGCTGCGGCGCGTGGCCGGCGTGCACATCGACCAGGTGGGCGGACGCGGCGGCACCGGCTCGTTGTACATGCGCGGCGCCGATCCTAACTACACACTGGTGCTGGTCGACGGCGTGCGTGTCAACGATCCCACCAATGCGCGCGGCGGCTCGTTCGATTTCTCGACCTTCGACGTCGCCGACGTGGAGCGCGTGGAAATCGCGCGCGGCCCGTATTCGGCGGTGTACGGCGGCGATGCGCTCGCGGGCGTGGTCAACATCGTCACGCGGCGCGCGCCGCGCGAGCGTACCCAGGGATATCTGGATGCCATGGGTGGCGCGTTCGACACGCGGGAAATCGTGTTGAATGCCGGCGGCCCGCTGTCGTCCGATAACGGGCGCGGCAACTGGAACCTCGGCGCCAGCGACAGCAACGAGGGCGAGGTGGTTCGCGGCAACCACTTCGACTCGCGACGTTTCTCGGGCAGCGTGGACACGGAGCTCGGCAGCGCGACCACACTGTTCGCCACCGCGCGTTATTCCGAGTCCAGCCGCGCCGGATTTCCGGACGACAGCGGCGGCTATGAGTTCGCGGACATCCGCGAGACTGAAAAACGCGACGCCGACGAAGCCGTTTTCGGGACCGGGCTGACCACTCGTGTCGGCGACTCGACGTTCTCGCTCACCGCGGGATATTTCGACCACGACGACCACATCGACTCGCCCGGTGTCGCGCCGGGCATCCGTGACCCCTTCGGCGTGCCGCCGAGCGTGGTCGACACGAATCTCACGCGTTACTCCGTCGACGCTCACCGGGACGCAGAAGGTTTCCGACATGCTGTCGGTGGCCTACGGCGTCGACTGGCTGCGCGAGCAAGGCACCAGCGACGGCCAGCTGGATTTTGGCGGCGGTTTCGTTCTGCCGACCTCGTTCGAGCTGACCCGCACTTCGTGGGCGCCTTTCACGGAAGTGCGGCTCGATACGCACATGGGACTCTCCGCCCAGGCTGGCGTGCGAGTCGACCAGCCCGACGACATGGATTCGGTCACCAGTCCGCGGGTGCGGGTGGCCTACGAATTCGGCGATAGCGGCTTCACGGTGGCCGGCGCCTGGGGCAAGGCGTTCAAACTACCCAGCCTGTACGCCCTGGGGCATCCACTGGTCGGCAATCCCGATCTCGCGCCGGAGCGCGGCGAATCGCAGGAGATCGAGCTCTCGCAGCGGCTGCTCGACGGCAAGGCGCGCTGGAGCGCGACCTGGTTCGATGGTGAATTCCGCAATGCCATCGACTTCGATTCCGGCCCACCGCCGATGCTGGTGAACCGCAATCTGCGTGGACACCGATGGCTTCGAGCTCGCGGGCAGCCTGGGCATCTCCGAGCAGTGGCTGCTGGACGCCAGCGTCACGCATGCGCGCAGCCGCATCGCCGCCACTGATGGCGAGCTGCGCAACCGGCCCGAGTGGCATGGCGGACTGTCGGCGCACTGGTCGCCCACCGCGGCGCTGAAGTTTTCCGCGGCCGCCACCTATGTGGGTTCGTCGCTGGATTCGTCCATCCCCACCGGCGATGTGCGCCTGGACGCATACACGCGCGTGGACGTCAGTGCCGTCGTGGCAACTGTCGCCGCGTTTCGAGGCCTATCTGGCCATCGACAACCTCACCGACCAGGAATACGAAGAGTTCGTCGGTTTCGAAGCGCGCGGCATCGCGCCGCGCGCGGGCGTGCGCTTCAGTCTTTAGTCGAGAATTCCCTGCCGCAGATAGCAGCCCTCTTTCCTGACTTTGCCGTCAGCCTGCACTGTGAGCGCCGCACAGTTCTCGACTGAGCGGATGTTCTCACCGGCGTACAGGCCCATCCGCAGCAGCAATCGCTCGCCGCGCACTCCGAACACGGCCTGATAAACGAGGTCGACGTCCGGCGAAGCCAGCACGCGGTAGGTGTAGACGAAGGCGCGGCCGCGCGCCTGCGCCTCGAGCGCGCATTGCGTGGCGCGCCGTCGATCTTCCAGCGTGACGGCTTCGCTCTCATTGCGCTCGTCGGCGTCGAGGATTCTTCCGCACACCGCGGCTTCGGGACCGAGCATCGACGAGGCATCGAAGCCGAACAGGCGGCAGCAGGCCGCGTCGGCCGCGAGCAGCCCGGGCGAGTGGAAGGCGAGCAAAGTCCAGGCTGCGGCGCGCTTCATGGTCGGCATCCTCAGACGTTTCCGCGTCGAGGCTACGCCGCGTCCAGGTGCTTCTCAATCACGCTCGCAAGAACAAACGGGACGCCCCGTCAGGTGCGTCCCGTTTTGCTAGCAAATGGGGATGGCTTTCGCTCGCACCGCCAGTTCGCGGCGGCACACTCCAACCCATTAACGCTTACTGCTTGAGGTCGAGGACCACGGGCTTGTAGCCGCCCTTGCTGCGGAAATACAGGATCAGGCCGAGATACACGAGGAACATGATGCCCGGCAGGATCGCGATGGTGCGCAGCGCATCGTGCTTCGACTCGCGTTCGGCCGCGATCGACCGCGGCCTTCTCGTCGCCCGCGATCGTGGCGCGCTTCGCGGGATCGATGGCCGTGTAGTCGCCGAAAATGCCCGTGCGCTCGGTCTTCAACGTCTCCACCAGCTGCGTGTTGTTCTTCGCGTCGTAGGCGGCCACGCCATGCACCACCTGGCGATCCAGCACCTGGCCGATCAGCGGACCGCCGATGACGCCGGCGCCCAGCATGCCGATGCCCGCGACCACGTTCATGCGTGATCGCGCCGCCGCGTCGGCGACTGCTCGGCCACCACGCCCAGCGACGTCGGCCAGAAGAACGCCTTGCCGAAGCTGTAGACCGTGGCCGCCACGAACAATAGCCGCCGCGCTCGTCGCGTCCGAAAGCAGCAGCAATCCCGCCACCGCGACCAGCGCGGAGATGGCGAGCAGGCCCAGCGGCGAGAACCTGTGCACCAGCGGGCCGGCGAACAGGCGCAGCACCAGCACGATGGCCATCGCGTAGACCAGCACCCAACCCGCATTGAGACCGAGGTCGGTCATCGCGGGCGTCAGCAGATCGAGTGATCCAGCTGTCCGTGCCGAGCTCGGTGATGGCGAGCGGAATCATCACGAGCACCATGACGATGAAGAGCGGCTTGCCGGGCGAGCGCGACCACAGGCCGTAGCCGATGGTCAGCGCGGCGATGAGCGCCCACTTGAGACCCTCGGACCAGCCGAACACGCGCGCCAGCTCGAAGACCATCAGGAAGGCGACGACGAAGGCGCTGACGGAGCCGGCCTCCGCCAGCATCTCGCGGTACGACACGCCGGCCGCGACGCGCTCGCTGGGCGGGAACTGCCGCGGCAGCAGCATCACGATGTACGTGATCACCGGGATCAGGATCAGCGCCATCTGGTAGCGCCAGCCCATGCCGGCGGGGAACATCATGGCGAGGATGCCGCCGAGCACGAAGCCCGCGGGCCAGCCCGGCATGCAGGCGGTTCAGCCAGGTGGTCTTGTCGTGGCGGAATTCGCGCGCGATCAGCGGATTGATGCCCGCCTCCACCGCGCCGTTGCCGAGCGACAGCACGAACGTGCCCCAGTACAGCGACCAGTAGCCATCGGCCTGCAGGATGAGGACGAGGCCGAGCAGTGGCAGGCCGCGGCGAACCACAGCGTCATCTTGAAGCCGATGCGATCGATGATGAGCGAGAGCAGCACGATGCTGATGGCGAAGGGCCAGAGGCCCACGCCCGCGAGCTCGCCCTTCTGCGTCTCCGGCAAGATCGAACTCCACCCCCCACGCGTCGATCGAAAACGCGCGCAGGATGAAGCAAAAGGACGTCGCGACCAGCGCGGCGAAACACACCGCGAAAGTCTTCTTGGCCTCGGCTGAAACCGGCATTGCGCCGCCGGTCATAGTGGCTTCTGTACTCATTGTCTCAACCCCCCGAAATCTAGTTAGATCAGATCTCAACCGTTCAGATCTTCGTCCAGGCGCTGTTCGCCTTGCCCGACTTCAAAACCGCTTCGATGAAGGCCATGACGCGCGTGCCGGTGACGGCATCCGGCGCGAACAACGACGCTGCCTTCGGCGAGCGCGATTCGAGCCGCGCCGTCACGCGCTCGGCGAAATCCGTGTAGAGCTGCGAGAACGCCTCGATGAAGCCTTCGGGATGGCCGCCCGGCAAGGCCACCGAGCTCGTCGGCGTGCCCGGATCGCCGCGACGCACGGAGCGCGGCGCCTCGCCGGCTTCGACCACGAGCAATTCTTCGGGACGCTCCTGGAACCACTGGATGGAGCCGTTCTCGCCGTACACGCGCAGCCGGTGGGAGTTCAGATGGCCGATGGCCACCTGGCTGGCCCACAGACTGCCGCGCGCGCCGTCCGCGAAACGCAGCAGCACGTTGACGTTGTCGTCGATGGCGCGGCCCGGAACGATGGCCGACACGTCGGCCGCGACTTCGCTGACCTTTTGCGCCGGTGACGAACTCCGCGAGCTGGAAGGAATGCGAGCCGATGTCGCCGAGCGCGCCCGCGCCGGCCTGCTTCGGATCCGTGCGCCAGCTCGCCTGCTTCTGCCCGGTCTTCTCGAGCGCCGTGGCGAGCCAGCCCTGCGGATATTCCGCCTGCACCACGCGCAGCTTGCCGATGAGCCCGTCGGCGATGAGCTGCTTGGCGTGCCGGATCATCGGGTAGCCGGTGTAGTTGAAGGTGACGCCTAGCAACCGCTTCTTCGTCGGCCGCCAGCTTCACGAGCTTCTCGGCGTCGGCGCAGGTTGGTGGTCAGCGGCTTGTCGCAGATCACGTCGAGGCCCGCCTCGAGGCAGGCCGCCGACTGCACGTAGTGCACGTGGTTCGGCGTGACGATGGACACCACTTCGATGCCGTCGGGCCGCTTGGCCTCGCCCGCGATCATGGCGTCGACCGTGGGATAGGCGCGCGCCGAGATCGACGCCCAGCGCGGTGGCCGAACGCTTCGTCTTCTCGGCATCCGACGAGAACACGCCGGCCAGCAACTGGTAGCGCCCATCGAGGCGCGCGGCCATGCGATGCACGCCGCCGATGAACGCGCCCTCGCCGCCGCCGATCATTCCCCAGCGCAGCGGCCGCATTACTTGAGCCCCAGCGTCTGCAGCGCGACCGAGGTGTCGCCACCCGCGGCGAAGTCGTCGAACGCCTTCTCGGTGACGCGGATGATGTGCTTCTTGATGAACGGCGAGCCTTCGCGCGCGCCGTCTTCGGGATGCTTGAGCGCGCATTCCCATTCGAGCACCGCCCAGCCGTCGAAATCGTTGGCGGCCAACTTCGAGAAGATGCCGTTGAAGTCCACCTGGCCGTCGCCCAGCGAACGGAAGCGGCCGGCGCGATCCACCCACGGCGCATAACCCGAGTACACACCTTGTTTGCCGGTGGGACGGAACTCCGCGTCCTTCACGTGATACATCTTGATGCGCTCGTTATAGATGTCGATGTACGCCAGGTAGTCGAGCTGCTGCAGCACGAAGTGCGAGGGATCGAAGAGGATGTTGCAGGCCTCGTGGCCGTTCACGCGCTCGAGAAACATCTCGAAGGTCTCGCCGTCGAAAATGTCTTCGCCGGGATGCACTTCGAAGCAGCAGTTCTGCCCGTTCTCCTCGAAGACGTCGAGGATGGGCTTCCAGCGCTTGGCGAGCTCGTCGAACGCGGCCTCGATGAGGCCCGGCGGACGCTGCGGCCAGGGATATAGATAGGGCCAGGCGAGCGCGCCCGGAAAAGCCGCGCACGTTCTTGAGACCGAGGTTCCTGCTGGCCTTGGCCACCAGCTTCATCTGCTTCGACGGCCCAGGCCTGGCGCTTGCCGGATTGCCGTGCACTTCGTTGGGCGCGAAGTTGTCGAACTGCAGGTCGTAGGCCGGATGCACCGCCACCAGCTGGCCCTGCAGGTGCGCGGAGAGCTCGGTGATGGCTCGATGCCGTGCTGCGCCGTCGACGCCCCTGAGCTCATCGCAGTACGACTTGCTCTCCGCCGCCTTGGCCAGGTCCATGACGCGGCCGTCCCAGCTCGGCAGCTGCACGCCGATGAAGCCGCACTCCTTGGCCCACTTGCACATGTCGTTGAAATTCTGCAGGTGCGGGCCGCTGCCCGCGAACTGCGCCAGGAAAATCGCAGGTCCCTTGATGGTCTTCACGCGCGCCCCTTCAGCGTCGTCTCAAACGTCGAGTTTTTTGAGGTACTCGCCGCTCATCTTCACCGAGTCGAGGATGGGCCGGGTGAACGGCGCTTCCTGCTCGTAGAAATAACGCTTCGTGCCATTGGCCTTGCGCGGTGCCGATGACCTTCTTCCAGTCGACCACGCCTTCGCCCAGCGCGACGGACGGCGGATCCTTGTCGGCCGACTCGCGCTTCGCCACGTCCTTGACGTGCAGCGCGACCACGCGGTCCTTGTACTTGTTGAGGATGGCGACCGGATCCTGCTCCGCCACCGACCACCCAGCCCACGTCGAGCTCGATCTTCACGTGCTTCGCATCGGTCATTTCGAGAGATGATCGAACGCGGTCTTGCCGTCGTACTTTTTGAACTCGGCGCTGTGGTTGTGATAACCGAACACCATGCCGGCGTCCTGCACCTGCTTGCCGAATTTGTTGAAGAGATCGGCGTTCCACTTCCAGTCGCTGAGGTCGACCGCCTTCATGCGCTCTTCCCAGGGCAGCTTCTCCTTCTCGGGAGACACACCGGGCGATGAGCAGACCACGTAGTGAGTCCCAGCGTCCTTGGCGTCGGCGATGATCTGAGTCGCCATTCTTGGCGATGTCACCGGCGCCGGCATGCGTGCTGACCAGCGAGAAGCCGATGTACTTCATCAACTGTGCCGAGCTCGGCGGCCGTCTTGCCGTAGTAAGCCGGCGAATTCGATTTCGCGGAAGCCCGCGGCATACACCTTGCGCAGCGTGCCTTCGAGATCTTTCTCTGCCTCGGCCTTCACGGTCCAGAGCTGGATGCCGAGGGAATCTTGTTCGTGATGATTGGCGAACGCGATGGTTCATGAACGATCCGGCCATACCGGCTCCCGCGGACACGAGAAATGAACGACGGCTCAACATCTTAGACCCCTCGAGTGTTCTGGACGCGGGAGTACAAGCCATCGACCCGTGGGGCGTCAAGCACCCGGGCGCGGTCGACCCAGACTCACGGCACGCTTTTTCCGCTAGTTCACCGATGCATTCGGCGAGACATTGCACGCAGCTCGGCGAGTCTGCGGCGGCTTGCTGAGCACGCGCGCGACGTCGGCCGGGATCTCGCCCGTGGCCGACCAGCCGCTGGCCCCAGCCCGTCAGCATGATCATGGGGGTCGCGGGCGCGCCGCTCTGATCGCCGCCGCGACCGCCCGGCCGTCGACATGCGGCATGCCCAGGTCGGTGATGACCACGGGAAATGGCGTGCCCGCGTTCGTGCGCCTCGAGGAAGGCGTCGATTCCTGCCTGGCCGCCGTTGGCGGTCTGCGACCTCGTGCCCATCGTCGCACCAGCGCCTCGCGCAGCGACGTCAGCAGCAGCGGGTCATCGTCGATCGAGCAGGATCGCGTGCGCGCGGGACGTCTGCGCGCGCCGGTCGCGGCCGTCGCCGGCCGCGGCCGCGCGCGGCGGCGGAAAGGTCAACCGCAACGTCGTGCCCTTCGCCCGGTGCGCTCTCGATGTCGATTTCCGCGCTCGTGCCGCTGCGCGATGCCGTACACCATGGCCAGGCCCAGCCCGGTGCCGCGCTCGCCTTTGGTGGTGAAGAACGGCTCGAGGCAGCGGCGCCGCGTGTCCTCGTCCATGCCGACGCCGGTGTCGGTCACCTCGACGGACACGCTGCGCGCGTCCCTCGCCGCGTCACCGCGCGGCCGTCGCGCAGCGTGAGCATGCCGCCGTCGGGCATGGCATCGACGGCATTGAAGATGAGATTGATCAGCGCCTCGCGCATCTCGCTTTCGACGCCCATGACGACCGGCAGTCGCGTCGGCAGCTCGATGCGCATCTCGATCACCACGCCGCGCTGCTGCGCCATGTCGCTCCAGCGCGCCCGCGTGAGGTCGAGCACCTGCTGCACGCAGCTGGTTCGAGGTGCACCGGCGCGAGCGTCAGCTGCGGCTCGCGCTGGCGATAGAACTCGCGCATGCGCGCGACGGTTGCGCCACATCCTCGATCGCGCGCTGGATGATCTCCAGCTGCTCGCGCGCGCGTTCGCTGAGGTCCGGTCTCGTGCTCCAGCAGCGATTCGGTGTAGAGCGCGACCGGCGAGATGGCGTTGTTGATGTCGTGCGCGATGCCGCTGGCCATCTGGCCCAGCGCCCGCAGCCGCTCCTGCTGCATGCACCGCCTGCTGGCGTCTGCTGCAGGTCGTCGTAGGCCTGCTGCAGCGCGCCGTGGAGCTGCGCCTGGTGGGCGGCGAGCGCCACGTGCTCGCTCAGCTGCCGCAGGAATTCGCATTCGCCGCTGCTGAAGCGCTTGGCCGCGCGCCGCGCAACGACGAGCACTCCGAACACGCTCGCGCTCCACCATGAGCGGCGCGATGACCATGCGACCGCAGTCCGCCGCGCGCGAGGCGCTGTGGAAACGGAAACGTGCTGAGCTGATGTCGGCTCGTAGACCAGCTTGCCCGCGACGCAGCGCGAAAGTCCGTTCTCGATCGATATCGATGCGCGCCGCTCGGCCATCGCCAGCTCCATCGCCAGGCCTGGCTGCGCGTGCCGACGCGCTCACCGAGAGCGAGCAGGTCGCGCCCGGTGGTCGTAGAAGCGCAGAGCACGCGAAATCCGCGGGCAGGTGCTCTTCGACGCTGCGCACCACGACCTGGAAAATGCTTTCGAGGTCCTGCCGTTCGCCGATCGCGCGCGTGATCCGTGCAGCAGGTCGAGG
>CAVQEZ010000004.1:0-391517 GCA_963711635.1 uncultured Pseudomonadota bacterium
CCGTCGAGGCAGTACGCGAGACCCTCCTGATCGCGCACTTGTCGGTGCAGTTCGGCGGCCGCGGATCAAGCGTGAACGCGCCAGCGCGAGCATCGCCGGCGAACATCGCGTCGAGCACGAGCTGGTCGAGCGTGGGCAGCGATGAGTGGTCGTCGATGTCGTCGCCCACTGCAGCGACTTCCTCATGCATGGCGGTTCCGCGGGGAACATCGCCTTCGACAGGGCGGATCTCCAAGCGGCGTCAGCGCCAACGCGATGCTCAGCCGCCGTCGTCCGCTGGCCAGGAGGAGGGCCAGCGCCTCCTCGAGCATCGCCCGCATCTGTGCGGCGTCTTCCTGTGGCAGCGTGATGGCCAGGCTGAACAGACTCTGCGGCCGCACCCAGTCGTCGTCAGGTGGCTTCGGCGTCGTCGAGGCAGCTTGGACATGGAACGGCTTCCTGTGTACGTCCCAGGGCGATACGGATGTGCCGCGCGTCCAGAGCAGCAGCGTGGCAAGTCGCGGAGACAGCCGCGCAGATGAGGGCAATGTCGACGTGCGATCGGCGATGTCGAGCATCTCGCGCAGTAAGCCGTGCCGCCACCAGTATCGGTATGCAGGAGCTGCGATCGACAGTACGAGCTCCGCATCGTCCTGTTCCACGGCCCAGCGCAGCAAGGCACGGATGCTGTGAGCTCGGCGTCCATCGCTCGCTTGCCCGGCGACGCTCGTCCCCATCGGCGCTGCCCCGGTGAAGCTGCGTAGCACTTCGCACACGTAGCCGGACAACCGCCGCATCGCGTCGTCGTAGAACGGCCGGCTTGCCGCAACTGTTCGACGGCGTAGTCGCGCACCGTCTCCAGCATGCGCGAACGCGGCTCGCCGTAGGGGCGATCGTCCGCGGTCACCAGGCTGTGCTCGACCAGAAACGACGGGTCTCCAACACGTCGAAGGCGGTGTCGCCGCGGCACATCGCCTCCGCGCCATCGAGAGACCAGCCGCCGACGAAGACCGCGAGTCGCGACATCAGTGCACGTTCGGGTCCGTCGAGAAGGTCGAAGCTCCACGCGATGGTGCGACGCAGCGTCTGTTGCCCCGTCTGAGCGTCGACGTCGTGCGAGCTCAGGTCAAGCGGTCGATCGAGTCGTTGGAGCAAGGCCTGGGCCGACAGCAACCGGACGCGCGCTGCCGCGAGCTCGAGTGCCAGCGGGATGCCCTCGAACGGCGCACGATGTCGGCAACGTTCTGCGCGTTGTCATCGGTGATCGTGAAGTCGGGCCGAGCCTGTCGAGCCCGATTCACGAAGACCTGGACCGCCGGGAACGCCGCCACGGCTGCCGCGTTCGCGTCCATATCGGGCGGAGTCAGCAGTGGCGACAGCGTCACCTCGTGCTCCCCGACGAACGCGCAGCACGCGGCGGCTCGTCACCAGCGCTCGCACACCCGGCGCCGACGTCAGCAGTCGAACGACCTCGCGCGCCGCCGCCGACACCTGCTCGAAGTTGTCGAGCACCAGCAGCATCGGTTGATTCGCGAGCCGATCGGCCAGCACGTCGAGGGCTGCGCGGGTGCCCTCGAGGCGATGTCCATCGCCGCTGCCATGATCGACGGTACGAGCGCAGCATCCTGCACGGACGACAGGTCGACGAAGCAGGCCTCGCCTGGATCGGCAACCTGACCAGCAGCTTCGAGGGCGAGTCGCGTCTTGCCTATCCCTCCCGGGCCGGTGATGTCACCAGCCGCGTCTCTGAGCGGCGCAGCAGGCCAAGCACCTCGCCGAGCTCGGCCTCGCGACCGAGCAGCGGCGTCAGTGGGGACAGGCACGGCTCGGGATGCAGCGCTATGGACGCGGACCTGGGCGGCGGCGAAGCGCTCGGTGAGGAGGACGGCGAGGTCGTCGGCGATCCGCTCTTCGAGCTCGGTGGGCATCCGCGTACGGCGTCGTGGAGTCCCGGCGTTGCCCAGATGTCCTCGATCATCGTCATGAGTCGTGGCTCTCGATCCGTGGCCGGCGCCTTGACGTACATCAGCCTCGGCATGCTGTCCGAAGTCGGTATCGTCCTCGAGACCTGAAATGTCGCTCTCAGGTGCAACCCATCCGTACCGATCGCCGTAGATACCTATGAAGACGTCGCTTTGCGCGAGGTACGAGCGGTAGAGCTGGCGCGGTGGATGCTCGAGCACCAGCTCGAACATCACCGGAGTCAGCCGTAATCGCTTGATCGCCGCACGCGCGGCGCGACGTTCGGGGGCCAGCTCCTCGAGGGTCGAAGAAACGAATACCCGGACGCGTTGGCCGTGGGTCAAGATGTCGGCGGCAGATCGAGCGTGGACGAGTCCTGCGTCATCGTCCCTCCGATATCGATTGATCGGCCGCGGTGGGTCGCCAACGGCGCGATCATGGCTAGCGTACGGCTGTTGAGAGGCGAGCGAGGCTGACGTGAATACCGCACCTGACACCGCTACGACACATCGTGGTCTCTTGCCCGTGACGAGAGCCACTCTCTTCGCGTTTGCGCTCCTCACGTTTCTCGCCCTGATTGTGCTTTTTGTCTTCTCTGGGCGCAGACGGAGACGACTTCGCCTGGACGATCCAACCCCCGGTGACGGCGGCCTTCCTCGGCGCCGCGTACGGCGGTGGCTGCGTCCTCGTGGCCCTGTCGATTCGCACCGGCGCCTGGATCAACGCGCGGCTGCCCTGCTGACAATCCTGCTGTTCGCGGTCCTCACGCTGATCGCGACGCTGGTGCACATCGACCGCTTCCATTTCTCTGCACCTGGGGCGATTGCGCGGTTCGCGGCGTGGTTCTGGCTGATCGTCTACATCGCGGTTCCATCGCGCTCACCGTCGTTCTGGTCGCCCAGGAGCGGATGCCGGGCAGTCATCCGCCACGGCGGCTCCCGCTCCCCGATGGGTCGCCGCCCTGCTCCTATTACAGGGCAGCATCCTGCTGATCGCCGGCGTGGTGCTGTACATCTGGCCGGCCACGGAGAACTCCACCTGGCCGTGGCAACTGACCCCGCTCACGGCCCGTGCGACTGGGGCGTGGCTCATCTCGTTCGGCGCCGCGGCCCTCCTGGCGTTGCGCGAGAACTGCATGATCCGCCTTCAGATCTCCTCGCTCGCGTACGGCGTCTTCGGGCTGCTCGAGCTGATCGCAGCACTGCGATTCGCAGGCGACCTGCGCTGGGATGAGCCCGCAGCCTGGCTCTTCGTGATCATCGCGACGTCGATCGCCCTGACCGGCGGGTACGGCTGGTTCGTCGCCCGCCGCTATCTCGCGGAACACGCTTCGTAGCATGCCGGCCGTGACAGACCCGAGGCTGGATCGCGACGCGTGGCCCACACCCTCCGCCTGGTCGCCGACGAGGCGACGCGATACCTCGCCACGATCGACGAGGCCGAGGTAGGCCCGCCATGCGAGGCCGGGTCAGCGGAGGGCATGGCCGGCGCCCTGCCCGAGCAGGGTCGGGGTCGCTAGCCGCGCTACGCCTCCTCGTCGACGCGGCCGACGCTGAGGCGACCCGGTCGGCGGGCCGCGCTCTTTCACTTCGTCACGGGAGGCGGCACCCCGGCGGCGCTGGCGCGCCGACTGGCTCACCGCGGCGCTCGACCAGATCGCCTACACGTGGGCTGACCTCGCCTTCGGCGCGCGGCATGGAGGAGGTCGCTGTCGATTGGCTGCGCGAGCTCTTCCAGCTTCCCGACATGGTGGGGCGGTGTCCTCGTCACGCGGCGACACAATGGCGCAACTTCACCGGGCTGGCAGCGGCGCGCGCGCTGGTGGGCGCTCCAGCACGGCGTCGACGTCAAGGAGGAGGGACTGTCAGGGCTGCCGCCGCCGTGCCCGGTCCTCGGCTAGCGGGCATCGCGCACGCCAGCGCCGTGCAAGGCGCTGGCGATGCTCGGCATCGGTCGCCGACGGTGCGCACACTGAGCCGCGATCGCTATCGGCCGACTCGATCTCGACGCACTGGAAGCGCGAGCTACGAGGCACTGCCGGCGCGCCGGCGATGTGATCGCGGATGCCGGCGAGCCCAATGCCGGCGACTTCGACCCGATCGATCAATCGGCGGACCTGGCTCGGAGCATACAGCGCCTGGCTGCATGTGGATGGCGCGTTCGGGGTGTTCGCCGCGGTTTACCCCGCGACTCGGCAGCTCGTCCGCGGGCTGGATCGAGGCCGACTCCGTCGCCGTCGACGGGCACAAGTGGCTGAACGTGCCCGATGACTGCGGCATTCGCCTTCGTCCGTGACCGAAGACGTCCTCGCGAGCGCGCTCGAGATCCAGCGCCGCCTATCTCACGTCGGCGCGATGGACCGCCAACCGAACTTCGGCAAGCTGAGGCGCCGGAGAGCTTCGCGGAGCCCGAGCGCTCGCGATCTGGGCGACGCTGCGCGCCTACGGCCGCGAGCGGATACCGGGCAATGGTCGAGCGCCACGTGCGGCTGGCGAGGCGCGCTGGCCGCACCGCGTCGACGCGGCGATCCCGAGCTCGAGCGCGTCGCCGACGTGCCGCTCAACGTCGTCTGCTTTCGCGACCGCCCCGCGGGCGTCGCGGAGGGCGAGCTCGACGACCTCAACCGGCGACTGGGCCAGGCCGTGCTGCATGACGGTCGGGTCTATGTCGGGACGACCGTCTACGACGGCAAGGTCGCCTTTCGGCCGGCGATCGTCAACTGGCGTACCGAGGAAGCCGACGTCGATCTCATCGTCCCCACGACCCGCGAACTCGAGAACGTCTCCGCCAGGAGTAGTGGCCAGGCTGTCAGGCGCAGGTCGTGCCCTCCGCGGGCGGGGTGCCGTCGAGGAGGAATCGATCGACGTTGTCTGTCGATGCAGGCGCTGCCCCGGCCGTAGGCGGTGTGGCCGTCGCCGTCGTAGGTGAGCAGGACGCCGGAGAGAGCTGGGAGGCGAGGGCCTTGGCCCACGTCGTACGGGGTGGCCGGGTCGCGGGTGGTGCCGACGACGAGGATCGGGCGGTGCGCCGGGCGCGTCGATGCCTGGCCGCGCCGGTGGGCGACCGGCCAGTAGCGCAGGGCAGGGCGCCCCAGACGAAGTACGTGCCGAAGAGCGGGGAGGCCTTGCTGAGAGCTGGGCCGGCGCGCGCGCGGCGTCGGCGCGCCGAGGGCGGGCGCGGTCGAGCAGTTGACGGCAGTTGGCGTCGTCTGGTTGGCGTAGGAGCCGTCCGTCTCGCGGTCGGTGTAGCAGGTCGGCGAGGCGCGAGCAGGCCGTGCGCCGTTGCCCTGCCAACGCCTGGCCGAGCGCCTCGCGCAGGACCGGCCAGGCGCGCCGGTCGTACAGGGCGGCGATCACGCCCGATCGTGGCCAGGGACTCGGTCAGCTTCCGGCCGTCGCCCGTGCTGCCGAGCGGTGCGGCGTCGAGCTCGGCGAGCAGGGCGGCGAACTCGGTCGCGCGCGGCCTCGGCGGTCGTTGCCGAAGCGGGCAGTCGGTGCGTGAAGCAGTCCCCGATGAACGCGTCGCAGCGCGACCTCGAAGCCGCGCGCCTGGTCGGCGTCAGCTCGGCCGTGCGGGAGCGTGCCGGGTCCACGGCGCCGTCGAGGACGAGTGCGCCCGGCGCGGTCGGGGAAGAGGTCGGCGTAGATCGCGCCGAGGAAGGTGCCGTACGACTTGCCGAGGTAGGTGAGCTTCTCGTCGCCGAGGGCGGCGCGCAGCACGTCCATGTCGCGGGCGGCGTCTCGCGGTGCCGACGTGCGGCAGCAGCGTGGCCGGCGTGGCCTGCGCAGCCGTCGGCGAACGCTCGCGAGCTCGCCGCCAGGCGCTGCACCTCCCCCGGCGTGTCGGGGGAGCCGTCAGGCCGCGATGAACTCGTCGAGCTGCGCGTCGCCCAGGCACTGGACGGGCGCGGACTCGGCCGACCCCGCGCGGGTCGAAGCCGACGACGTCGAAGCGCGCCAGGACGGCCTGGCTCGACGTGTCCGGGCACCGCGCGCGTACTCGATGCCGGAGCCGCCGGGACCGCCCGGGTTGACCAGGAGCGAGCCGATCCGCTCCGTCATCCGCGGCCGGGCAGCCGGACCAGGGCGAGCTCGATGGGCTCGCCGCGGCTCGGCGTAGTCGAGGGGAACCGCGACACTTCGCGCACTCGAACCCGTCCTCGCAATCCGACCATTGCGGTTGCTGGGCGTAGAACGTCTCGAGCCCGTGGGTAGCGCTGGCACTGGCTGTCGGCCCCGGCGATGCCGTGTCGTCAGCCGAGGGGCGTCTCCCGTGGTGCAACCGACCAGCGCGAGGGCGATGACGCAGACCACGAGGGCGAAACGACGCAGCTGCCCCATCTTGCCGCGCCCCTCCGCGGCAACTCATGCGGCCGCGCTCATCCGAGAGGTGACGAGGGACGCATGACCACGGGGACGGTGACGAGCATCGTCGGGGATCCACGCGGCGCGCGCGCTCACCGTCGTCGGTTCGGCGTCGATGTCCTCGACGGTCTCCCTGACGGCTCGCCGGCGCTCGTCGGGCGTCATGCCGACAAGACGGCGGAACTCTCCTCGGCGACAACGAGCGTGCCGGCGCCGACGCCATCGAACAGGCTGAGCGACGGGGCCCCATACACGATGCGCAGCAGCCAGCGCGCGGTTGCCCGAGGCAAGCCCACTCGTTGTCTGCCGTTGTCGAGGCGCACCACCCGGAGGCCCAGGATCTTCCGACTGTAAGCCGCTCCACGCGGTGAGCGGAACCTCGAGAAGGAACCACACCAAGAAAAGCTGTCGACGATGTTGCCGAGCGATGGCGGTACGAAGCGCAGCAGACCGTCATGAGGACGAGGAGCACGAAGCCGTCAATCAACCGGGCCCGGATGCGGTCCTCGTTGCGCACCTCGCGCAGCCCGTGCACTCCGTATCGAAAGACCGGCAGCAATGCGTCTCGAAGGAACCGGGCCTCAACGAGACGATCGCGCCGACGTACGACGATGTCGAGCCGGACCGCGGGCTCCTCTGACATGTGCGCCGTGCTTACTCCGCGGGCGGAGTTGCGTACGCGGCGTCGTACGCCTGGCGCGGCGCGCAGACGCTGGCCTAGCGAGCACGCGCAGCGGCGGCCCGACTCGGTGAGCCGGACGACGACGGTGTCGCTGGGCACGTTGTGCCCGACGACCGTGCCGTCGGCCCTCGGGCGACTCGACCGTGCTGCCGAGCGCCGGCGCGGTCGCCTTGAACTCCTGGTACAGCGGGTGCTCGTACTTCAGGCAGCACATCAGCCGGCCGCAGGCGCCGGAGATCTTCAGCGGGTTCAGCGGCAGGTCCTGGTCCTTCGCCATCCGGATCGAGACCGGCTCGAAGTCCTTGAGGAACGTCGCGCAGCACAGGTCGCGGCCGCAGGGGCCGATGCCGCCCTGCACGCGTGCCTCGTCGCGGGCGCCGAGCTGGCGCAGCTCGACGCGCGCGCCGCAGCGTCGCGCGCCAGGTCGCGCACCAGCGCGCGGAAGTCGACGCGGTGCGGCGCGGAGAAGTAGATCGTGATGCGGTTCGTCGGCCGGTCGACGTAGTCGACGCCGACGACCTTCATCGGCAGGCTCGTGCTCGCGGATCAGCCGCTTCGGCGACGACCGGGCCTCGGCGCGGCGCGCGCGGTTGCGTCTCGTCGCGCTCGCAGGTCGCTCGTCGGCCGCGATGCCCGCGCAGCACCGGCAGGCCGCCGATGTCCTCGCTGACCTACTGCGGCGCCCACACGCACTCGGCGACCTCGGGCCCGTCGTCGGTCGGGCACCAGCACCTTGTCGCCGACCCGCGGCGAGTGCTCGCCGGGGTCGAGGTAGTAGAGCCGGCCGTACCGCTCGAAGCTGACCGGCGCAGCACCATCCCCACGCGCAGACCGATGACGTACCGACGCCGGCGCAGCTCGGTCAGCGCCGATCGCGCAGCGCGAGCGTCATCGCCTCGACCGCGAGCAGCGGCGTCGACGTTGGCCTCGATCGCCTCGCGGCAGGCGAGCACCGCGTCGATGCCGGCGCAGCGTCGCCTCCGGAGGGCCGCCGCGGCCACCGCCTCGACGTCGGCGGCCTGGTCAGCGTGCACCAGCGCGACGCCGGCGCCGAGCTGCACCGCGAGCACGTCGCGGTAGAACGCGGCCAGGTCGACCAGCGCGCGGTCGAGCGCGTCGCGCTCGTGCGCGGGTGGTCCGCGGCTTCTGCGCGCGTTCGAGGTCCTTGAGCCGCCCTGCCGCGCCACGGGCGGTGCCGCGCCCCGTGCCGCCGGCTCCGAGCGCCCGCCTCAGCTCGTCGGTCTCGGTCGCGTCGAGCTCCGCCGTCGCGCTCGGCGCCTCCTCGCTCGGCCGCGTCGACCAGGTCGGCCGCGGCGTCGAGGCAGCTCGCCGCACCGTCGACAGCCGCGCGGCAGCCGCAGCACCTCGGTCCGCTGCGCGGCGGGCGCGCCTCGTCGGTCGCCAGCGCGCGGGCCCGGCCGACGTGACCCTGCGCCGCCCGCGCCGCCCAGGCCGCCATCGCCGCGGTCGATGCCGTCGCGCCTACGAGCACCTCGGCGACGTCGTCGGCGCGCGGCGTGCGCAGCGTGACCAGCCGGCAGCGGGACCGGATCGTCGGCGGCAGGTCTCGGGGCTGACGGCGCGCAGAGCAGGAAGACCGTCCGCTGCGGCCGGCTCCTCGATCGCCTTCAGCAGCGCGTTCGCGGCGGCCTCGGTGAGCCGGTCGGCGTCCTCGATGAGGACGACCTGCCAGCGGCCCGGCCGGCGGCAGCGCCGCACGGCGGCACCACGATCGCGCGCGTCTCGTCACCGCGATCGACAGGCCGGCTCGGCGGACGACGACGACGTCGGCGTGGGTGCCGGCAGCGACGTGTGGCAGGCGGCGCAGTGCGCCGCAGCCGCCGTCGGCGCACAGCAGCGCGGCGGCGAACGCGCGGGCCGCCACCGAGCGGCCCGACCCGGCGGGCCGGTGAACAGCCAGGCGTGCGTCATGCGCGGCCCCCGGTGCGCCGAGTCGGCCACGGCGTCGCCGGCAAGATCGCGCGGCGGCGGCAACCGCGCGTCGCAGCTCAGGCGACGACGCGCTCCTGTCCGACGAGGTCGTCGAAGACGTCGGGTGCAGTCGCGAGGCCAAGCATGGTCGAGTCACGGATCGATGCGCGGGAGCAGCTGCGTGTGCTCCTCGTCCGGGTCGTCGCCAGGCGCGGCGCGATGGCGTCCCTCCCGCGTTGATCGGTTGGGCTCGTCGGGGGTGCCGAAGATCTCGTCGGCCAGATCGGCATCCTGGATCCGTACGGGCTGATCGGTTCGATCGTCGTAGCTGTCGGCGTAGAGGTAGCGGAAGGCTTCCTCCCGCGCGACACGCCGTTGGATGTGGTTGTCGGACAGCCGCTGCCGCGACTCCTCGGTTTCCGCGATGCGCTGCCGGTTGTCCTCGTCCTCGTGGCGCAGGTGCAGCGTCTCTTCTTGCGCGCGGCGACGATGCTCCTCGGCCAGCGTCAAGCCTCGCGAGTTTCGGCGTGCTGGCGCTCCTCGTCGGCGGCACGCCGCTGTTGCTCGCCGTCGAGTTCGATTTGGCGGCGCTCCTCCTGCTCGGCGCGGGCACGTTCCTCGTGCTCCCTCGCGCCACCGCTCTCGATCTCCTCCCGCTCGCGCGCGGACAGCGGCACCCGGTCCTGGAGCCGCTGCCGGATCCGGACGGCCGCCTCCTCGATAGGCAGCGATGCGTCGACGACGACGTACCTCGTCGGATAGCGCTGGGCGAGAGCCAGAAACTCGGCGCGAACGCGGTCATGAAACTCCGCCGGCTCGGACTCGAGCCGGTCGAGCTCGGTGCCTCGGCGGGCGAGACCAACCTCCGGAGGGACGTCGAGGAGCACCGTGACGTCCGCACGCAGGCCACTCGTGGCCCACTCCGACAGGTAGGCGATGTCGTCAGCCGGCAGCGCCCGGCCAGCGCCCTGATAGGCAATGGACGAGTCGCTGTAGCGATCCGTCACGACGATCGCGCCGCGCTCCAGCGCGGGCCGCACGATGGTGTCGACGTGGTGGCCCGGTCGGCGGCGTACAGCAGCGCCTCCGCTCGCGCGCTGGGGCTCTCCCGAGCTGGATCGAGCAGCGTCATGCGCAGCAATGCGGCCGACCGGCGTGGATCCCGGCTCGAACGTCAGCACGACCTCGTGTCCGCGATCGATGAGGAAGCTCGCCGGCCCGGCTCCGCCTGGCTCGATTTGCCGGCGCCCTCGCCGCCCTCGAACGCGATGAGATACCCGCCGAGTGCCGCGCCGGGGGTCGGCTGCGAACGGGCGTGCAGCGCGGCCCGAAGATCGCGCAGCAGCGGCTCGCCCGCGCGATCGTCGATGCGCTGGTACGTCAGCACGCCCAGGGCGAGTGCCACCAGGCCAATGACGACCAGCGTGATCGCGGCGCCGTTGTAGTCCACAACGACGGCATCGGTGAACGTAAAGCGGTGCGCGCCGACCGCACCGGCAATCAGCGGTACGACAACGACGACGGCCACGAGGACGACGGGCAGCACGGTGCGAGCCGGTGCGAGCAGGCCCTCGCCGGTTGTCCAAGCGACGCCGGCGAAGAAGCCGAGGACGAGCGCCCCGAAGACCACAAACACCAGGTTGGGCACCAGGGCGAGCAAGACGAGAAACGCGCCGGCGAGGACACCGGTGAGCCCGAGCAGCCGGCGACGACTGAGGCGAGGCAACACTCTCGGCGCTGCGGTGATCCCCAGCGCGAGTCCGGCAAACACCGCGGCGACCAGGACGCCGTATGCCGCGTCCCCCCCTCAGGTCAGCGACGTAGAGGCGCGCGGCGCCGATCAGAGCGGCCACCGGAGTGACGGCGACGAGCAGGGCCGCGGTAAGCGGCTCGACCTGCCAGGCCCCGCCACGATGGCTCCGCCACGAGGGGCGCGAGCCTCCGAGCGGCACGGACACCGCGGCGACAGCCGCGAACAGGAACGTTGCCGCCGTGACGTAGAGGGCCAGATCGACGCCGTTGGTCAGGAAGAACGGGATGCCCGCCCCGAGCGCACCGGCGAGCAGCGCGAGGAGTGCGAAGAACACGCCGGCAACGAGCGCGCAGCCGTACCACGTCACCCGGCTGAGTCGGTCGGCGTCGTCGAGCCGCTCGGCCGGGACAAGTCGGGGCATCGTCGCGCTCCGTGCCGCCCGTCACGAGGGTGTCCGCGATGGCGACCAAGAAAGTGGCGACGAACAGCCACCACAACCGGCCGACGAGTGGGATCGAGAGGACACAGCGCGGCGCGGATCGCGTCGCCGCCGACCATCGTCCAGCGCCGGCCGAATCGATCCGTGACGACGTGAGCGACCGGATCGAGGAGCAACGGCGGGATCAGGCGCAGCGCGAAAACTGCCGCGATCGCGGTGCCAGCGGCCACGTAGCTGCTCGATGCGAGCGCGACAGCGAGCGAGGTGGCCGCGAGCAGGCCAAGCCAGTCGCCCAACGTGGACAGCGACAGCGCCGTCCACAGCGCGCGGACAGGCGGCAACGAGAGCAGGCCGCCGTCGGAGGCGGTGGGATCAGGTCGAGCGGAGGAAGGCGAGTCGATAGGCGGGGCTGGTGCTGCTGCTGGTGCTGCTAGAGCGGCGGATGCGTCGGGCGGAGCTGCGGCGGCGGGCGGCGGGGCGTCCGACGCCACCGCGTCACTCGCCACGTCCGCGGAGCGCGTCGCAGGAGGGGATCTCAGCCACCCGGACACCCTAGCGACGGTGCGTGACAGTCCTTGACCGGTGTGCACAGGCAGGCTTCGTGGGCGCGCATCGACTTCCGTGCACTCCGCGAACATTGACGTGTTCCGGCAACTTCGAGCGTTTGCTGGTGACGCTCAAATTCGCCGCAATCGAAGTGGCTGGTCTAGCTCAGCAGGCGCGGCTATCAGGAGCGCTTCGCTGCTGCCTTCTTCTTCTTCGCCGGAGCCGCCTTCTTGGCTGAACAGCTTGCGCGGCGTCGACGGGCCCTTGGCGCGCTTGTCGGCGAGCAGCTCCATGGCGCGCCCATCCGTCAGCGTCGCCACGTCGTCACCCTTGCGGAGGCTGGCGTTGACCTCGCCGTCGGTGACGTATGGCCCGAACCGGCCCTCGCGTATCAGCATTGGCTTACCGGTCGTGGTGTCGGGACCCAGCTCTCGCAGCGGCGTCGACGTCGCTGCACCTCGACCGCCGCGCTGCCGCGGCTGCGCCAGCAGCCCGAGAGCCTCCGGCAGCGACACGGTGGACAAGCGAATCCTCGTCGGGCAGCGATCGCGACTCCGAGCCCTTCTTGACGTAGGGCCCGTAGCGCCCGTTCAACGCCGACACTTCGACGCCGTCAGCCGGGTCTGTCCCGAGTACGCGTGGCAACGTCAGCAGTCGCAGCGCGTCTTCCAGTGTCACCGCATCCATGGACATGGCCTTGAACAGCGATGCCGTACGCGGGTTCGCCCCAGATCACCGGCGCGGTCGAATGCTGCAGCGGGCTCGCCGTCGAGGTCCACCGACTTGCCATTGCTCTCCATGTCGAGCTGCTGCAGATAGGCCGGGAAGCGCCTGAGCCGTCCGTCGTACGGCAGCACCGCGAGCGTCGGCAGCTCGAGGCAAGTTGATGTTCCAGACGCCTAGCAGGCCCATGAGCACCGGCAGGTTGCGCTCCCAGGGCGCACTCCGGAAGTGCTCGTCCATCTCGTGCGCGCCGGCCAGCAACTCGAGGAAGCCGTCGCGGCCGATCGCGATGGCGAGCGACACGCCGATGGACGACCACATCGAGTAGCGGCCGCCGACCCAGTCCCACATCATGAAGCGGTAGTTAGGATTGACGCCGAAGGCGTCCATGGCCGTGCGCGTTGGTGGAGACCGCGGCGAAATGCGCCGGCACGGCGGCCTCGCCCAGCTTGCCGGCGAGCCAGGCGCGCGCGGTGCGCGCGTTGGCGAGCGTCTCCTGCGTGGTGAAGGTCTTGGAGGCGACGATGAACAGCGTGCGCGCGGGATCGGCGTCTTCGAGCGCGTTGGCGAGATCGGTGCCGTCGACGTTCGAGACGAAGCGCACGCGCGGCGCGCCTGCGTCAGCGGATGCAGCGCCTCGACCGCCATGGCCGGACCCAGATCCGAGCCGCCGATGCCGATGTTGATGACCGGTCGTGAACGGCGCGCCCGCCGACCCGCGGATCGCCGCCGTCGCGCACGTCCTCGGCGAACTGCAGCATGCGCTCGCGCTCGGCCAGCACCTGGCGCGCGATGTCGTCGCCGCCCGGACCGTCCGGCGACACGGCCGGCACGCGCAGCGCCGTGTGCAGCACCGCGCGTCCTTCGGTGGTGTTGATCGCGTCGCCGCGCCACATGGCCTCGATGCGCGCGCGCAGCCCGGCGGCATCGGCCAGGCTGGTCAGCAGGCGCAGGCCGTCGTCGTCGATGCGCTGGCGCGAAAAATCGAGATACAGGCCCACGGCTTCGCGCGCGAATCGCTTGCCGCGCGCCGGATCCGCATCACGCAGCGCGCGCAGGGTCACGGCACGGGTTTCGCTGGCGCGCGCCTGCAGGGCACGCCAGGCGGCGTTCAGATTGTCATGGGCCATCGGGGTCGAATTATCCGGGCCGAAACAGGCCCGCGATGGTATCGACAACGTATTGAAGTTGCGACTCTGCCAGCTCCGGGTAGATCGGCAGCGCCAGCGTTTCGCGCGACGCGCGCAGCGACTCGGGAAAGTCCTCCGGCTGCGTGGCCGAGATAGGCAAAACACTGCTGCATGTGCAGCGGCCAGCGGGTAGTAGATCTCCGCGCCGACGCCGTGCTCGGCCGAGCCATGTGCGCGCAGCTCGTCGCGGCGCTCCACGCGGATGCAGTACTGGTTATAGATGTGGCGCGCACCCGGCGGCGCCGGCGGCGGCGTGCGCACCTTGCCGCCGAGTCCGGCGCGCGCAAAAGCCGCATCGTAGAACGCCGCATTGCGCTGCGCGCGCCGCGCTCCAGGCATCCAGATGCGGCAGCTTGACGTTGAGCACCGCGGCCTGGATTTCATCGAGCCGGAAATTGCCGCCGATGAGCTCGTGGTAGTACTTGGGCTCCATGCCGTGCACGCGCAGCTTCATGAGCTTCGCGGCGAGCGTGCGCATCGTTGGTGACGCACGCGCCGGCATCACCGAACGCGCCGAGATTCTTGGTGGGGAAGAACGACAGGCAGCCGATGTCGCCGATGGAGCAGGCGCGCCGGCCCTTGCGCGTCTTCGGCGCCGATGGCCTGCGCCGCGTCTTCGATCACGGGCAGACCGATGACGCCGCGCGATCTCCATGATGCGGGTCATGTCGGCCATCTGCCCGTACAGGTGCACCGGCATGATCGCGCGCACGCGCCCGCCGGTGGCGCGATTGATGAGCGCGCCGTCGCGTGTCTCGCAGCGTCGCGATGAATTTCTCGATCGCGTCGGGCGAGATGTTGAAGGTGCTCGGGTTCGATGTCGACGAACACCGGCCGCGCGCCCGACGCGCGCGATGGTGCCGGCGGTGGCGAAGAAGGTGTACGGACTGGTGATGACTTCATCGCCCGCGCCGATGTCGAGCGCCATGAGCGCGATCAGCAGCGCGTCGGTGCCCGAGGAAATGCCGATGCCGAACTTGCAGCCCGAATACGCGGCGGTCGCCGCCTCGAGCGCCTTCACCTCCGGGCCCGAGGATGAAGTACTGCGATTCGCTGACGCGCAGCAGCGCGGCGTCGAGCTCGCGTCTTGAGCGCGCGGTACTGGGGTTTGAGATCGAGCAGCGGGACTTTCACGCCGCGCACTTTACCCCATGCGTCTCGATCGGGCGTCAACCGAGGTTGGTCACGCGCGTGGCCTGCGGCGCCTGGTTCTTGTAGTACTCCAGGTACCAGTCGACGAAGCTGCCGGATGCCGACTTCCACCGGCGTCGCCGGCTTGTAGCCCACGTCGCGCACCAGGTCTTCGACGTCGGCGAAGGTGTCCGGCACGTCGCCGGCCTGCAGCGGCAGCATGTTCTTGACCGCCTTCTTGCCCAGGCAGTCCTCGAGCACTTCGATGTAGCGACTCAGGTCGACGGGCGCATTGTTGCCGATGTTGTAGATGCGGAACGGCGCGCTGCTGCGTCGCCGGATCGGGATCGTCGCCGCTCCATTCGGCGTTCGGCGTTGCGACACGGTCGCAGGCGCGTACCACGCCCTCGGCGATGTCGTTCGACGAACGTGAAGTCGCGCTTGTGGTGGCCGTGGTTGAACACGTCGATGGGCTTGCCCTCGAGGATGTTCTTCGTGAACAGGAACAGCGCCATGTCCGGGCCGGCCCCAGGGACCGTACACGGTGAAGAAGCGCAGGCCGGTCACGGGTAGTTTGAACAGCGCCGCGTAGTTGTGCGCCATGAGCTCGTTGGCGCGCTTGGTCGACGCGTACAGCGACAGCGGATGATCGACGCCGCGGTGCACGCGAGAACGGCATGTTGGTGTTGAGGCCGTACACCGAGCTGGTGGAGGCGAACACCAGGTGCTCGGCGCCGTTGTGGCGGCAGCCTTCGAGCACATTGAGCGTGCCGGTGACGTTGCTGTCGATGTACGCCTGCGGATTCTCCAGCGAATAGCGCACGCCCGCCTGCGCGGCGAGGTGGATGACGCGCGGGAACTTCTCGCGCGCGAACAGCGACTTCATGCCGCCCTTGTCCGCGAGATCCATTTTCACGAAACGGAATTTCGGTTCGCGCTCGAGGATGGCGAGGCGCGCGCGCTTCAGCGTCGGATCGTAGTAGTCGTTGAGATTGTCGAGGCCGACCACCTCGTCGCCGCGCGCCAGCAGTTTTGCGCGACGTGTGGAAGCCGATGAACCCGGCTGCGCCGGTGAGCAGTAATTTCATGAGTTTTCTAGCCTGAGTGCGTCACAGACGCCCATCGACCTGGTCGGCAGGGAAGAGGTACTTGATGTCGTACACGACGTGCTTCTTCTTGCACGCCTTGCGCACGTTGGCAATGCCCATGTCGCGGAATTGCTTGTGGCCGACTGCCAGCACGGCGGCATCGTAGGCGCCGTCGCGCACGCGTCTTAATGGGACGAATGCCGTATTCGTGCTCGGCCTCGCCGGCATCGATCCACGGATCGTACACATCGACCTCGGCGCCGTAGTTCGCTGAGCTCGCGCACCACGTCGGCCACCTTCGAGTTGCGCAGGTCCGGGCAGTTTTCCTTGAAGGTGAGGCCCAGCACCAGGATCTTCGATCCCTTGGCGAGGATCTTGCTGCTCGCCATGAGCTTCACGACCTGGCCGGCCACGTAGTTAGCCATGCTGTCGTTGAGCCGGCGGCCGGCGAGGATCATCTCCGGATGGAATCCGATCTCCTGCGCCTTGTGCGTGAGGTAGTACGGATCCACGCCGATGCAGTGCCCGCCCACCAGGCCCGGGCGGAACGGCAGGAAGTTCCACTTGCTGCCCGCGGCCAGCAGCACTTCTTCGGTGTCGATGCCGAGACGGTTGAACAGCAATGCGAGCTCGTTGATCAGCGCGATGTTCACGTCGCGCTGCGTGTTCTCGATGACCTTGGCGGCCTCGGCCACCCGGATGCTCGAGGCCTTGTGCGTGCCGGCATGCACCACCGAGCGGTACAGCTTGTCGACGAACTCCGCGACTTCGGGCGTGGAACCCTGAAGTCACCTTCTTGATGCTCGGCAGCCGGTGTTCCTTGTCGCCCGGATTGATGCGCTCGGGGCTGTAGCCGGCGAAGAAATCGCGGTTGAACTTGAGGCCGGAGACGCGCTCGAGGATCGGAATGCAGATTTCTTCGGTGCAGCCCGGGATACACGGTGGATTCGTAGACGACGACGTCGCCCTTCTTGAGCACCTTGCCGACGGTCTCGCTGGAACGCTCGAGCGGCGTGAGGTCGGGACGGTTGTAGCGATCGATCGGCGTCGGGCACCGTCACGATGAACACGCGGCACTTGCCAGATCCTTCAGACTCAGTCGAGTACTGCAGCTTCTTCGCCGACGCGAGTTCCGCCGGCGAGCACTCCAGCGTGCTGTCCTTGCCCGACTTGAGCTCGGCGATGCGTGCCTTCTTGATGTCGAAGCCCACGGTGTCGAAGTGTTTTCCGAACTCCACCGCCAGCGGCAGGCCCACATAGCCCAGTCCGACCACGCCAATCCGGCAGCCTCTCAGGCTCAATTCCATGATTTTTCCGTTATTTTTGACTTACGCGCAAGCGGGGCCGATCTTGCCGTCCGCTGGGCGAAGGCGAGGGCTTCCGCCCTGGAATCAATGATTTCTGTGCGTTCCGTCGCCATCCAGCGGGCCGGCGACCCGCCACAGGGCCTTTCCGCCGCTCGCCTTATGGATCAGATCGAGCATCGCCTCATGCTGGCGCAGCTCATCGGCGCTGGCCACCGGCATCGGCAGCTGGATCCCGGGCGCGCGTAACGCGCTCACGGGGTCGCCGATGCGTGCGGCGGACGCGTCGCGCGCCGGTATCCAGCGCCAGCGCGCTCTGCCCGCCCGTCATCGCCAGATACACGTCGACCAGGATGCCGGCGTCGAGCAAGCGCGCCGTGCAGCTCGCGCTTGGTGTTGTCGACGCTGTAGCGCTTGCACAGCGCATCGAGACTGTTGCGCTGGCCCGGGTGCAGGCTGCGCGCCAGCGCCAGCGTGTCGAGCACGCGGCACATCGCGCGACACCGCGCGCATCGCCGGGCAGGCGCGCGAGCTCCGCGTCGAGGAAGCCGACGTCGAAGGGCGCGTTGTGGATGATCGAGTTCGGCGCCGTCGATGAAGGCGAGAGCTCGGCGCCGATCTCCGCGAACTTCGGCGCCTGCGCAGCTGCGACAGCTCGATGCCGTGCACGGCCAGCGCGCCCGCGTCGATCTCGCGCTCCGGATTCAGGTAGCGATGGAATTTCTGCCCGGTGGGCCGGCGATTGAGGATCTCGACGCAGCCGATCTCGATGATGCGATGGCCGGCAGCTTGCTTCGAGGCCGGTGGTTTCGACGTCCAGAACGATTTGCCGCATGGCGCGGAGTTTAGCTTGGATCATGGGCGGGAGAATGGCGTCGATGGCGCGATTGGCCAGCACGTCGACGCGTTCGTTGCCCACGTTTCCCGAATGCCCTTGACCCAGTGCCATTCGAGATCGTGGCGCTGCTGCGAGCGCATCGAGCGCCTGCCACAAATCCTGGTTCTTCACGGGCTTCTTGTCCGCGGTCTTCCAGCCGCGCGCCTTCCACTGCGGCAGCCACTCGAGCACGCCCTGGCGCACGTACTGCGAATCGGTGTAGACGCGTCCCCGCACCGGCCGCTTGAGCGCCTCGAGCGCGCGGATCACGGCGGTGAGCTCCATGCGGTTGTTAGTGGTGGCGGCTCCGCGCCGGAAATCTCGCGCTCGTGCTCACCGAAGAGCAGCAGCGCCGCCCAGCCGCCCGGCCCCGGATTGCCGCGGCAGGCGCCGTCCGTGTAGATCTCGACTTCGCTCAACTCAGGAGCTCTGCGCGCGTCGTGGGTTTGACCAGGCCGCCGATGGGCTGCGCGCGTTCGCGCGGCTTGCGGACGGATCGGGCGTCAGCGTGTACACGCGCTTGCGCGCCTTGATGAGGTACGCGCCCGCGGGCCACGGCTTGATCCAGCCCCGGCGCAGCAGCGCCGAGGGCTCGCCCGGACGCGGCGCGCTGCCGCCCCAGGGCGGCGTGAATAGATAGTTGCGCGTCAGCGACGACGTCGTAGCCGAGCAGTTCGAGCCAGTCGGCGATGCGGCGCGCGCCGAGCATGCGCTTGAGGCCCGGCGGATATCCGCGGCTGATGGCGCGGCTGCGGAAACCCCACAGGCTGAACGGCCGGAATCCGAGCACGACCAGCTGGCCTTCGCCGGCGAGCACGCGGTCGGCCTCGCGCACCACGGCATAGGGATCGGTCTCGAACTCCAGGGTGTGGGGCAGGACCACGGCATCGACCGCGCCATTGGCAATCGGCAATTGTGAAAGGCGCGCGCCGACATCGGCATCAGCACTATTGGGGAACGTTTGTTTGCGACAACGGCGTGTCGTCGCGTCCGACAACCCGACAACAAGCGAGTCGCGCGGACCCCAAATTCCCAGTTGAAGCAACTCCCAGCCGAAAACGTCGTCCAACGCTTCAGACATGAGCTCGGATTCCGCCTGTAGCACAGCTTGTCCCAGGCCGGAAGCGAGCCAGGAATCGACGGCAGTGGAGGCGGTGGCGTGCGTCACAAACGGCGTGAATTAGATCACAAAAAAGGTAGCAATCCTGTGAACTTACAGCTTAAATACCGCCACTCAACCAAGTACCGTCAGTTTCGAAAACGGTACCCGTTAACCCCCTGGGGGTGTGAATTGACTGTCGGATTCACGAGCCGGCGCATTATCGCGCCATTGGTGGTTTTGCCGCCTCGTCCTGGCCGGCTGCGCCACCGCCCCCACCGATCGCCAAACTCCTGCTCCGCTTCCTGAAGCGGCCCAAGCGACGCCCGCGGCAGAGCCCTCTCCAGCCGCCGCAACCGCCATCCGCAGCCCGTCCCGCCACCTCTCCGGTCGGCGCGGCCCAGCCGCCCGTAGCGGCCCGTACGGTCGCTGCGCCGGCATCCGATGCCGCAGACGCGATCGACGCCCTGTCCGGCTCAGGCATCGAGGGCACCGAGGGCGCGGCCATCGGCGCAGAGGCGCCGGCCGGGAACACTCGCATACCCTCGCCGGCCTGACGCCTGAACAATATCCCGACGTCTTCGACCGCATCCGCGCGGGCTTCAAGCTCGAGGACATCGAGTCGCCGCGCAGATCGACCAGCAGCTCGCCTTCTACGCCAACAATCCGCAGTACCTGGAACGTGTATTCGGCCGCGCCGTGCCTGTACCTGCACCACATCGTCCAGGAAATCGAGTCGCGCGGCATGCCGCTGGAACTCGCCTTGCTGCCGGTGGTGGAAAGCGCCTTCGAGCCCTATGCGCGATCCTGGGTGCGCGCCAATGGCCTGTGGCAGTTCATGCCGGGCACCGGCGAGCGCTTCGGCCTCAAGCAGGACTGGTGGTACGACGGCCGCCGCGACGTGATCGCCTCGACACGCGCCGCGCTCGACTACCTGCAGTACATGCATGACGAATTCTTCAACGACTGGTTGCTGGCCATCGCCGCCTACAACTGCGGCGAATTCCGCGTGCAGCGCGAGGTGAACAAGAACCGCGCGCTCGGCAAACCCGTGGACTTCTTCAGCCTCAGCCTGCCTGCCGAGACTCGCGCCTACGTGCCGAAACTGATGGCCATGCGCCGCCTGGTGGCGAATCCCGAGGACTACGGCATCGCGTTCAGCCCGATTCCGAACGAACCGTATTTCGCCCGCGTCGATACCGGCGGGCAGCTGGACCTGAGCCTCGCCGCCGAGCTGGCCGGCATCACCCTCGACGAGGTCTACGAGCTCAATCCGGGCTTCCATCGCTGGGCCACCGATCCGGCGGGCCCGCACTTCCTGCTGCTGCCGCGCGACACCGCCGAGGCGTTCAGGAGCAACCTGGATTTGCTCAGCCCCGATGAGCGCGTGCGCGTTTCGCTGCACAAGGTGAAACAGGGCGAGTCGGTCGCATCGATCGCCAAGAAGTACAAGACGCAGGCCATCGTGGTCCGCGACATGAACAATCTGGGCAGCGAGCCGCTGGTCATGGGCAGCGAGCTGCGCGTGCCCACCGCCGTGGTGAATCTGCCGGCGAAGGTCATGCTGGCCGCGGCGCGCGTCGATGGTAAGGGCAATCGTTCCGGCCGCCGCCCCGCGGTGCACGTGGTGCGCAGCGGCGATTCGCTGTGGCGCATCGCGAAGCGCCATCGCATGGACGTCGCGACGCTGGCGCGCCTCAATGGCATGGGTCCGGGCGACACGTTGCGCGCCGGCCAGAAACTGGTGCTGAACACGCGCGCCAGCTCGAGCGGCAAGTCGGCTGCTGTCGGGCGGTGCGCGCCCGGTGAGCTACAAGGTGCGCAGCGGCGACACGCTGTCGCGCATCGCACAAGTGTTCGGCGTCACGGTGTCGGACCTGGTGAACTGGAACGGCATCAGCAAGCACTCGACGCTGCGCGTCGGGCAGAAGCTCACGGTCAACGTTCGCCGCCGCTGATTTCCCCTGTCGGCTGATGCCGCCTGAGTGCGAGGCTGGCAGAATGCCGGCCTGATCCAACTCATAGGGGGATACATGGGATTCATGAGCGGCAAACGCGCGCTGATCGTCGGCGTGGCGTCGGATCGTTCCATCGCCTGGGGCATCGCGCAGGCCATGCATCGTGAAGGCGCCGAGCTGGCGTTCACCTACGTGAACGAGAAGTTCAAGGAGCGTGTCCAGCCGCTGGCCGAGTCGCTGGGCTCCAAGGTGGTGCTGCCCCTCGACGTGACCAACGACGCCGAGATCGAATCCGCCTTCGGCGCGCTCAAGCAGGCCTGGGGCTCGCTCGACATCGCTCGTGCACGCAGTGGCCTACGCGCCGCGCGAAGCGCTGGCCGGCGGCTTCGTCGAGAGCACCTCGCGCGAGGCCTTCAAGGTGGCGCACGACGTCTCGAGCTACAGCCTCACCGCGCTGGCGCGCGCCGCGCAGCCGCTCATGGCCGGGCGAGCTGGCGCCATCGTCACGCTCTCGTACCTGGGAGCGGTGAAGTCCATCCCGAGCTACAACGTCATGGGCCTGGCCAAGGCCAGCCTCGAAGCCAACGTGCGTTTCCTGGCCGCGGACCTGGGCCCGCACAACATCCGCGTGAACGGCATTTCTGCCGGACCCATCAAGACGCTGGCGGCCGCGGGCATCGCGGGATTTCGCAAGATGTTAGGTCGGGTCGCGGAAGTCGCGCCGCTGCGCCGCAACGTCACGCTCGACGACGTGGGCAATGCCGCGGCATTCCTGTGCTCGGATCTCGCCAACGGCGTCACCGGCGAAATCCTCTACGTGGATGGCGGTTTCAACACCGTGGGAATGAGCTTCCCGCAGGAAGCCGGCGAAGGCTGAGGTCAGAAATCGGCAGGTGCCGACCTCGGGATGTTCTCGACCTTTCGGCGACCGGATCGGCGAAGGACTTCGGTCTCGCCTTCCAGGCGCGCGATGATCACCGCGCAGGCGGCATCGGCCAGCACGTTGATGGCGGTGCGGCACATGTCGAGCAATCGGTCGAGCACCAGCAGCACGCCGATGGCCTCGGCCGGCAATCCCACCGCGGCGAGGATCACGGCGATGCCCACCAGCGAAGCCGCGGGAATACCTGCCATGCCCATCGACGTCACCAACGCCAGGATCACGACGGTGAATTGGGTGGCGAACGACAGGTGCAGGCCATAGGCCTGCGCGATGAACATCGCCGCGGCGCACTCGTACAACGCGCTGCCGGCGTGATTCATCGACGCGCCCAGCGGCATCACGAAGCCGGCGATTCGTTCGGAAACCTTGGCGCGGCGCTCCAGGCATTCGAGCGACAGTGGCAGCGTCGCCGACGACGAGGCCGTGGAAAAAGCAGTGAGCAGGGCCGGCGCCATGGCCGGATACAGCCGCCAGGGATTCACGCGGGCCACGAAGGCGAGCAGCACCGGCAGCGCCACGAAACCGTACAGCAGCAGTCCCGCCACCACGCAGATGCCGAACATCGCCAGGTGTTCCGCCGCCGCAAAGCCCGAAATCGCGACCACTTTGGCGATGAGCGCGAATACGCCGATCGGCGCCAGCATCATGACGAAGCCGGTCATGCGCATCATGATGAGGAATATGCCGTGCCAGAAACCGTACACATTGTCCCGATACGGTTGCGCAATGCGCGCCAGGAAGAATCCGAACAGGATGGAGAACAGCACCAGGCCGATCATCTTCGTGTTCAGCGCGGCGTCGACCATGTTCGCGGGCACGATTCCCTTGATGGAATCGAGCACGCTGGTCTCGGCGCGATGCATGACGCCGGCGGTCACCTCACCGGCATCGGCCGTGAGAGCCAGGTCGTCCTTCACCGGCCGGCCATCGTTCACGCCCGGTTCGATGAGATTCACCAGCATCAGCGCGATCAGCACCGCGATCAGCGTGGTCAGCACGTAGAAGCCGAGAGTCTTCGCGCCCAGCCGACCGAGATCCGGGCCGGTGCCCAGCGCCGCGACGCCGGTGATCACCGACGAAAGGATCAGCGGCACGATGAGCATCTTCAGCAGATTGATGAACATCGTGCCGATCGTGTCGAGCACCGGCAGTAGCTTGAACGTGCCGAATGCCCCGTCCGGTCCGAGCGCGAAGCCGACCGCAGCGCCGACCACCATCGCAATGAGAATTGGAAAGACTGGGACGGGCTTGCTGTCCGCTCCGGCCGTTGCCATGCGCGACTACTCGAACACGCGCGGGTTCTTGTCGATCTTGGCCTTGCGCTTGGCCTCGTTGACGTAGGCGGCGACGTCACCCGAAGCCGCTCGCTGCGCCAGCATGAGACTCTGCTGCTGCGCCAGCTGCGGATTGAGGCTGGAGTCGCTGACACGCGTGCGTGTCACCACGAACACCGCGGTCGAGCCATCATCGAGTGCGGCGGTCTTGGTGACCGGCTTGCCTTCGGGACGCGGCGCTTCGAAGACCGCAGTGCGCAGAGCGGCCGGAATCGACGGGTCTCCTCGGCTGACGAAACGCGCCGGCTCCGCGGTCACCTTGAATTCGGCCGCGACAGCGGACAGCTTCTCGCCGGCCTCGAGTTTCTTCGCCAACCCTTCGGCTGCCGCCTTGGCTGCGGCGACTCCACGGTCATGCGTGAGCAGTGCCACGATCTCGCCACGAACCTGCTCGAGCGGTTTGACCTGCGCCTTGCGATGGGCGGTGACCTTGACCAGGACCAGCCGGTCCTCGCCCAGCGCCACCGGCCCGCCGATTTTTCCCTGGTTCAGCGTGGAATCGTCGAACACCACCTGCTGGAGCTCGGCGCTCGAGCCCAGCGGCTCGGCCCCGCCGCCACGCAGGAACTCGGCAATCGAACCCCGCACCAGGCCCAGGCTCTGCGCGACCTTGTCGAGATCGGTCTCGCCCTTTTCGAGCAGCGCGCCGACCTGTTCCTGGCGTTCGCCGAACAGCTCGGCCGATTGATCCTGCCGGTACTGCGAATCGAGCTCGGCACGCACTGCGTCGAAAGGCTTGGCCTCGCCCGCCTGGATTTCCTCGAGCTTGATGAGGTGATAGCCGAACTGGGATTTCACCGGGCCGGTGATGTCGCCGACCTTCATTCCGAACAGCGCGTCGCCGAAAGGACCCGGGAAGTCCTTCTTCTCCACGAAGCCGAGCTCGCCGCCGTCGGTGGAGGTGCTGTCCTTCGAATACTTCTTCGCCAGTTCGGCGAAATCCTTGCCGGCGCGCGCCTCGGCCAGCACGCTCTCGGCCTGCTTGCGCGCGGCGGCATCGTCTTCGCCGTTCACCGGAATCAGGATATGCCGCGCCCGCCGGCGCTCTTCCAGCACGTAGTTGGCGCGACTGTCGTCGTACAGCTTGCGCAGGTCCGCCTCGGTGGGAGCCACCTGCGATGCGAGCTGCTCGAGTCGCAGCTCCGCGTATTCCAGCGCCACCGACTCGGTGGTCATGAAACGGTCGCCGTTCTTGTCGTAGTAGGCCTTGATGGCGGCGTCGTCGATGGGATCCGCGCCGGCAAACTGCTCGGCCTTGAACTGCGCGTATTCGACTTCGCGCTCCTCGTTCTCGAGATTCGAGAGCCGTTGAGCCTCGGACTTGGTCAGGAAAAAGGAATTGCCGATGCCCGCCTGCAGCTGGTTGAGCAGGATCTGCTTGCGTTGTTCGTTGAAGAAATCGACTTCGCTGATGCCGTTGGACTGCAGCAGCTGCCGCGCGAGCGTGGGATCGTACGTGCCATTCGCACCTTTGAACGGCTGGAAGTTCTGGAACTCGGCGAACACGCGCTGTTCGCTGACGCGGTAGTTCTCTTCGGCGAGCCGGTTCTCCAGCAGCTTGCTCCAGCACCAGCTGGTCGAGGATGTTGTCCTGGATGCGGGCGCGCTGTTCGGCCGGGATTTCACTGCCGAACTGCTGCGACCAGCGGGCCTGGGTTTCGCTCCAGGCCTTGCGTGGCCTTGCTGGCCGGGATCTCCTCGCCATCGACAACCGCGGCGTCCTGGCGCGACGCGCCGGTGAAATCGAGAGAGCTGGAGCCACCCCAGAATACGAAGATCGCTGCGATGGGGAACAGAGCCAGCCATGCGAGCCATTTGCGGCCCTGCAGGCCATCACGAATTCGCTGCAGCATCTTCGTCCTAAGCGCATGCGTCCCTGAAAGATTGGCGGAGCGGACGGGACTCGAACCCGCGACCCCCGGCGTGACAGGCCGGTATTCTAACCAACTGAACTACCGCTCCAATTTTGGTGGGTGCTGAGGGTTTCGAACCCCCGACCCTCGCCTTGTAAGGGCGATGCTCTACCGCTGAGCTAAGCACCCGCTCGGCCGCCCGCGAAAGGCCGCGCAGTCTAGCGGACTGAACCTTAAAGAAAAAGGGCCCTTGGTGGGCCCTTTTTCAGTTCACGGACCCGGCCGCAGGCCGGGTTTGATTTCCGGGCGCAGCCCGTGAGGACACCGTTTTAGTGCGCCTGTACCTCTTTGGTCCCGCGCTTACCCGCACGCCGCGGCCGCTTTTCAGCCTCCGGTGGCGTCGCCAGGCGCGGCGCGGGTCGGGCTGCCAGCGCGATCTCGAAGACCTCGTCGATCCACTTGACCGGGCGGATTTCGAGCTTGCCCTTGATGTTGTCCGGGATCTCGGTGAGATCCTTCTCGTTGTCGACCGGGATCATGACCGTGGTGATTCCGCCGCGATGCGCCGCCAGCAGTTTTTCCTTGAGACCGCCGATGGGCAGCACTTCACCGCGCAGCGTGATCTCGCCGGTCATGGCCACGTCGGAACGCACCGGTATCTTCGTGAGCGCCGAGACCAGCGCCGTGCACATGCCGATGCCGGCGGACGGGCCGTCCTTGGGCGTCGCGCCTTCGGGCATGTGCAGGTGCACGTCGTGCTTCTGGTAGAAATCCGGATCGATGCCGAGCACGTTGGCGCGGCTGCGCACCACCGTCATCGCGGCCTGGATGGACTCCTGCATGACCTCGCCCAGCTGGCCGGTGTGCTGCAGCTTGCCCTTGCCGGGCACCACCGCCGCTTCGATGGTCAGCAGCTCGCCGCCCACTTCGGTCCACGCCAGACCGGTGACGTGACCGACGCGGTTCTCTTCCTCGGCCTTGCCGTAACGGAAGCGGCGCACGCCGAGGAACTTGTCGAGGTTCTTCGTCGTGACGGTCACCATCTTCTCGGCCTTGTCGGCCTTTTCCGTTTTTTCGGCCTTCTCCACCTTATCTGTCTTCTTGGGCTCGGCCTTCTTCGCGGCCAGCAGCAGCTGCTTCACGGCCTTGCGGCAGATTCGCGCCAGCTCGCGCTCGAGGTTGCGCACGCCCGCTTCGCGCGTGTAGTAGCGAATGATGTCGAGAATGACTTCGTCGTGGACCTTGATCTCTTCGGGTTTGAGGCCGTTCTGCTTCACCTGCTTCGGCAGCAGGTATTTCTTCGCGATGTTGAGCTTTTCGTCTTCGGTGTAACCCGGCAGGCGGATGACTTCCATGCGGTCGAGCAGCGGCGCCGGAATGTTCAGCGTGTTCGCGGTGCAGACGAACATCACCTGCGACAGGTCGAGATCGACCTCGAGGTAGTGGTCGGCGAACGTGGAGTTCTGCTCGGGGTCGAGCACCTCCAGCAGCGCCGAGGACGGATCGCCGCGGAAATCCATCGACATCTTGTCGATCTCGTCGAGCAGGAACAGCGGATTGTGCACGGCGGTCTTCGCCATGTTCTGCACGATCTTGCCCGGCATCGAGCCGATGTAGGTACGGCGATGGCCGCGGATCTCGGCCTCGTCACGCACGCCGCCCAGCGACATGCGCACGAACTTGCGGTTCGTGGCGCGCGCGATGCTCTGGCCTAACGAAGTCTTGCCGACGCCCGGCGGACCCACGAGGCAGAGAATCGGTCCCTTGATCTTGTCGACGCGCTGTTGGACGGCCAGGTACTCGACGATGCGTTCCTTGACCTTGTCCAGCCCATAGTGATCTTCCTCGAGCACCTGCTCGGCGCGCGCGATGTCTTTCAGGATCTTGGTGCGTTTCTTCCACGGCACCTTCACCAGCCAGTCGATGTAATTGCGCACCACGGTGGCCTCGGCCGACATGGGCGACATCATCTTGAGCTTGTTGAGCTCGGCGTTGGCCTTCTCGAGCGCCTCTTTCGGCATGCCCGCTTTCTTGATGCGGTTCTCGAGATCGGTGAGTTCGTTGCCGCCCTCTTCCATCTCGCCGAGTTCCTTCTGAATGGCCTTCATCTGCTCATTCAGGTAGTACTCGCGCTGGCTCTTCTCCATCTGCGCCTTGACGCGGCCACGGATGCGCTTCTCGATCTGCAGCACGTCCATCTCGCCTTCGATGGCGACCAGCACGTGCTCGAGGCGCTTGCGCACGTCGAGGATTTCCAGAACCTTCTGCTTCTCGGGAAGCTTGAGCGCCATGTGCGCGGCGACGGTATCCGCCAGGCGGCCGGGCTGCTCGATGCCGGCGAGCGCGGTCAGCACTTCGGGCGGCACCTTCTTGTTGAGCTTCACGTACTGCTCGAACTGCGAGATCACCGAGCGCGCCAGCACGTCGAGCTCTTTCTCGTCGTAGGTGTCGGCGTCGGGTTCGGTGGTCACGTCGGCGGTGTAGTGCTCGCCGGTGTGCATGGCGTCGATGCGCGCGCGATCCACGCCTTCGACCAGCACCTTCACGGTGCCGTCGGGTAGTTTGAGCAGCTGCAGGATGGAGGCGACCGTACCGATGCGGTACAGGTCGTCGCTCTTCGGATCATCGACGTCCGGCTGCTTCTGCGCGATCAGCATGATGCGCTTGTCGGCCTTCATGGCCACGTCGAGCGCATGGATGGATTTTTCGCGCCCGACGAACAGCGGGATGACCATGTGCGGGTAGACCACTACGTCGCGCAGCGGCAGTACCGGCAGTCCCTGGATGGCGGTGGATTTGGAAGTCGAGGAGAGGATTCAGTCACGCGGCAGGCCCTCGACCAGCCGCTCGGCGCCGCGAAATGCAGCAGCGACGGCTGTATTTAGTCAAAGTGTAACGCGGGAAATGGGGCTCGAAGTGTGTCGTTTCAACACATGCGACGCAGTTCGCTGTCACGACGGCGAGATCCGTGCCGCGACGCATTCGCGCGTCGCGGCATTCAACCAGCGTTCAGCTCAGTCCGGAGCCGGACACGCGGCGCGGGCGCCGTATCGTCGGTGGTCGCCGTGTCGGACTTGTAGACCACGTAGGGCTTCTGGTGCCCTTCGATCACGCTGTCGTCGACCACGACCTTCGAGACGTTCTTCATCCCCGGCAGCTCGTACATGGTGTCGAGCAGCACGTTCTCGAGAATCGTGCGCAGGCCGCGCGCGCCGGTCTTGCGCTGCATGGCCTTCTTCGCGACCGCGCTGAGCGCCTCTTCGCGGAACTCGAGCTCGGCGCCTTCCATGTCGAACAGGCGCCGGTACTGCTTGGTCAGCGCGTTCTTGGGCTCGGTGAGAATCTGATGAGCGCCTTCTCGTCGAGCTCTTCGAGCGTCGCGACCACCGGCAGGCGGCCGACGAACTCGGGGATCAGGCCGTACTTGATGAGATCTTCCGGCTCGACTTCCTTGAAGATGTCGGTGCCGTGCGGGCGCGTGTTCACGTCGCGCACTTCGGACGTGAAGCCGATGCCGCCCTTCTGCGTGCGATTCATCACGATCTTTTCGAGACCGGCGAACGCGCCACCGCAGATGAAGAGGATGTTCGAGGTGTCGACCTGCAGGAATTCCTGCTGCGGATGCTTGCGGCCACCCTGCGGCGGCACCGAGGCAATGGTGCCTTCGATGAGCTTGAGCAGCGCCTGCTGCACGCCTTCGCCCGACACGTCACGCGTGATCGACGGGTTGTCGGACTTGCGCGAAATCTTGTCGATCTCGTCGATGTAGACGATGCCGGTCTGCGCCTTCTCGACGTCGTAGTCGCACTTCTGAAGGAGCTTCTGGATGATGTTTTCGACGTCCTCGCCGACGTAGCCGGCTTCGGTCAGCGTCGTGGCATCGGCAATCGTGAACGGGACGTTGAGCAGCCGCGCCAGCGTCTCGGCCAGCAGCGTCTTGCCGCAGCCCGTGGGGCCGATCAGCAGGATGTTGCTCTTGGAAATCTCGACGTCGTCCTTGCCGCGGCCGGCGGTGCCGCCGCGCGTCTGCAGACGCTTGTAGTGGTTGTACACGGCGACCGAGAGCGTCTTCTTCGCGCGCTCCTGGCCGATCACGTACTCGTCGAGAACCTTCTTGATCTCGGAAGGCTTGGGGAGCTTGTCGCGCGCGCGTTCGGCGCGGTCTTCGAGCTCTTCGCGGATGATGTCGTTGCAGAGCTCGACGCATTCGTCGCAGACAAAAACCGATGGACCGGCAATCAGCTTGCGAACTTCGTGCTGACTCTTGCCGCAGAAGGAGCAGTACAACAACTTGCCGTCGTCGTGCCGTCCGCGAGTGTCCTCGGTCATCGTTGCTCCGTATCGCGCGTGCGGGCGTGCTGCCCGGATGCTTTGGGTTTCTATATATCACGGCGTCTGCGCCAAACCCAAGGGGCGCCCAGGCGGAACCCGTTGTTTATACGGGATTTGTCGAGAACTGCGAGTCGCTTCGCAATTGCCGGCGGCACTCCGCCGAATGCCGGGAATCTTTACGGCGTGGCCGCGGTCGGAGGCACGCGCTTGTCGAGTAACTTATCTACAAGCCCGTAGGCGACCGCCTCGGTCGGGGCTCATGAAATTGTCGCGTTCGGAATCCAGGCGGATCTTCTCGACCGTCTGACCCGTGTGGCGGGCCAGGATTTCGTTCAGCCGCTCGCGAATCTTGAGGATTTCCTGGGCCTGGATGTGGATGTCGCTGGCCTGGCCCTGATAAGCCGCCCGAGGGCTGGTGAATCATGGCGCGCGAATTCGGCAGCATGAAGCGCTTGCCCTTGGCGCCGCCGGCCAGCAGCACCGCGCCCATGGAGGCCGCCATGCCGATGCAGATGGTGCTCACGTCCGGCTTGACGAACTGCATGGTGTCGTAGATCGCGAGGCCGGCGCTCACCGAGCCGCCCGGCGAGTTGATGTACAGCGCGATGTCCTTGTCGGGGTTTTCCGATTCCAGGAACAGCAGCTGCGCCACGATGACATTGGCCATGTAGTCCTCGACCGGACCGACGGCGAACACCACGCGCTCCTTGAGCAGGCGCGAATAGATGTCGTACGAGCGCTCACCGCGGGCGGTCTGCTCCACGACGATCGGTATCAGGTTCAATGCGCGCTCGTTCATCGAACACTCCTACGAATCCTGGTCTGATCAGGCCTCGGCTTGCCCGAACTTGCGTGAGCTCGGAGAAGGTCGAGGGTTTCTCGGTCACCTTTGCCTGGCCGAGCACCCAGTCGATCGCCTGCTGCTCGAGTACCTGCGACTCAATTTGTCGCATCATGTCGGCGTTTTGCAAGTAGGCGCGTCGCACTTCGTCCGGGTTTGAATACGAAGCGGCGAGTTCGTTCAATTTTTCCTGCACGGCTTCGCGGCTCACCTTGAGGTCGGCGTTGCGCACCAGCTCGCTCATCAGCAGGCCGAGCGCGACGCGGCGGCGCGCCGGCTGCTCGAAGGGCTCGCGCGGCGGCAGTTGCTTGGCGTCTTTCACGCCCGCACGGCGCAGCATCTCCACCTGCAATTCCTGGATCTGCTCTTCGACCATCTGCCGCGGCAGCTCGAGCGGATTGTTCGTGTACAGGCCTTCGAGCACCTGCGCGCGCATCTTCTGGCGGATCGCCTCGTTGAGCTCGCGCTCCATGTTGGCGCGCACTTCGTTGCGCAGGCTGTCGAGGTTGCCGTCGGCAATGCCGAAGCTCTTGGCGAACTCTTCGTCGAGCGCCGCCGGCTGCCTGCTCTTCGACCTTCGAGACCTTCACGTTGAAGGTTGCGGTCTTGCCCGCCAGCTTCTTGTTGGCGTGTTCGGCGGGGAAGGTCGCGTTGAACTCGCGCGCATCGCCGGCCTTGGCGCCGATCAGCGCGTCCTCGAATTCCTTCATGACCTGGCCCGCGCCGATGGTGATGGGCACGTCCTTGCCGCTGCCGCCTTCGAACTCCGCGCCGTCGATCGTGCCGGTGAAGTCGACGGTGACGCGGTCGTTCGCGGCGGCGACGCGCGCGACTTCATTGAACGCCGGCCGCTGCTTGCGCAGCGTGTCGAGCATGGCTTCGAGATCCTTGTCGCCAACGCTCGCCACCGGCTTCTCGATGGTGAGATCCGTGACGGGCTGCAGCTTCACTTCCGGCAGAACTTCGAACACGGCGGCGTATTTGAGGTCCGCGCCCGGGCTCATGGCGATCGGCTCGATGCGCGGTCCGCCGGCGGGATTGAGCTTCTCGCGCGCCACCGCCTCGGAGAACGAGGAGCGCATGAGGTCGTTGATGACCTCGCCATGCACCTGTTCGCCGTACTGCTGGCGGATCACCGCGAGCGGCGCCTTGCCGGGACGAAAACCCTTGAGCCGCGCGGTGCGCGAAATCTTGTTGAGCCGCTGCGCTACTTCGCCGTCGATTTGCGCCGCGGGGATCGCCACTTCGAGCCGGCGTTCCAGTCCGCCCGTGGCGGTCAGAGAAACCTGCATGTCACTTCCTCATCGTCATTCTTGATTACTGGCGCGTGTGGGCGAGTGGTGCGAAAGGAGAGACTCGAACTCTCACGGGTTGCCCCACTGGAACCTAAATCCAGCGCGTCTACCAGTTCCGCCACTTTCGCCCGGCCCCGTTGCCCACCCGTTGATGGACCGGCCACGCGCGAGGGGCGCGGATTATAGCGAAAGCCGCCGCGGCGAACCGCACTACGCGGCGTCCATGGTCGCCGGCCGGGATTTGGCTATGCTTCGGCCGCATCAGGGAGAGGGACATAAGATGGGTCAGGTCGGCAATCTCGTCGTGGTGGGGCTCCTGACGCTGGCTTCAGGACTGCTGGATGCGCGCGGGTTCGTCTATGCGTCCCGCGCCTGGCCGCAGGGCCAGCTGGACGCCAGGATGGGCATTGGCGTCGCTGGCCTGCTTCGTGGGCGGCCTCACGGCGTACATCCTGGCCGTCCGGTTCATGCAGAACGCCGGTGTCCATGGCGTCGCGCTGCAAAGCGGCATCTGGTTCGTGATCACCGCCATCGGCATCGCGGCGATGGACGGCAGCATCGTGCAGTGGAGCCGCGTCCAGCAGGTGGTGGGCGTGGCGGTGGCGATCGCGCTGTGCTGGCTGATTTCGACGACCCGCGCCGCGGCGGGCTGAAACCAAGTACGGATTCGCCCATGGATCCGCGACTCATCGAAATGCTCGCCTGCCCGGTCTCCCAGGCGCCCGTGTTCTTCTCCGAATCCCGGCAGCTCATCGTCTGCCCCACCAGCAAGCTCGCCTATCCGATCAAGGATGGCATTCCGGCCATGTTGCCGGAGGATGCCATCAAGCTCGAAGACGGCGACCCGTTGCTGACTCCAGACCGAGCTGAAATCCGCGCGGCGTCAGCCGCCCGGAGTGCTGCTCTCCTCGTAGAACTTGAGCAGCTTGCGTTCCACGCGCTCGAAGTTGTTGAAGCGCGCGAGCTTGCGCAGGTCGCGCGATCCGCGCCCTAACAATCCCAGCTTGAGCGCCAGGCCGACGAAGGGGTTCTGCGGCCGCTCGGTGAACGGGATCTGGTTGAAGTCGAACAGCTTGGGCGTGCCCTTCTGCCGGTCGACCATGACGTTCATGGCGTGCAGGTCGATGTCGTAGAGCTTGGCCTCGTGGCTCAGCGAGACGAGCTCGGCCAGGTCTTCCATGAACCGCGGCGAAATGAAGTCGGCGTGATCGCGCTGCGCGAAGTAGTACACCTCGCCTTCCAGGCACTCCTGCAGCGACATCTGGAAGCCGGGCTCGACGATGAAACCCAGCGGCTCGGCGACGTACTTCGACATGCCGCGCGCGTCGAAGAACGCCTTGTTGCGGCGGTGTTCGAACTCGGCCAGCGGCAGCTTGTGCTTGCGCGCGTGATTGGCGATCGCCGCGGGTTTGTAGACCTTCAGCCCGACCTCGCGGCCGCGCCACCTCGCGCGATACACCACCGAACGCTTGCCTTCGCCGAGTTTCTCGGTGACCTGCGAGGTCCGCGTACTGCGTGCCCTTGAGCTTGATGGCGAGCCGTCGGGATCGACGTGACCGGACTCGGCGAGCACCACCCACTTGTCGGAAAGCCAGCGGCGCACCGCGATGATCTTCACGACGCGCAGCCCGGCGTCCTCGAATTCCGACTTCATGCTCTTCACCGACACGCGCTCGAAAGGCCGCCGGGTCAGGCCGAGCATGCGCGACAGCTTCCACACGCCGTAGCGGAAGGAATACTTGTGCCGATAGTCGGCGATGACCCAGCGGCGCGACACGCGGCCGAACTCGCGCAGCATGCGCCGGCGCGTTTCGGGATCGACGTGGAACAGGAAACGGATGCTCATCAGGCAGTCCGCGGACTTGGTCCTGAACGGCAGGGCTTCCGCGTCGGCGCGTACGTAGCCGCGATGTTGGCGTGTGACAGCTAGTTTGGCCGCCTGGTGCATCATCTCGATGGAGATGTCGCTGCCCACGACCTGGTAACCGGCGCTGGCCAGATGCCCCGTGAAGCGGCCGGTGCCGCAGGGCAGATCGACTATGGTCTTCATGCCCTCGGCCATCGCCAGCGCTTTCTGGATGGCGCTCCACTTGCGCGCATTGCGCCGCATGCGCTTCGGCGTGCGGAAACGATGCTCGTCGTAGTCGGCCGCGACTTCGCTGCTCTGGTAGAACTGCTTCTTGTAGGCGTAGCCGTGTTCTTTCGGCTTGGAAGGATCGTCGCGGGAGGGTTGTTTTGCCATGGCGCGCCAATGTACCTGCGCACTGGCGGAATTGGTGGGGCGTGTAGGGGTCGAACCTACGACCTACTGATTAAGAGTCAGCTGCTCTACCAACTGAGCTAACGCCCCATATTTCGGGGCGCGCACTCTACCAGAGTTCGAACGGCCGGCAAGCCGGCGCAGCGCCGCCCGCACGCCGGGCTCGGACCACCGCTCGCCATATATAAGTGCCGTGCGGCTGGCGTGAATCGATCAATTACGATAAAAAGCGATCAACTACGAGCAGTTGGGGGAAACCGGTGGACAACCGATGAGCGGACGCACGAGCCCGGCATGGCTGCTGCTCGCCCTGGTCAATGCACAGGCCGCGCCGCTGCGCTTCGACTTCACGACCGGCGGAAATGCACACGGCAAGCCCGTCTACGACGGCACGGTGGGCTTCGGATTCGAGCCGGGCGATGCCACTCGATTTCTCCGTCCGCCTGCCCGAAGGCAACTACCGTGTCACGGCGTTGCTTGGCGGCGCAGCCGCTGCCGGCGACACCACCCTGCTGGCCGAACAGCGCCGCCTCATGTTCGAAAACGTCCGCACCGGCAGACGCAAGACGCTGCAGCGCAGCTGCATCGTCAACGTGCGCACGCCAGACCTGGCCCAGCTGCCGCCGAATGCACCGGGCGGTACGCGCGTGCGGCTCAAGCCGCGCGAGCAGGGTAGTTTGACCTGGGACGACAAGCTCACGCTGGAATTCGGCGGCACCGCACCGCAGGTGGCGGCGCTGGAGATCGACGCCGTCGAGGCCCCGACCCTGTACCTGGCGGGCGATTCCACCGTAACCGACCAGCCTGATGCGCCATCCGCGAGCTGGGGGCAGATGCTGCCGCGGTTCTTCGCGCCGCAGATCGCCGTCGCCAATCACGCCGAATCCGGCGAGACGCTCAAGTCCTTCGTCACCGAGCAGCGCTTCGACAAACTACTGTCGGGCCTCAGGGCCGGCGACTGGGTCATGATCCAGTTCGGCCACAACGACCAGAAATCGCAGTGGCCGCAGACCTACGCCGAGGCGGCGACCACGTATCGCAGCTGGCTGCGGGTCTATCTCGCGGAGGTTCGGCGCCGCGGCGCGACCCCGATGCTGGTCACGTCGCCGGAGCGGCGCAATTTCGACGCGCAAGGCCACATCGTGGACAGCCTCGCGGACTATCCCCAGGCCGTCAGGGAAGTCGCGCGCGAAGAAGGCGTCGCCCTCGTCGATCTCAACGACATGAGCCGGCGCTTCTACGAGGCGCTGGGCCCGGAGCGCGCCGCGCGCGCCTTCGCCGACCAGGGGCGCGACCAGACGCATCACAACGAGTACGGCGCGTATTCGCTGGCGCGCATGGTCATCGCAGGGCTGCGCGACTGCGACCCGAAGTTGCTCGCGGGTCTCGCGCAGCACATTGCCGCGGACGCCGGCAGTTACGACCCCTCACATCCCGTGCCACCCGCGAATTGAGGCCGCGATGAACCACGCATTTCGCATGAAGCTCAAGCCCGGCAACGTGGACGAATACAAGCGCCGCCACGACGAGATCTGGCCCGAGTTGACGCAACTGTTGCGCGAAGCCGGCATCCACGACTATTCGATCTTCCTCGACGAGGAGTCGCTGCACTTGTTCGCGGTGCTCAAGCTTCGCGAGAACCACAAGCGCGCCGCACTTGCCGCATCATCCGGTCATGCGTCGCTGGTGGGACTACATGCGTGATCTGATGGAAACCCATCCGGACGGGCGGCCGAAAGAATGGCCGCTGGTCCCCATGTTTCATCTCGACTGAATTCAGGAGATTCTTCGTGCCCAACCTGGTCCACGGCATCGACGCCGCCACCATCGACGCGCGGATCCAGTTGCTGATCCGCAATCTCGTCGAGATCAAGGACAGTCCGGCGAGTTCCTGCTGCGGCTCGACGACGGGCGCGTCATCGACACCAAGGGCTGGAACGACTGGGAGTGGACCCACGGCGTCGGCCTGTACGGCATCTGGAAGTACTACCAGCTGACCGGCGATGCGCGCTGCCGCGAGATCATGCTGAACTGGTTCCGCGACCGCTTCGCCGCGGGCACGCCGACCAAGAACATCAACACCGTCGCGCCATTTCTCACCCTCGCCTATCTGCACGAGGAAAAGCCCGACAGCGCCTGGCTGCCCTATCTCGACGAATGGGCCGAGTGGCTCATGGACGGCCTGCCGCGCACCGAGGAGAACGGCTTCCAGCACATCGTGTTCAACTCCGAGAATCCGCCAGCAGCTCTGGGACGACACGCTGATGATGAGCGTGCTGCCGCTCGCCAAGATCGGCAGGTTGTTCGGTCGCGCCGCACTACGTCGAAGAGGCGCGGCGCCAGTTCATGCTGCACGTGAAGTACCTGGTCGATCGCAAGACCGGCTTGTGGTTTCACGGCTGGACCTTCGACGGCCGCCACCACTTCGCCAACGCGCTGTGGGCGCGCGGCAATTGCTGGGTGACGATCGCGATCCCGGAGTTCATCGAGTTGCTCGATCTGCCGCCCGGCGACGGCTGCGCGAGTTCCTGCTCGAGACCCACCTGCAGCAGATCCGCACGCTGCTGCGAAGCACCAGGACGCGGGCGGCCTGTGGCACACGCTCATCGACGATCCGAATTCCTATCTGGAGGCCTCGGCGACCGCGGGCTTCGCCTACGGAATTCTCAAGTCGGTGCGCAAGGGCTACATCGGCGCGCGAATTCGACGGAGGTCGGCGTGCGCGCCGTCAAGGCGGTGCTGGCGAACATCGACCGGCAGCGGCGAGCTCAAGAACGTGTCGTTCGGCACGCCGGTGTTCAACGACCTCGATGGCTATCGCAAGGTGCCGCTGACTTCGATGCCGTACGGCCAGGCCATGGCCATCCTCGCGCTCGGCGAATTCAAGCGGGTCTTCATCTGATGGCCGCCGCAGCGCGCGCAGGTCAGGTTCGGTCACTACCTCGCCTACGGCAGCAACGATTTTCTCGGCGCCGGCGCGATGTCCGATCATCGGCTTCTGGATCCTGTTCTTCTACACGACGTTCTGCGGGCTCAGCGCCGCCGCAGGCCGGCATCATCTTCGTGGTGGCGCGCCTGCTCGACGCGTTCTTCTCGCCGGTCATCGGCTACATCTCCGACCACTTCCACCACACCTGGGTCGGGCAAGAAGTTCGGGCGGCGCCGGTTCTTCATCCTGCTCGCCATCCCGCTGGTGCCGAGCTTCGCGCTCATGTGGGTCGAGGGCCAGAGCTTCTGGTACTACCTGATCACCTACTGCTTCTTCGAGCTGGTGTACGCGATGGAAATCATCCCGTACGAGACGCTGGCCGCGGAGATGTCGCCCGACTACAAGACCAAGGCGAAGTTCGCCGGCGCGCGCATCATCTGCGGACAGGTCGCCAACATCGCCGCCATGTGGCTGCCGGGCGTGATCATCGGCTACCTCGGGGGCAAGGAATCGGGCGACACCTTCCTGTACCTGGGCATCCTGTTCTCGGTGTTCTTCGTGTTCGTGGCGCTGGCGGTCTATCTATTCACCTGGGAGCGGCCGCTCGAGCAGATTCCGGCCGCGGACCTGGGACCGATGAAATCGCCGTTCACCAACCTCACGCAGCTGTTCGAGGATCTCGGCGCCACGCTGCGCATCCGCGCCTTCCGGCTGCACCTCGGCATGTACCTCGGCGGCTATATCAGCCAGGACATCCTCAACGGCGTGTTGCCGTACATCATCGCCTTCATTTTCTGGGGCTCGGTCGCCACCGCGTCGACGCTGACCACCTGGATGGCGATCGCGCAGCTGCTCTCGGTCGCCATCACCATCTGGCTGGCGCTGCGCATTCATGCCGCGCCCGCATACCGCATCGCGCTCACGCTGTTTGCCATCAGCATCGTCGGCATCGCCACGCTGTACGCCATCGGAGTGCGCGATTTTCTCGCCTACCTGCTGGTGCTGCTGGTCGCCGGGCTCGGCCGCGGCGCGCTCAACTACATTCCCTGGAGCGTCTACAACTACATGCCGGACGTCGACGAAATCGTCACGGGGCGGCGGCGTGAGGGAGCCTTCGCGGGCGTCATGACGTTCGTGCGCAAGCTCATGCAGTCGGTCGCCATTTTCATCGTCAGCCAGGTGCTGAACGTCGCGGGCCTGGTGCCGAGCGTGAAAATTCAGCCCGTCGATGTCGTGAACGTGGCGGTCACGGTCATGATCGTCGGCGCACTCGGGCTCATGGTGTTCGGTTTCATCGTGTCGCTGCGCTTCAGACTCAACCGCGAAACGCACGAGGTGCTGATGGCGGAGATCGAGCGCTTCAGGTCGCAGGCGGGCACGCAACCTTCGGCGGCGCATCGCGCCATCGTCGAAGACCTGTCCGGCTGGAAATACGAGGAGCTCTGGGGTCGCGGCAGCCCGGGCGGGGCAGCCGGCAAGCCGCTTACTTCAGCGCGGGACACACCGACGTCCTAGCCGCCGAAAAATGGGGTGGCCGATGGGACTCGAACCCACGACAGCCGAGATCACAACCCGGGGCTCTACCAACTGAGCTACGGCCACCATTGAACAAACCTGGTCGCGAATTTGGCGCGCCCGGCAGGAGTCGAACCTGCGACCACCGGCTTAGAAGGCCGGTGCTCTATCCAACTGAGCTACGGGCGCACAGCCGGAACGGGAGACTACCTGACTCGCGTCTGGACCTCATCGGTTGGTCGGGGCAGCAGGATTCGAACCTGCGACCCTCTGCTCCCAAAGCAGATGCGCTACCAGACTGCGCCATGCCCCGCTACCGATGCCGCCCACCCGGGATTTCCCAGCGGAAGGGCCCGGCGGACGGGGCGCGAATCATACCCGAGGCGCCCGCCAAAAATCGAAAAAAGCGGCCAATTACTTGCGACGCCAGCTGGTGGTGCCCCCGGGTTTGTCCTCGAGGATGACCCCGGCCGCGGCCAGCTCGTCGCGGATGCGGTCGGACTCGGCGTACTGCCGGGCCAGGCGGGCGGCCTCGCGGCCGGCGATCCGCAGCTCGATATCGGCATTCGACAGCTCGGCGGCAGCGCCAAGGCCGCCAGGATTCGTGGAGCCCGGCGGCGCGCTGCGCAGGTATGCCCCCGGATCGCTGCCCAGCAGGCCGAGCACGGCGCCGAGCGCGCGCAATTCACTGGCCCGATCGCCGGCCGTCCTTATGTCGCGTGCGTCGCGCAGCCGGTTGAGCTCGCGCGCCAGTCCCTGCAGCACCGCGATGGCCTCCGGCGTATTGAAGTCGTCATCCATGGCGGCGTGGAACGCGGCCGTGCCCGCCGAGGGCCTGTAGTTAGTCTGGACAGGCGCGTCGCGCAGCGCCGTGTACAGGCGCGCCAGCGCGGCCTCGGCCTGGTCGAGCTGCTCGCGCGAATAGTTCATGGGCCCGCGGTAGTGGCTCGACAACAGGAAGAAGCGCAGCACCTCGGGATGCTTGATCTTCGCGATCACTTCACGCGTGGTGAAGAAATTCCCGAGCGACTTCGACATCTTTTCGTTGTCGATGTTGAGGAAGCCGTTGTGCATCCAGATCTCGGCGAAGCGCGCGCCGGTGGCGCCGCAGGTCTGCGCGATCTCGTTCTCGTGGTGCGGGAACTTGAGGTCGAGCCCGCCGCCGTGAATGTCGAAATGATCGCCGAGTTCCCTGGTGCTCATGGCCGAGCACTCGATGTGCCAGCCCGGCCGGCCATCGCCCCAGGGCGACGGCCAGGACGGCTCGCCGGGCTTGGCCGACTTCCACAACACGAAATCCAGCGGATCGCGTTTCGCCTCGTCCACTTCCACGCGTGCGCCGGCGCGCAGGTCTTCGAGTTTGCGGCCCGACAACTTTCCATAGGGCGCGAACTTGTGCACGTCGTACATCACATCGCCATTCGCAGCCTGATAGGCGTGACCGTTGGCGACCAGTTGTCCGATCATCGTCAGCATCTCGACGATGTATTCCGATGCCCTGGGCTCGAGCTCGGGCCGCAGGCAGCCCAGCGCATCGAGGTCCTCGTGCATGGCTTGGGTGTACTTGGCGGCATGGACACGCCAGTCGACGCCCGCGTCGCGCGCGCGATTGATGATCTTGTCGTCCACGTCGGTGATGTTGCGCACGTAGGTGACGCGCAGACCGCGATACCGCAGGTAACGGCTCACCATGTCGAACACCACCAGCATGCGGGCATTGCCGACATGGAAGTAGTCGTAGACCGTGATGCCACAGCTGTACATGCGCACGTGGCCGGGCTCGACGGGCTTCAGTTCCTGTTTTTCGCCCGTCAGGGAGTTGTGTATGCGGATCATGCGGCGAAGCGATTGAGGCGTTGGTGGATGCTGGCGTCGGGCATCGCCCTGAGCAGCGGCGCGAGCTCCGGACCTTCGGCAGAACCCGTCAGCGCCAGCCGCAGCGGCTTCCACAGCGCCTGCCCTTTCGCGCCGGTCGCGGATTTCACCGCCTCGACGATCGCGTCGAGCGAAGGATCGCGCGCGGCGGCGTCGGCCGCCGCGCGGAAGAACTGCGGACCGGCCTCGCGCACGCGCGCCAGCGCAGCCTCGTCGAGCGTGGGGGACGGCCCGTAGACGATTTCCCGCCAGCGCGCGACATCCGCGGGCAGCAGCACGTTGGGCCGAATCGCGGCAATGAACGCACGCCGCCTGTCGGCATCGAGGTCAGCCGGCGTCTCGGCGGCCAGCCAGCGCTCGCTCTCCTCGAGCGGCATGTGATGCGCCACTTCGCGCTGCCAGGCATTGAGCTGCGATTCCTCGAACCGCGCGGGCGCGCGGCCCAGGTGCTTGACGGTGAAATGCCGCGGCATGGCGTCGAGCGACAACACGCCGTTCTCGCTGCTCGAATGCCCGAGTCGGAACAGGTGGTTGCCGAGCGCCGCCGGTAGATAGCCGCGCTCGCGGAACTCGCGCACGCTGGTGGCGCCGTGGCGCTTGGACAGCGGCGCGCCGTCCGCGCCCACCAGCAGCGACAGGTGCCCGTACGTGGGTGCGCGCAGCTCGAGCGCCTCGAGCACCAGCAGCTGACGCGGCGTATTGGTCAGGTGGTCTTCGCCGCGCAACACGTGCGTGATGCCCATTTCGGCATCGTCGATGGCGTTGCTGAAGAAGAAGGCCGCGCTGCCGTCGGCGCGCCGCAGGATGAAGTCGCCGATGTCGTCGGTGGCGAAACGCTGCGCCCCGTGCACCATGTCGTCGAATTCGACCGACTTGCCGGTGGGTACGCGAAAACGGGTGGTCGGCGAGATGCCCTGCGCGCTCTTGCGCACGCGGGCTTCGGCGGACAGCTCGCGGCAGGTGCCCGCATAGCGCGGGGGGCGGCCGGCCGCCAGCTGCGCCTTGCGCGACAGCTCCAGTTCCAGCGGCGTGCAATAGCAGGGATAGGTCAGGCCGCGCGCGTCCAGCGTGGCCGAGTGGCGCGCGTAGATGGCCCCACGGCGCGACTGGCGGTATTCGTCGCCCGGCGGGCCCGCATCCCAGGCCAGCCCCATCCAGCGCAGGTCTTCCATGAGCGCCGTCGTGTAGAACTCCTTGCTCCGTTCGCTGTCGGTATCTTCGATCCGCAGCACGAAGCGGCCGCCGTGATGACGCGCGAACAACCAGCTGAACAGCGCGGTACGCGCGTTGCCGAGATGCAGCTCGCCCGTGGGGCTGGGAGCAAAGCGTGTGGTGATGCGGCCGTGAGACACCGCGGAATCTTACGGGAAACGAACCATCGCCCGCAGCTTCGGTAGAATCGCCGCCCATGAAAAACTCACGTCTGTTGTTCGGAATCGCCGGTCTGATGTTGTCGCTCGCGGCGCAGGGCGCCGGTCCCGAGCGCGTACGCGTCACGACCAGTCTCGGGTCATTCGTCGTCGAACTGCAGCGCGACCGCGCGCCGCTCACCGTCGAGAATTTCCTCGGCTATGTGCGCTCCGGCCAGTACACCAACACGCTGTTCCATCGCGTGATCGCGAACTTCATCATCCAGGGCGGCGGCGTCGGACTCGACTACAAGGCCGTCCCCACCTTGAAGCCCATCCCGAACGAGGCGGGCAATGGCCTCAAGAACCTGCGCGGCACGGTGGGCCTGGCGCGAGCCTCCGGCCCGCACAGCGGCGATGCGCAGTTCTACGTCAACGTGGCCGACAACGGCGATCTCGATCCCCTGCCCACGCGCTGGGGCTACGCGGTGTTCGGACGCGTGGTCGAAGGCATGGAAGTGGTCGACCGGATCAGTGTCTCGCCGACGAGCGCCATGGGGCCGTTCAAGCAGGATGCGCCCCAGAAGGCGGTGGTGATCCAGAAGATAGAGCTGCTGGCGGATGCGCCGGCGCCGACCCCCGCCACGGCACCTGCTCTGGCACCGGAGTCGGCACCACCGCCCGCGCCACCCGCCCCACCCGCCGGTGAGACTCCGTCCCCCGCCGAATCGCCGCCCGCGGACGCGCCCAAGCCGAACTGAGATGGCGACGCTGTTTGCCTCGGACCTGCACCTCGACAGCGAAGCGCCCTGGGCCATCGATGCATTCCTGGCATTCCTCGCCGGCCCGGCGCGCGGCGCCGAGGCGCTGTATCTGCTCGGCGACCTGTTCGAAGTGTGGGTGGGCGACGACGACGACAGTCCCGACCATGTGCGCATCTGCGCGGGCCTGAAGGCGCTCGCCGACAGCGGCGTCGCCGTCTACGTCATTCACGGCAATCGCGACTTCCTGCTGGGCGAAGATTTCGCGCGCCGCACCGGGGCCAAACTACTGCCGGACCCGGTGCTGGTGGAGCTGTACGGCGTCCCCACGCTGCTCAGCCACGGCGACGTGTTCTGCACCGAAGATCCCTCGTACCAGCAATTGCGCAGCATCGTGCGGCGGCCCCGCTTCCAGCAGGGCTTTCTCGCGCTGACGCTGCAGGCGCGCCGCACCCTGGCCAGCGCCGCGCGCGCCGGCAGCAAGGCACACACCGAGCGCACCATTCCGACCATCATGGACGTGAATCCCGAGGCCGTGATGCTGGCCTTCCGCGCCACCGGCGCGCGCCGGCTGATTCATGGCCACACGCACCGGCCGGCCGTGCATCCCGGCGTGGTCGACGGTGTGGACACGGAGCGCGTGGTACTGGCGCCCTGGTACGAGGCCGCGAGTTGCGTTGCGGTGGATGCCGGCGGCGTCCGCGAAATCCCGCTGCCGCGCTGAGCTTTACCCTGGCGGGCCGGAGTGGAAGCGCAGCTCCGTGTCGGGAGCGGTGGCCAGCTCGGCTTCGCGCGCAGCCACGAGCTCCACGCGCGCTTCGATTTCCGCGGCGTCGAACTCGCGCGCGGCGAACTCCAGGTAGATCTCGAAGTGCCGTGCCTCGGAGCGTTCGAGTTGCTCGTACAGCTCGCGCACCTCGGCCGGCAGCTGTTTCGCCAGCAGCCGAAACCGCTCGCAGGACCGCGCTTCGATCAATGCGTGCACGATCATCAGATCGAGCTTGCGCTTGGGTTCGTGCGTGCGCACCAGCTTGCGCAATTCGCCGGCGTAGCGCCCCGGCTTGATGCGCTGATGCGCGATATCGAGCTTCTTCATGAGCCGCTCGACCTGCTCGAAGTGCTTGAGCTCCTCGCGCGCCAGGCGCGCGAGCGCGATGTTCAGCCTGCGGTCCTCGGGATAGGCGAAGATCAGCGCCAGCGCCGTGGATGCCGCCTTCTTCTCGCAATTGGCGTGATCGAGCAGCAGCGTGGGCAAATCCGCGAGCGCGGCTTCGACCCAGGCGCGCGGTGTGGCAGCCCGGAGAATGGAACCGCGATCATTCACGACGGATCGGGCGCGCCCAGCGCATCCAGCGCGAACTCCATGAGCTTCGCCGCGGTATCCGCGTCCGCGGGCCGATCCGCGGGACTCTTGGCCATGAGCGTGTCGATCAGGGGCTGAATCGACGCGATCCGTTCGGGTAGTTTGGGAATGGGCGCCTTCGCGTGATGAACCAGGATCGCCATGTGATTCTCGGCATCGAAGGGCTTCTTGCCCGTGAGCATCTCGTAGAGCATCACGCCCAGCGCATAGATGTCGCTGCGCGAATCGATCTCCCTGCCGTGCCCCTGCTCCGGGCTCATGTAGTGAGGCGTGCCGAATATCAGCCCCTTGTCGGTGACTTCCATCTTCAGCGCCACGTGCTTGGCGAGGCCGAAGTCGATGAGCGCGATGCTGCCGTCGTCGCGCAGCATCACGTTTCCGGGCTTGAGGTCGCGGTGCAGGATGCCGACCTCGTGGATGGCCTGCAGCGCCAGCGCCATGTCGTGCGCGTAGGTCAGCGACTGGCGCGCCGTGAGTCCTTCGGCCATGCGCTTGCGCAGGTCGCCGCGCGCGAAGTGTTCCATCGCCAGGAACAGGTGATCGTCGGTGACGCCGAGATCGTAGATCTGCACGACGTTGGGATGCTTGATGTCGCGCAGGATCTCGAACTCCTGCAGGAAGCGCTCCATCGACTGATCGACGCCGGTTTCCTTGCGGATCGCGGGCGTCACCTTGAGCACCACCACGCCGCCGATGTCGGCGCTCTCGGCGAGGAACAGCTCGGACACCGAGCCCTTGGCGATCAGCTCGATGCGGCGATAGGCCTTGAGGCGCGCGCCGGCAAAATCCTGCGCCATCTTCGCGCCCGCCGACATGCGCCAGCGGCTCTGCGCCTTGGCCTGCTCGTCGGCGGCGCGCCGGATGGCGTCGTTGAGCTTGGTGTGCTTGATCTTGGCCTTGCCGATCACCTCGTAGGCTCCCGCGGCGCGCGCCTCGACCGCGTCGGGAGAATCATCTGCGGCGGAGAGGAATATCACCGGCGCGAAGCCCTCGCGGCCCGCGAAATCCTTGAGCCAGTCGAGGCCCGAGCCGCCGCGCCACTCGTGATCGAGCAACACGACGCTGTAACCCTGCGCGAGAAAACCTGGCGTGAGGGGTCCGCGCACGCGCGGGTTGTAGCTGACCAGCTCCACGTCGGGCCAGTCGCACGAGATGTGATGGCGCAGCAACGTGCGGTAACGCGGATCGTCGTCGATGAGCATCAGACGCATAGAGGGCCGCGATTAGAGCACGCGAGGCGGCGTGAGGCCACGCAGCGACTTCGCAGATTGTTTTATTCCGACCAGGATATCCCCGACGTTCGTGCCGGTGGGCCCGGTGTGCACGAGATCGCCGGCGGCCTCGAGGGCGGTCGCGGAATCGAACGCACGGAACGCGAGCTCGACGTCGCAGCCCGCGAGCTCGGCGCGCTCCACGCTGCCGGCATCGACAATGGCGCCGGCGTCGTCGGTCGGACCGTCGGTTCCATCGGTGCCCGCGGCGAGAATGGTCAGCGGCTCGCCGGCGCGCAGCAGGCGCGCCGCGGCCAGGGCGAGATGGGTATTTCTTCCGCCGCGACCGCTGTTCACCGGCAACTCGACCGTCGATTCGCCGCCCCACACCAGCCCGTCGGCCGTGGTCGAGCGCAATGCCTCGACGAACTCCCGCGCCACTGCGCAAGCGTCGGCGTCGAAGCGCGTGGCGCGCGTTTCGAGCTCGAGGCCATGCGCGCCCGCCGCCTGCACGGCGGCATTCACGGCCGAATCCACGCTGGCGACGACCTGGCGCTCCACGCGATCATCGGGCCCGCCGCGGCCTAACAACCCTGAGCCGATGATGTCGGGATCGTCACCGGGAACATCCGAGATGAACAACGCCAGGGCGCGACGTTCACCGAGCAGCCGCGCGATGCCGCCGCCCTTGATGCGCGAAAGCCTGGCGCGTTCCCGGTTCAGCGTCGCGATGTCCCAGCCGCGGGCAAGGCCGTTGACATTCAGCGCGCACAGATCCTCGAACGAAACACCATCGCGCAATACTTCCACCAGGCTCGAGCTGCCGCCGGACACCAGGAACAGCGGCAATACATGGGCGCGCAATTCCCGCACGGAATTCTCCAGCGCCGCCCCGTGACTCAGGCTGCGCATGTCCGGCACGGGATGCGGACTCTCGACCTGCCGGACGTTTTCACCGTTCAGCGCGGGATCGGAGTGGCCGATCTTGGTGATCACCAGCATGCGTTCGATGCGCGCGCCGAGCGCGTCGCGGGCACCACGCGCCATGGCGCTGGCTGCCTTGCCGATGGCGAAGACCTCAACCGCGGACGGCGGCGGCAGGCCTCGCAGGAATCCCGCCACGCATGCGCGACCGTCCACCGCGCGCAGCGCGGCATCGAACAGCTTCAGGAGAATTGGCCGCGCGCTCACGCCGAGCGCTTCCCTCAGGTCTTGACGATCTTGAGGCCGCCCCGGTCTGCTTCGCGGCGCGTGGCCTTGGCGTAGTCCGAGCGCTCGGATTCCAGGCGGGCGAGATATTCGGGCGTGATGTCGCCGGTGACGTAGTTACCGGAGAAGCACGAGGTGTCGAATTCCTTGATGCTGGAATGGTCGTGCTCGCAGGCCGCGATGAGATCGGCGAGGTCCTGGTAGATGAGCCAGTCGGCGCCGATGAGTTTCGCGACCTCGTCGTCGCTGCGCGAGCTGGCCACCAGCTCGCTCTTGGCCGGCATGTCGATGCCGTACACGTTCGGGAATTTCACCGGCGGCGCCGCCGAGGCAAAGTACACCTTGCGCGCACCCGCCTCGCGAGCCAGGTCGATGATCTGCGCCGAGGTCGTGCCACGCACGATGGAATCGTCGACCAGCAGCACGTTCTTGTTGCGGAACTCGAGATCGATGGCATTCAGCTTGGAGCGCACCGACTTCGAACGCTGCTCCTGCCCCGGCATGATGAACGTGCGGCCCACGTAGCGGTTCTTCACGAAACCTTCGCGGTACTTCACGTTGAGGTGTTGCGCCACCTGCATGGCACTGGTGCGGCTGGTGTCGGGAATCGGGATGACCACGTCGATGTCGTGGGTCGGGCGCTCGCGCAGGATTTTCTCCGCGAGACGGTCGCCCATGCGCATGCGTGCGCGATGCACCGAGATGTTGTCGATCAGCGAGTCGGGACGCGCGAAGTACACGTACTCGAAGATGCAGGGTGAATGGCGGGTGGTCGCGGAGCACACCTGCGTGTGCAGGCGCCCGTGGATGTCGATGTACACCACTTCGCCCGGCGCGACGTCGCGCACCAGCTTGAAGCCCAGCATGTCGAGCGCGACGCTCTCCGAGGCCAGCATCCATTCGGCGCCCTTCGGTGTTTCGCGCTGGCCCAGCACCAGCGGCCGGATGCCGTTCGGATCGCGGATGCCGATGAGGCCGTGGCCGATGATCATCGCCACCACCGCGTAACCACCACGGCACCGGCGGTAGACCGCGCCGACGGCCGCGAAGATGTCGGCCGGCGTGACGCGCGGCGTGCCGACACGCTGCAGCTCCGACGCCAGCACGTTGAGCAGCACTTCGGAATCGGAGCTGGTGTTCAGATGCCGGCGGTCCTCACGCTCCAGCACCTGGCCGAGCTCGCGGGCATTGGTGAGATTGCCGTTATGTGCGAGGCAGATGCCATAGGGGGCATTCACATAGAAGGGCTGGGCTTCCGAGGCGCTGTCGCAGCCGGCCGTCGGATAGCGCACGTGGCCCATGCCCATGTTGCCCTTGAGCTCCTGCATGTGGTGCTGCTCGAAGACATCGCGCACCAGTCCGCGCCCCTTGCGCGTGAACAGCTCACCGTCGGCCACCGTGGCGATACCCGCGGCATCCTGGCCGCGATGCTGCAGCACCGTCAGCGCGTCATAGATGCGTTGGTTGACTCCGCTGGTTCCGACGATTCCGGCAATGCCGCACATTCGCTAGACCTCTCAGGTGGAGACGGGAAGTTTCTTCTCGATGCGCTCGAGGTTCTCGCCGACGATGCCTCGCAGGGCATCGGCCACGCCGACCGCATATGGCATCAGCCGCGAGCGCTGCCAGGAAGGGTCCTCGTCCATGCGCAGCGCCTGCACGGCGATGGTGAAGGCCCCGACGATGACGATGCCGCGCACGATGCCGAAGACCAGCCCCAGGAACCTGTCCATGCCGGCGAACATGGAGACGCGAACGTAATGTCCAAGTATCACGGCCACGGCGCCGCCCAGCAGGAGCACGCCCACGAAAATGATGACGCGGGCCGCCCAAATCCGTAGGGGAGACCCTACGAGGACGCCGCCCAGATGAGGCTCCAGCGAGCTGCCGAAGCTCCACGCCAGCACGATGGCGAGAAACCAGGTGATGACGGCGATGGATTCGCGGAGCAGTCCGCGGACCAGGCCCATGACGGCCGAAACAAGGATGATGGCGAGGATGATGTAGTCGACTGCGATCATTCAGTAACGAGTCTGGCCGCGACGCCCTCGAAGCAGGCGCGGCATTGTACTCACGAAATCGGCACGATGCTGCCCGACTGGCCCACACGCTTGAGCTCGGCAGCCAGGGCCTCTGCCGAGGCTCTATCGCGCGTCGGCCCCACGCGCACGCGGTACAGCTCGCGCCCGTTGCTGGTGATGGGCGCGATGAAGGTGGCAAACCCCTTGGCTGTCATATCGCGCACCAGCCGCTCGGCATTCTCGCGGCTGCCGAAACTGCCGAGTTGCACCACGAAGGTCCCCGGCTCCGCACGCGGCGCGGCCGCGGCGAGATTGTTTGTTGGCGCCATGGGATTGACGGTGACCGGTGCCGCGGGTTGTGGCGCCGGCGCCGGCGCGGGAGCCGCGGCGGAAGTGGCCGGCGTGGCTGGCTCAGGCGGCGCACTCATGGGCGTGGCAACCTCGGGCAGCGCCACGGGTGCATCGTTGCTCGCCGGCGCCATGGGTTGGCCGCTGCCTTCCTGCGCATCGAGATCGATGGTGTAGCGACGCAGACCCTCGTCGCCGGAATTGTCCGCGGTTGGACGAGCATCGCGCGGCCCGGTCAGCAGCTCCGGTACCAGCAAAACGAACAGCGCGACCAGGATGACTGCACCGGTCAGGCGTTGCTTGGCTCGCGATTCCATGGGGCGAACTATATCCCAAGGAATTCGAGCGCCGGCCCGACCGTCAGGAACGAGCCGAAGACCAGCACCCGGTCGCCCGGCCGCGCGGTCGCGCGTGCCACCCGGCAGGCCTCGGTCACGTCGTTGGCCTGTGCGATCACGGAGGCGTTGGGCGGCAGCGCTGCCGCGATCTGCTGAGTACCCACCGCGCGTGGGCCCTCGAGTCCCGCGAGAATCCACGCGTCGACGTCGGCCGCCAGTCTGGCGGTGATCCCGCGGATGTCCTTGTCACCGAGGATGCCGCAGATCGCGAGCGTACGGCGCGCGCGCGGCAGGTGTTGCAGGTTGTCGCGCAGCGTTTCGGCGGCCGGCACGTTGTGGGCCACATCGAGAATCCATTCGACCTCGCCAGGCACGCGTTGAAAGCGCCCGGCGACGCGCACGGCGCACAACGCGGCACTGACCGAGGCATGATCGAGCTTGATATCGAAATCGCCGCAGGCGATCGCGGCCAGCGCCGTGGCCGCATTGCCGATCTGGTGGCCGCCAGCCAATGCGGGCAGCGGCAGGTTGCGCAGGCGCAGGTCGCCGCACTCGAAGTCCCAGCCGCCATCGTGGGCGTGCACGCGATACTGCTGGTCGGGTGCCACCGGGCGGGCGCCCAGCTCCTCGATGACCTTCCATACCGAGGCGGGCATGGGTGCGAGGCCCAGCACGGCCGGCCGCCCGGGGCGAAAGATTCCAGCTTTCTCGCGCCCGATCTGCTCCAGCGAATCGCCGAGCCAGTCGACATGATCCAGGCCGATCGAGCAGACCACGCCCACGTCCGCATCCACGATGTTGGTGGCATCGAGCCTGCCGCCCAGCCCCACTTCCAGCACCGCGACGTCGACCGCGGCGCGCGCGAACAGGTCCAGCGCGGCCAACGCGTTGTACTCGAAGAAAGTCAGCGTGGTGCTGGCGCGCGCGGCATCGATGCGCTCGAACGCCGCGATCAGTTCGGCATCGCGCGCTTCCAGACCATCGATGCAGATGCGTTCGTTGTAACGCACCAGGTGCGGCGAGGTGAAACGCCCCGTGCGTCTGTCCGCGCCTCGGAACAGCGCATCGAGATAGGCCACCGTCGATCCCTTGCCGTTGGTGCCCGCGACGGTGACCACGCGATAGCACGGCGGCAGCAGCTCCATGCGTTGCGCCACCGAGCGCACGCGCGTGAGATCCAGATCGATGGCGCTTGGGTGTGACTTCTGCTGCTGATCGAGCCAGTCGCTCAGCGAGCGCATCGTCAACCAGTGGCTGCGGCCGGGGACTCGGCCACGGCGGCAGGTCGGCGCATCAGCAGCCGCAGCAGTGCACCGAGTTTCTCGCGCATGTCGCGGCGATCGATGATGAGGTCGAGCGCGCCGTGATCGAGCAGGAATTCGCTGCGCTGAAACCCTTCGGGCAGCGTCTCGCGCACGGTCTGCTGGATCACGCGCGGCCCGGCGAACCCGATGAGTGCGCGCGGCTCGGCCACGTTGAGATCGCCGAGCATCGCAAGACTGGCGGACACACCGCCCGTGGTCGGGTCGGTCATCACGGAAATGAACGGCAGCCGCGCCTGCGCCAGCCGCGCCAGCGCGGCACTGGTCTTGGCCATCTGCAGCAGCGAGAACAATGCTTCCTGCATGCGCGCGCCGCCGCTCGACGAGAAGCAGACCAACGGCGAGCCGGTCTCGATGCAGTGATTGACGGCACGCTTGAAGCGTTCGCCCACCACCGAGCCCATCGACCCGCCGAGGAACTTGAACTCGAAGGCGCAGGCCACGATCGGCAAGCCCTCGAGGGTGCCGGTCAGCGCCACCAGCGCGTCGCGTTCGCCGGTGGCCTTCTGCGCGGCCGCGAGGCGGTCGCGGTAACGCTTGCTGTCGCGAAACTTGAGCGGGTCTTCCGGTGAAACGCCGGCGCCGATCTCGGACTGCTGGCCCTCGTCGAGAAAGCGCGCCAGCCGCTCGCGACTGCCGATGCGCATGTGGTGGCTGCACTTCGGGCAGACGTTCAGGTTGCGTTCGAGCTCGGCGCGATACAGCACGGCGTCACAAGCCGAGCACTTGATCCACAAACCCTCGGGCACCGAACGCGTGCGGCGCTCGGTCTTGATGCGCGATGGCATTATTTTTTCGAACCAGGACATCTTGTGTAGCGGCCCCCAAAAAAGACCGGAAAACGGACGGCTATTCCGAAGTGCGGGCGATGATAACACCAGGATTTTCCGCATCCGGGGAGGGTGCAGGCAGGCCGAACTCCGCCGGGTAGCGCACCCCGGCCAGGTACAGTCCTTCCGGTGGCGCGGTGGCGGCGTTCTGGCGACGGTCGCGGGTGGCCAATACGGCCGCGACCCGCTCGGGTGGCGATTCGCCGTGGCCGATCGAAATCAGCAGCCCCGCGATATTGCGCACCATGTGATGCAGGAAGGCATTGGCGGTGACATCGAGCACCAGCCACTCACCGCGACGCGTCACCGCCAGGCGCTCGACACGTCGCACGGGAGACTTGGCCTGGCACTCGATGGCGCGGAAGGCGCTGAAGTCGTGCTCGCCCAGCAGCACCTGCGCCGCGTCATGCATGCGTGGCGCATCGAGCGGACGCCGTTCCCAGGTGGCGCGCCCCGCGGCCAGCGCCGAGCGCGAATCGCGATTGAAGATGAAATAGCGGTAGCTGCGCGCCCGCGCGCTGTAGCGCGCGTGAAAATGCGCGGCAACCTCGCGTACCCAGGCCACGCTCACGTCCTGGGGTAGATAGGTGTTGGCGCCGAGGCGCCAGGCGCGTTCGCTGCGCGCCGCATCGCTGTCGAAATGCACCACCTGCGCCAGCGCGTGCACGCCGGCATCGGTACGGCCCGCGCAGGTGCATTCGAGGGGTGCGTCCGCCACGCGCGCGAAGGCGCGTTGCACCACGTCCTGGACGGTGTCGAGCCCGGGCTGGATCTGCCAGCCGGAATACGCGCGACCGTCGTATTCCAGGCCGGCGGCGATGCGTGGCATTTAGCCGGGCAGCGACTCGAGCAGGCGCTGGGCTTCCTGCTTCTGCGAAGCAGAACCTTCCGACAGCACCTCGTTGAGGATGTTGCGCGCGCCGTCCGGATCGCCCATGTCGACATAGGCGCGGGCGAGATCGAGCTTGGTGCCGACTTCCGACAAGGTCACCGGTTCGAGATCCGGCACCTGCAGCTCTTCGGTAGGGCTGCCGGGAAGATCAATATTTCCGCCGCCCAGGTCGAGATCCACCTTGCGTGCGCCCATCGCCGGCTGTTCACGCGTGGGCTCCACCGGGAAGTCCAGGTTGTTGCGATCGATGGCCGCCAGGCGCGAGGTCGACGAGATGTCGAATCCCTCGTCCGGCATGTTGAACTGCATCGAGGCAGTCGAACCCGGATCGATGGGACGCCCCTTGGTGAGATCCACGTCGCCGCCCAGCTCGCGGTCGGTGAGGAACCAGGTGCCGCTGGCACCGTGCTCGGTGAGCTGCGAATCGTCGGCATTGCCATTGGCGCCCCCGCGCGCGGCTGCCGCGCGCAGCAGACGCTGCGAATTCTCATCCAGGCCGGCGACCATGGTCGGTGCATTGGCGTCCGGACCGGACGCCCCGCCGATCGGCTTCAGGCCGATCGAGGAATCGGTCTGCTCGAGCGAGCCCAGTTCCAGGCCGAGATCGTCGAGCGCCAGCTCGGCGGTCTGATCGGAGCTCAGCTTGCGGCGCATGGCGTTGTCGACCTTCTCGCGAATGGTCGGCTCGTCCATGGGGCGCAACGCGGGTTGCTCGACCGTCGGCGCTTCGGAACCTGCCGGCGTCATCTTGACCGTCATCTCGCGCGTGGTCTGGTTGCTGCCCTCGCGGTCCGGGAGCTGCAGACCTTCACCTGTGGCGTCCGGGTCGCGCAGCGCACTGCCGAGATCGAGATCCACCGGATCGGCGCTACCGCCGCCGGTGACATCCAGGCGCGAGCTCACGTCGAACGGATCGAAATCGACGCCACCGGCGCCGCCGCCGTCGAGGTTCAGATCCACGCCCACGGCGCCAGCCGCGCCACCGTCGGCGAACATCGGGTCCTCGGGCGCGATCTGCTTGCCCATGATGACGATCTTTTCCCACTCGCCCGCTTCGGTGCCGGCACGCGTGTCGGAAAGCTCGCGCGCCATCGAGAGGAACTGCTCACGGTTGCCCCAGACGAAGAACACTTCGAGCAGCTTGAGCTTCAGATCGCGACGGTGCGGTTCGCGCTGGATCGCGATGCGCACCAGGTCGGCGGCCTGGTCGTAGAGACCATAGGCCATGTGGAAATCGGCTTCGGCCAGCGGATCACCCTGGTCGAGATTGACGGCCGTCTCGCTGCTGATGGTCTCGTCGGTGCGTACCGTCGGGGCCAGCGGAATGTCCTGCGTCTCCTGCAGCGCGCGATGCGTGCCTGATTCCTCGACCAGGATGTCGTCGGGCACGGTGGAGCCCATTACGGGGGCGCGCATGCGGCCGGTGTCGGAGAGCGAATCCATCGGTTCGGCCAGCCGGTCTTCGCTTTGCTCGGCCAGGCGACCCAGCCGGTCGTCGAACTCGGCGACCTTGCTCTTGCCACGCGACTTGACGAACAGCAACGCGATCAACAGCACCACTACGCCCAGCACGGCCCACCAGTACTGGAGGATCGAGTCGAGCAGCGAGGGTTCTTCCGTGGCCGATTCGTCGGCGCTGGGAGCCGGTTCGGCTTCCGCGGCCGGCGTCTCGGCCGGCGCGGCCGCAGGCTCTGGAGTGGGCTCAACGGCCTCGGGTGCCGCTGCTTCGGGCGCGGCTGCTTCGGGCGCAGCAGGCGTTACCGGTTCAGGCGTTGCCGCAGGCGTCTCGGCCGGCGTGGGTGTCGGTTGTGCGGCAGGCGCCTGCTGAGATGCTGCCAGCTTGGCCTGCAGATCGGCGAGCTCGGTATTGCGCAGCTCGAGCATGCGCTTGGATTCGTTGAGCTGACCTTCGAGGTCGCGTACGCGGCCCTGCAGCTGCGAAACTTCGGCGGAATTGTCGGTACCGGAGCCCGCGCTGGCGGCCGCCTCGCTGGGCGGGACCAGGCGCAGGCGACCCGCGCCGCTGGAGCCGGACGGCGCCGCATACGAGCCGACACTGCGACGGATTTCGTCGCGCGCTTCCGACGGCGATACCGCCGCGACTTCGTCGCCGCCCGGGATGCGCAATACGGAGCCGGCGCGCAGCCGGTTCATGTCGCCTTCGAACGCGGCGGGATTGCCGCGGTAGATAGACACCATGAGCTGGTCGGTGCGCTGTCCGCTGCCGGCGGACAGGCGGCGCGCGATGGCCGAGAGGCTGTCGCCACGCTGCACTTCGTAACTGTCGCCACCACCGGCCGGCGCCTGCGGCATGGCGCTGGGGGCGGCCTGTTCCGGCGCGGGGCGTGAAATCTGTCCAGCGGCCTGGCCCTGTGAGACCGCCGGCGCCGGCACGGGCGCAGCGGCCACCGTGTTCGGTGCGAACACCGGTGGATCGAGCAGCACGGTGTATTCGCGCACCAGGCGGCCACGCGCCCAGGTGGCTTCGATCAGCAGAGTCAGGAAGGGTTCGGTCACCGTCTCGGTGGACTTGATGCGCAGGACCTGCGCACCGTTCGCCGCGCGATCGCGGGTCACCGTCACGCTGGCCATGAACGGCGGCCAATCGAGTCCGTAGCGGGCGAAGGTGTCCTTCGTGGCCAGCTTGGCGTCGAGCGTCGCCAGATCCTCAGGCGTCGCATTGACCAGCTCGATCTCAGCGTCGAGTGGCGCGTTGAGCGGCGAATTGAGATGAACGTCGCCGAGGCCCAGTGCATGGGAGATTCCGGGCAGGAGCAGCAATGCCACTAAACCCCGGACGAGACCAATACGCATCATTCGCGTCTCCACAGCGACGTCGGCTATGTAATTTCTTTATTGAAACAAAAGCTTAGAGCCGAAACTTCCGGCCCAAAACTGCAACCGCCCGCAATATAACTTAAATATGCTCGCGCACCAAAATCGCGGGCCGCCGCATGCGGCTCGCGGCAGCACCCATGCTCTTGATGTCCTGAACAATTCATAAGTCAAGTTCTAGCTCGTGACTTATATCTTCCCTAATGCGTCGAACATAAAACGTGTCCCGGTTCGCGCCTTTAAGTGGTTGAAACGCCTCAGACCCCGCCTGGCCGCCGCCTAACACCCCGTGTCAGGTCGGGGATTGCCTGAGCCGATCGCGCCCCGGCAAATCGACCGAGGACGCGAACGCCACTAACGGGATTCGTTGTCCGGCCGCCTTTCACCGTCAGGCACCCCATGTATCGCCCGCCGCAGCGGACCCGACCCCAGCCTAACTACCGCGGCGCGGTGATGACCGGCGTGGTCGAGCGTACCTCGGCGTTCTGCCCGCGGTGGCGCAGGCAATGATCCATCAGCACGATGGCGAGCATGGCTTCGCAGATGGGCGTGGCCCTCAGGCCCACGCAGGGATCGTGGCGGCCGGTAGTCACGACTTCCACCGGATTACCCGCCATGTCGATGGACTTGCCGGGCACCTGGATGCTCGAGGTGGGTTTCAGCGTGACGTGCACCACCACGTCCTGCCCCGACGAGATGCCGCCAAGAATTCCGCCGGCATTGTTGGAGAGAAACCCGGTCGGCGTGAGCTCGTCGCGGTGCTGGCTGCCGCGCTGCGCGGCCGCGCCAACCCCGGCGCCGATCTCGACGGCCTTCACCGCGTTGATGCCCATCATGGCGTGCGCGAGGTCGGCATCGAGCCGATCGAACACCGGCTCGCCCCAACCCGGCGGCACGCCGCGGGCAAGCACCGTCACCTTCGCGCCCAGTGAGTCGCCCTCGCCGCGGATTTTCCACATCAGATCCTCGAGCTCCTTGAGGCGCGAGGGATCCGGACAGAAGAACGGATTTTCGTACGCGGCCTCCGGCTTCACCGGCTCGATGACATGCGGCCCGATCTGCGCCAGGTAACCGCTGATCTGCACGCCGAACTTCTCGCGCAGGAACTTGCGCGCGATGGCGCCAGCCGCCACGCGCATGACGGTCTCACGTGCCGAGGAACGGCCTCCCCCGCGGTAATCGCGAAAGCCGTATTTCTGCTGGTAGGTGTAGTCGGCGTGGCCGGGGCGGAAGCGATCCTTGATCTTCTCGTAGTCGCGCGAACGCGCGTCGGTGTTCTCGATGACGATGCCGATGGCCGTGCCCGTGGTGCGGCCCTCGAACACGCCCGAGAGAATCTTCACCTCGTCGCCTTCCTTGCGCTGGCTGACGAACTGCGAGGTGCCGGTGCGGCGGCGATCGACGTCGGATTGCAGGTCCGCCTCACTGAGCTCGAGCCCCGGCGGGCAGCCGTCGACGATGCAGCCCAGCGCAGGCCCATGGCTCTCGCCGAAGGTGGTGACCGTGAACAATCTGCCGATCGAGTTACCCGACATACCGTTGCATCAGGCCTGTGCCTTCTCCAGTTGCTCGCGGGTCAGCAGAAACACTCCGCCGCCGCCGCGTTCGAAATCGAGCCAGGTGAAAGGGAGGCGCGGATACGCACGCCGCAACGCGCGCTCGGTGTTGCCCACCTCCACCACCAGCAAACCCCGCTCCCGCAGGTGCCGCGCGGCGCGATGCAGGATGATTTCCACCGAATCGAGGCCCTGCCGTCCGGACTCCAGAGCAAGCCGCGGTTCGTGCCGGTACTCGCTTGGCAGGCTACGCATCTCGCGCGTCCCGACGTAGGGCGGATTGCTCGCGATGATATCGTACGACTCACCGGAAAGCGCCGCGAAATGGTCGGACTCGATGAGCCGCACGCGGCGTGTTAGGCGCAGACGACGCCGATTGATGGCGGCGACTTCCAGTGCGCCGCTGTCGATGTCCACCGCGTCCACGCGGGCGCGTGGAAACGCCTTCGCCGCCGCGAGCGCGATACAACCGGAGCCGGTGCCCAGATCCAGCACGCGGCGCACGCGGCTCGCATCGATCCAGGGCGCAAACCGGTTCTCGATGAGCTCGGCAAACGGCGAGCGTGGAATGAGCACGCGTTCGTCGACGTAGAAACGCAGCCCGGCAAACCACGCTTCATGCGTGAGGTACGCCAGCGGCACGCGCTGCTCGATGCGCTGCGCCAGCAGGGACTCGACGCGCGCCTGTTGCCTCGCGCTGGGACGCTTACGCAGGGCGCCAGGGCCGGCGGGATGCGACAGCCGCATGACGTGGAACACCAGTGCCGCGGCCTCGTCACGTGCGTTGTCGGTGCCATGACCGAAAAACACGCGCGCGCGCGCCAGGCGCCTTTGCACGCTCTCGATGAGGGTGGCAGCGGTCTGTCTGTGAAATAATCGCGCCATGTCGAATCGTTACTGGATTTCTGTCGGCGCCATTGCCGTCGTCGCGGCGCTGGCCGGTGTATACGTGGCGCGAATGCTCGGCCAGCCGGTCGTGCCTTCGCTGGAATCGGGCACTTCGCTGCCCCAGGCACGGGTTCTGCCGGAGTTCAATCTCGTCGACACCCAGGGCGCCGCGGCCTCTCCGGCCGCGCTGCGCGGACATCCGACCTTGGTGTTCTTCGGATTCACCCATTGTCCGGACGTGTGCCCGACCACGCTGGCGCTGCTCGCGAGCGTGCAGAAACAGGCGATCCAGCAGGATGCAGGAATGGCCGGGCTCAAGGTGGCGCTCATCAGCGTGGATCCGGAGCGCGACACGCCACAGCAGCTCGGTAGTTATATCGCCTCATTCCGCGGCGATTTTATCGGCCTGACCGGCAGCGCGTCCGAAATTGTGAAAGCGACGCGTGGCTTTGGCGTAGCCGCCGCACGCGTCGATCTCGGCGGCGGCAACTACACCATGGACCATTCGGCCGCGGTGTTCGTACTGGATTCGCAGGCGCGGATCGTGGCCGTATTCACGCCGCCCCTGTCGGCCGCCGCGCTGACGCGCGACCTGGCGCGCCTCTCGCCCGTGCTGAATCCACACACATGAACGAACCCGGCGCGGCCGGCCGCGCATTCGTCGCGCTCCAGCACCTTTTGCCACAACATGGCATCTCGCGCCTGGTGCTGCAGGCCACGCGTTCGCGCGCGCCTGCCTTCAAGAACGCGCTGATCCGCCTGTTCGTGCGCGGATTCAGGCCGGACATGAGCGATGCGGTCGAGACCGAGCCCACCGCCTACACCAGCTTCAACGAATTCTTCACGCGCGCGTTGCGCCCCGGCACTCGTCCACTGGATCCCGACCCGCGGGCCATCGTCTCGCCGGTGGACGGCACCGTCAGCGAGGCCGGCACGCTGAGCGCCGACCGGCTGCTGCAGGCCAAGGGACACGAGTACTCGCTGCGCGCATTGCTGGCCGGGAATCCGGCGTGGGAACGCAGCTTCGCCGGCGGCACGTTCGCGACTATCTACCTGGCGCCCTACAACTATCACCGCATACACATGCCGCTCTCGGGAGAACTGCGCGAAAGCTTCTATGTGCCCGGGAGACTGTTCAGCGTGAATCGCACCACGGCGTGGCTGGTACCCGGTCTGTTCTCGCGCAACGAACGCGTGTTCTGCGGATTCGATTCGGGCGGCATGCCCTGGGCGCTGATCCTGGTCGGCGCGCTCAACGTCGGCAGCATGGCCACGGTGTGGCACGGCGACGTGACGCCACGCAAGACACCGCAGGGTCACCGCATTGCCCACGACCGAACTGCTGGCGCCGGCTACGCTCGACAAGGGCGCGGAGATGGGCCGTTTCAACATGGGCTCAACCGTGATCCTGCTGTTTCCTCCCGGCGCCGCCGAATGGCAGGCGTCGCTGGCGGCCGGACATGTCCTGCGCATGGGAGAACGCATCGGCACATTGCGCCCGTGGCCATGAGCCCTGATCCGATGGATCTGTGGCGACCCACCGCCAGCCTCGCCGCGCTGCGGCGGCGTGCGGCGGCGCTGCATGCCACGCGCGAATTCTTTCGCACGCGCAATGTGCTCGAAGTCGAGACGCCCGCACTGGTCAACGCGCCGGTGTCGGACGTGAATCTCGGCAGTGCCCGGGTGGAGGTGCCCGGCAGCAACTCCGTGCAGTTTCTGCACACCTCCCCCGAGTACGCCATGAAGCGCCTGCTGGCGGCGGGCTCGGGCGACATCTTCCAGGTGTGTCACGTGTTTCGCGGCGCCGAACGCGGCCGCCGGCACAATCCGGAATTCACCATGGTCGAGTGGTACCGGCTGGGTTATTCGCTCGAGCAGCTGATGCATGAAGTCGCCGACCTGGTGGGCGCGCTGCTGCAAAAAAATCTGCCGGTGGAACTGCTGAGTTATCGCGAAGCCGTGCGGTGCCACGCGGGTTTCGATCCGCTCGACGCCGGGCTCGATGTCCTGAAACGCGCGGCGCAGGCGCTGGGCCTGGACGCGCGCCACGCCAGCGCAGCAGATCGTGACGAGCTGCTGGATCTCATCGTAGGTGCGCAGGTAGGCCCGGCGCTGGGTGGCGCGGCGCTGACTTTCCTGCATCGCTATCCGGCATCGCAGGCCGCGCTGGCACGCCTCGACCGCGAAGATCCGCGGTTGGCGCTGCGTTTCGAGCTCTATTATCAAGGCGTGGAACTGGCCAACGGCTACCATGAGCTCGCCAACGCGGCCGAACAGCGCATACGCTTCGCGGCGGATCAGCAGAAGCGCGCCGCGCGTGGACTGGCGACCGCCTCGCTGGATCAGCACCTGCTGGCCGCGCTCGACTCGGGACTGCCCGACTGTGCCGGAGTCGCGTTGGGATTCGATCGGGTACTCATGCTGGCCCTGAATGCATCGAGCATCGATGAAGTGCTGACCTTTCCGACGGAGCGTGCCTGATGAGTCACGTGTCGCAGGCCTACGATTTCGGCAATCCCGAGGCCGCTTATGCGGAGCTGGCGCGCGATCTGCGTGCGTTGCTGAGCGGCGAACGCGACCTGATCGCGAACGCGGCCAATACGGCGGCGCTGATCTGGGAGGCCCTGCCCGGCCTGAACTGGGCCGGATTCTATTTATATAAGAGTGGCGAGCTGGTGCTCGGGCCCTTCCAGGGCAAGCCCGCCTGCGTGCGCATCGCCATTGGCAAGGGGGTGTGCGGGACGGCGGCCGCCAAACGCGCGACGGTCCTGGTCGAAGACGTGCACGCCTTTCCCGGCCACATCGCCTGCGACTCGGCTTCGAACTCGGAGATCGTGATACCGCTGCTGCGCGGCGCGGAACTGCTCGGGGTGCTGGATCTGGACAGCCCGCAGCGCGCGCGCTTCGGGCCGGTGGACGCGCGCGGCCTGGAGACCGTGGCGAGGATCTTCGTCGAATCTCTTCAGGAGCTGCGCTCCACGACGGAAAACGCCGGTGAAGCACCGGCGTCCGTGTGACAAAAGACCGAACCGCTAGCTAGCTAGTCGTTCTTGCCGCGCGAGATGTATTCGCCGGTACGCGTGTCGATGCGCAGCATTTCGCCTTCGTTGATGAACAGCGGCACGCGCACCATGGCGCCGGTTTCCATCTTGGCGGGCTTGCTGCCGCCGGTGGCGGTGTCGCCGCGCACGCCCGGATCCGTCTCGACGACCTTGAGCTCGATGTGCGGCGGCGGCGTCACGACCAGCGGCACGCCGTTCCACAGCGTGATGATGCAGACGGTGCCGTCCTTGAGCCACTGCGCCGCTTCACCCACCGCCGACTCGCCGGCCTGGAGCTGCTCGTAGTTCTCGGGGTTCATGAAGGTCCAGAAGTCGCCGTCCTTGTAGAGATACTGCATCTCGGTATCCATGACGTCGGCGGCCTCGATGGACTCACCCGATCGATAGCTCTTCTCCACCGTACGCCCGGTGCGCAGGTTGCGCACGCGGATGCGATTGAAGGCCTGACCCTTGCCCGGCTTCACGTATTCGTTCTCGATCACGGAGTACGGATCGCCGTCGATCAGTAGCTTCATTCCGCCGCGAATTTCGTTGGTGGTGTAATTGGACATGGGATTTCCGTCTGGCCTGCAAAAAAGACCGGGCATGATACCGGCGGCTTCCCGTCAGCGCCAATCGCGGCCCGCGCGCCACACCAGGCGCTGGATCGAGGCGGGAATCCAGGGTCCGCACAGCCTCGAGATGGCGGCGGCAACCGGCGCGACGATCAGCAGCACCGCCAGCAGCGACTCGACGTCGCCCGGCTTCGAGGCCAGCCACCGCTGCGCCGCGACCACGACGGCCAGCGCGAGCCCGGCGCGCATCGACAGCGCGTCGTCGGACGGCGACGGGCCGCTGGCGGGCTCCGCGGCCCGCAGTGGCGCGGCCAGGCACAGCATGAGTAACAGTGAAGTCAGCAGAGTGCGCATTTGGGTTTTCCAGTCGGACTGCGCTTGGATGTCGCGAGACCGGGGTTTGGATGCGGACCCGCCCTGATCAGGACTGTGACCTGCCTCGCAGCCGCCTGCCCGGGTACTGAATGCTAAACTGCCGCCGCTTGTTTGACGCGCCCACGCCGGAGCGCGCCGCAACCCGGGGAATCACCTTGACGGACAGTTCGGCCGTTCCGCTGATCGTTTTTTCGCCGCAGCGCGAACCGTCCGAGTTCATCAATAGTTTGATGCGCAAGGCGGGCGAACCGGTGCACTGCACCTGGATTCCCGCGGTGCGCGATCTCGGCGAGGCACTGGAGCAGCTGAACCCCGAGCTGTTGATCTGCGCCTATGTCACCGATGCCGACGCCAGGCAGGCGGCCACCGTGCGCGATCAGCTCGCGCCGCAGGTGCCCATGATCCTGGTACGGCCGCAGATCTCCGAGACCGACATCGCACTGGGCATGCGCCTCGGCGCGCGCGACGTCGTCTCGTTGTCGGCGACCGAACGCGTGCAGTCGGTGGTGTCGCGCGAGTTGCGCACCTTCCGGCTGGAGCGTGCGCTCAACTCCACGCTGCAATCCGCCAGCGACTATCGACGCCAGCTGCAATCGGTGCTGCAACGTTCCAACGACGCCATCCTGCAGGTGCAGGAAGGCATCGTGGTCGACGCCAACCAGACCTGGCTGGAACTGTTCGGCTACGCCGATGCGGGCGCGGTGGTCGGCCAGCCGCTGATGGATCTGTTCGACGATCGCTCGCACGCCGCGCTCAAGGGCGCGCTGGTGGCCTGCGCGCAGGGCAAGTGGAGCGACCATCCGCTGAAGGTCACTTCGCTGCTCGGCGACGGCACGCAGCTGCAGCTCGACCTGGTGCTGACGCCGGGAGAATTCGAGAACGAACCCTGCGTGCGCATCATGGTGCCGGCGAAAAAGCGCGACGAGCGCCAGCTCACCACCGAGCTCACCGACGCGGTGAAGCGCGATCACACCACGGGCCTGCTGCTGCGCCGCCCCTTGCTCGATGCCATCGGCGTGCGCATCGGTGCGCCGCCGGCCGGCGGCGTGCGCTTCATGGCGCTGGTGCGGCCCGGACAAGTTCGCCGAGCTGGAGAAGGACGTCGGCGTGCGCGCCAGCGAGCAGCTGGTGGGCGAATACGCCGCCACGCTCAAGTCCCATCTCGGTCCGAATGACATTGCCGGCCGATTTTCGGGCGTATCCTTCCTCGCGCTCATCGAACGCGGCAATACGCACGACGTCGAAGCCTGGGCCGAATCCGTGCTCGCGCGCTTCAGTGAAAATACCTCGACCGTGGGCCAGAGGACGGTGCACTCGAGCTGCACCATCGGGCTCACGGCCGTGCCCACCTCGGGCTCGAGCATCGACGCCGTGGTCGCCGACGTGCTCGAAGCGGTGCGCCGCGGCCGCACGCAGGGCGGCAACCAGATCTTCCACCTCGACAAGGCCGACACCGACACGCGCGTGCAGGCCTACGACATGATCTGGGTGAAGCACATCAAGTCGGCGTTGATGGAGAATCGTTTCAGACTGGTGCAGCAGCCGGTGGCCAGCCTGCAGGGCGAAGATCCGAACATGTTCGACGTGCTGGTGCGCATGCTCGATCACCAGGGCAAGGAAGTGCTGCCGGCCGAATTCATGGCGGCCGCGGAGCGCAACGACCTGCTCAAGAACATCGATCGCTGGGTGGTCGGCGCCTCGCTGTCATTCGCGGCCAAGGCCAAGCCTGGCTGCCTGTTCGTGCGCCTGTCGCGTGACAGCGTGGTCGACAACGCATTCATCGATTGGCTGAAGACGCAGCTCGCGAACGGCAAACACGAACCGAAGCGCATCTGCTTCCAGATCACCGAGAGCATCGCCGAGCAATACATGAATGCCGCGGTGACACAGCTCGGCGCACTCAAAAACTGGGATTCCGCATCGCACTCGAGCGCTTCGGCTCGGGGCGCGATCCCTACAAGCTGCTCAGCGCCATGCCCCTGGACTTCATCAAGGTCGATGGCGCGCTGGTGCAGGACCTCGCCGCGAATCCCGAGACGCAGATCATCGTCAAGAAACTCGTCGAGCAGGCGGTCAAGCTCAAGATCGAGACCATCGCCGAACGCGTCGAGGACGCCAACACCATGGCCGTGTTGTGGCAGCTCGGCGTGCAGTTCATCCAGGGCTACTTCGTCAACGCACCGGAGGAAGTGGTCATGTCCGAGGGCGCGAGCCGGCGCTGATGAGGTCCACGCGGCGCGCATTGCTGCTCGCAGCCCTCACGCTGCTTTCCGCGCGGACCATGGTCGTGACAAGGGCCGCGGAGATGCCCGCGGGCACGAAGGTCGAGCGCAATGTCATCTACGGCATGTATTCGGGCGCCGCGCTGCTGCTCGACGTGTATCGGCCCGCAAAACCCAATGGTTTTGGCGTGGTATTCGTCGCCGGCAGTGGTTTCCAGGCGGATCCTGCCTATGGCGCCCGCCCCATCAAGGAAACCCAGATCGATCTGTGGGGCCCGCCGCTGATCGCGGCGCGGCTACACAGTCTTCTCGATCAATCATCGCGGCGCGCCGCGCTTCCACTATCCCGCGGCCGTGGACGACATACAGCGCGCCATCCGCTTCGTGCGCTCGCACGCGACCGACTATGGCATCGACGCCGCGCAAATCGGCGGGCTCGGTGGATCTTCCGGCGGCAATCTCATCGGCCTGGCCGCACTGCGCGCGGCGCCGGGGCTGCCCGACGATCCCGACGTCGTGAATCGTGCGCCGGCCACGTTGCAGGCAATCGTGCTGCGCGCGGCGGTCACCGATCTGCGCGACATGCCGACTCCCGCGGGCGCGAACTTTGTCGTGTCCTACATGGAAGTGCCGCCGGGAAATGCCGCGGCCGTGAAGGCCCTGTACGAAGCGGCATCGCCGGTCACGCAGATTGGCCCGAAGTCGCCGCCCACCCTGCTGATCCACGGCGATGCGGATGCGCTCGTGCCCTATGCACAATCCGCGGCCATGGAAGCCGCGCTGCGCAAGGCCGGTGTAGCGACCAGGCTCGTGACCGTGCCCGGCGGCGTGCACGGCGCGGACTTCGGTGGCGGCTCACATCCCGAGTGGCCGAACTACTTCGCCGAGACCGTGGCCTGGTTCGACAAGTATCTGCGCGGCCGGTAGGCTGCCAGATCCCCTCTCGCGGAATTCTCGCCATGTCGATCTATGGCCTGCTGACTTTCTGTGCGGTATACGCGCTCGCCGTCGCCACGCCCGGGCCCGGCATCGCGGCCATCATCGCCCGCTCGCTGGCGCATGGCTTCAGGGGCGCGCCGGCCTTCGTCGCGGGCTTCATCATCGGCGACCTGACCTGGCTCGCGATCGCGGCCACCGGCCTCGCGGCACTCGCGAAGACCGCCGCGGCGGTGTTCGTCGCCATCAAGTGGGCCGGCGTCGTCTATCTACTGTACCTGGCCTGGAAGCTGTGGACCGCGCCCGCCGAGCGCGTGGCGGTGGCCGCGGACGATCAGCGCCAGCACGGCTGGCGCGCATTCGCCGCCAGCCTGATGCTCACGCTGGCGAATCCCAAGGCCATCCTGTTCTTCCTCGCGCTGCTGCCCACCGTGGTCGATCTCGCGTCGATGAACGTCTTGCGTTTCGTCGAAATCGCACTGGCGATGGTGATCGTCATGCCGATCGTACTGTTCTCGTACGTGTTCCTGGCGGCGCGGGCGCGCGAGATGTTCACGACGCCGCAGGCGGTGCGCCGCCTGAACCGCAGCTCGGGCGTGGCGATGGCGGGCGCGGCGGTTGTCATCGCGACGCGTTAGCGGCGCGTCACCGCGTCACTCGATCTCGAGCGAATCGACGCTGCGCCAGCCGCGCGGCAGCACCGAGCCGCGCTGCGCCCGCTGGCCGCGGTAATCCTTGAGGTCCTTCCAGCCGATGGTCATCTTGCGATCGCCGGAACGAACGATCAGCGCCTTGTCCTTGGGCACCACGGCCATTCCCGTGAGGAAATCCTCGCGCGACGCGAACTTCTTCGATGGAATGTCGAACAGTTTGTTGCCCTTGCCGCGCGGCAGCTCGGGAACGTCCTTCACCGGGAACACCAGTAGTTTGCCGCCCTCGGAGGTGACCGCCACCAGCGCGTCGTCGCCGGGCACCGGCGCGGGCGGCAGCACCAGCGCGCCGTCCGGAATGTTCAGCAGCGTCTTGCCGGCCTTCTTGCTGGCGTAGGCCTCTTTCAATCGCACCGTGAAGCCGTAGCCAGCGTCGCTGGCCACCAGCCACAGGTCCTCGGGCTCGCCGATCATCACGCCACGCCACTTGGCGCCGTCCGGCGGATCGACACGCGAGGACAGCGGCTCGCCGAGACCGCGCGCCGAGGGCAGCGAATGCGCCACCAGGCTGTATGCGCGGCCGGTCGAATCCAGGAACACGGCCTGCTGCACGCTGCGGCCCTTGGCCGCGTGCTGGTACTCGTCGCCGGTCTTGTACTGCAGCGTGCGCGCGTCGATCTCGTGACCCTTGGCCGAGCGCACGAAACCACCCTTCGAGAGCACGATGGTCGCGGGCTCGTTCGCCACCAGCTGCGACTCGTCGATGGCCTGCGCGGCCTCGCGCTCGACGATCTTCGTGCGGCGCTCGTCGCCGTACTTCTCCGGCGTCCGCCTCGATCTCGCTGGCGACGAGCTTCTTGAGCTTCGCCTTGCGACTTGAGGATGCCTCTCGAGCTCCTCGCGTTCCTCGGCGAGCTGCTTCTGCTCGTCGCGGATCTTCATCTCCTCGAGCTTGGCGAGATGACGCAGCTTGGTCTCGAGGATGGCTTCGGCCTGGATCTCGGTGAGCTTGAAGCGCTTCATCAGCACCGGCTTGGGCTCGTCCTCGCGCCGGATGATGCGGATCACCTCATCGAGATTCAGATAGGCCGCGAGCAGGCCATCGAGGATGTGCAGCCGCTTCGCGACCTTGTCGAGGCGGAACTGCAGGCGGCGCGTGACGGTGGTGGTGCGGAACTGCAGCCACTCGTTGAGCAGGTCGCGCAGGCCCATGACCTTGGGCTTGCCCTCGAGCGTGATCACGTTGATGTTCACGCGGTAGTTGCGCTCGAGATCGGTGGTGGCGAACAGGTGCGCCATCAGCTGCTCGACGTCGGCGCGTTCTTCTTCGGCTCGATGACGATGCGGATGCTTCTCTTCGTGATCGGATTCGTCGCGGATGTCGTCGACCATGGGCAGCTTCTTCTCGCGCATCTGCGCGGCGATCTGCTCGATGATCTTGTTGCCCGACACCTGGTACGGCAGCTCGGAGATGATGATGAACCCTTCTTCCTTGTCCACCTTGTAGACGGCGCGCGCCTTGAAGCTGCCGTTGCCGGTGTTGTAGATCTCGAGCAGCTCGGAGCGCGGCGAGATGATCTCGCCACCCGTGGGCAGATCCGGTCCCTTCACGTACTTCATGAGCGTGCGCGTCATCGCGTCCGGCTCATCGAGCAGGTGGATGCAGGCCTGCGGCGATTTCGCGCAGATTGTGCGGCGGGATGTCGGTGGACATGCCCACCGCGATGCCCTGCGTGCCGTTGAGCAGTACGTTCGGCAGGCGCGCCGGCAGGAATGCGGGCTCCTCGAGCGTGCCGTCGAAGTTCGGCTGCCAGTCCACGGTGCCGTCGCGAGAGCTCGGACAGCAGCACCTCGGCGTAGCGCGTGAGCTTGGCTTCGGTGTAGCGCATCGCCGCGAACGACTTCGGGTCGTCGGGCGAGCCCCAGTTGCCCTGGCCATCCACGATCGGATAGCGGTAGCTGAAATCCTGCGCCATCAGCACCATGGCTTCGTAGCAGGCCGAGTCGCCGTGCGGATGGAATTTGCCGATGACGTCGCCGACGGTGCGCGCGGATTTCTTGTGCTTCTGCCCGGCCGACAGGCCGAGCTCGCTCATCGCGTAAATGATGCGGCGTTGCACGGGCTTTAGGCCGTCCGACAGCGACGGCAGCGCGCGATCGAGGATCACGTACATCGAATAGTCGAGGTACGCCTTCTCGGTGAAGGTGCGTAGAGGTTGCTTCTCCACGCCTTCGAAATTCAGTTCGTCTTGCATGTACTACTCGATTCCCGGCCGATGTCAGGGAATGACTTCGGCGAGATTGCCTTTTGTCCTCTAGCCACTCGCGCCGGTCGGAGGCGCGCTTCTTGGCGAGCATCATGTCCATGATGCTGTCGCTGTCGTCCTTGGCTTCGATGGTGAGCTGCACCAGGCGGCGCGTGCGCGGATCCATGGTGGTCTCGCGCAGCTGCGAAGGGTTCATTTCGCCCAGGCCCTTGAAGCGCTGTACATGCGGCTTGGCCTTGGTCTTGCCATCGTTCTCGATTTTCTTGAGCAACGAGTCGCGCTCGGCATCGTCGAGCGCGTAGTAGATGTTCTTGCCGGCGTCGATGCGATACAGCGGCGGCATCGCGACGAACACATGGCCGTTGGCGACCAGCGGGCGGAAGTGCCGCAGGAACAGCGCGCACAGCAAGGTCGCGATGTGCAGGCCGTCGGAGTCCGCGTCCGCCAGGATGCAGATCTTGTGGTAACGCAGCCCCGACAGATCGCTGGTAGCCCGGATCGATGCCCATGGCCACCGAGATGTCGTGCACTTCCTGCGAGGAGTTGATCTCGCCCACCGACACTTCCCAGGTGTTCAGGATCTTGCCGCGCAGCGGCATGATGGCCTGGGTCTCGCGATCGCGCGCCTGCTTGGCGGAGCCGCCGGCGGAATCACCCTCGACGAGAAACAGCTCGGAGTGTTTGGGATCCTGGTTGGTGCAGTCGGCGAGTTTGCCGGGCAGCGCGGGTCCTGCGGTCACGCGCTTGCGCTTGACCTGCGAGGCGGCCTTGGTGCGTTCCTGCGCATTTTCGATGGCGAACTGCGCGATGCGCTCGCCGGCATCCGGATGCTGGTTGAGCCACAGCGAGAGTGAATCGTGCACGAAACTCTCGGTGAGCGCCGCGGCATCCCGCGTCGCGAGGCGCTCCTTGATCTGGCCCGCGAACTGCGGCTCCTGGATCTTGATCGAGAGCACGAAGCAGGCCTTGAGGAAGATGTCCTCGGGCGTGAGCTTGATTCCACGCGGCACGAGATTGCGGAATTCGCAGAACTCGCGCACCGCGCCCGCGACGCCAGCCCGCAGTCCATTGACGTGCGTGCCGCCCTCGGAGGTCGGAATCAGGTTGACGTAGCTTTCGCCCACGGCGCGTTCAGCATTGGGCGTCCACACCAGCGCGTAGTCGACGGCGTTGACCCGCTCGTTGTCGTTCTTCGCGGTGATGGGCTCGGCCGGAAGCAGGTCTTCCTTGCCGATCTCGTCCTTCAGATAGGCCGCGAGGTCACCGGTGAAGAACCACTCGTCCTTTTCCTTGGTCGCCTCGTTCTCGAACGTGATCTTCAGGCCCGGGCACAACACGGCCTTGGCCTTGAGCACGTGTTTCAGCTGCGGGACGGAAAACTTGTCGCTGTCGAAGAACTTCGGATCCGGCCAGAAGCGCACCGTGGTGCCGGTGTTGCGCTGGCCGACGCTGCCGACCACCTCCAGCTTCGAGGACACCTTTCCGTCCTTGAAACTGATGTTGTATTCCTTGCCGTTGCGCTTGATCCAGGTCTCGAGCTGCTTCGACAGTGCGTTGACCACCGAAACGCCGACGCCGTGCAGGCCGCCCGAGACTTCGTAGTTCTTGTCGTTGAATTTTCCGCCGGCGTGCAGGCGCGTGAGGATGAGCTCGACGCCACTCACCTTCTCCTTGGGGTGGATGTCCACCGGCATGCCACGACCATCGTCGGCCACCGACAAGGAGTTGTCCTTGTGCAGGGTGACGTTGATTTCCTTGGCGTGGCCGGCGAGCGCCTCGTCGACCGAGTTGTCGATGACTTCGTGCGCCAGATGATTGGGACGCGAAGTATCGGTGTACATGCCCGGGCGGCGACGCACGGGCTCGAGACCGGAGAGGACTTCAATGTCGGCTGCGTTGTAGGACATCTCTCTGCGCAATTAAAAATGGAAACGCGGACTCTGTGCCGCGCGGCGCGGAGTTTAGCAGCGATTGGCGCGCATGCAGAACGACGAATCCCGGCTGAAGCCGGGACATTCTCGATCAAGATGGGCTCAGGAGAACTCGGAACGCAGCCGTCGACCGAGGGGCGTGAGCATCAGTCCGAACACGAGTGCGCCAATGGTGAAGCCCCAGCTGATGAGCTGCTGGGTCATCGCGCTGTGTTCGGGCGACAACGACGGCACGGGCATTTCGATCTCGATACCGCCCAGCATGCGCGCCCCGAAATACACCACCAGCAGGGCCGCCACGAGATATCCGGCGACATTGCTCGCGAACAGCCAGCGCGCGGCGCGCGCGGCCGCCGCGCTGGTGCCGGCTGCGGCAACTTGCTGTGCACCCTTTGCGGCCTCGATGCGGGCCCAGACTCCGCCATCGAAACTCCGGTCCAGCTTGGGCACGCGCAACTGGCGGGCCAGCGAGCGATCGAGCCGTGCTTCGATTTCATGCTTGGTGTTCATGATGTTTCCTCGAGCTCGCCAGCCAGGGCGGCGAGCCGCTTGCGGCCCCGGTGCAGCAGGGCTTTGACTGTACCCGTGGGCATGGACAGGAGCTCGCCGACTTCTTCACAACTACGGTCTTCCAGATAAAAAAGGACCACGACGCGCCGGTAGGGTTCCGGCAGCCGCTCCAGCAATTTCGCCACGTCATATTCCGCGGCCGCCTGGCCGGCGGATTCGATGCCGGCAACGCCGGCCCCGAACAGCACCGGATCGCCGTCATCGTCCGCCACGTCGGAAAAATCCTCGAGCGGCACGAGCCGGCGCTCGCGTTCCACGGCGGTGAGGCAGGTATTGCGCGCAATGGTGTAAAGCCAGGTGGACAGCGACGCCCGCCCGTCGAACTTGCCCAGCGCCTGCCAGGCCTTCACGAAGGTGGTCTGCGACAGGTCTTCGGCCAGCGCGGGATCGCGCACGATGGACACCGCCAGGTGCATGACCTTCTGGCGGTAGCGCTGCATGAGTCCCTCGAGCACGGCACGGCGGTCGCCCGCCTTCAGGGCGGCGATCAGGTCGGCATCGCGTTCCATGGCGGCAGTCGGAACTGGCGCCGGGGCGCCCTGTTTCATGATTCTGGCTGCCTGCACATGCTTGATACTGCGGACGCGTATAGCGGGTTGCGGCACCTTCCTGCAACCGGCCCCTTGCAACCGGAATGGCCGTTGCCGGGTATCAAGGGCGTTCCGACAGGTTTACTGGAGTTATCAAATGGATCCGGGAGTTATTGGTGTTTTCATTCCCATCGTCGCCATCGTTTTTGGCGTGGGAGCCGGCATTGTCGCCATCTGGTCCGAGCACAAGCGCAAGGCGCAGATTCTCGAGCAGAATCATCGCGAACGCATGCAGGCCATCGAAAAGGGGCTCGAATTGCCGCCATTGCCGGCCAACCTGGTGAGCGCGGGCAATGGGCCCTCGACCGCCTCGGCTGCCAAATCACTGCGCAGCGGCATCATGATGGTGCTGATCGGCGTGATCCTGTACGTGGCCATCGACCGGGTCGGCGCCGGTGAAGCAGCGCTGTTCGGCCTGATTCCGGCCGCGATCGGCCTCGCCAACCTGGTCTACGCGGCCATCCAGTGGAAGAAGGAACAGGCGGACGACGCGAAGAGGCCGTGACGCACGACGTGCGCGCGGCGAATTGATCAGTCCAGATCGGAGATCAACGCGGCGCGCACGTTTTCCGACACCGGGGCGAGCTCGTGACGGTAGTTAGGATGGTCGATGCCCATCGCCAGAGCCGCGCCCCGCTTGAGCGCGGCGATCGTGGCCTCGTCCAGCTCGAAGCGCAGGAAATGCACGGCCGAGGTCTTGACGTCGTTCTCGCGCTCCAGGTCCTCGTCGGCGATGGCATACAGGCGCGCGCATCCCGCGGCCTGCACCCAGCAACGGTCTTCGATTCCCTTCAATCGCTCGAGCTGCACACGGCGAATCTCCGCGTCCGTGTATTCGATCAGGAAGGTGACCTTCCAGTTACGCCCGTCCGGGATCAGCGGGTTGTAGGCCGCGAGCTCCTCGGCGATGCCTTCGGCCTCGAAGATGCGCTCGGTGCGCAGCATCTCCTGCACCTGGTACTGCACGGTCAGGCGGTCTTCGAACAGCCACATGGTGTTCTGGCCCACGCTCACCTGGCGGCTCTTCTTGTGGGCTATCACGCGGGCCCGGAACTCGGGGCGCTCGCGCGAATAGCGCTCCAGGGACAGCAAATCGGCTTCAACTAACTTCTGCATTGCGGCGCTCATATTCCATAGGCCTTGCGGACCAGGGTCATTGGATGCTCCGGTTCACGAGGCTTCGCGTCCGGGGTGCTTTCCCGGGGGAGAGTCCGCTGTGGATCTGATGGCCGGCCATCGGGCAATCGCTCGAATAGTGGTCAGCGCCCGACTGTTGCACGCGACGGATGACCGGAGCCCCGATCTTCACCGACGCGGCACGGAACTCCTTCTTCACGGCGTAGGTGCCGTTGTGGCCCGAACAGCGCTCGATGACCTCCACCGTGGTCCCGGGCACGAGCCTGAGCACGTCGCGCGTCTTGAGGCCCATGTTCTGGACGCGCAGGTGGCAGGGCACGTGGTAGCTGATCTTGCCGAGTTGCTGCGTGAAGTCGGTGCGCAGCAGGCCGGCCTTGTGACGCAGCATCAGGTACTCGAAGGGATCGAAGATGTGTTCCTTCACGGCCTGCACATCCGCGTCGCCGGGAAACATCAGCGGCAGTTCCTGCTTGAACATCAGCACGCAGGAAGGAATCGGCGCGACGATGTCGAAACCCGCGTCGATCAGCCGCTTCAACTGCGGGATGTTGAAGTTCTTGTACTTCTCCACCGTATCGAGGTCGCCCAGCTCGAGCTTGGGCATGCCGCAGCATTTTTCCTTGCCGACGACCTTCACCTCGATGCCGTTGTGGCGGAATACCGCCGTCAGATCTTCCGGCAGGTGCGGCTCGTTGCGATCGCCGTAACAGGTCACGAACAGCGCGACGCGGCCACGGGTCTCTTCGCTGGGTTTGATTTCGGCCGGCGAGCCCGCGAGCGAGCGAGCGCGCTTCGAGCCGGTCTTCGAATGAAATTTCGGGATCGGCGCCGTGGCGTCGACGCCCAGCGCGGCCTCGAGCAGTGCGCGCCCTGCTTTCGTGCCGTTCACCGCGTTCACGATTTCGGCAACGACCGGGATGCCGGCGATGCTGCCGAGGCCACGGGTGTTCGAGAGTAGTTTGTCGCGGAAACTGTGCTCGCCCTTGCGATGCTGCACGTGCTTGGCGCGCAGCATCAGGTGCGGAAAATCGATGTTCCAGGGATGCGGCGGCACATAGGGACACTTGGTCATGAAACACATGTCACACAGGTAACAGTGATCGACCACCTCCCAGTAGACACTTCTTATCGACGCTATCGAGTTCGAGTGAATCACTCGCGTCAATCGCGTCAAACAGAGTCGGGAAGGAATTGCACAGCGAGAAGCAGCGGCGACAGCCATGGCAGATATCGAACACGCGCTCGAGTTCCTTCTCGAGTGCGGCCTCGTCGGTGAATTCCGGGTTGCGCCAGTCGAGCGGATGACGCGAAGGAGCCTGCAGGCTCCCTTCGCGTATTCCGGTGTCTGATGAGCCCACGTAAGTCAGTTGGGCGCGATCAGATCGCGTCGAGGGCCTTCTGGAATCGGTTGGCATGCGAGCGCTCGGCCTTCGCCAGCGTCTCGAACCAGTCGGCGATCTCCGAGAAACCTTCCTCGCGCGCCTGCTTGGCCATGCCGGGATACATGTCGCTGTACTCGTGCGTTTCGCCGGCGATGGCGGCCTTCAGGTTGGCTTTGGTCTCGCCGATCGGCAGGCCAGTGGCCGGATCACCCACCGCCTCGAGGTACTCGAGGTGGCCGTGCGCATGACCCGTCTCGCCTTCAGCCGTCGAACGGAACACCGTGGACACATCGTTGTATCCCTCGACGTCGGCCTTGGCTGCGAAATACAGGTAACGACGATTCGCCTGCGACTCGCCAGCGAATGCGTCCTTCAGATTCTTTTCGGTCTTGCTGCCTTTCAGGTTCACGGCTCTCTCCTTATCGATTGTCCAGTCGAGAATTGCTCTCATTTAGACTTGGTCTAAGAGTTGCACGCACTGTACGGCCGCGCGCTCACGGGCGTCAATCAGGGGTGTCTATGGGTTTGACCGGCCGACGGCGCAACGTTAGCGTCGCGCGCGTGAAACCAAACCCGCAGAAGACGGACCCCCAGAAAAGAGACCCGTTGCCCGACTTCGAGCAATCGCTCGTTGAGCTCGAAGCGCTGGTGGCAAAGCTCGAGCAAGGCGATGTGCCGCTCGAGGAAGCGCTCAAGACATTCGAACGCGGCGTAGCGCTCACTCGCCAGTGCCAGACGGCGTTGCGTACCGCGCAACAGAAGGTCGAAGTGCTGCTGGCGCGCAACGGCGAAGAAACGATCGAGTCGTTCTCCGACGACGAGGACGACGTCGATGACACCGAGCGCTGAGGGCGCGCGCGCGACGCAATCGGGATTTCTGGCGTCGCGCGTTCCACTCTATCAACGGCGCATCGAGGAAGTCCTGGCGCGCGCCCTCGATATTCCGGGTGCCGCCACCGAGCGCCTGATCGACGCCATGCGCTACAGCACGCTCGCGGGCGGCAAGCGCGTGCGTCCCGTGCTGGTCTACACCACGGGCGAAGCACTCGGCGCGTCGCTGGAATTGCTCGACTCCGCCGCGGCCGCGGTCGAGCTCATTCATGTCTACAGCCTGGTGCACGACGATCTGCCGGCCATGGACGATGACGACCTGCGTCGTGGCCGGCCCACCTGTCATCGCGCCTTCGACGAAGCCACGGCGATTCTCACCGGCGATGCACTTCAGGCGCGCGCCTTCGACGTGCTGGCGCAGGCGCCTGCTGCCATTCCCGCGAATGCGCGCATCGAAATGCTGCGCGTACTGGCCGATGCCATCGGCACGCGCGGCATGGCGGGTGGACAGGCCATCGACCTCGAAGCCGTCAAGAAATCGGTGAGCGAAGCGGAGCTGGAGCGCATGCACCGGCAGAAAACCGGCGCGCTGATCCAGGCCAGCGTGCTGCTGGGCGCTATTTCTGCCGGGTTGTCTGATGTGCCGCAACGTGCCGCGCTCGAACACTTCGGCGCGGAAATCGGACTGGCGTTTCAGATCCAGGACGACATTCTCGACGTCGAGGGAAATACCAGCACGCTGGGCAAACGCGCGGGCGCCGATGCCGACCGCGTGAAGCCCACTTATCCCTCGGTGTTCGGCCTGGAAAAGGCGCGCGCCGAGGCGCAGGCACGGCGCGACCGCGCCATCGCGGCGCTGTCGCCCTGGAAGGATCGCTTCGAGCCGCTGGCAGAATTCGCCGGGTTCCTGGTCGCGCGTTCGAGCTGAAGACCGTACCGTCGCCGTCCCTGCCCCCCGTGTAAACTTCCCTGGCAATGCCCACAGGCCTCGAAGACTTCCCGCTACTGCGCTCGGCGAACCTGCCGGCCGAGCTGCGCGCGCTGCCCGAAAACCGCCTGGGCGAAATGTGCAGCGAGCTGCGCGAATACCTGATCCGCAGCGTCGCCACGCGCGGCGGTCATTTCGCGGCGGGACTGGGCACCGTCGAGCTCACCGTGGCGCTGCACTATGTCTTCGACACACCGCATGACCGGCTGGTGTGGGACGTCGGCCACCAGGCCTATCCACACAAGGTGCTGACCGGTCGCCGCGAGCGTCTCGACACGATCAAGCAGAGCGGCGGGCTCGCGCCATTTCCGGCGCGCGGCGAGAGTGAGTACGACACCTTCGGTGTCGGCCACTCGAGCACCTCGATCAGCGCGGCGCTGGGCATGGCGGTGGGCGCCGAGCTCAGCGGCGAGGCTCGCAAGGTCGTCGCGGTGATCGGCGACGGCGCCATCACGGCAGGCATGGCCTGGGAGGCGCTGCTCAACGCCGGCGCGCGCAAGACCGACTTGCTGGTGATCCTCAACGACAACGACATGTCGATTTCCGAGAACGTCGGTGCGCTGTCGAACTACTTCGCCAAGGTGCTCTCGGGCCGCATGTATTCCACCCTGCGTTCCGGCGGCAAGAAAATCCTCAAGCAGATGCCCACGATGTGGGAGCTGGCGCGCCGCTCCGAAGAAATGATGAAGGGCATGGTTCTGCCCGGCACCATCTTCGAGGAGCTGGGGTTCAACTACATCGGTCCGATGAACGGCCACGACATCAAGGAGCTGGTGGTGACCCTGCGCAACATGCGCAATCTCAAGGGCCCACAGCTGCTGCACGTGGTCACGAAGAAGGGCAAGGGCTACGACCCCGCGGAGAAGGATCCGATCAAGTGGCATGGCCCGGGTCCGTTCGATCCCAAGAGCGGCACCATCTTCAAGGAGAAGGTCAGCGGCCCGAGCTACTCGCAGATCTTCGGCCAGTGGCTGTGCGACATGGCCGAGCGCGATCCGCGCATCGTCGGCATCACGCCGGCCATGCGCGAGGGCTCGGGACTGGTCGAATATTCGAAGAAGTTTCCGCAGCGTTACTTCGACGTCGCCATCGCCGAACAGCATGCCGTGACCTTCGCGGCCGGCCTGGCCTGCGAAGGGCTGAAGCCCGTGGTGGCTATCTACTCCACGTTCCTGCAACGCGCCTACGACCAGCTGATCCACGACGTGGCATTGCAGAACCTGCCGGTGGTGTTCGCGCTGGATCGAGCCGGTCTTGTCGGGGGCGACGGGGCCACGCACCAGGGTTCCTACGATTATTCCTTCCTGCGCTGCATTCCGAATCTCACCGTGATGGCGCCGGCCGACGAGAACGAATGCCGGCAGATGCTCTACACCGCAACGACAATGGCCGGTCCGTCGGCGGTGCGCTATCCGCGTGGGCAGGGTCAGGGTGTGGTGCCAGTCGATGAGATGACAGCCATACCGGTAGGCCGAGCGCAGGTTCGCCGCATGGGCTCGGGTGGCCTGTTGATACTCGCCTTCGGCGCGCTGGTGAAGCCGGCGGAAGTCATCGGCGAGCGACTCGACGCCACCGTCGTGAACATGCGCTTCGTGAAGCCGCTGGATGAAGAACTCGTGATTCGCCTGGCCACGACGCATGGCGCACTGGTCACGATCGAAGAGAACGCAGTGGCGGGCGGCGCGGGCTCGGCGGTCATCGAATTGCTCGCGAATTGCGGGAATTCGCTGCCGACGCTGACGCTCGGGATTCCAGATCGCTTCATCGAGCACGGTTCGCGCGAGGACTGCCTCGCGGCGGCGGAACTCGATCTCGGCGGCCTGGAGTCCGCCGTCAGGCGATTCTGGGAGCACGTCCCCCGTTCCAAGGCCGTCGCCAGCGGAACATAAAGCGGCTTTTGCGCATTCCGCAGGCCGTTTCGACTCCTTAACCCGAACGAGGGGTTGATCGGCGTGTGAAAGCCCGCAAACTGTCACCCCTATGAAAACCGCCGCCGCTTCCCAGCCCCGAGTGCTCACCGTCGAAGACGTGCAGAGCCGCGCCGACACCCGCCAGATCCCGATCAACCAGGTTGGCATCAAGGACATCAATCATCCGGTGCGCGTCAAGGACCGCTCCGAGGGCGAGCAGCACACGGTCGCGAACTTCAACATGTACGTGAACCTGCCGCACAACTTCAAAGGCACGCACATGTCGCGGTTCGTCGAGATCCTGCATCGCGAACGCGAGATCTCGGTGGAGTCCTTCGGCAGCCTGCTGGCCGAAATGACCGAGCGTCTCGAGGCGGACACGGGCCGCATCGAGATGTCGTTTCCCTACTTCGTCATGAAGAAAGCGCCGGTGTCCGGTGTCGAGAGCTACATGGATTACCGCGCCAGCCTCATCGGCAAGCGCGAGAAAGGTCAGACCGAAATGTGGGTCCGCGTGGTGGTGCCGGTGACCAGCCTCTGCCCGTGCTCGAAGAAGATCTCCGAGCGTGGCGCCCACAATCAGCGCTCGCACGTCACCATCGAAGCCAAGTTGCGTGAGCACATGTGGATCGAGGAGCTCATCGAAATAGCCGAGAGCGAAGCGTCGTGCGAGCTGTACGGCATCCTCAAGCGCCCCGATGAAAAGTACGTGACCGAGCGCGCCTACGACAATCCGAAGTTCGTCGAAGACATGGTGCGCGACGTGGCCGTGCGGCTGAACAATGAGCCGCGCGTGGCGGCCTACGTGGTCGAGTCCGAAAACTTCGAATCCATCCACAACCACTCCGCGTATGCGCTGATCGAGCGCGACAAGGATACGGACGCGGAGCAGTAGTCCTGGCGGTTTTCCTGCGCCAGCGGTCGCTCGCGGCATTGCTGGCGCTGATCGCCATCACATCGGCGCCGGCCGCGGACCAGAAGAAGCCCGAACTACTGGTATTCGCCGCGGCCTCGCTGACCAATGTGCTGGGCGAGCTTTCGCCGGCATTCGAGCAGCAGGCCGGCGTTCGCGTGAAGCTGTCTTTCGCCGCGAGCTCGGTGCTCGCGCGCCAGATCGAGGCCGGCGGCAGGGCGGACGTGTTCATCTCGGCCGACCAGGAGTGGATGGACTATCTACAGGCGCGCAATCTCATCGACAAGGCGACGCGCCGCATTCTGGTCGCCAACCGCCTGGCGCTGATCGCGCCTGCCGACAGCACGATCGAGCTCGAGATCGCGCCGGGCTTCGGGCTGGCCGGCGCGCTCGGCGGCGGGAGACTCTCCACCGGGGATCCGGACACCGTGCCGGTGGGCCGTTACGCTCGTTCCGCGCTGATCTCACTCGGCGTCTGGGACGAGATCCAGGACCGCCTGGTGCGCGCCGACAATGTGCGCAGCGCGATGATGTTCGTGGCACGCGGCGAGTCGCCACTGGGCATCGTCTACACCACCGACGCGCTCGTGGATTCCAAGGTACGCATCGTCGGCACCTTCCCGGACAGCACTCACGCCCCTATCACATACCCGGCGGCTGCCAAGCGCGGCGCGCGGGGCGAAGCAATTGCATTTCTTGATTACCTCTCCAGCGGGGCGGCACGCGATACTTGGAAGCGATTCGGGTTCCTGGAGCTCAAGAAGTGAACAAGAACAGTCTGTTAGGCGCCGCCATTGCAGCGGTGCTGGGGGGCCTTGCCGCCTCGCCCGCGCTGGCCGACGACGCCGCGCTCGAAAAGCAGGTCGAAGCGCTGCGCAGCGCCATCGCCGAGCAGCGTGCGCAGCTCGAGCTCCAGGCCAAACTTCTCGAAGCTCAGCAGGCGCAGCTGGAAGCGCTCACCAAACAGCTCGGCCAGTCGAAGGCACCACCACAGGAAGCTCCCCGGGTGGCATTCACCAACAACCGGCCGACCATCTCATCCGCGGACGGCAGCTCCTCGATATCCGTGCGTGCCAACGTGCAGATGGACGGTGCAATGTACGGGGAATCGCCGGCAGGGCCTCTGACGACAGATTTCCGACGTGGCTCGGTGGGCGGAGTACCCAACCGCGAAAACACGGCCGCGCGGGATTTCAGCGATGGGTTCTATTTCCGTCGGGCGCGCTTCGGAGTCGAAGGAACCATCGCACGCGACTTCAACTACCGCCTGCTGCTGGAGCTCGGCGGTTCCGGCACCGAAGGCCCGACGCGCATCAACGATGCCTGGATCGCCTACACCGGATTTGCACCGTTCACCCTGCAGCTCGGCGCGTTCTCGCCGCCCGCCAACATGGACGACGGCACCTCGCCCGAGGACATCCCCTTTCTCGAACGCGCCAGTGCCTCCGAGCTCTCGCGCTCACTGGGCGGCGCGGATGGCCGCATCGGCCTCGGCGTCAAGGCCAATGGCGCGCGCTGGATGAGCTCGCTCACGTTCACCACGCGCACGGTGAACGACGCGGAAGTCTTCGACGTGCAGGCCGCCGCCGTGGGGCGCGCGGGACTTCTGCTGGCCACCGCCAATGATTACAACGTGCACGCCGGTGTCTCGGGTACCTATGTCTTTGCCCCCGCGGACCAGGGCCAGGACGCAACGCCGCGACATCCCATGCGTTTCCGCGACCGGCCGGAGATCCGCGTCGACGGCGTGCGCCTCATCGACACCGGCTCCATCGATGCCGATCACGCCAGCGTGTACGGACTGGAATTCGGTGCGAACTGGAAGAGCTTCTATCTACAGGGCGAGCACTTCTGGTACGACGTCGAGCGCCGCGCGTCGGCGAATCTTCCCGATCCGGACTTCAAGGGTTACTACCTGCAGGGCAGCTGGATACTCACCGGCGAGAGTCGCCGCTACAACGCGGCCACCGGTTCATTCCAGAATCCGCGTCCCATGGTGCCGTTCTCCGGCAATGGCGGCTTTGGTGCCTGGGAGCTGGCGGCACGCTACAGCCGCATGAATCTCAACTTCGAAGAAGGCCTGGCCGGCACGGCCGCGGTGCCGGGTTCGGTCCGCGGCGGCGATCAATCCATCGTCACGCTCGGGGTCAACTGGTTCCCGAATCCCAACGTCAAGATCATGATGAATTACATGCTCATCGACGTCGACCGGCTGAATCCCGCGGGCCCGGGCAACACGCAGCCCTTCGGGCCTGCTCCCAATACCCCGCCGCTCGGCGTCGAGATCGGTCAGGACCTGGACGTGTTCGCGCTGCGGACGCAGTTCAGTTTCTAGTTGGCCTTGATCCGCAGGTTGCGGAAATGCGCCACGGTTCCCGGGTTGATCCATAACGCGACGGCCCCGACGCCAGCGGCGCCGGTTTTGAGGTCGTTCACGACCAGGGTCGGCTGCGACTGGCCGTGCACATAGAGGCGTGCGCGCTCGCCCTGCACCTCGATGCGGACCCGGGTCCACTTGCCCGGTTCGAGATCGACGTACGATTCGTAGCGCTCCGGAGTTTCTTTCCGCAGGCGAAACCACGGCCAATCCGGGTGCGATACATACTGGGCCGAATGATTGCGCCGCACCTGGTCGTCGGCGCGACCATTGGTCGGGCGCAGGTAGAACGCATCGTAGGTGCGCATGTCCGGCCGCAGCCGGAACGCGATGCCGACGAAACCGCGTGCGCCCTCCGACGCGTCGGCCGCCGGTTCACCGGCGATTTCCGCTTCGATGACACCGTTCGTGAAGTTGCTGCCTTCGAGTACGGCCAGGGTTTCGAATTGCGCCTGTTCGTCGGGCTTCAGGCTCCTGAACTGTTGCAGCGCTTCGGCGGAATACGTGATGCGAAGTCCACGCTTGCCCTGATGGGTGACCGGCTCCGCCTGCACATTGTGCAGCTTCAGCCCGGCCGTGGATTCCAGTGGAAGCGTCTGCGCGCTCGACGTTGCGGCGGCCAACGCCCAGGCAGCGGCGGCGAATACGATGGTGCGGTAGGTGCTCATGGGCCGGTATTGTCAGAATTGCCAGGCGCAAGCGCTACATCGGAAAACGGTGCCTGCGGCGCCGTCCGTGATCAGTCAAGAAAAGACGCTATTCGACCGCCGGCTCGTTGCCCTGCAGGCGCGAGACCAGCGCCCGCAGGAACACGCGGTTGAAGCGCAGCTGGCAGGCGGCGGACACCTGCTCGAGCAGCGTGGAGCTGACGCGCAACACCGATACCGGGGACTCGGCACGAATCGTTGCGGTACGGCGCGCACCGCGCACGTAGCTGGTTTCGCCGAAGCAATCGCCCTCGTCCATCGAGCCCAGCGTCTTGCCATGGCGCTCGACCATGCACTTGCCACTCACCAGGATATAGAAGCGATCGTCCATCTCGCCTTCCTTGACGATCTCCTCACCCGCCGGGTAGTCGGTCATGGTGCTGGCGCGCAGCACCTCCCAGATCTCGGCGTGTGAGAACTCGTGGAAGAAGCGCAGGCGGCGCAGCACGTCGAACTGGGCCTGCTGGTCGATGCGCGCGTTCTGCTCGCGCAGGCGCTGGTGCACGCGGGTCAGCTCGGCCGCGAAGTCGGCGCCGGAGTTGTGACGCTTGTCCGGCGTCTTCTGCATGGCGGTGACGACGATCTCCTCGAGATCCTCGGGGACATCCTTGCGCTGCGTGTGGATGGGCGGCGGCGTGGCGTACACGATCTGGTGCAGCAGCTTGACCAGGTTGCCGGCGCGGAACGGCCGGATTCCGGTCAGCAGCTCGTACATGACCGCGCCCAGCGAATACAGGTCGGAGTGATGCGTGAGATCGAGGCTCTGCACCTGCTCGGGCGACATGTACGACGGCGAACCGGCGATGCCTTCGATGCGCGAGATTTCGGAATCGGCCACCAGCGCGATGCCGAAGTCGATGATGCGCACGTCGGAATCCTGCGTGAGCATGATGTTCGACGGCTTGATGTCGCGGTGAATGACACCACGCGTGTGAGCGTAGTGCAGCGCCTTGGCGCACTTGAACATGATCTCGACCACGTCGTCGGTGCGCAGCAGGTTGTCGGGCCGGCAGTACGCGGAAAGGGTCCGCGCTCCGTGTACGTGCTCGGTGACGATGTAGCAGCGGCCGTTCTCTTCGCCCGCGTCGTAGATGGGCAGGATGTGCGGATGCTGCAGCATGCCCACCATGTGCGCTTCCGACAGGAACATCTTGCGCGCGATCTTGGCGCGCTCGTCGCTCTGATCCGGGTCCATGTTGTAGACCTTGATGGCGACGTCGCGACCGTAGTACGGGTCGTGCGAAAGATAGACGGTACCGGTGGAACCCCGGCCGACCTCATTGATGATTACATATTTACCGATGCGATCCGGAACGCGGTTTTCCAGGATCTTTGCTGCCTGAGCATCGGGGCCGGTCTTTGTGGCTTGCAGCGACATTGTTTGGATCGGCGTGCGTGATGCGTCGGCGCGTAAATGACGCCGTCGCAGTCCAAGTGAACGTGAGCGGCAGAATAAGGCCGGGACTGAGGCGGGGCTGTGACCGGTCTCGCGGATCACTGGTGGAAGCGCAACGTCCTACGCCCCGGCTCAACGCGCGAAATGATCGAATCCGGCTCCCGAGAACTGCATCACACCGCCTCCCGCGGAAACCCTGACGCCATTTCCAGACACCATGCTGCCGATGCGAGTCACGGGGCCGAGCCCCATTGCAATGGCGTTGGTCATCGCGCCGAGCCGCGCGAGCGGAACGGTGAACAGTAGTTCGTAGTCTTCGCCGCCGGTGAGCGCGTATTCGCGCGCCAGCTCGCGCCCCACGGCGGTGACCAGCGCATCCGATACCGGCAATGCCGCCGCGTCGATTTCCGCACCGCAGCCGCTGGCCGCGCACAGTTTCTCGAGATCGCCCCCGAGGCCGTCGGACACATCGATGCAGGCGCTCGCCAGCCCGCGCAGTGCAACACCCACCTCGCAGCGCGGCGTGGGGAACAGGAAACGGTCGCGCAGGATCTGGGCCGACATCGGGTCAGCCACGTGCAGGCGATTCTGTTCCAGCGCCAGGCCCGCGGCGGAATCGCCAGGCGAGCCCGTGACGAATACGGCGTCGCCTGCCTGGGCGCCGCGGCGCTCCAGTGCCACGCCAATGGGCACGATGCCAATCATCGTCACCGTGATGGACAGCGGCCCACGCGTGGTGTCACCGCCCACCAGCGCCACGCCGTGGCGGCGGCACAGATCGCCGGCGGCGCGCGCAAACTGCGCCAGCCAGGCATCGTCCGAGTCCGGCACCGTCAATGCCAACACCGCCCAGGCTGCCTCCGCTCCCATGGCCGCGATGTCGGACAGGTTGACCGCGAAGGCGCGATGGCCGATGGAAGCCGCCGGGGACCCCGGCGGAAAGTGCACGCCCTCCACCAGCGAATCGGTAACCACCACCAGCTCGCGCGAGGCCGGTGGCATCACCACCCCGCCGTCGTCACCCACCCCGATGCGCACGTCGGAGCGCTCCGCGCCGAGTCGCGCGAAGTATTTGCCTATCAATTCGAATTCTCTTAAGGCGCTCACTTCCCAGGCGCTCACTATTCTCAGGCGCTCACGCGCCACTCTTAACGGCCCCGAAGCGGGGCCGTCCGTGACTTGTTGGAGAGATCAACGCTCATGGGGGCGCAGCTCTCGGGCCGCGGCGTCCAGCACGGCATTGACGAACTTGTGACTGTCGGTGGCGCCGAAACGCTTTGCCAGTCCGACGGCTTCGTTGATGACCACGCGATACGGCACGTCGGGCGCCGACTGCAACTCATGCGCGCCCACCCACAGCACCGCATGCTCCACGGGATCGAGATCCTTGGGCTTGCGATCCATCCACGCCGCCAGCGCGGTATCGAGCGCCTCACTACCGCCGCAGATATCGGTCACCAGCTGGTTGAAGTAACCACGGTCGGCCTTGCGCATGTCTTCGTCGGCGGCGAACTCGTTGACGACGTCCTGCCAGGGTGCGGCGTTGAGCTGCCAGCGATACAGCGCCTGCATGGCGAGCTTGCGCGCCACCGCGCGGCGCGCCGAGGCCGGATTGATGCCGGAGCCGCGCGCCATCAGCGCCGCCCCTTTCGTGCCGCGCGTTTGAAGGGCGCGAGCAGCCCGATCATTTCCAGCGCCGCTTCCATGGATTCGCGTCCCTTGTTCATGCGCGTGAGCGAGGCGCGCTCTTCGGCCTGCGCCTGAGTCTCGGTGGTCAGCACGCCGAAGATCACCGGCACGCCGGTGACGAGGCCGGCGTCCATGAGCCCGCGCGCGCACTCGCCCGCCACGTACTCGAAATGCGGCGTGTCGCCGCGAATCACGCAACCGAGCGCAATCACTGCCTGGTAATCGCCGCTGGCCGCGAATTTCTTCGCCGCCAGCGGCAGCTCGAACGCGCCCGGCACGCGCTGCACGACCAGCCGGTTGTCCCGGCCGCCGTGCTCGCGCCAGGCGCGCGTCGCGCCTTCGACCAGCTGATCGACCAATTCGCTGTTGAAGCGCGCCGCGAGCACCGCCACGCGTGACTTGCTCGCATCGAAGCCGAGCTTTGTAGTTTGGGAACCGGTCATGGGCGCGGAAGTATACCGGCCTTATTCCGCGACGTAGCCCGTGATTTCCAGGCCGAAGGCCGCGATGCCCTGCAATTGTTTGGGGGTGGACAGCACCTGCATGCGCGTGACGCCGAGATCCTTGAGGATCTGCGCGCCGATGCCATAGGTGCGCAACACTTGCGGTGCCGCCTGAGAGGCAGCCGTATGCTCGGTGCGCTGGCCGAGCGCGCTCACGGCATCCGCCAGCTCGCGCGGCGTCGTGTGGTCGCGCAGCACGATGACGATGCCCACGCCCACTTCGGCGATGCGCTTCATGGCATCGCGCAGTGTCCAGGTGCGTCCCACGCCCTGCACGCCTACCAGGTCAGACAGGGTATCGATGGGATGCACGCGCACCAGCGGCGCGGGGGATTTTTCGATCGAGCCGCGCACCAGCGCCAGGTGCACGTCGCGGTGCACGTGATCCTCATACGCGATCAGGCGGAACGGTCCGAACTCCGTCTCCACCGATCTGCTCGGCGATGCGCTCCACCGAGCGCTCCGCCCGAGCCGGTAGCGGATCAAATCGGCAATAGTGCCGACCTTGAGCTGGTGAGTCGCCGCAAAGGCCTCGAGGTCCGGCCGCCGCGCCATGGTGCCGTCGTCGTTCATGATTTCGACGATCACCGCCGAGGCATCGAGACCCGCGAGTCGCGCCAGATCGCAGCCGGCCTCGGTGTGTCCCGCGCGCGTGAGCACGCCGCCGGGCTGCGCCATCACCGGGAAGATGTGTCCGGGCTGCCGCAGGTCTTCGGGGCGCGCGTTCGGCTTCACCGCGGTGATGACGGTGTGCGCGCGATCGTGCGCCGAAATGCCCGTGGTCACGCCCTCGGCGGCTTCGATCGAGAGCGTGAAGTTGGTGCGATGCTCGCGATGCGTCTCGCTGACCATCAGCGGCAGGCGCAATTGCCGGCAGCGCTCGGCCGTGAGCGTGAGGCAGATGAGCCCGCGCCCGAAGCGCGCCATGAAGTTGATGTCCTCGGGCCGCACGTTCTGCGCGGCCATGATGAGGTCGCCTTCGTTCTCGCGATCCTCGTCGTCCATGATCACCACCATGCGGCCCCTGGCGATGTCGGTGAGGATTTCTTCGATGGTGTTCAGTGGTTTCATGCTGGCATTGAGTTCAGTCGTTCGACATAGCGCGCCAGCAGGTCGATCTCGAGATTCAGGCGCGAACCTTTCGCCAGTGCTCCCAGCGTGGTCACCTCGAGTGTGTGCGGAATCAGGTTGATGGAAAACCGCGCGTCCACGACGTCGTTGACCGTGAGACTGACACCGTCGAGCGTCACTGATCCCTTGCGCGCGATGTAGCGCGCCAGCGGCTGCGGCGCCTCGATGCTCACCCGCAACGAACCCGCGTCACGCTCCGTGGCAATGACTGCGGCCACGCCGTCGACATGCCCGGATACCCAGTGGCCCCCGAGACTGTCGCCGGCCCGCAGCGCAGGCTCCAGGTTCACGAAGCTGCCGGCGCGCTTGTCGCCCAGCGTGGTGACGCGCAGCGTTTCGCCCGAGACGTCGGCGGCAAAACTGTCGGCATCGAGCTGCGCGACCGTGAGGCACACGCCATCCACGCAGATGCTGGCGCCAAGCTCGAGCCGCTCGCCGCTCGATGGCACGAAATCCGACCACCACGCGCGCGTCCGCGCCGCCGGCGCCATTTCGTGGCTCCAGCCTGCGAATCTCGCCGACTTCCTGCACCAGGCCGGTGAACATGCTTTCCTTTACCTGCGCGGCTGCAGGCGCAGCCGCAGGTCGGGACCTACCGACCGGGATTCGAGGATATCGAACTGTCGGCGCGGCCGCCAGTCTCTTGAGTCGCGGCAAGGCGGCCAAAGGTTTCGCGCCCTCGCCTAACAATTTGGGGCGCCAGGTACAAAAGCCATTCGTCCACCAGCCCGGCGGCGAACAGCGCGCCCGCCAGGCGAGGCCCGGCTTCCACCAGCACGTCGTTGATGTTGAGCTCTGCCAGCCTGGAGAACACCCGCTTCAGGTCGAGGTGCCCGCGCACTACGCGGACTGTCTCGATGCGCGCCGTGCCCACTCGTTCCTCCACCGCCGCACGCGCGCGTCCGGGCCGCGGCGCGGCAAACAGCAACACCTCACCCGGTGGAGCGAGCACGCGCGCGTTCCTGCGAACCTGTCGCCGGCGGTCGAGCACCACGCGCAACGGCTGGCGTGGCGTCTCGATGCGCACGTCGAGGCGCGGATCGTCGGCCAGCACGGTGGCTGCGCTGCTGAGCACCGCGCCGCTTTGCGCGCGCCAGTGCTGCACGTCGGCGCGCGCCTCGTCGCTGGTGATCCACTTGCTCTGGCCATCGGCCAGCGCGATTGCGCCATCGAGACTGGCGGCGGACTTCAGTCGCACGAAGGGACGGCCGACGCTGCATGCGCATCAGGAACCCGGCATTGAGCGCCGCCGATTCGGATTCGAGCAGGCCGGACTCGACGGTGACTCCCGCCTCTCGCAGGCGCTTGGCGCCGGCGCCATTCACCAGCGGATTGGGATCGCCCACCGCGTAGACCACGCGGCGCACGCCCGCGGCCAGCAGGATGTCCACGCAGGGCGGCGTGCGACCGAAGTGATTGCAGGGCTCGAGCGTCACGTAGACGGTGGCGCCGCGCGTGCGTTCACCGGCGGCGCGCAACGCGATCGGTTCGGCATGGGCCTCGCCGGCACGTTCATGCCAGCCCTCGCCGACGATCTCGTTGTCGCGCACCACCACCGCGCCCACGCGCGGATTCGGATGCGTGCTGTACAGGCCGCGCGCCGCGAGCTCGAGTGCCCGCCGCATGGCCGACTCATCGAAGGCACTGAAGGCACTCATGGGCGCCGTCCCTTTTTCGTCTTGTCCGGCGATTCACCGGGCAGCAGCTCGAGCTGGTCCTCGCTCGGAATGCGGCCGCGCCGATGGCGCAGACGCTCGATCTCCTCGCGAAAGGCCTCGGCATCCTGGAAATGCCGGTACACCGAGGCGTAACGCACGTACGCGACTTCATCGAGGCGATGCAATTCTTCCATGACGATCTCGCCGATCAGCCGCGAGGTCACCTCGCGTTCACCGAGGCTGCGCAGCCTGCGCGTGATGTGGCCGACGGCTTCCTCGATCGTTTCCCGCGACACCGGCCGCTTCTCCAGCGCCTTCAGCATGCCGCCGCGCAACTTGCTCTCGTCGAAGGGCACGCGCCGCTCATCGCTCTTCACCACCAGCGGCATGACCAGCTCGGCGGTTTCGAAGGTGGTGAAACGTTCGCCGCACTGCAGGCACTCGCGACGGCGGCGGATCTGCGCGCCTTCGGCCGCGAGCCGCGAGTCGTTGACCTTGGTGTCCGGGTGCGCGCAGAAGGGACAGTGCATGGCCTGTCCTCAGTAGATAGGGGCCCTGCATCAGGGCCCGTACACGGGATAACGCCGGCACAACTCGGACGCCGCCGCGCGCGCCTTCTCGATGGCGGCATCGCTGCCGTTGGCATCGAGCACGTCGGCGACCAGGTCGGCGATCTGCTCGAACTCGCGCTCCTTGAAGCCGCGCGTGGTGCCTGCGGGCGAGCCGATGCGGATGCCGCTCGTGACCATCGGCGGACGCGGATCGTTGGGCACCGCGTTCTTGTTGACCGTGATGTGCGCCTTGCCGAGCGCGGCGTCCGCTTCCTTGCCGTTGATCTGCTTGTCGGACAGGTCGAGCAGGAACAGGTGATTGTCGGTGCCGCCCGAGACGATCTTGTAATTGCGCTTCTGCAGGCGCACAGCGGTCGCGCGCGCGTTCGCCACCACTTGCTTCTGGTATTCCTTGAACTCCGGCTGCAGCGCTTCGAGGAACGCCACGGCTTTCGCGGCGATGACGTGCATCAGCGGCCCGCCCTGCGTTCCCGGGAACACGAGGGAGTTCAGTTTCTTGGTAATCGCCTCGTTGGCGCGCGCCAGGATCAACCCACCGCGCGGACCACGCAGCGTCTTGTGCGTGGTCGTCGTGACGACATCGGCGTACGGGATCGGATCCGGATACAGGCCCGCGGCCACCAGGCCCGCGACGTGCGCCATGTCGACGAACAGATAGGCGCCGACCGAATCGGCGATTTCGCGGAATCTCTTGAAATCGAGGTAACGGGAGTAAGCGGAGAAACCCGCGACGATCATCTTGGGTTTTTCCGCCAGCGCCTGCGCGGCGAGCGCGTCGTAATCGATCTCGCCGTTATCCGGACGAATGCCGTACTGCACGGCGCGAAACAGCTTGCCGGAGAAATTCACCTTGGCGCCATGCGTGAGATGGCCGCCGTGGTCGAGGCTCATGCCGAGAATCGTGTCGCCCGGTGCGATCAGCGCGAGATAGGCGGCGGCGTTGGCCTGCGAACCCGAATGCGGCTGCACGTTGGCGTAGTCGGCGCCGAAGAGCTTCTTGGCGCGATCGATGGCGAGCTGCTCGGCGACGTCGACGAATTCGCAGCCTCCGTAATAACGTTTGCCCGGATAACCCTCGGCGTACTTGTTGGTGAGCACCGAACCCTGAGCTTCGAGCACGCGCGGGCTGACGTAGTTTTCCGAGGCGATCAGCTCGATGTGATCTTCCTGGCGCTGCCGTTCGTCTTGAGCGCAGCATCCAGCTCGGGGTCGAATCCACCGACGGTCATCGCGGTACGGAACATGTATCGGGCCTCGGAAGGGTCGCAATCCGGGGGCCGCGAATTGTAGCGGGAAATGGGGACATTCCTCATTTGCTAGCAAAAGGGGACGCGCCTCCCGGGGAACGGCACTGCCGCTGCCGGGATTTGTCGCCCGAGGCACGCCCCCTTTTGCCCGCTTCGCGGCAAATGAGGAATGTCCCCATTTCCCGCTCACCATGAGCCGCTACTCCAGCAGGCCCTGGACGACCCCGGTCCACGCCTGCGCGAGATTGATGCGGTTGTAGCCGCCGCCACCGGTGCCCAGCACGCGCCCATGGCCTAGCTCTTCGGCCAGGTGCGCCAGGTCGCGCGCGGCGCGCCGGTGCGTCTCGGCACTGAAGCGCATGTGCGTGATCGGATCGCCCTCGACGCTGTCGGCGCCGGCCTGCAGCAGGATGAATTCGGGCTCGTACTTGCGCAGGTGCGCGAGCACCCGCGGCCATTCCGCTTCGAATACCGCGTCGTCGGAGCCCGGCGGCACGGGAATGTTGAGCTTGGATGCCCGCCGCCGCGCCGCGCCCGATCTCGTCCTCGCGGCCGGTGCCCGGATAGAGGTAGCGCCCGTCCTCGTGGATGTCCGCGAAGATCAGGTCCGGATCGCTCTCGAAACCGTAATACACGCCGTCGCCGTGGTGCGCGTCGATATCCACGTAAGCAATGCGCTTCAAGCCGTGGTTCCGCCGCAGCATTTCCACCGCCACGCCGCAGTCGTTGAACACGCAGAACCCCGCGGCGCCGCCCGCGCGCCGCGTGGTGCAGCCCCGCGATGGGCACGAAGGCGCGGCGTGCGCTGCCCGGCCATGATCTCGCTCGGACGCCAGCAGCGTGGCGCCGACCACGTCGGCGGCGGCTTCGTAGACGCCGCGCCAGGCCGGCGTGTCCCCGGCGTCGAGATAACCCTCGCCGGTCATCGACCGGTCGGCGACCAGGTCCAGGTACTGCGGCGTGTGGAAGGACTCGCAACTCGATCGCGCGTGGCGGCGCGGGTTTCCATGAGGCGCACGCGCTTGTCGAGACCGCGCGCCGAGAACTCGGCGTAAAACGCCGCGTGGCGGTCCGGCCCGAAAGGATGGCCGTCAGGAAAGCCGTAGCGCGCCAGGCGCTCGCCCGCCACCACCAGACACGCGATGACGCTGCTGCGGACAGAAGCTGCACTCCCTGACGCGGCCTTTTTGGCGCAGCAAACGTAGCACAGCCTTTCGGCCGCCGGAGGTAGAATTCGCGCCCCGTTCCGCCTCCTAAACCACGCAATACATGGCCCAATACATCTACACGATGAACCGGGTTGGCAAGGTCGTGCCACCCAAACGCGTCATCCTGCGCGACATCAGTCTTTCGTTTTTTCCCGGCGCCAAGATCGGCGTGCTCGGCCTCAACGGCTCGGGCAAATCCACGCTGCTCAAGATCATGGGCGGCATCGACACCAACTTACGAAGGCGAGGCGCGCGCGCAGTCCGGCATCAAGGTCGGCTATCTGCCGCAGGAACCCGAGCTCGATCCTGACAAGGACGTGCGCAGCGTCGTGATGGAAGGTCTGGGCGGCGCGTTCGCGCAGGTCGCGCGCTTCAACGAGATCAGCGACAAGTTCGCCGAGCCGATGGACGACGAGGAGATGAACAAGCTCCTCGAGGAACAGGCCAAACTGCAGGACGCCATCGACGCGGTCGGCGGCTGGGAACTCGAGCGCAAGCTCGAGATCGCCGCCGACGCGCTGCGCCTGCCGCCCTGGGAAGCCATCATCAACAAGCTTTCGGGTGGCGAGAAACGCCGCGTCGCGCTGTGCCGCCTGCTGCTGTCGGCGCCCGACATGCTGTTGCTGGACGAGCCCACCAACCATCTCGATGCCGAGTCGATCGCGTGGCTCGAGAAGTACCTCGAGGCCTATCCATCCACCGTCATCGCGGTCACGCACGATCGCTACTTCCTCGACAACGTCGCCGAGTGGATCCTCGAGCTGGATCGCGGCCACGGCATTCCCTACCAGGGCAACTACACCACCTGGCTCGAGCAAAAGGGCGCGCGACTCGCCGCGGAAGAGCGAACCAACGAAGGCCTGCGCAAGCAGCTCGCGACGGAACTCGAGTGGGTGCGCACGAGCCCGAAAGGCCGCCGCGCCAAGAACAAGGCGCGCGTGGCGCGTTACGAAGAGCTCGCCTCGCGCGAATTCCAGGAGCGCAACGAGACCAACGAGATCTACATCCCGCCGGGCGAGCGCCTGGGCGATCGTCGTGATCGAAGCGAAGAACCTGCGCAAGTCGTACGGCGACCGCCTGCTCATCGACAACCTGAACTTCAATCTGCCCGCCGGCGGCATCGTCGGCATCATCGGACCGAACGGCGCCGGCAAGACCACGCTGTTCCGCATGATGTCCGGCCTCGAGAAGCCCGACGCCGGCGAGCTGCGCATGGGACCCTCGGTGAAGCTGGCCTACGTCGACCAGTCGCGCCAGTCGCTCAACGACAAGAACACCGTCTGGCAGGAGATCTCCGGCGGCCTCGACATGATCAAGGTCGGCAACTACGAGACGCCGTCGCGCGGTTATGTCGGACGCTTCAACTTCAAGGGCACCGGGCCAGCAGCAGATCATCGGCGAGCTGTCGGGCGGCGAGCGCAACCGCGTGCACCTCGCCAAGGTGCTCAAGTCCGGCGGCAACGTGCTCATGCTCGACGAGCCCACCAACGACCTGGACGTCGAGACCCTGCGCGCGCTGGAAGAGGCCCTGCTGGCCTATCCGGGCTGCGCAGTTGTCATATCGCACGACAGATGGTTCCTCGATCGCATCGCCACCCACATCCTCGCCTTCGAAGGCAACTCCGAGGTGGTATGGTTCGAGGGCAACTTCCAGGACTACATGGAAGATCTGAAGCGGCGCAAGGGCGAAGAAGCCACTCAACCACACCGCATCAAGTACAAGCCGCTGACTAGATAGGGACGTGGCCATGACGGCGAGTGCGATGAACGTGTTCATCGACTCGACGGGCATGATGTACTTCGGCGACGAGCGCGAGACCGCGCGCAATTGCCCGCATTGCCACGCGTTCTCGCGCATGAGCCCGCACGGCGCTGCCGACCTTCGACGAGCTGCTGCTGCAGAAGCCGCGCACCGTCGGGCGTGGTGCTGCGCTGCCACGCCTGCAACGCGCCGGTGTTCCTGCGCTACGCCACGCGTGCCTTCGCCAGCAACCGCGTGGAACTCTCGCCGCAGGCCTTCGACGTCGAACGCCCCATCGAGAAGTTCGCGTTCAACTACGTGCCGGAGGACGTCGAGATTTTCTTCCGCGAGGCGCTGATCTGCTACTCGCACAACCAGTTCCAGGCCTTTGCCTCGATGTGCCGGCGCACCGCGGCCGTGACCTTCGCCGATCTCGGCAACTCGACCAAGCTGCGGTTGTTCGACTCGATTGTCCGACGTGCGCGAGATGGCGGACATCGACGAGGACACCTTCGCGGTGGTCATGCGCATCATCTTCGCCGGCAACCCCGAGCCGCTGCTCGACCTGCCCTTCATCAATACCTACCAGGCCGCGGTGATGCTGGAAGTGATGAAGGACTTTCTCTACCAGGCATACGTGCGCAAGGGACGCCTGCAACACGCCATGAAAGTGCGCAAGTTCTTCGTCGAAGAGCACGCGACCGCGAACCTGTTGCTGCCGGGTGCAGTTGCGGCGGGAACGTCCCTTAACCCACCCAGCGGCGCGCGTTGCCGAACATGCGGTACCAGCCGCTGTACTCGCCCGACCCCATCGGGCCGCCAGGAATTCTGCGCGTAGCGGAACGAACGCTCGGGATGCGGCATGGTGAGGGTCACGCGGCCGTCGTCATTGGTGATGGCGGCGATGCCGAACGGCGAGCCGTTGGGATTGGCCGGGTAGCTGGTCGCCACCTGCCGGTTGCCTTCGATGTAGCGCGCGCTCACCAGGCCCGCCGCGGAGAACGTCCGCGCATCGGCCTCGTTCGCGAATTCCGCGCGGCCTTCGCCGTGCGCGACGGCGATCGGCAGCATCGAGCCGTCCATGCCGGCGAAGAAGATCGACGGTGAACGCGCGAGCTCCACCAGCGAGAAACGCCCCTCGAACTGCTCGCCGCGGTTGCGCACGAAGCGCGGCCAGCTCGCGGCGCCCGGCACGATCTCCTTGAGCGCCGCGAACATCTGGCAGCCATTGCAGACGCCCAGCGAGAAGGTGTCGCTACGCTCGAAGAAGCGCTGGAACTCGTCGCGCGTTCGCGGGTGATACAGGATGGACTTGGCCCAGCCCTCGCCGGCGCCGAGCACGTCGCCATACGAAAATCCGCCGCAGGCCACCAGGCCGCGGAAATCCGCGAGCCTCACGCGCCCCGACAGCACATCGCTCATGTGCACGTCATGCGCCTCGAAGCCGACGCGTTCCAGCACCGCGGCCATTTCGACCTGGCTGTTCACGCCCTGCTCGCGCAGCACGGCCACTTTCGGCCGTGATTTGCCGATGAAGGGCGCGGCGATGTCTTCGTTGGGATCGAAGGTCAGTGCCACGTTGAGGCCGGGCGCGCCGCTGTCGCAGGCCGCCGCGAATTCTTCGCGCGCGCAGCCGGGCTCATCGCGCAGCTCGCGCATGCGGAACGAGGTTTCCGACCAGGCGCGGCGCAGGTCTTCCCATTTCTCATCGACGCGACCCGTCGCCGCTTCGATGCGCACGCGCATCTCGCGCGTCGGCGCGCCGAGCACGTGAGTGAGCTCGCCCAGCCCATGGCGCGCAAGGATCGTCCTGGCGGCCTCCAGCTGCGCGGCGCGCACCTGCAGCACCACGCCCAGCTCTTCGCTGAACAGCGCGCCCGCGGCACCGTTCGCGCGCCGGCGGGCAGTCTGACATCGAGGCCGCAATGCCCGGCGAACGCCATCTCCACCAGCGTCGCGAACACGCCGCCGTCGGAGCGATCGTGATAGGCCAGCACCAGGTCCTGGGCACGCAGCTCGGCCAGCGCGGCGGCCAACCGTGTCAGTAGTTTGGCATCGGCAAGGTCTGGCGGCGTGGCGCCGAGCGCGCCATGCACCTGCGCCAGCGACGAGCCGCCGAGCCGGTTGGCGCCGGCCCCGAGGTCGACCAGCAGCAGCGAGGTCGCGCCCAGATCGGTGCGCAGCTGCGGCGTCCAGGTCTTGCGCACATCGCCCACGGGCGCGAAGGCCGAGACGATCAGCGACACCGGCGCGACCACGGACTTGCGCGTGGCGCCCTCGCTCCACACCGTCTTCATCGACAGCGAGTCCTTGCCCACCGGGATGGCGATGCCCAGCGCGGGACAGAGCTCTTCGCCGACGGCGTGCACCGTGGCGTACAACGCGGCGTCCTCGCCGGGTTCGCCGCAGGCCGCCATCCAGTTGGCCGACAGCTTCACGTTCGACAGCGCACCGATATCGGCCGCGAGAATGTTGGTCAGCGCCTCGGCGACCGCCAGCCGGCCGGAGGCCGGCGCGTCGAGCACCGCCACCGGCGTGCGCTCGCCCATGGCCATGGCCTCGCCCGCGTGGCCGAAGTAGTCGGAGATGCGTGACGGCGACGTCGGCCACCGGCACCTGCCAGGGCCCCACCATCTGGTCGCGGCTGATCATGCCGCCGACGGTGCGATCGCCAATCGAGATCAGGAAGGTCTTGTCGGCCACCGCGGGAAATTGCAGCAGCCGGTACGCCGCGTCGCGCAGGTCGATGTCCGCAAGCGCCAGCGGCGCCTGCAGCGGCGTCACGCGCCGCACATCGCGCAGCATCTTCGGCGCCTTGCCTAACAACACGTCCAGCGGCATGTCCACCGGCCGCGTGCCGTTCTTGCGGTCCTCCAGCACCAGCACGCCGGTGCCGTCGATCTCGCCGATCACGGCGAAGGGGCAGCGCTCGCGCCTCGCGATCGCCGCGAAATCGTCGAGCTTCGCCGCATCGATCACGAGCACGTAGCGCTCCTGCGACTCGTTGCACCACAGCTCCATGGGCGACATGCCGGGCTCGTCGTTCGGGATGGCGGCGAGATCGATGACCGCGCCACGGCCCGGCGTGTGCGCCACGGCCTCGGGCACCGCATTCGACAACCCGCCGGCGCCCACGTCGTGAACCAGCAGGATCGGGTTGAGGTTCCAGCGGGCACTGCATCGGTCGATGACTTCCTGCGCGCGGCGCTGGATTTCCGGATTGCCGCGCTGCACGGAAGCGAAATCCAGATCGGCGCTCGAGGTGCCGCTGTCCATCGAGGATGCGGCACCGCCGCCGAGGCCTATCAACATCGCCGGCCCGCCGAGCACGACGATCTGTGCGCCCACCGGGATCTCGCTTTTCTCGACGTGCTTGCGACGCACATTGCCGAGGCCGCCGGCAATCATGATGGGCTTGTGATAGCCGCGCGTGCGGTTGTCAGGATCGTCCGCCGCGGCCTGCTCGAAAGTGCGGAAGTACCCGCAGATGTTGGGCCGGCCGAATTCGTTGTTGAACGCGGCGCCGCCGATGGGGCCCTCGATCATGATGTCCAGCGCCGAGACGATGCGATCGGGTTTGCCCAAGCGTCTTTTCCCACGGCTGCTCGAAGCCGGGAATGCGCAGATGCGACACCGAGAATCCGGTGAGGCCGGCCTTGGGTTTCGCGCCGCGACCGGTCGCGCCTTCGTCGCGGATCTCGCCACCCGAGCCCGTCGCCGCGCCCGGAAACGGCGAAATCGCCGTGGGATGGTTGTGCGTCTCCACCTTCATGAGGATGTCGATGGGCTCGTCGATGGCGCCGTAGATGTCGTTCTCGGGATTCGGGAAGTAGCGCTTGCCCAGCGGCCCTTCCATGACCGCCGCGTTGTCGCGATACGCCGAGAGCACGCCCTGCGGGTTTTTCGCGTGCGTGTTGCGGATCATGGCGAACAGCGACTTGGGCTGCTTCTGGCCGTCGATGATCCAGTCCGCGTTGAAGATCTTGTGACGGCAGTGCTCGGAGTTCGCCTGCGCGAACATCATGAGCTCGACGTCGGTGGGATCGCGCTTCAGCGCCGCGAAGTTCGTCACCAGGTAGTCGATCTCGTCGTCGGAGAGCGCAAGACCCAGTTCGGAATTCGCCGCCACCAGCGCCTCGCGCCCGCGCGCCAGCGATATCGTGCGCAACGGACGCGTGGCCTCGTGCGCGAACAGCTGCGCCGCCTCGTCGCGCTCGAACAGCACGGTCTCGGTCATGCGATCGAACAGCGGCGTCGCCAGGGCGCGCAATTGCGCCGCGCTCAGCGCCTGCTGGGACTCGAGAGTCCACACGATGCCGCGCTCGATGCGGCGCACGGCTTCCAGGCCACAAACGCGTGCGATGTCGGTGGCCTTGCTGGACCAGGGCGAGATGGTGCCGAAACGCGGCACGACGATGAGCTCCGCGCCTCTTGGCTGGGCCGCGCCCGCGGGCTCGCGCGGTCCGTAGGTCAGCAGGCGGTCGAGCAGCGCACGCTCGCGCGCATCCAGTTCGCGCTCGAGATCGACGAAGTGGATGAATCGCGCGCTGACGGCGCCAAGGCCGGGATGCAGCTTTTCGAGGGCCGGGCGCAGCTTGGCAATGCGGAAATCGGAGACTGCGAGGGCGCCGGGGAGCTCGATCATTGGAGGGCGCGAATTGTAATGGGGTTGGCTCGCGCTGTCGCCCCAAACGAAGGTGCCAGAGCCCCTGCAGGGACTCTGGCACCGTTTCCGGGAATTGGGGCCTGACCCCATTAAATCAGGAAGTCATCTCCGTGCAGCTGCGTGGCGTTCACGCCCAGCAGCGTGATTTCGTCGTCGCCGAAGTCGAGGATCACGCCGCCGAACACACCTCGCGCCGAGGCCAGCGACATCCCCGAAGTCGTCGATGCCGGCGACATTGCGCAGGTCGATCCGGTCGTCGGAACCCGCGCCCGCCCGGAAATCGATGATGGTGAAGTCATCCTCCCCGGAAAACAGGTCGTTGCCGGCGCCGCCGAACAGGATGTCATCGCCCGTGCCGGCGTTGAGCTGGTCGTCGCCGCTGTTGCCCACCAGCACGTCATCGCCGGCACCTCCCAGCAGACCCGCGTCATTGGCACCCGCGATCAGCAGATCGTTGCCGCTGCCGCCGTCGAGATCGACGCGGCCTCCAGTCGCCGGTAAGGCCGACGCGTTGATCAAGTCGGATCCGCCGCCGCCCTGCACCACCACGGTGTCCGAACCGTCGGTGTTCGCGATCCGCATCTGATTGGCCAGGCCGCTGACGATGATGTCGTCGCCACTCGCCGTGACGGTCAACACCTCGCTGCGCGTTCCGCCGCTCACGTTGACGGTGTCGGCCAGGCCATCGCCCACGGTCGCATCCGCCGTGAGTCCCAGATTGACGAGGACTTCCTTCACGTCCGTGCCGCGCAGCTCGGCGATGTTGATGGTGTCGCGGCCATTGCCCGCCAGGATCTCGACGCGCTCCACGTTGTCCTGGTTCATGACGATGTTGCCGACATTGCGCGTCAACAGAGCGTCGTTGCCACCGGCCGCGAGCGAAATGATTTCGTCGGCGGCGGAGCCATTGAACTCGTGGGTATCGAAGCCGCCCTGGCCATCGATGACATCGCTGCCCTCGCCGGGATTCCACTGAAAGCGATCGTTGCCGGCGCCCATGGAAACATTGTCCGTCCCCAGGCCACCATTGATGAAATCCGCGCCGCCGCTGCCGATGATGCGGTCATCTCCGGCATCGCCGAACAGGTTGAGCTGAATACGCTGAGACGTCGCCGAGGCATCGAGCGTGTCGTTGCCGGCACCGGCGCGAACCTCCAGCTTGTCATTCGCCAGCTCGGCGCCCGTGATGCGCACATCGGCCGCGAGACCCGTGGTCAACACGCTGCCACCGCTGGCATTGGCCACCCTGATCGTGTCGGCCGCCGCGCCACCGCGCACGCTCACCGAATCCGCCGCGCCGTCACCGGTGGTCGACCCCTGGGTCGCGCCCAGGTTCACCAACACTTCTTCCGCCGCGGTGCCCGTGAGGTCGTTCACCACGATGTTGTCGGCGCCACCGAGGGCGTCGAACACCGTGCGCTCCACGCCGTCCATGTCCATGGTGATGTTGGCCACGTCGCGGAAGAACTTCACGCGCTGGCCATTGGCCGAGATTTCGATGTTCTCGGCGACATTGGCGCCGTCGAAGTCCATGGTGTCGAAGCCGGCCTCACCTTCGATGGTGTCGCTGCCGTCGCCCGGTGCCCAGGTGAAGCTGTCATTGCCCGCGCCCAGGAAGGCGATGTCGTTGCCATTGTCGCCGAACACCTTGTCATTGCCCTCGCCCGCGAAGATGGTGTCCGCGCCCTGGCTGCCATTGATGGTGTCGTTGCCGTCTCCGGCGACGATGGTGAGTTTCGTGCCGGTAGCCGCCAGCGTGGTCGCATTGATAGTGTCATTGCCACCACCCGTGCTCAGCGTGAGCGTGTCGTTCGCGGCTTCGGCGCCAAGAATGCGCACCGCCGCCGGCAAGCCGGTCACCTGCGTTTCCGCGCCCACGGTCGCCACGGTCACCGTATCCGCGCCGTTGCGTCCGGCGACGCTGATCGCGTCCGGCAGCGCATCGCCGGCGCCATTCACCGCAAGATTCACGACCACTTCCTTCACGTCCGTGCCCGACAGGTCACCGATGTTGAAAGTGTCCGCGCCCGCCAGCGCGTTCAATTCGACGCGCTCGACGTCGTTCAGATCCATGGTGATGTTGCCGAGATTGCGCGTGAACAGCGCGCGCCCGCCATTGCTGGCGAGCGAGAAGATCTCGTTGGCCGCGGACGCCATTGAACAGCATGGTGTCGTTGCCGGCCTGGCCTTCGACCACGTCGCTGCCATCACCCGGATCCCACTGGAACACGTCGTCGCCGGCACCGAGGAAGGCCGCGTCGTTGCCTTGTTGACCGTCGATGAAGTCGTTGCCGTCACCGCCGAGCAAAATATCGGCGCCGTTGCCGCCGAGAATGCGGTCGTTGCCCGCGCCGCCGTCCAGCGTCAGGCGCGTGAGAGCCGCGACATTGCCGGTGACCTCGAAACTGTCGTCGCCGGCATTGCCATTGACGACCAGGCTGTCGCCGGTGTCGCCGCGCACGGCCACCGCGGCCGAGAGACCGGAAACCAGCACGTCGGTGCCGTTGGCGCCGATACGGAAAGTATCCGCAGCGTTGGCACCGGCGATCGCGAAGGTGTCGGCGACGCCGGCGGCGCCCACGGCGACCACCTGGTCCAGTGCGCCGGCGTTCGAGACGACCACGTCCGCGCCCACGCCCTTCGCTACCAGGTCATCGCCCTGGTCGGCGAACGAAAACCGCTCGCCACCCGCGCGCGCATTCAGCACCACGCTGTCCGCCACGTCGGTGGCCTCGGCGAGATCCACGGCCACCTGTTTGACGTCGGTGGCGCGCAGGTCCGTGATGTTGATGTTGTCGCTGCCGCCCAGCGCACGGAAGTCGACGCGTTCCACGTCGTTGAGGTCCATGGTGATGTTCGCGATATCGCGCGTGAAGCGCGTGCGCGCGCCGTTGGCGGAGATGTCGATCTTCTCGCCCACGTTCGCGCCGTTGAACAGCATGGTGTCGTTGCCGGCCTGGCCTTCGACCACGTCGCTGCCATCGCCCGGATCCCACTGGAATACGTCGTCGCCGGCACCGAGCAATGCGGTGTCGTTGCCCTGTTGACCGTCGATGAAGTCGTTGCCGTCCCGCCGAGCAGCAGGTCGGCACCGTTGCCGCCGAGAATGCTGTCGTTGCCCTCGCCGCCATCGACGGTGAACGAGGTCAGTGCCGCCAGGTTGCCGGTGGCCGAGAACGAGTCGTCACCACCATTCATGTTGACCACCACGCTCTCGGTGGTGCCGATGTCCACGGAGAACGGCGCCGGATTGATGCGGTCGAAACGCACGCGCGTGCCGTTGGCCGTGGCGGTGAATTGCTCGGCGCCGTTGCCGCCGTTGATTTCAGCGGTGTCGTTGCCCTCGCCGCCTTCCATGAGGTCGGAGCCGTCGCCGGGATTCCAGATCATGCGGTCGTTGCCGCCCTGGCCGAACATCTGGTCGTCACCGCCGCCGCCGGTCAACACATCATTGCCCGCGCCACCGAACAGCAGGTCGGCGCCGCCCTTGCCCAGCAGCGTGTCGTTGCCGTCCTGGCCGAAGAGCTGGTCATTGCCGGAGCCGCCGGTCAATACATCGTTGCCGCCGCCGCCGAAGAGATTTGCTCTCGGCAGCGCGCCACTGGATTCGTCCAGCGTGATGACGTCATTGCCGTCGAGGCCGAACGCCTGGATCTGGGCCGTGTTGGCAACCGTGGGCGTGCCGCCGACGGTTGCACCGCACCGCCGTTGACGAGGATGGTGCCGGCCGCGTTGCGGCTGACGGCGGCGTTGTTGTCGAGTGCATCTCCGGTGACGCTCAACTGGCCGGCGCCGGGGATGAATGTGCTGGTGACGCTCATGAAATGCTCTCCGTAGCTTGTTAGTAGTTCAGGTTTCGCGCAGCGCGCGGTTCGTGAATGCCGTGATGGGACTCACGAGGTATTCGATCAGGGTGCGATCCGACGTCGTCACGAACAGCTCCGCCGGCATGCCGGCCTTGAGCTGGACCTCGGGGTGATGCTTGAGCGCGGCCGCGTCCACTTCCACGGTGGCGGCAAACCACGATTCGCCGGTCTCCGCGTCGGTCATGCGATCCGGCGAAACGAAAGTCACGCGGCCGGGCAGCATGGGCGTGGTGCGCGCGTCAAAGGCCGCGAGACGCACCTTGGCGTGCGCGTCGGCGTACACATGGTTGATGTCCTGCGTGCGGATGCGCGCCTCGACCACCAGCAATTCATTGCTCGGCACCACGTCGAGAATCGGCGCGCCCGCGCCCAGCACTTCGCCCGGCGCCGTGACGCGCAGTCCCATGACCACGCCATCGACCGGTGAGCGGATGGCCTGGCGCTCGACCTGGTCCTTCGAGGGACGCAGGCGCTCTTCGAGCTCGCGCAAATTGGCCGACGACTGCTTGAGCTCGTCGGTGGCGGATTGCTGGTAGCGATTGCGCGCGTCGGCCATGCGCGCCTGCAGCTCGCCGGCACGCTGTCGCGCCAGCGCCAGGTCACCGCGGGATTCACCCAGCCGGCTGCGGGCATCGGCGTCGGCGCGCTGCAATGGCAGCAGGCGCGCGCGCGGCACATAACCTTCCTTGGCACGAGCTTCTCGTTGAGTGCGAGCTCTTCGCCCGCCAGCTGGCCGGATTCGCGGATGGATTCGATCTGGCTTTGCAGCGCGGCCGACTGCGCGCGCGCCGCGCCCATCTGCAGTTGCAGCGCGTCCAGCTGCTCATCGAGCGTGCGCCGCCGTGCCGCGAACTGCGCGCGTTCGCGCTCGAGATGTTCGGTCATGCGCGGATCGCCGGCGAAGGGTTTGTCGCTGAACTGCCGCGCCAGCGTGGTCTCGGCGTTGACGCGCGCATGGCGCACGCGCTCGGCGCGCAACTGGTCTTCGAGCAGCGACAGCTCCGCATCGCTGCGCACGTCGTCCACCACGACCAGCACGTCGCCGGCGCGCACCTGCTGTCCGTTTCGTACTTTGATCTCGCGCACGATGCCGCCTTCGCGGTGTTGCACGGTCTTGCGTTCCAGCTCCACCTTGATGCGCGCGTGGGCAATCACCGCGCCCGAGATCGGCGCCAGCGACGCCCAGAGAGTCAGCAGCACGGCGACCAGCGCCAGCGGCACGAACACCCGGCGTGCGATCGAACGACCGGTCCGGCGTGTGCGGCGCCTCGAGCAGCGCACCGAAGCTCGACTGGATCACGGCGCTCATGCGCTCACCTGCAGGGATTCGGCGGCAGGGAAGGCCAGCACCTTGGGCGATTCACCGAGTCGTGACGAGCACGGTGGCCGTGTGACCGAAGGTTTCGATCTTGCCGTTGCGCAGCACGGCGATGCGGTCGAGGCGACTGGTCAGGGTGCGCCGGTGGGTCACGATGACTACCGTGACGCCGCGAGACTTGAGCTCAACCAGTGCGGCGCCGAGCGCCGCATCGCCCTCTTCATCCAGGTTGGCATTGGGCTCGTCGAGCACCAGCAGCCGCGGCTCGCCGTACAGCGCGCGAGCCAGCGCGATGCGCTGCCGTTGTCCGCCGGACAGCAGGCAACCGCTCTCGCCTATCTCGGTGTCGTAGCCGTCCGGCAGCTGCAGGATCAGGTCGTGTGCGTGCGCGAGTTTTGCAGCCCGCATCACCGCGTCGGGATCCGGCTTCTGCAGTCGCGCGATGTTGGCGGCAATGGTGCCCGCGAACAGCTCCACGTCCTGCGGCAGATACCCGATGGCACGGCCCAGCGCCGTCGCGATCCCAGCGGGAGATGTCGGCGCCGTCGAGCCGCACCGTGCCGGCCTGGGCGTTGCGCATGCCGAGCAGCAGCCGCAGCAGCGTGGTCTTGCCCGAGGCGCTGGGGCCGACGATACCCACGCTCTCGCCGGGCGATACCGAGAACGACACACCGCGCAACAGCGGCGGCCGTTGCGCGGAAAAGCCATACGTCAGCCGTTCGATGTCGAGCCGCCCTTTCGGCGTTGGCAGCGCCAGTCGCGCCGGGCGCTCGATGACCTGCCGCTCGCACAACCGGCGCCATGCGGCGCGCGACTCGATCATGGCCTTCCAGCCGCCGATCAGCAGCTCCACCGGCTGCAGCGCGCGGCCCAGCAGGATGGTCGCCGCGATCATGATGCCCGGAGAGGCCTCGCGCCCGATGACCAGCCAGGCACCGAAGCCCAGTGCCGTCACCTGCAGAAGTTGTCGCGCGATGCGCGCCATGGCACCCAGCCGGGCGCTGGTGTGCGCCAGATGCTCCTGCGCGCGATGCTGCTCGTCGCAACGTGTCTGCCAATCGGCAACGGCCGCGCCCGACATGCCCATGGCCACCACGCATTCGGCATTGCGCAGCAGCGCGTCGGCCCGTCGCTGCGAGGCGCGCGCCGCCGTCATCGCGCGTTCGGTGTGCCGGCGCGTCGTGTACTCGGTCAGCATGCCCAGCCCGAACAGCAGCAGCGCACCCAGCGCGGCGATGCCGCCCAGCAGCGGATGCATGACGGTGACGATCAGTAGATAGAGCGGCACCCAGGGCGCGTCGAACAGCGCCACCACGCCGGGACTCGCCAGCAGCTTGCGCAGTTGCGAGACGTCGCGCAGCGCATCGTCATCGCGACGCGCGCCGGCCGCGGATGCGTCCAGCTGGGCGGCCAGCGCCTCGGGCGCGAGGCAGGTCTCGATGCGCCGCCCGGCGGCGGCCAGCGTGCGCGCCCGCGCCGCGTCCATGTAGTAGCCGAGAACCAGCATGAGCAGTACCGGGACGCCGAGCATGACCAGGGTCTCGATGCTGCCGCTCGCGAATACGCGATCGAAGACCTGCAGCATGTACAGCGCGGGTGCCAGCAGCGCCAGGTTGAGCAGCAGGCTGGCGAAAGCCGCGAGCTTGATGAAGGGACGTATTTGTCGCGCCAGGAGCCATTCCATCGTCGTTCCCCGTGTTGCCTTCGCTGATTAAGTTGCAAAGGACGCCAACGGGGTTCCGCTTCCGGCGAACGGGAGCCGGAATATCTTTCTTGCGGGGGATGGAACCTTTTCAGGCGCAAGCGCCACCTTGTCAGGCGCAAGCGCCACATAGGAAAACGCCGGCGAGGCGCCGGCGTCCGTAAAAATTAAGACGTCTAGCTACTTCTTTGAGCCGGGATCGCCGGCGGGCTGGTACAGGCTCATGGGGAATTGTGAGACGTTGCCGCCGGCCTCGAGCGCGCTGATCTTGCTGACGCCCTGCTTCTTCACTTCGTCGATGCGCAGGATGCTGTGCATGGGCAGCATGGTGCATTTGACCCCGGTGAACTCGGACTTGATGCGCTCTTCGCCCGGGTCCAGTACCACGGTGGAGCGCTCGCCGAAAACCAGCTCCTCAACTTCGATGAAGCCGAACAAGCGACCCTGGCTCACTTTCCGGGCGTATACCTCGTAAACCTTGCCCTGGTTCACGAACATAATCTTGAAAATGTGACTGGATGCCATCGATCCGACTAGGGGGCGGTTAACCTGCCCCTTCATACACGCATGGGCCGCGGGAAGCTAGGGTCCAGAGGGTACGCAAGGCATGGCGCTCCGGTTGCGCGTCATCAGTGATCATCGCCAGCGATTAGGCGAAAAGAGCACGTTCGTTTTTGGAGTCTCGGGCGGAAGCATAGGACGCTCGGCCGAGAACGACTGGGTATTGCCCGATGACATGCGCTACGTATCCGGACGGCATGCGCGCATCGTGTTCCACAATGGCCGCTACCTGCTGCAGGACACCTCCAGCAATGGCACCTATGTCAACGACATAGAGAAACCGCTGGGCAGCAAGAACCCGCACGAGCTCAAGTCCGGCGACATCCTGCGCATCGGCGAATACCACGTGCAGGTACAGATCGATTCGGCCACCGATTTCAGTCTCGACGACAGCGCGCTCTACAAGAAGGGCCCGGGCTCGACGGGCAACCGGCGACGTACTCCCCCGAGCGATCTCGGTGCTTCGCTGCGGCTCGAGAATCTGCTCGAAGCCAGCAATGACATCTCCAGCGACGAGCTCAAGCCCGTCAACGCCTTCGGCCAGGCCGTGTCCGCGCGCACCCGTGCGCTGCACCAGACCCAGGATCTGCCCAAGGAAGCGACCACGGCACCCGAACTCGACGTGGATTCCGCAGCGGTGGCGCGCCGCATCGCGCGCCTCGCCAAGGCCGCCACCAAGCAGCAACAGGCCAAGCAGCAGACATCCCCTGCCGCGGCTCCTCTTCCCGCTCCCGCTCCCATCGTGCCGGCGCCTTCCCCGTCGTCGTACGAAAACACGCCCGGTCTGCAGGCCTTCTGCCGGGGCGCTGGCATCGGCGCAGAAACACTGCCGGTGGATGCACATGCCCGCATGCTGCATCTGGCCGGACAGCTGCTGCGCGAGTCCCTGCTCGGGCTCAAGGAAAGCAACCGCTCCCAGCAGGAACAACGCAATTCCCTGCGCGTGACCTACGAGAAGGATCGCACCGGCATGTTGCCCTCGCTCGAACGCCACAGTGTCGAGGAGCTGATCCAGGAACTGCTCAAGGCCCACGACAGCCGCCGCTTCGATGCCGTGCAGTGGCTGCGCACCTCGTTCGCCGCCGGGCGGCAGCACGACGACGCCGTGCTGCGCGCCATGTTCGCGGCCTTCATCGACTTCATCGGCCGTCTCGACCCCCGCGACCTCGCCACGCGCTTCGAACGCAGCTCGCGCCGCAAGACCATGGGCAACTGGGAACTGTACGGCGAGTTCTATCGCAGCCTGTGCGAAACCCCGCCGGGCACGCTGCCGCACATCTTCGTCGAGACCTTCGCGCAGAGCTACGACCAGGTGGCGCGCGAAACCGACGACGGTTCCGCGCACTCCAGCGACGCCGCCTGAATGCTCTAACTACGCGGCCGCTGTCCGGCAACGGCCGCGCAGCGCTTCAGATCCGGCCGCCTGAGCCGTCTTCCTCGTCCTCGTCCTCATCGTCTTCGGCTTCCTCGTCCTCGACCTGGGTCACCCGTTCCTGGTCCTGGTTCTGATCCTGGCCGCGGCGACGCTTGCCCTGTTGCGGCTGGTTTTGCCCGGTTTCGTCCGGCGCGCCCAGCGGCGACTGGTCGCCCACCTGGGCCTCGTCGTCGTCCGGCGAGGTCTGCATCGGGTTGCGGCGGCCCTTCTGCTGCTGGCCCTGTCTCGGTTCGCGGTTCGGCATTGCCCTTCTCCTCGTGAGTGAAAGTTTTCGATCGCGACATCAAGCTAGCAACGACAGGCACGCCGGCTAAGTTGCCGCGCACCCTGTTTCCCATAGTCGATCGCCGACAGCGGGTGGGAATTGGATGGTCGCGCAACACTTGTATCGGCAGCGGGCGCTGTCGAAACTCACGCAGGCCGTTCGTATAGGGATTACCTATGAAACAGTACCTGCTCAGCGTCTGTTACCCGGCCGGCGGCACGCAGCCGCCGCCCGATGCCCTGGCGCGGATCACGCGCGACGTGGGCGCGATACACACCGAAATGCAATCCGCCGGCGCGTGGGTGTTCGGCGGCGGGTTGCATCCCGCCAACACCGCCACGGTCCTGCGCCAGCAGGGTGGCGAAATCGTCACCACCGATGGACCGTTCATCGAGAGCAAGGAGCAGATCGGCGGTATCAGCATCATCAAGGCGCCCGACCTCGACGCCGCGCTGGCCTGGGGGCGCAAGCTGGCGCGCGCCATTGGCGTTCCAATCGAGGTGCGGCCGTTCATGGAGAACCACTGAAACACGAAATCGAGCGGGTGTTCCGTCATGAGTACGGGCGCGCGGTGGCCGTGCTGGCGCGTTCGCTGGGTGACATCTCGCTGGCCGAAGAGGCGGTCCAGGATGCGTTCACGACGGCGCTGGAGCGCTGGCCCGGGAGCGGCGTGCCGCCCGCCCCGGCTGGCTGGATCATCACCACGGCGCGCAATCGTGCCATTGACCGGTTGCGGCGCGAGGCCACGCGCGACCAGCGCCACGCCGCGGCCCTGCAGCTCGCGGAGCCCGATGAGATCGCGGAGCACGACGTGCGCGATGACCAGCTGCGCCTGATATTCACCTGCTGCCACCCGGCGCTCGCCGACGAGGCGCGCGTCGCGCTGACGCTGAAGTTGTTAGGCGGATTGTCGACCGCGGAGATCGCGCGCGCCTTCCTGGTGCCCGAGCCCACCATGGCGCAGCGCCTGGTGCGCGCCAAGGCGAAAATCCGCGCCGCCGGCATTCCGTATCGCATCCCGGAAGCCGACGAACTTGCCACGCGCCTGGCCGCCGTGCTGGCCGTGGTCTACCTGGTGTTCAACGAGGGCTACAGCAGCAGCGCCGGCGATCGACTCATGCGCGCGGAGCTCTGCGACGAGGCGATCCGGCTCGGCCGGCTGCTGCTCGAGCTGATGCCGCAGGAACCCGAGGTGCTCGGGCTGCTGGCGCTGATGCTGCTGGTCGACGCACGGCGCGCCGCGCGCACCGACGCGGCCGGCAACTTCGTGAAGCTCGAGCAGCAGGATCGCGGCGCCTGGGATCCCTCGAGAATCGTCGAGGGCCAGGCGCTGCTGCGCGTGTGCCTGGAGCGCAATCGTCCCGGACCGTACCAGCTGCAGGCCGCCATCAACGCCGTGCACAGCGATGCGGCCGATGCCGCGCACACCGACTGGCGCCAGATTCTCGCGCTCTACGACCAATGGATGGACATGGTGCCAAGCCCGGTGGTGGCACTGAATCGTGCGGTCGTGGTGGCGGAAATCGATGGGCCCGCGCGCGCACTGCAGCTGGTCGACGAGTTGGAGCTGTCGAACTACCACCTGTTTCACGCGGTGCGGGCCGACCTGTTGCGCAGGGTCGGCCGCAGGCCGGAAGCGGCCGCTGCGTATCACGCGGCCATCGCTCGTTGCGGCAACACGCGCGAGCTGGATTTCCTGCGGCAGCAGTTGCGCATGGTGGAGTGATCGAGCGGCCGCTCACGGCGGAAGCGGCGTGATCTCCAGCCTGAAGTCCACGGAACCATTCTTCGGCACCGACACCTTCTTCCCCGTGGCCGCGAATTCCCGGAAGCGTTCCTCGGTCTTCCAGAATCCGGCTTCCGTTTCCTCGAAGGCAAACGCCAGGTACTCCCCCGGGACGATGTGTTCGACGAGGAAGCGGCCCTGCTCATCGGTCAACGCCGTGAAGGGCGAGACTTGCCTGAGGCGACGCGCCGGGTCGGCGTGCAGCAGCCAGACGCTCGACCTGACGGTGACGCCATTGCCGCGGGTCACCGTGCCGCTCACCAGACTGCGCGAGCCGGTGTCGGTCGTGAGCGTCAGAAGCAGGCGCGCGGGGGTGGCCGTGATGTCGACAGGGCCGTCGATGACATCCTGGGAGCCGTACTCGATTCGCCCGAAGCCCAGCGATCGGTCCAGGCCGAGCAATCGCAACCCCATGGCGCCGATGCGATATCTCCCGGGCAGGATGCCCTCGAGAACGAAGCGGCGGCCGTCGGTCGACGCCATGGCCGGCGATTGCTGGCTGGCGCCTTCCATGTCGGGAGCGAATGAAAACAGCACATCCCTCGGATCGAATTGCAGCTCCGGCTTGCCGAGAATCTCGCCTTCGATCCGCACCGGACTGGGAAGCCGGATCTCCAGGGTTTCGGTGTCGGCGCCAATGGAAATCTCCTGGCGAAAGAAGCGCGCGTCGTCGAAGTCGACGATCAGCAGGTAAGGCCCGGCAGGCACCTGCTTGAACTCGAACGCGCCGTCCGGAGAGTCCGCGATGAATCCGCCGGGAAGTCCCCATGGTGGATTCCTGGGCATCAGCGCCGCCATGCACTTGCCCGCGGGGCGCCCCTGGTGATCCCGCAAGCTCCCCCGCACCCGATGCACCGGCGCTTGCAGTAGTTTGACGTCGATCCCGCCGCGCTCCTTGCCGGGGGCCACTTCGATCCTGGTCGCCTTCGACAGGTCGATGGTGCCGGGGAAGTAGGTAGCGAAGTACGGCATGTCCGGATCCACTGATTCGAATCCGGTTCCCACGAACCGGCGCATGGGCATCGCCTGCACGATCACCGGTCCACTCCACACGCCCGCGAAGTGGAATTCACCGCGCTCGTCGCTCGAGAAGACCGCACCCGACATGGGAACCCATTGCTTGCGGCCGTCGACGTATTGCTCCCGCAGGATGGCCATGCCCGCGCGAGGAACGGGCTTGCCCAGCGGGTCGACGGTACGCCCGCGGACCGACGTCTCCGGGCTCAATGCAAAATTCACGTCGGACGCACGGGTGCCCACGGCGAGCCGGACCTGTGCGCCGGAATACCGCTCCGCGGGTACGCCATATCCGGACGCATGCACCCACAGGCTGTAGCGGCCCGCCGCGAGGTCGCGGAATTCGTAACTGCCGCGCACGTCAGTGGTGGTGGTCCACTGTGTCGAAGGCGGCGGCGGGCTACCGCCATGGATCTCGACCGGCGGCGGATCCTGCCAGGTCAGGTTCACTTCCGTGCCCTGCAGCGGTTTGCCGGACGACGATTCGGTCACGGCGCCGGCGATGCTGCCCTTGTTTGGCGGGACGGGAGCAGGCTGCTGCGCGAACAAAGTCCCCGACAGGAACATCGCGAACAGGAAGCAGATTCGCATGGGCAGATTTGAGCGCGGGTTTGTGACGCCCGCAATCCTGGCGGGAACCGGTGTCTGAGATCGAGACTCACGGTGCTTCCACGCGATACGTAGGGCCATGCGAGTAGATGGGGAAACTGCCAAGCAGGTCGTAGTTTGACGACAGGTGCGTAGAGCGGCAGAAGGCGGAAGATTAAGAATGGAGACGAGCGGAATCTGGAAAATCGCCGAGGGTGAGATTGCTCGCAGCGGGGACCGCTGCTCGCCCCTCGCTGGCGCTCGGGGCCAGATTCGCGGGGCGAATCTGTCCGACTTTGCTCTGCAAAGTCGTCGAACTCGGGCACTTCTTATGGCACGTGAGTTCGAATCTCACGAAGTGTGGGAGCACGGAAAAATGGCGGAGAGGGTGAGATTCGAACTCACGTGCCGGAATTACCCGACCATCCGATTTCGAGTCGGCGCCGTTATGACCGCTTCGGTACCTCTCCGCGCGCGTACCCCAATCAGCGTTGAAATTAGGGCCGTCCCACGAGGGGCGCGTATTCTAGCCGAACAATGACGAGTGCCAAGGGGCTGAAAAAGCAGGGCCGTCGCGGGTTTCTAACCCTGGGCCTCGCCATACTGGGGCTGCCCTTCGCGGTCAGTGCCGGCTCGCCTGCGAAATCTGCGGCCAAGCCGGCGGCCAAACCGGCTCCCAAGCCGCCCGCGCAGCGCGCGCGCCTGCCCCGCAGGCTGGCGGCGGACTTTTACAGCCACATCGATACGCGCCTGCCCCACCTGCGTGCGCCCTTCGAGGCCGCCGCGCGCGAGACCGGCTTCAGCTGGCGGATGCTGGCGGCACTGGGTTACCAGGAATCGCGCTGGCGTCCCGCGGCCGTGTCGCCGCGCGGCGCGCAGGGCGTGATGATGCTCATGCCGCTGACCGCGAAGAAAATGGGCGTCACCAATGTGTTTTCGGCCGACGAGAACATCAGCGGCGGAGCCCGCTACCTGGCCTACATGAAGGAGCGCATTCCCCGGCGGATTCGCGATCCGGACCGCACCTGGATGGCCATGGCGGCCTACAACATCGGCATCGGTCATCTCGAGGACGCGCGCATCATCACGCAGATGCGCAAGAAGAATCCGGACCGCTGGTCCGACGTGCGCGCCAACCTCCTTCGGCTCTCGGACCCACGCTGGCATTCGCGCGTGAAGCGCGGCTACGCGAACGGCAGCGAAACCGTGCAGTTCGTGGAGCGCGTTTCGCAGTTCGCCGCCATCCTCGAAACGCGCGTGCCGGATTCGGCCGTGGCGCAATCCACTTCGCCGGCTCGCTAGACCCCGTCCATTTCCAGTTCACGGGTCCGGGCTGTGACGCACGCACATCGGGGATTCCCGGGGTCTTCCGTCAAGCCTTGCGCCGCGCGGCCGATATACCGCAGGCGACATGAGTACCCTGAGCCATATTTCCACGGCGGATCCGCAGGACTCGCCGGCAGTCAACCCTGATCCCTCGCTGGCCGCGCCGCTGTATGGACGCAGCCGCGAGACGCATGCGTTGTCCATGGCAGTCCGCCGCGCGGCCGGCGGCAGCGCCGAGCTCATCGTGCTGTCGGGTCCGGCCGGCATCGGCAAGACCACGCTGGTGCAGCAGATGCGGGCACCGCTGCAGCAGCAGCACGGGTACTTCATTGCCGGAAAATTCGACCAGTTGCAGCGCGACGTGCCCTTCAGCGCCATCGTCGCGGCGCTGCATGACCTGGTCCGCCAGGTCTCCACCGAGAGCCAGGCGCAGACGCGCGCGTGGCGCGACGCGATTGTCGGTGCCGTGGGCCGCAGTGGCCGCGTCATCACCGAGGTGGTCCCGGCACTCGAGCGCATCATCGGTCCGCAACCGCCGCTGGCGCCGCTCGAACCGGCGGAATCGCAAAACCGTTTCAATCATGCCTTCCAGTGTTTCCTGCAGGTCTTCTGTCGCGAGGACCGTCCGCTGGTGGTGTTTCTCGACGACATGCAGTGGGCCGATCCGGCCAGCCTGAGACTGCTCACGTCGCTGCTGTCGGCGGCGGGCACGCACTCGCTGCTGGTCATCGCCTCGTGTCGCGACAACGAGGTCGTGGCCACGCATCCCTTCGCGCTGGCCATCAAGGAACTCGAGCGGCGCAACGTGCCGGTCCACACCATCCCGCTGAATCCGCTGGGCTGGTCCGACATCGCACAGTTCGTCTGTGACTCCTTCCACGTGGATGGCGATGCGGCCGGGCCACTGGCGGAGACCATCCGCGAGAAGACCGGCGGCAATCCCTTCTTCATGCGCCAGTTCCTGCAGAAGCTGCAGACCGAAGACCTGTTGACCCTGGATGCGAAGCACAGCACCTGCCGCTACGACCTGGGCAGGATCCGGGCACTGGCGATCACCGAGAACGTCGCCGACCTGATCGCGCAGAAACTGAGCCGGCTCAACCCGGCCACGCAGCGCGTGGTCTCCTTTGGCGCGGCCATCGGCAATCGCTTCGAGCTCGCCACACTCGCCAGCGTGGCCGAGTGCACGCCCGAGGGTGCGCTCGAGCTGCTGGCGCCCGCGCTGCGCGAGAACCTGCTGGTCAAACCCGAAAATTCCGGCGCCTCGGCACAGTTCGCCTTCCAGCACGATCGCGTGCAACAGGCCGCGTACGCGCTGGTGCCGCCGGCCGCGCGCCCGGCTCTGAATCTCACCATCGGACGGGCCATGCTCGCGGCGGCCGGAGACGAAGCCTCCGGACAGCTGTTCGAGATCGTCAATCACATGAACCAGGGCATGACGCTCATCGACAGTCGTGCCGAGCGGCTGCGGCTGACGAAGCTCAACCTGCTGGCCGCGATGCGCGCGCGTAATTCGACCGCCTATGATCTTGCGACCCGCACCTGCCGCAGCGCCATCGAACTACTGGGCTGGGACGCCTGGGAAGAAAACCATGCGCTGGCCTTCGAGGCGCACCTGCGACTGGCCGAATGCCAGGCATTGCTCGCGGATTTCGAAGGTGCGTTCGCAACGATAGACAATGCGCTGCCGCACGTGCGCGCCACGGCCGACCGTGGGCGCCTGTTGACGGTGCGTACGCACACCTATCTCAGCATGGGCGACATGACCGGCGCCGTGGCCTGCGGACGCCAGGCCGCCCAGCTGTTCGGACTCGACCTGCCGGAGCAGCCGGAGCTGGTGCGCGAGCGGCTGCAGAGCGAAATGGGCGCCCTGCTCGGCTGGTCGAGCCAGCACGACATCGAGAGCCTGCTCGATCTCCCGCAAATGACGGACCCGGACCGCGTGGTGCTGATGTCGCTGCTCATGCACTGCATTCCGCCTGCCTACCAGGTGAATCCGGAATTGTTCGCGCTGATCTGCTGCAAGATGGTCAGCCAGTCGATCGAACACGGCAATTGCCCGATGTCCGCCAAGGGATACGGCTCGTTCGCGGCCATCCTGAGCGGCATCGTCGGCAAATTTCGCGACGGCGATCGCTTCGGCAAGCTGGGCGTCGACCTCTCCGAAAGGCTCAACGACGTGACGGTGCGCTCAGCCTGTCACTTCACGTGGGCCGCGTTCGCGTCGGCCTGGGTGCGGCCCATCGACGAGAGCATCGAAGTATTCCGCGCGGGCGCCCGCTGGGGGCTCGCCAGCGGCGATCACCCGCATGCCGCGTACTGCGCCGCAATTGCGATCACGCACGTATTGTTGCGTGGCACGCCGCTCGCCGACACGCGTGCGCAGGCGGACGAGGCGCTGTCGCTCATCACCCGCATCGGTGACGTGACCAACATCAACTTGCTGCGTACGCGGCGTCGGCTCATCGACTGGCTGCACGTACCCAGCGCCGAGCGCTCGCTCGACACCGGCAATTTCAACGAGGCGGCGACGCTGTACGAGCTGCAGGCCACCAGTGTCAGCAAGAGCATGCTGGCGCAGTTCCAGTCGCTGCGCGTCATGCACCGCTACTTCGACGGCCAGTACGCGGAAGCCTGGAAGATCTCGAAGCAGCTCGATGAGCTGCTGATGTTCGTGCCCGGCATGATGGCGGTGGTCGAACATGCGTTCTTCCAGTGCCTGAGCGCGAGCGCGTTGTGGAATGAGACCCCGGCTGCGGATCGCGCCGCGCTCGACGCGCGCTTCGAGGCGCAATTGCGTGCGCTGGACACCTGGGCCACGCAGTGCCCGGAAAACTTCGCGCCCCTGCATCTGACGGCCGCGGCCGAACGCGCGCGCGTCCTCGATGATGCGGGCGCGGGCGAGCTCTACGAGCGCGCCATCGCCGCCGCCCGGACCAGCCGCTTTCTGAACATAGAGGCCATCGCCGCCGAGCTGGCCATGAAGTACTGGGACGCACGCGACCCGGCACGCACCGCGGCGCTGCGCCAGCGCGCCATCGCCGCCTATGAAAACTGGGGAGCGATGCGCAGGGCCAACGTCATCAGAGCGGGCGGATCTTGATGCTGCGGTAAGCCACGGCATCGCCGTGGTCCTGCAGCAGGATCCGACCCGCAGCGCTTCTCCGAAGCCCGGCGTCGCTTTGAACTTGCCGGCCGCGACATGCGCGCGGTAATCGTCCGAGCCGCGCTTGAACTCCAGCACCTTTACGCCATTCAGCCAGTGCTCGACCGTGCCGTCAGCGCGCGCCACGATGCGCGCGTGCTGCCACGCACCGACCTTGGGCGCGATGCCCACGTTGGTCATCAGCTTCGCGCGCGGCAGCACATCGTAGAGCGAGGCCAAGGTGCGATTGCCATTGATGCCGAGCTTCGCGTCGGGGTGCCGCTCATCGTCGAGGATCTGGTATTCCAGCCCGAGCGGCGCCTTGCTGGCCGGATCGTACGGCGAAGTCAGGTAATAGAAGATTCCACTGTTAGCGCCTTCCGAAACCTTGAACTCCATCTGCAGCTCGAAGGCGCCGAACTCCTCGTCAGTCATGATGTCGCCGCCACGCGCACCCGGCAGAACCGCAAGCTCGCCACGCGCCAGGGACCAGCCATCCGCCGGAAAGCCCTCGTGTCGCGCGCTGCGCCACCCCTTGCCCGTCCTGCCATCCCACAGCAGCCGCCAGCCCTGCGCCTTTTCCTCGGCGTCCAGGTTGTTAGGCAGATTGTTGCGGATCAGGATACCCATGGGCGGCATGGGTTTCAGGTTGTTCGTCTGTATGACGAGATTCTTCCACGTGGTGGTGCGTCCCGCGTCCTCGGGCTTTTCGATGGAATGCACCTGCAGGCCGATGAATCCCGACGGCTTCCCGGCATCGATCACGTCGGCCGCCGGAGCGCCGTTGATCCACACGCGCAGGCGCGGACCGATGGCCTCGATGCGGTAGCGGTTCCACTGCCCGAACTTGTACAGCGCCTTGCCGGGAGGGTTCATTTCGCCGGTGTAGAACCAGCCGCGCTGCGCCTCCTCGTAGATGCCGCCGCTCCACTGCCGCTCCGAGGGATCTATATCGGTCTGGTAGCCGTGCACACGGCCATTCTCGAATTCCGGCGTGGAAAGGCTGCGGAACTGCACGCCCGAGTTGGTCGGCCCCACGTCCTGGCGCACGTCCAGCTCGAGAATGAAGTCGCCGTAGTTCTTCTCCGTGACGAGAAAGCTGTTGGGCACGCCGGGCCGCGAGGAGCCGACGATGGCGCCGTCGATCACCTTGTAATCGGCGCCGCCGCCCAGCGTCTTCCAGCCGTCGAGCGTCTTGCCGTCGAAGATCGGGCCCATCTGCCGCACGCCGCACTGCGAGCCATCAGCAATACGGACAACCGCAATGACTGATCGCATCGTTACCCCCGAGTCGCTTACTTGGCGGCCGCGGTCGCTTCCACCTGGATGTGCAGGCCAACCTTCATGTCGAATCCGAAATTCTTGCCCCACGCGATGCCAAAGTCCTCGCGGTTGAAGGTGGCAGAGGCGTCCGCGCCGCAGAGCTCCTGGCCCTTCTTCATCGGATGCGCCATGCACTTGAAGGAATTGATCGTGAGCGTGAGCGGCTTGGTCACCCCATGCAGCGTGAGCTCACCTTGCACTTCGGTGGGCGCACCGTCCTTGAACTTGCCGAGCTTGCCCTTGTAGGTGGCGCTCGGAAATTTCTCGACGTCGAGGAATTCGCCCGTCTTGAGGTGCTTGTCCAGATCCGGGGCACCGGTCAGCACCGAGGCCATGTCGATAGCGACTTCGACGGTGCCGCTGTTCGCTGCGCGATCCAGCACGATCTTGCCGCCCGAGGCCGTGAAGACGCCGCGCCATTTCGACACGCCGCCGAAATGATCGGCCACGAAGACCGGATGGGTGTGTTTGGCGTCCACTTCGTAGGTCATGGGAGCGGCCAGTACCGAAGTCGCCAGCGCACCGAGCGTGGCAATCGACAGCAGCCTGATCGGATTGTTCATTGCATCCTCCTTGGACGCGTTTACAGAGTGCGCGACGCTAACATAAGGCGCCGGACAGCTGACACTCCCTTTGTCCTATGGCGACTCGCGCCGGCGCGCGGCGAAGAAGCCATTGAGCAGCCTGCCACTCTCCTCCATGAGCACACCGCCGAATACGTCCACGCGGTGATTCATGGATGGCATGGCGAACACATTGGAGGTGCTGCCGGCCGCGCCGGCCTTGGGATCCCAGGCACCGAACACCAGCCGCGTCACGCGCGCATGCACGATGGCCGCAGCGCACATGTGGCAGGGCTCGAGCGTGACGTACAGTGTGGTGCCGCCGAGCCGGTAGGAGCTCAACGCACGTCCGCCGGCACGCAGCGCTTCGATCTCGGCATGCGCCGTAGGATCGTGGCCGGCGATCGGACGATTGGCAGTCACGGCGAGGATGGCATCCCCCTGCACCAGCACCGCGCCCACGGGCACTTCGCCGGCCGCTTCGGCGCCACGTGCCGCCTCGAGCGCGAGGCGCATGAAATCGATGTCGCTGCGCAATGCCATCAGACCGGACAAACCCTTGAGAATGACCGGGGCGCAAACTACTACTGTTTGCGGCACTTGTAACCGTCCCGCTGACAGCAGGCGCCGGGACCCTTCCTACATACCTCACCGCGGCGTGGTGACTAACTGAATACATGCACTGGCAGGGAAGCCGAGAGATGGGTCGCCGCATCCGTGAACATGACTGGTCACGAACGCCGCTGGGGCCACTGGAACACTGGCCGTCGCCGCTCGCCCACGCGGTCGAGATCATGCTGGCTTCGCGCCAGCCAGGCTACATCGCCTGGGGGCCCGCGCTCACTTCGCTGTACAACGATGCCTGCATTCCGATTCTCGGCACCAAGCATCCGCACGGGCTCGGACTCCCCTACGAAGAACTGTGGCCGGAGATCTTCGAGGAATTCCGTCCGATACTCGAAGCCACCCTTGCCGGCGAGGCGCAGTATTTCGTCGACCGGCCCGTCGCACTCGCAGGTCGTGACGTGTCGCTCAGCTTCTTCACGTTCTCGTGGACGCCGCTGCGGGATCAGAGCGGCGCGGTCGCCGGGTTCCTTGCCACCGCCTCCGACACCACCCCGCAGATCAGGGCCGCGCAAGGCACCGCCCTGCGCTACCACAGTCTCATCAATTCGATCGACGTGGGTTTCTGCATCGTCGAATTGAAGTTCGATTCCTCGGGGCGGGCGCAGGACTATCGCTTCATCGAAGTGAATCCCGCCTTCGAACAGCAGACCGGCCTCACCCATGCCGCCGGCCGCTGGATGCGCGAGCTGGCTCCGGAACATGAGCAGCACTGGTTCGATATTTATGGTCAGGTTGCCCGTACGGGCGAACCGGTGCGATTCACGCAGCAGGCGCGCGCACTGCAGCGCGCTTTCAGCGTGTATGCATTCCGGATCGGCGAGCCGGCCGCAAATCTCGTGGCCGTGCTGTTTTCGGACATCACCGAAAAGCAGCGGGCCGAAGAGGCGTTGCGCAACGCCGACCGGCGCAAGGACGAATTCCTCGCCACGCTGTCGCATGAACTGCGCAATCCGCTCGCGCCCTTGCGCAATGGACTGCAGATCGCACGTCTCACCGCGACGGAGGATCCGACGCTGCGTCGCACGCTCGACATGATGGACCGGCAGCTCACGCACCTGGTGCGCCTGGTGGACGATCTGCTCGACATCCGGCGCATCAGCTCGGGAAAACTGGAGCTGCGACTGCAGCGCCTGGACTTGCGCAAGGCGCTGGCCAACAGCGTCGAGGCCAGCCGCGCCGCCATCGAAAACCGTCGCCACGAGCTGACCGTCGACATCGACCCGGGCGACTTCATCGTGAATGGCGATTTCGACCGCCTGACCCAGATCTTCACCAATCTACTTTCCAATGCCGCGAAGTACACGGATCGCGGCGGTCACATCCGGCTGCGCCTGGATCACCAGGATGGCTTCGCCGCGGTGCGGGTGTCCGACAGCGGCGTGGGAATTCCACCGGATGAGCTGTCACGCGTATTCGATCTGTTCTCGCAGGTGGCCGCGCACCAGTCTCACAGCGCCGGCGGTCTGGGAATCGGCCTGTCGCTGGCAAAGACTCTGACTGAATTGCATGGCGGCACGGTCGAAGCACGCAGCGAGGGCCTGGGTCGTGGCAGCGAATTCACCGTGCGCCTGCCGCTGACCGGTTACGCCACTCACTGAGACCCGCCATGGCAAACACCCGCATCGGCATCTCCGGTTGGCGCTACGAGCCCTGGCGCAAGATCTTCTACCCGGCTGACCTGCCTCAACACCGCGAGCTGGAATTTTCGGCACGTGCCTTTCCCAGCATCGAGATCAACGGTTCGTTCTATTCGCTGCAGACGCCGGCCAGCTATTCAGCCTGGTACGCCGCGACGCCGGCGGATTTCGTTTTCAGCGTCAAGGGTCCGCGCTACATCACGCACATTCTCAGGCTCAAGGGCGTGCTCAAGCCGCTGGCAAATTTTTTCGCCTCCGGGGTTTTCAACCTGCGCGAGAAACTCGGGCCCATCCTCTGGCAGTTCCCGCCTTCGCTGCGCTACGACCCCGACCGCTTCGAGGAATTCCTGGGCCTGCTGCCGCGCGATACGCAACAGGCGCTGGCCTTGGCGCGCCGCCGTGATGCGCGCATGCACGGCCGCTCCGTATTGCGCATCGACGCGCGCCGCAACCTGCGGCACGCCGTCGAAATCCGCCACGAGAGTTTCGTGAACGCGGAGTTCATCGAGCAGTTGCGCCGCCATCGCGTTGCATTGGTGGTGGCCGACACCGCCGGCAAGTGGCCGTATCTCGAGGACGTCACCGCCGATTTCATGTACCTGCGCCTGCACGGCGACAAGCAGCTGTATGCCAGCGGCTACACGGATGCCGCGCTGGAACGCTGGTCGGAACGCATCCGCGCCTGGCAACGCGGCCGCGAACCGCGCGATGCACAGCGCGTGAATGGCGCGGGCCCCGCGGCAAAAACCCGTGACGTCTTCTGTTACTTCGACAATGACGTGAAGGTGCGCGCGCCCTTCGATGCCGACCGGCTCATGCAGAAGCTCGGGCTGACGCGCAGCGACACCACGTTCGTCTTTCCGAACCGGCGCGTGCTGCGGAACATCCGCCCGGTCGCACCGTTGCCGCCCTTTCGTTGGCGGCGGCCGCGCGCGACGACCGTCAGGAAGCCAGCGCGAGGCTGATCACGCCTGCGACGATCAACCCGGCACCCGCGACACGCCACGGGCCCGACGCCTCGCGCAGCAGCCGCGAGCCAAACCACGCGCCCACCAGCGTGGACAATTCGCGCGCCGGCGCGACGTGGCTCACGGGCGCCAGGCGCATGGCGAACAGCACCAGGATGTAACCCAGCGGGCCCAGCACACTCACGACGATCACGGGATTGCGATACAGGCGCGCCTCCTGCGCCACGACCGCGCGATCGCGCCAGGCGCGCGGCGCTAGCACGATCATGCGAAACAGGTTGCCGGTGAAATCGATGACGAAGGGCGAGATCAGCAGGACCTTCACGGCCCAGGCGTCGTTGAGCGTGTACGCGGCGATCAACGCGCCGGTCAGCAATCCGTAGAACACGCCGCGGCCGGGTGCGCGCTCGTGGTGACCGATCAGACCGGCCACCAGCAGGATGCCGCCCACGATGAGCAGCAGGCCGACGATCGATTGGGTCGTGGGAGTCTCGCCTAACAACACGGCCGCGCCGATGAAGGACAACAGTGGTCCCGTGCCGCGCGCGATCGGGTACACCACCGACAGGTCTGAAACGCGATAGCCGCGCTGCAGTGAAAGCGAATACAGCAGGTGCAGCACCGAGGTGGCCGCCAGCGACAGCCAGTGCCGCGCGGTGAACTGCGGCTGCTCGACCCACAACACGGCCATGACTATGGGGCCATAGACCAGCACCGAGCCGGCGGAGAACAGCCACACGAAGTGGCGCGAGTCGGCGGCGTACTTCGCGGACAGGTTCCAGCAGGCATGCGTCAGCGCCGCGAGCAGTACCAGGCACAGGGCCAGAGATGTCATGCGTGCGCTTTCATTCGACCAGCACCGCGAGCTTGCGCGGCGCGAGCACGCGGTAACTTGCGCGCAGCAGGCCGTCGAGCTCGTCCCAGTCGGTGTCGGCATCGAGGATCACGCCGGCGATGTTGGGGAACCACACCGGCCTGAAGAATGGCGCGCGCCGGAATCGCGCGGCGGCACAGTGCTCGGCGCCGAGACGAAAGGTCAGCACGCAGGCGGGTCCCGGTGTGCCCGCGGCACGTGCGTAGGCTTCCGGTTTTCCGCTACTGATGAACAACACATGCGCAAAATTCTTGCCGCGAATGGTCCAGCGCGTGCCTTCCCAGGCCTGCTCTTCGACGACTTCAGGTAACTCGGTGCAGAGCAGGCGCACCCGCGCCACCACCTCGCGGGGTAACTCATCCGGTTTCGTGTAACCCATGGGTCGATCTTCACCGCCACGAGGGGCCCGAAGTTTGCCTAACCCCCTGATACGCAAATCGGGATTTCGACGGTCCAAAATCGGGGTTGACACCGGTTTCCGATCAAACGAACATCAAAAGCGATCAAAGACGATCAATATTGATCGCGAGGATGAGGGATTTTCGATCGGGACGAGGCTCCGTTCGCGATCGATCAACCCACGAAAAAAAGATTCCGCCGCAACGGCGGCACACGCGCGTCTCCGCGTTCGGGCGCGCGCGCACGGTCTTGTGGAACGCAGCAAAACATTGCGCTCGGGGGAGCAAACAAAATGCGAAAGCCATCCAGGCTCCATGCCAAAGGTCATCTGTTGGAAATTACCGCGGGAGTGGCCGCGGCCCTGGCCTGCGCGTCGCCCGTTGCGTTCGCACAGGCTGCCGCGCAGCCGGATGCGAAACAGGCGGACGCGCCGGCACCGGAAGAAATGGAAGCAGTGACCGTCGTCGGCACGCGCGCGGCGCAACGCACTTCGATCGAGCGCAAGAAGCGCGCCGCGACGGCGGTGGATTCCATCGCTGCCGAGGATGTCGGCAAGTTCCCCGATCAAAATGTCAGTGAAGCGATCTCCCGCATCGCGGGCGTCGCGCTCGATCGCGGCGACAGTGGCGAGGGCCAGGGCATTTCGGTGCGCGGCAACGGCATGGAAACCACCCGTGTCGATATCGACGGCATGACCGTCTTGAACACCAACGGCGCGCTGTCGAATGGCGTCAACGCCGGTGGAGGCCGCGCGGCCGACCTGCGCGAATTGCCGTCCGCCATCATCAAGAGCATCGACGTCTTCAAAGGCACGACGGCGGCCATGACGGAAGGCTCGCTGGGCGGGTCGGTGCATATCGAAACGCGCAACGGTCTCGACTTCAACAAGCCTTTCCTTCAGTTCTCCTCCGACGGCCAACAGAATTCCATCACCGAAAAGTGGACTCCGAGTGGCTCGTTGATTTTCGCCAACAGCTTCATGGAAAACCGCCTTGGCGTCTTCGCCAACATCAACTATTCGAAATTCGAGACCACGACGGACCTGCAACAGCCGCAGACCTCGGGCAATGCCGGGCCTTTCCGCAATGCCGATTTCGATCAATCGCCGGACAAGACCTTTACCTACGATCCGAGCATCGTCGATCCGACCGCGACGGGCGGAAATTTCCGCGTGTTCGGGGCCGGCGGCGTGCCGGTTTACGCGTCGCTGTCGCCCATCGACATTCTCACCAGGTCGGCTGCAGCCGCGTCTCCGGCGGCTTGCCTTGCGGCATTTCCGGCCCTGACTCAGCCGCAATTGGACGCCATTCCGGCGGGTGACAACGTCCTGGGCACTGTCTCTGCATCTGCTGCAACCGCCGCGGCCAACCGCACCGCGGCGCAGTTGGAGCAGACGAATGGATTGCAGACCTGCCTGAACCAATGGAACGATTACGCACCATCGCTCATCCGTTCGCTGCCACGCCGAACCGAGGAGCAAAGATACTCGGGTGATTTTCGTCTGGATTTTCGGGTGACGGACGATTTGACGGTCTATGCCGCCTATCAGCAGGCGGACCGCCACGGCACCAGCGTCGACAACACGCTCAACCTCGGCAGCCCGGGCTACAACATCGCTGGCAGCTTCACGCAGGCCACGCCTGTGGCCACCTCGAACGTGCTGCTCACGCCACGCACAGTCCTGACCGGCATCGGCGCCGGCTTCCACTCGACCGGCCTGTGTGGAGCTCCCACCGTGAATGGGACCGGCGCGGGGCAAACAACATTTGGTTGCGGCGTGGCCAGCAACATGACCAACGTCGAGGTCGATGACACCCACCACGTCACCTCGTTCCACCTGGCCGACGGCAACGCCAACATCGACGCCATCAACTACGACACGGACATCGAAACCTGGAACTGGCAGACCGGCCTCAAATTCGAGCGTGACAACGTCAAAGTCGATCTCATGTACGGAGATTCCGGCGCGACCTTCCAGCGCGGCCAGCTTCGTACCGCCGTGAACTACACCTACGGAGGGGTGGACGCACACGTCACGCCGTCGGGTCTTTGGGCCTATGATCTGCCGTCGGGGCTCGACCTGGCGACCTTGCCTTTTGCAAATCTGAATCCCGTCATCGCGCGAAATGCGGCTGCCGCCTCGAACGTTCAGGCGCCGTCGCCGGCCTACACGGCGGCTCAAGCCGCGCAATGGGGCAACAATTTCACGATCACCTGGCGTCCGCAGATCACGGATGATGCCGAGCAGCAGGCCAAGGCGGATTTCACCATCGATGTTCAGGAGAAACTTCCGTTCCTGAGCAGTTTCCAGACGGGCTTTCAACGCCGCGATCGTAGCGGCAATGGCTGGGGCAACGGCGGCTTCACGGTGCGGCCAGGCACCGGCAACGTGGGGGCAGCGGGATATGTCGCGCCTATCGTGGTTCCGACCGAAGCCCTCACCGTCAATTATCGCTCCTGCATGCCCACGGCGACCTCCACCCAGCCCTGCCAATACGGCTATGTCGCTGGGACCACGGTCGGCACCAATAACAGCCCCGTCGCCAATCTGAACAACACATTGTTCGGCACGATGACGTTCACGCCCACGGACCTCCAGGCTTTGATCTCGAGCGCCCTCTATACGAAGGATTATCCCTTCCTGGGGGATTATCCGGACAAAGGCGATGTCTTGACCCAATGGCCGTATATCAATCCGGCGGTCATTGCCGCGGGCATTCCCGACCAGGTGTTCGACTACCACTGCATGAAGAAGTGCACGGCCAATGACGGCACTGTTTATGAGCAGCCGCACTTCGCCTACAACGAGGTCACCGATGCCGCTTACTTCATGTTCAATTTCGAACAGGAACTGCCGCTGAACATGATTTTCGACGGCAATATCGGCACGCGGTTGGTCATGACCGAGACGAAGGCAACGGGTTTCATGACACTGTCCCACACGGCAGTCACCGCGGCTTACAACCCGATCACCAATCCGAACGCCGTGGTCACCACGACGACCGCGCTCAATACGTCGCTCACGGACGATTCCAAGGATTGGCTGCCGGCCACCAATCTCAATCTCTGGCTCATGCCCGACAAGCTGGTGCTGCGCTACTACCAGGGCAAGGTGATGTCGCGCCCGCCCGTGGCCAATGTGCTGCCCTCGGGAACCTGCACCATCGACGAACGCAATACTGCCGACGTCAATGGGACAACCGACAATCCGAACACCTGTACGGGACGCGTCGGCAATCCGGGATTGAAGCCGTTCAAAGGCGACAACAAAAACCTCACCGTCGAGTGGTATCCCACTGACGACCTCATGCTCTCGGTCGCCCACTATCGCAACAAGGTCATTACCGGCGCTCCGATCAACGCCAATATGCCAGCCTCGAACCTGTTCGGAGGAAGTGACGCAGTCGATCCAGTCACCGGGGAGCCACTCTCGGACTTCACCTTCACCTATCCCTCTTACATCAACGGCCCGTCCGGAACCCAATTAGGCATGGAATACACCGCGAAAATCGCGTTCACCTTCCTGCCATCGTTCTTGAGGAATTTCGGCGTCGATGCGAACTACTCCGAACTGGACTTCGAGAATTTCGCGACCTCGCAGGACCTGATGACCGGCGCCTTCAATCCGCCGCAACTACAACGCGAATACTTCAAGAATTTCACGTTGTGGTACGACGACGGCAAGTTCAATGCGCGCGTGTCCTACCAGGGCCAGTCCGAGTTCTTCGACTTCATCTCGTCCTGCTCGAATGCCATCAACAATTACCCGACGGCGTTCGCGCAATGCCCGGGCCAGACGATCCGGACGCCCTACAATCCGGGCGGCACGAACTATCGAGACGCCACGGAATTTATCGATCTGAAATTGAGCTACCAGTTCAACGACCATTGGAATGCCTTCGTGTCGGGACGCAACATCACGCGCGAGTTGACCTACCGGACCGTCCAGCCCAACAACACTTATTCTGACGGGGCACCCACCCTTGAACAGATGAGCTATGGCGGCGCGCGCTGGCAGGTCGGGTTTTCCTGGCAGTACTGACGGAGCTGAAACCGGGGGCGCGCCGGCTGCGGTCGGCGCGCTCTCCTGGGACCGCGGAAACCGCGACACATGCCGATACTCAGCCTGGTCGCGCTTGTGCTAAAAGCTGCGCCATGGCGGAAAAGATGCTGGACGCGCGCTGGCAAGACTGGCTACGCGACAACATGAAGCTGGGGTGCGACCTGCTGGAGCTGATGAATACGCTGCGCCAGGCCGGCTTCTCGGACGATGCGATTGCCGCAGGCCTGGATGCGGTTCGTCCCACCGACGATGCGTTCGCCGAAGGCGTGATGCAGGCGCCGCCACTGATCCGCAAAGCTCCGAAGAACCTGCGCCGCTTCGATCACCCCGAGGTCGAGCTCTACATCCTCGAGGATTTCCTCAGCCGCAAGGAGTCCGAAAAGCTGGTGGCCCTCATCAGTCACCACCTGCGGCCCTCGACGGTATCGTTCGACAACGGCGACCGCTACTTCCGTACCAGCCAGACTTCGCACCTCTCACATCTCAAGAGCCCGGTGGCCTTGGGGATCGACGAGAAGATCTGCAAGACCATCGGCATCCGCGCCGCGTATTCGGAAGGCATCCAGGCGCAGCGCTACGACGTCGGCCAGCAGTTCAAGCCACACTGGGATTACTTCGAGCCGGGCACCAAGGAATTCGTGCGCTTTGCCGGCACGCGCGGCAATCGCACCTGGACCTTCATGGTCTATCTGAACGAAGGCATGGGCGGCGGTGGCACCTGCTTCACCGAGCTGGGCCACACCTTCGAGCCAAAGACCGGCCTGGCGCTGCTGTGGAACAACCTCAAGGCGGATGGCACGCCTAACACCTTCACCAAGCACAGCGGGGAGCCGGTGACTTCCGGCCACAAGATCATCATCACCAAGTGGTTCCGCGCCATCGGCGAGGGGCCGGTGTTCTACGAGTAGCGCGCGGCGCCGTCAGCGCCTGCCGTAGAGCCACAGCGTCAGAGGCGCGAGCGTCGCGGTCAGCACGATGGGCGCGGCCAGTGCCTGCAGGACCGCGCCCGTGGTCGCAGTGCCACTCATGAGCGCGCGCATGGCCGACGCCATGTGCGTGATCGGATTCACCTCGACGAAGATCCGCAGCCAGCTCGGCATGGTTTCCGGATTCACCATGATGTTGGAGGCGAACACCAGCGGGAACATGAAGGTGAAGCCCAGGGTCATCACCGTCATCGGCGTGCGGATCAGCAGGCCGAGCACGATGAAGATCCAGCCCACGCCGAAGCCGATGGCCAGCAGCAGCGAAAAGCCGCGGCCACGCCGAGCACGCCCGCCTCCGGCCGGAATCCGAAGATCAGGCCGATGGTCAGGATGATCATGCCGGCGATGAAATGACGCAGGATGTCGCCCACCATGAGGCCGGCGAACGGCGCCAGCGACCAGATGGGCAGCGAGCGGAAGCGGTCGAACAGCCCCTTGCCGAGGTCGGTGGACAGGCCCATGCCCGAGTACACGGAGTTGAACACCACGGTCTGCACCAGGATGCCGGGCAGGAAATACTGTAGATAGTCGCCCGGCGAGCCGGCCAGCGCGCCGCCGAACACGAAGGTGAACAGCAGCGTGAACATGATGGGCGTCATCACCAGGTCGAACAGCTGCTCGGGCACGTGCTTGAACTTCAGCACCGCGCGCCAGCCGAACACCAGCGCATTGGACAGCGCCGACGGCGCCGGCGGCCGCGCGACCTGGGTAACCGAAGTTACGACATGCCGCGATCGTTCATTTCGCCTGCGCTCGTCAGCGAGAAGAACACTTCATCGAGACTGGGGCTGCCCATGGAGAAATCCGCGAGCTCGATGCCGGCGTCGATGAGCGCGCCCAGCGCGGCATTCGCATCATGCGGCGTCCTGGCGACGATGGCCGAGCGTCGCGCCTTCGACGTTGCGCTGGGCGGTGGCGCCGAGCTGCCGTCTCGAGCAGTGACGCGGCTTCTTCGAGCCGCGCTGGATCGGCAACCGCCACGTGCAGGAAGCCGGAACCTGTCGCGACCTTGAGCTCGCGCGGCGTGCCTTCGGCGATCTTCTTGCCATGGTCGATGACGGCAATGCGCGCCGCGAGTTGATCGGCCTCGTCCATGTACTGCGTGGTGAGCAGGATGCGTCACGCCCGAGCCCGCCAGCGCACGGATCATGCGCCAGACGCTCTTGCGCGCCACGGGATCGAGGCCCGTGGTCGGCTCGTCGAGGAACAACACGCCGGGCGTCACGATGAGCGAGGCGGCGATGTCGAGCCGGCGGCGCATGCCGCCCGAGTAATCCTTGACCTGCTTGCTGGCCGCGTCCATGAGATCGAAGGCCGCCAGCAGTTCGTCGGCCCGCGAGCGGGCCGCGCCGCCGCGAAAGCCCCACAGCCGCGCCAGCAGCACCAGGTTTTCGCGGCCCGTGAGGTCTTCGTCGAGCGAGGCGAACTGGCCCGTCATGGCGATCTCGGCGCGCACCTGGTGCGGCGCTTCGACCAGGTCGTGACCCATCACGCTGGCCGGCCCGTCGTCGGGCCGCGCCAGCGTGGCCAGCATGCGCATGAGCGTGGTCTTGCCCGCGCCGTTCGGGCCCGAGGATGGCGAAAATCATGCCGCGCGGCACTTCGAGATCGATGCCGTCGACGGCGCGCAGGTCGCCGAAATTCTTGACGAGGCCGCGCGCCTGGATGGCCAGCGCCGGTATTTGTGCAGAGTGTGATCCAAAGGTCGTTCCGTTTGCTTCGGTCGTGTGGCGGCCTATTGGACCGCGCGCACTCGGGCCGCGTCAATTCAGTACCGGCAGCCTCAAACTACTGTATGAGGCTGGCTAACTATCCCCACGTCAGTCGTGGAACACCGGTCCATCGCCGTGCACGCGGAACCACTTGGTGATGATCACCTTGTGTCCCCGGATCACGGGTTCGCCGCAATGCCTGGTGGCCTGGTTGGGCGATCCGTCCTCATGCAGGTTGTCCCAGAACAGCGCCATGCCGGTTTTGGGCTGCACGGCCTGGCCGATCTCCGTGAACCGCGTGGCGCCACCTTCCATGCCGTCGTTGAGGTAGACCATGAAAGTCCAGGTGCGGTTACCGCGAACTCCTGCGAAGCGCTGGTAGGTATTGGTGCCGGCCTCGAAGCAATCCCAGTGCGGCTTGAATTGCTGCCCCGCTTCGTAACGCTGCGCCTGGATGCCTTCGGAATACTCGGCGCGGATGCCCAGCGTCCTGCAGATCTTGTCGTCGATGGCGCGCGCGCGGGGATCGTCGATTTCGTACAGGTTCGCCGTGCTGCTGCTGCGAAATTCCGGGTCTTCGTGGGCGCGCGACAACGGCGAAGGTTGCAGATGCCCGCCGATCATGCCGATCAGCTCCGCGCATTCCGTCGGGCTCAGAAAGTCCGCCAGCGTGTACAGCGGGAATCCCGCAGCCTCCATGCGGCACAGGTTGGACGGCGCGCGCCGGATCAGCGGCAGCGATCGCATGGCGCCATTGGCCAGCGCATTGCCCTTGGGACGCACTGCTTCCAAAGCCGCAACGATGGCGGCATCGGAAAATCCCTGCCGGCGCAACTCCAGCACGGCCTGCGACATGTCACCGCCGCGGTACATCCACTCGCGCAGCCATGCCAGCCAGCCTGCGTCGAGCGACGCCGTCTGCATCAGCCCGCCTTGACGTGCCACCACTCGCGCAGGCTCTTGCACTGCCCGGTCGCGTCGAATTCGAGCACGAATACGCCGTCGAGCGCGATGGTCGCGCCAGTGGACTGGACCTTGAAGGTGGCCTTCCAGTGCGCAACGCCGGTGTTGCCATTGACCGCGATGACCTTGGACTCGAACTGGATATCGCGCTGATCGGCGGTCACGGTTTTCCAGTAGTCCTGGATGGCCGCGCGGCCCTGCTTGGCCGCATCGAACGGCATCTCGTGATAGGTGGCGTCGGCCGTGAACAATGTGCCGGCGGCCGCGGCATCGCGCGCCACCCAGGCGGCACCGTATTTCTGCAGCCAGGTTTCCAGGGTCTTGTTGTCGAGTGCCTTGGCCTGCGCAGCGGAGCCTAAGTGCCACCAGGAATCCCGCGAGCAGCAGCGGACGAACGAGTCTTTTCAGCATGTCATTGCCTCGAGTGGGTTTGCCGGAAGCATACGCAGATCAGGGTTCGCCGGCGTGCCAGGCGCGCAGGTTCAGGAATTCACGGCGACTGCGCGGTCCGTAGGTGGCGAACGAAGGATTGGGTGCCTCGGAGTATTCGGCGCGCGATTGCGCCACCTTGTCGCGCGCCGATGAATTTCCCGATCTCATCCGCGGCGAGCCGGTAAGGCTTCGCCGCGTTGAGCCCGAACACCTTGGCACGCAATGCCGGCGTGATGGTCGGATAGCCGTGCTTCTCGCGCAGCGCTGCGAGATCTGGAACGTGCGGAATGCCTGGATCTGGTCCTGCGGCGAGCCGTACCAGATCGAGTCGGTGCCCCACAGCACGTTGTCTTCGCCGACGTGCTTGAACAGCTTGCCGAGCCCGTGCGCGGCGGAGTCCGGATCGCGCATCGAGAGGAACCGCCAGGTGGAGCCCAGCTCCGCATACACATTGCTGTTCGGCTTGATGCCGCTCTTCATGCAGCGAGGTCACCAGCGCGTCGATGCCATCGGTGCGCTTGCGGATCGTAGGGGCCTTCGGCTTTGCTGGTGACGAAGCCCGAGTGATAGATCAGGAAGTTCATGTCGGGAAACTGCTTCGCGATGCGGCCGATGTCGCGGCAGGTCGAGTGCTCGTAGCTCTTCGGCCCGAACGGCAGGCCCTTGTGGATGCAGATGTTGCGCACGCCGAGCTTGCGCGCCTTCTCGACGAAGGCGACGCCGGCATCGTCGGTCATCCAGAAACCCGTCGCCGCTCGGTCCCCACTGCGTGTACGTCTTGCACGCCGACGACGCCGTAGCTCCTTGCAGCGCGATCCATGTCCTCGACGTCGCCCGGCTGGTTCGGATTCACGCGGCCGTGCAGCATCAGCCGCTGCGAGCCTTCCATCTTCTCGACGATGTCGCGCGTGGCCGTGGCCTCCTCGATCGTGAGCGGCTCGTCCTCGCGCGTCGAAGGCACGAAACTCAGCACCATGAGATCCGTGTCCGAGTCCAGGAACACATCCTTGATGAATTCGTCGGCGGCCGATGCAGTTCAGGTAGCTGCGTTCTCCCGGCTGCTTGGCGAGCTCGCAGTTGCGTCTTCGGAAACTGCCAGCGGCTTCGCGCCGGGCGGCAACGTGCTTCGGTCCAGGCGCCGGTCGGATTCACGAAGTGGCCCTGCACGTCGAAGATGAACTCGCGCTTGCCCAGCTCGGCGGCGGCGAGCTGCGGATCCAGCGCCGCGTCGTTCGGCGATCTCGAAGAATCCGCCGTCGCGCCCGGCGCGCGCATGCGCGGCGTTGAAGGCCGAGCAGCGTGGATGCCGCACCGCACAGCGTGGTCGAGGAAATGCGCGGCGCGAGCTGCCGAGCTTGCGCGCGCAGCTCGCTGGCCCATTCGTGCGCCAGCGTGATTCGCGTGGTGCAGTGACGGCGTCGAGCGGAATCGGCGCGAACTCGCCGTTGATGGTGCTGTCGAGCTTGACCGGCAGGCGGCGGCCGTCCGGGTCGAGATCCTGCATTTCCGGAATGAGGCTGGACATCGCAATCCTCCGTTGATTAGTTACGCGCCTCCCGCGCACGACTGACTTCCTCGTTCACGACATTCATGAGAGGTTCCGGGCCGTAGTTCAGGAGCGGCCGGCCGTTGACGAAGAATGTCGGCGTGCGTTCCACCTTGAGCGCGACGATATCCTCTGCTTCAACGCGCAACACGGCATCCGCCTGCTGGTCGCGCGCGGCGCGCTTCGCCTTGGCGACATTCAGGCCCGCGTCGCCGGCGATCTCCCGGCCCGCGCCACGTTGGGCGCGCGGTGCGAGGCCCACTCCTCCTGGTTCGCGAACAAGGCATCGAGGACTGGTTCGAACTTGCCCTGGCGACGCGCCGCATCGAGCACGCGGATGGCTTCATCGGAGCCCGGATGGAAGGCGGCAAAGCGCACCACCACGCGAACCTCCTGCGGATACACGAGCTCGATCTGGCGCACCACGGGCGCATAGGCCGCGCAGGCTTCGCAGGCGGGATCGAGGAACTCAACGATGGTGACGGGCGCATTTGCGGGCCCGAGCACCGGCGAATGTTTGCGGATCAGCATTGCGGCAAGTTGCGGGGAGATTGCTTCGCCTGCATCAGCCGCGGGCGCGGGCGGCGGCGGGGCTGCTACCACCGGTTGCGCAGGTGGCGCCGGCTCTTCCTGGCGCGAGCACGCGCCCAGCGTCGTCAGTCCAGCGATGAGCGCCGCGCCCAGCAGAACCTTGATTGACTTCAGCACCTTCGACTCCCATCCGATGGACTGGCGCGCACCATAACGTAAATCCAGCGCTCAAATCATTTCCAGCGAATGCGGCTCCGTCGGCGGCGGCATTCCGTGGTCGATTTCCTGCAGATCGCGCGCCGAGAGCTTGATGTCGATGGCCCCGGCGTTCTCTTGCACATGTTCCGGTGAGCCCGTGCGCGGAATGGCCGTGACGCCGTCCTGGCGGATCACCCAAGCCAGCGCGATCTGCACTGGCGTCGCGTTGTGTCGCCTGGCGATATCACGCAGCCTCGTGCTGCGCAGAATCCTGGCCGGCTCGATGGGCGTGTAGGCCATGATGTTCAGCCCGCGCTTCCGTGCCTGCGGCAGCAGATCGAACTCGATGCCACGCCGCGAGACGTTGTACAGCACCTGGTTGCTGGCCACCTTCTCACCGCCGGGCAGCGCCTGCAGCTCCTGCAGGCCGGCGACGTCGAAATTGCTGACGCCCCAGTGCCGGATCTTTCCCGCGCCGACCAACTCATTGAAAGTCTCGACCACCACGGAGAGTTTTTCGCCCTGGCGCCAATGCAGCAGATAGAGGTCGATGTGCTCCACGCGCAGTCGGCGCAGGCTGCGCTCGCAGGCCGCGACGATCTTCTGTTTGCTGGTAGCGTTACCGGGCAGCACCTTGGTGACGACGAATACCTGGTCGCGCTTTCCGGTGATGGCGTCGGCCACCAGTTCTTCGGAAGCCCCATTGCCGTACATCTCGGCCGTGTCGATCAGGGTCAGCCCGAGATCGATGCCGAGCTGCAGTGCGGCGAGCTCCTGCTTGCGCCGCTCGGCGCGCTCGCCGAGTTGCCAGGTGCCCTGCCCCAGCACGGGAATCTTATCGCCGGATAATTTCGTGAAGCGCATGCGATCAGCTTGCCACTTATGACAATGGCTCGATACAGCACGACGGGGTAGGCTGCAACCCGGCCATGCACCAGCACTACCACCACTGGCTCGTCCTGGTTTCTCTCCTGGTCGCCATCCTGGCGTCCTATACCGCTATCACGCTCGCCCTGCGTATCCGCCTGGCTACCCGGCAACTCGCTCCGGCCTGGCTCATCGGCGGCGGCCTCGCGATGGGAATCGGTATCTGGTCGATGCACTTCGTCGGCATGCTCGCACTCACGCTGCCGATCGAGATTGCCTACGACGTGGGGACCACGCTGCTGTCGATGGTCATTGCGATCGTGGTGTCGACCTTCGCATTGCATATCGCCAGCCGCAAACAGGTCGGGCGCGCCGCGCTGGTCAGTGCGGGCTTCGCGATGGGAATCGGCATCTGCGCCATGCACTACGTCGGCATGGCGGCGATCGAGATCTCCCCGCCGATCCGCTATGACGCGCGCTGGGTGGCCATCTCGTTCGCGATAGCCATCGCCGCGTCCTTTGCGGCCCTCGGCGTCGCGTTCTCCTCGCCCCGGCCGTCCGGCTGGCGTCGTTTTCATCGTGCCTTCGGCGCCATCGGCATGGGACTCGCCATCGCCGGCATGCACTATGCCGGCATGGCGGCGGCGCAATTCCCGGCAACCGCGGCCAGCGGTGCGGCGTTGGTGAACAGGGGCTGGCTCGCGGGCTCCGTCACCACGATCACCTTGTTCGTGCTCGTCGCGACGTTGCTGCTGTCACTGCTCGAAGCGCGTGCCACAGCGCGCGCCGCGAATTTCCAGAAGTCGCTCGCCGAGGTCGCCCAGACGAGCCGGGCGAAGGACGAGTTTCTCGCGATGCTCGGACACGAGCTCCGCAATCCGCTGGCCTCGATCTCGAACGCAGTCCACCTGCTGCAGCGCGCGGGGTCGAACAGTACGCAGCGGCAATTCGCCGAGGACGTGATCGCGCGACAAGCGTCGCACCTGAGCCGCATCGTCGAGGACCTGCTGGACGTCGGGCGCGCCATTGCGGGGAAAATTTCGCTGCAGCGTGGCGCGATCGACGTGTTTGCCACGGTCGAGGAGACCTTGCGCGCTCTTGCCGCCGCCGGCATCACGGCCGGCCGGCAGGTGCGGCTGCAGGGCGCCGCTGCCTGGGTGAACGCCGACCACACGCGGATCGTGCAGGTCGTCAGCAATCTCGTGTCGAACGCCGTACAACACACGGTCATCGGAGGCCGCATCGACGTGCGCGTCGATGCGCGCCCCGACACCGTCGAAGTCACGGTACGCGACGACGGCACGGGCATGGACGCAGAGACTGCAGCGCGCGTTTTCGAGCTCTTCTTCCAGGCACAGCAGGGACCCGAACGCAAACGCGGCGGTCTCGGCCTCGGCCTCACGCTGGCGCGGCGTATGGTCGAGCTGCACGGCGGAACGATCGAGGTCGCCAGCGACGGACTCGGCAGCGGCGCGACTTTCACGATTCGCCTGCCGGCCGTCGCACCGTTGGCCGAGGACGCTGCAAGACCGCTGCAGGCAGCTGCGGGCTTCGCACGACACGTGGTGATCGTCGAGGATTCCGACGATTCGCGCCTCAGCCTGCAGAAGATCCTCGAGCAGGAAGGGCACACCGTGCACACCGCAATCGATGGCCAGAGCGGGTTCGAAGTGATCGCGCAAATGCGGCCCGACGTCGCGGTGATCGATATCGGGCTGCCCGGACTCGACGGTTACGGACTTGCCGAGCAGCTGCGCTCCCTCGGGTTGCGCACTTACCTGATTGCCCTGACTGGTTATGGTCTCGCCGAGGATCGCAGGCGCGCTCTCGCGTCGGGCTTCGACGCACACGTGACGAAACCGCCGCAGATGGACCGGCTGCTGGCGCTCGTCTCGGCCGCCTCGTAAAAGGCGACAGTTCGCGTAGGCGATTGTCCAGACCCGGCGCGACGTACTTCCACAGTGATTGCGGCGCTCCTATCGTCGACGCCAGGAGGTGGCCGTGTCGCCGACTCGGGCCGAGGTCAAAGCGCTGCTGGATAACTGGCTGGAAGCCGTCCGCAGGAAGGACATCGAACGGCTCATGGCGCTGTATGCGCCGAGCATCGCTTACTTCGACGTTGTGCCGCCGCTTCAGATCAAGGGCATCGAGGCGGTGCGTCGAAATTTTCTGCGCTGGTTCAATCTCTGGAGCGGTGAGATCGGCGCGGAGATCCACGATCTGCACATATCGCAGAGTGGCAGCCTGGCGACCGCGCTCATGCTCTATCGAGTCCGCGGCACGCAGAAACCCGCCCGTGACGTCGACTACTGGGTGCGTGCCACTGTTTCCTGCCAGCGTCTCGATCAGGGCTGGCGCATCACCCATGAGCATGTCTCGCTGCCGATCGATTTCGCGAGCGGCAGCGCCGTCATGAATCTCGTGCCCTGAGCGAGCGGTTATCATTCGACACCTCAGTGTCGACCGGTGACCGCATGAGCTACAACCGCCGCGAATTCCTCATCACCTCCAGCACCGCGCTGGCCGCCAGCCAGCTTCCTGCGCGCGCCGCGACATCGGAAAACGACCGCGGCGCCGAAAGCCTGCTCGCGGAATTCGCCGAGGAGCTGCTGGTCGATTATCCGGAGAGCGCCACCATGCTCGGCATCGACGTGGGCGAGCGTGCGGCGCTGAAGACGAAGCTGTCGGATCGCTCACCCGCGGGCCAGGAGGCAATCGGGAAACGCATCGCCCGGCGACTCGAGCGACTGAAGGGCATGGATCCGAACGGGCTCGGTGATGCCACGCGCATCGACGTGGACGTGGTGCGCACCGCGCATGAATTCGCGCTCGAAGGTTTCGCCTTCCCCTATGGCGACGTCGCCCTGCTCAATTCGAACTGGTCCTGGCGCAACGCGCCGTACGTGGTGGCGCAGAACACCGGGGCGTTCCTGGAAATCCCGAGTCTGCTCGACGAGCAGCATACGGTGACGACGCCGGCGGACGCCGACGCCTACCTCGCGCGCCTCGAGGCCTACGCCGGCCAGATCGACGGCGAAACCGAAAGACTCAGGAGTGCGGCCGCACAGAACGTGATCGCGCCGAACTTCCTGCTGGACAAAACCCTCGCGCAGCTCAGGGTCGCGCGTGGCGGCATGGTCGCCGACTGGCCGCTGGTGACCTCGCTCGGCAGGCGCACTACTTCGATGAGCGGTGAGTACGCCGCGCGTGCCGCGAGCATCGCGACGGAACGCATCGCGCCGGCGCTCGACCGGCAGACCGGGGAGTTGCTGGCGCATCGCCGCCGTGCCACCAGCGACGCGGGTGTGTGGAAATTGCCGCGCGGCGACGAGTACTACGCATGGGCACTGCGCGCGGGCACGACCACGCGCATGACACCCGACCAGATCCACGCCCGGGGACGCGAGGAATTGCGCGAGTTGCAGTCACGCATGGACGGCATCCTCCGCCAGCAGGGCATGACGCGCGGCACCGTCGGCGAACGCATGACGGCGCTGGGCAAGGACCCGCGCTTCGCATTTGCCGAGAGTGATGAAGGTCGCGCGAGGCTCATGGCCTTTCTCAATGCGCGCGTCGCCGACATGCGCACTCGCCTGCCGCGCGCGTTCGGCACGATGGTGCCGGGAAATTTCGAGATCAAGCGCATGGCTCCGGAGGTCGAACCCGGCGCGCCCGGCGCCTACGGCGGCGCGGGATCCATCGACGGCAAGGTGCCCGGCAAGTTCTGGATCAACATGCACAAGATGAGCGTGTTCACGACCTACAACACGCCGACGCTCACCTACCACGAGTCCCTGCCCGGCCACGTCTGGCAGGGCGAGTACACCTTCAAACTACCCCTGTGCCGCTCGCTGCTGGCGTTCAATGCGTACTCGGAGGGTTGGGCGCTGTATGCCGAGCAATTGGCCGACGAGCTCGGCGTCTACGACGACGACCCGTTCGGCAAGCTCGGCTATCTGCAGTCGATCGCGTTCCGTGCCTGCCGGCTGGTGGTCGATACGGGCCTGCACGTGAAGCGCTGGACGCGCCAGCAGGCCATCGAGTGGTTTGCGAGCACCAACGGCTCGTCCGTGGATGAAGTCTCGGGTGAAGTGGACCGCTACTGCGCCTGGCCGGGCCAGGCCTGCGGCTACAAGGTGGGCCACAGCGAGATTGACCGACTGCGGGCCAAGGCGCAGCAGGCGCTGGGCAAGCGCTTCGACTTCCGCAATTTCAATGACGCGGTGGTCACGGGTGGAGGTGTGCCCATGCTGACCCTCGGACGGGTCATCGATCGCTTCATCGCGACAAGTAGCGGTTAATTTTTCCCGCCAGCGTCATCGATTCCGACTTGCGGCGGGCAGTCCCGTGGCTATGTTCGACGCCATGGAACTACATCGCGGACGACTCATCGATCACGTCCAGCTCGTGGTCAAGGACATCGCGGCCAGCAAGCGCTTCTACAAGGCGGTCTTCGAAGTATTGAAGATTCCACTGGGCGGAGAAGCCGACGACCATGTCTGGGCGGACGAACTATTCATTTCCACCAAGGAAAGTGACGCCGCGCTCGGACAACTGACCGGCCGCGTGCACATTGCCTTCCAGGGCAAGGACCGCGAAACGGTGGACCGCTTTCACAAGGCCGCACTGGCCGCGGGCGGGAGGGACAACGGCGCGCCGGGCGAGCGCAAATATCACCCGGGTTACTACGGCGCATTCGTGCTCGATCCCGACGGCAACAACATCGAAGTCGTGTTTCATGGGGCGGCGAAGAAATCCGCCGAGTCCGTGAAGGTCAGCTTCTGAACGATGACCAAGCTCGTCATCGCGCTGATCTTCGTCGCGGTGCTGTTGGTCGGCGGCCTGCTGCAGCTGCTGCGAAATCGCAACCAGCCCATGGGTTCGCCGGAAGTTCTCGAGCGCGCCAAGCAGCGCAATCGGGAACTGGAGGAACAGGAGCGGCGCGAAACCGAGGATTAGCTGGCGCTCGCGCCTGACGAGCTAGCGCGGGATGTAATCCAACCTGACCTCGCGCGACACGATGCCCACCGCGATGCCGTCATCGAATGCCGGATCGACCCGCCCGTCGAGTTCGTGGCGTACGGTCACGTCGATGCTGCAGCGGGTGACGGGCGAGATCGTGTTCGTACGGGCAAAGCTCACGATCGGATCGATGCGGACGGATTCGCGGCCGTCCGCATCGTCGTCGGTGCTCAGCGTGCCGACCGAAAAACTCTGCGGCCCGGAAACAAAGGTACATTCGGCTTCGTAGCCCAGTTCCACGCGCGCGGGCGCGCCGGTTGGCGCCCACGACACCAGCACCGTGTCGCCGTCGGTGACTGGCTGGCGGTTGGCTGGCGTCACGATGGCAAAGGCAGGCGGCAGAGTCACGCGCGAGTCCGGAGCGTTCTGGGACTCCTGGCGATTGAACGACACCACGTAGTCGACGCCGGACTGATAGTCGAAGCGGGCGATGTAGTCGGGCGTGAATACCGAATCGTTGTCGGCCATGCTGCGGCACACTCCGCTGACGCATGCGCGCAGGAAGTCGCCGCCATCCAGCCGGTACGACGTACCGAGCGCCCGGCCGTCGTTCAGGTTCGCACGCACCACCGCGGTACGCAGATCGGTGGATTCGACGGTCAGATAGATGTCGATCCTGTTCGTCGGCACCGCTCCGCCGTCAGGTCCGCTGGTGGAACTGCTTTTCGGACCACCCCCGCAAGCTTGCAGCAGCGTGGCCAGGGCAGCCAGCCCCAGCATTCGTGAATTGTTTGTTTGCATTGCCGGCATCCCTGAGTGGTTAGGGTTTCTTGTTAGCCGGCGAACCTTCACTCTGCTTGCGAGGCAAGGCAATCGTCCCCAGGCGAGTAGCGGATTCCGCTACTGCCGGCGACGGCCCTTGCTACTTCGCGCCCGGCGGGTCGAACATTTCCGGGCAGAACACGGGACGCATTTCGACCGTGCAGTCCATCATCACGGGACATTTCCTGGCCCACTCGAGGGCCTCATCGAAGGACTTGACCTCCCACAGCGCGAATCCCGCGACCACTTCCTTCGTCTCGATGAACGGCCCGTCCGTCACAGTCATCTTCTTGCCGGTGTATTGCAGGCGTTTGGCAAATTTGCTCGGCATGAGTCCGCCGTAAACCTGGTCCTTGAGAATGCCGGCGGCGATGAGGGCCTCGTTGTAGTTGTGCATGGCCACGATCGCCTCTTCACTGGGCGGGACCATGTTTTCAGCGGCCTCGCTCATTTTCGTCAATATCATGACTTTCATCGAACAACTCCCGGTTGCGGTGGATTCAGCCACAAGGACGCCGGACAGGTCCCGTGGCCGACAATGGCAGCGAAAAAAATTGGTAGGGTGTCCGCCATGAGGGTACCCGATCGTCCTCGACACCAGATGCACGATCCCGCGCACATCGACGTCGCGCTTTCCGGGGCGCGGCCGAAGGTCGTTGCCGCCCTTCTGCGGTATTTCCGCGATCTGGACACCGCCGAGGAGTTCTTCCAGGAGGCGTGCCTCCGGGCGCTGCAGACCTGGCCGCAAAAAGGCTTTCCCGACGACCCGACGGCCTGGCTCATCACGGTCGGGCGCAATGCGGCCCTGGACCACAAGCGCCGCGACCGCTGCATGGAATCCCTGCCTGACGCTGATGCCCTCACGGATTCCGGCAACGACTCGACCCCGGAAGGCCTCGACGAGAGCCACTATCGAGACGACATCCTGCGGCTGATGTTCGTGTGCGGGCACCCCACCCTGCCGGCGACCCAGCAAATTGCCCTCGCGCTTCGCATCGTGTCCGGCCTCACCGTTGAGCAGATTGCGAATGCATTCCTGGTGTCTCCCGACGCGATGGAGCAGCGCATTACCCGCGCCAAGCGGACCATCGCGAAGGTCGGCGTCGAATTCGAGACACCCGGTGCCGACGAGCGGCGCGCGCGACTCGCGACCGTCTCGACGATGATCTATCTCATCTTCAATGAAGGGTACGGAAGCGCCCCGGACTCCGCCGCCGCGCGCGAACCCCTTGCGCATGAAGCCATTCGGCTGGGGCGGTTGCTGTTGAGTCTCTTTCCAACCGATCCGGAAGTTTTCGGACTGCTGGCCTTGATGTTGTTTCAGCAATCCCGCGCGCCGGCACGCTTCGACGCGAATGGCGAGATCGTGTTGCTCGAGGAGCAGGATCGGAGCCTCTGGAATCGGACGCACATCGATGAAGGCCGGCTGCTATTGGAAAGGGCCGCCGTCTACCAAAGCCCGGGGCCCTATCAACTCCAGGCGGCCATTGCGGCGCTACATCTGCACGCGCCAAGGCCCGAAGACACGGCGTGGAAACAGATCGACTCGCTATACCAAGCGCTCGAAACCCTGCAGCCTTCGCCCGTGGTGACGCTCAATCGGGCCGTCGCGGTCTGGAAGCTGCAAGGTCCCGAGCCTGCACTGGAGATGATCGAGCCGCTGAAAAGCGAGCTCGATGCTTACTTCTATTTTCACGGGCTGCGCGGCACCCTGCTCAAGGAGCTGGATAGACTTGACGAAGCGCGGGAAGCGCTGAACCGTGCCATCGCGCTCGCGAAATCCGTCGCCGAAGCCAAGCTGATTCGGCGCGAGCTGGATCGACTCGGGAATTCCGCCGGCGGGAGCGGAACCGAAATGTCGCCGGCTGGGACTTAAGTGAACCACACAAAATAACTCCGGAAAAACTTCATGCGAGGCGCAAGACCGTGTTGATCCGCCCAGCAACGGCCCAGGACCAACCGCACATCCTTTCCCTTGCCCGTGCCGAGCGAATCAAACCGACGGGCCTCAACTGGCCGAAATTCATCGTCGCCGACGAACATGGAGAAATTGTCGGCGCGGTGCAGCTGCGCAATCATCCAGACGGATCGAAAGAACTGGGCAGTCTGGTCGTCGCCCCTGCATTCCGCCACCGAGGCGTCGCGGCGCAAATGATTGAAAGGTGCCTGGCTGGCGCCACAGGCCGCGTCCTCATCATCACCGGGCGAGCGCATGAGGACTACTACGCCCGTTGGGGCTTTCGACGGATCAAGCCGGGCGAGGCGCCAACATTCGTGTGCCTCAACTACTGGATGGGATATCTGGGTGGCGGCCTCCTTTCGATGCTCCGCGGTCGCGCTGTGAACCATCTAGCCGTGCTGGAGCGCGGGTAGTACCAGGAGCGAGCCTCAGTGTCCGCCCTCGACGCGGATGCCCGCATCTGCGAGCGCAGCTGCAAGGGCCGCTTCGATGCGCGCCGCTTCGCTGCGCTTGATGTGTTGCAGGTGGAGCGTCGGACCGGTCAGCGCTTCGATGCCGCGCTTCAGCACACTGCCGGCGGCGCGGATGCCGGCCTTGTGCTGATCGAAGCGTTGCGCGGGCGGATATCGACTCATGCCGACATACACGCCGTGGTCATCGCCGCGCCGATCGGAATAATCCAGCAGGATTAGATAGATGTTCGAACGGCCGCTGCCGCTGGCGGTGAAACGCGCGGCGACTTCGTACGCGGTGGGCAGCCAGCTGATGTAGCGCATGGGAAGCCAGTCGGGGATCGATGCGGCGGCACGCTTCCACAAGCGATCCAGGGCAGTCTCGATGCGCTCCGGCATGTGGCCGCGCATCCAGCGTTCGTGGATGTACTGCGCGCCAGCGACACCGTCGCAATCGGCGAGCGCGCGTTCGAAGTTCGTCGCGAGATCGCGGTCCGATTGCGTGCGCAGCGGTCGCTGGCTCAGCAGCCGCGCCCAGTCCGAGGTCATGCGCTCAGCTGCCGAACCCGGTCAGCACCCCGGCGATGGTCGCGGTCATGAACGTCGCGATCGAACCGCCGAGCACCGCACGCAGGCCAAAGCGCGCCAGGTCCTGGCGACGTTCCGGCGCGAGGCCGCCGATGCCGCCGATCTGGATCGCGATCGAACTGAAATTGGCGAAGCCGCAGAGCGCGTAGGTCGCGATCAGCCGTCCCTGTTCGGTCAGCGTCACTCCGGCGACGTTCCCGTTGACGATCTCGCCCAGCTGCAGGTACGCGACGAACTCATTGATGACGATCTTCTGGCCGATCAGGCTGCCGACCACCTGCGCGTCCTCCCACGGCGTGCCGATCACCCAGGCCAGCGGCGCGAGCACGTAGCCGAAGATGGTGGCCAGGTCGGTGGGCTTGCCGATGGCGGCCGCGATGCCCGTGACTTCGCCCAGCCAGGTCAGCGGCCAGTTGAGCAGCGCGATCAACGCGATGAAGGCCAGCAGCATTGCGCCGATGTTCAGCGCCAGGCGCCACCCGTCGCCGGCACCGGATGCCGCCGCGTCGATGACGTTGGCGGTGGTCTTCTCCACTTCCATCTTGACCGTGCCGCGGGTGAGCGGCTCACCGGTTTCCGGGATCAGGATCTTGGCGATCACCAGCGTCGCCGGCGCGGCCATGATGGAGGCCGCGAGCAGGTGCTTGGCGTAGAACACCTGCTGCACCGGGTCGCCGCCGCCGAGCATGCCAACATAAGCCGCGAGCACGCCGCCGGCGATGTGCGCCATGCCGCCGATCATCATCGTGATCAGCTCCGATTCGGTCATCTTCGAAATGTACGGGCGCACGGTCAGCGGCGCTTCCGTCTGGCCGATGAAGACGCTGGCGCACACGCTGGTGGTCTCCGCGCCGGAGACTCGCATGACCTTGGTGATGCCCCACGCCATGGCGCGCACCACCGCCTGCATCACGCCCAGGTGATAGAGCACGCCCATCAGCGCGGCAAAAAAGACAATAGTCGGAAGAACCTGGAAGGCGAAAATGAAGCCGAAGGTCTTTTCATCCATCAGGCTGCCGAAGATGAACCGGCTGCCTTCGCCGACGAAGCTCAGCACTCTCACGAAGCCGCGACCGATGGCATCGAATACTTCCTTGCCGCCCGGCACCAGCAGCACCAGCGCGGCGAAGCCGATCTGCAGGCCGATGCCGGTGGCGACCAGCCTCCAGTCGACACGGCGTTTGTTGTTCGAGGCCAGCCACGCGATGCCGATGAGCACCGCCAGGCCAAAAAGGCCAAAGAGCACCCGCGAAATGGCTTCCACTCAGTTCCCCTTTTACCGGCAGCGCAATTGTTGTCGTTCGAAGGTTGCGGCGGCCTTAGTCTACGCTGCGGCGGTCACTCGAACAGGCTCACGATGCTCTGGTACTTTTCGATGTACCAGCGGTTCTCGTTGTTGTATCTCGGGATGGCCACCGGACGCGCCGCCGTACCTTCCGACTTCCAGACGCAGGGACATTTCACCGGGTAGTCGGTGGGTCTGCGCATGCGGGCGGCTCAGCTCGTCGAGCTGGACCTTCATCCTGGTCAGCACACGGTGGAGCTTGGTGACGTTTCGCGGTCCGCCGTTGTAGGCGGCAACGGGAAAGATTCCGAGCACGACCGGGTTGTTCCGATACGCGTCGCGAATGTCCGTCCGCATCTGCGCAAGCTCCATATCCAGCAAACAGATCGCCGCCTTCATGGCGTTCAGCAGATTGGTCGCGCCGCTCTCGAAGACGGGGTCGAGCCTTGCGCCCGGGCAGCGCCGCACTACCGCCGCAGTACGTGCCATTGCCCCTGCGATTCGTGAACTGCATGGGCCCCAGCGCTTTCGCGCTCGAGACGCTGTACCGATATGCCTCTTCCTGCTTGAGGCCGTACTGGCTCAGCACCTCATCGAAGGCGAGCGCCTGTTTCTCGACGTAGTCCCGGTCATCGGTCTGCTCGATGACGGCGAGTGTCGTGACCACCTGCGGAGGAATGGCATCGGCGAGCAGCTCGCCCGGAAATGCCCTGCTCGGTACCTTCGCGAGACGCAGCTCCTCGAGCGCCTCGCCGGCCGTGGCGACCAGGAATTCCTTGCCGCCGCTGACGAAGCCCGGATCGAAGGTGTCCTCGGTGAAGGGTAGATAGACGATGGGTTTCGCGGTCTGGACGACGGCAGCCCACTGCCTGCGTTTGACGAGCTTGTTGTCGAATACCGGGAACTTGCGCCCGTAGACCTTCAAGGGTTCGCCATCGGCGGAGAAAGAGAACATCAACCGCTCGGCGCCGGTGCCCTTCACGTGCCGCGCCTCGATACCCGGCGTGAGGTTGAGAAACTTCAGGGGCTTCCTGCCGGGTTTCCACTTGATGGGCGGACGCGGAAGCTCGAGATGGGCAACGGTCCACTGCTCCTTGGCCTCGCTCCACAGCGCGAAGGCGACGGGCCGCCCACGCAGCGTCTGGCGCTTGCCCTTTCCGGTCAGCACATATTGGAGATCGACGTCCTGGAGAAGCGCCTGACCTTCGGTGACCAGGTCGTGGATCGCCTCGTGACGGTGACGAATGCGACCCTGGACGACGACTTCGGCCACGCCGTCTTCGGGCTGCTCGGTCTCGGCAACGGGAAGCGGGACCTCGCCTTCCTGCTGCTTCGATTCTTCCGGCTGTTTCGGGTCTTCGGCCACGACCGAAGCGGCCACTTCGGCCGGGGCTTCGGGGACTGCGTCGAACACCGTCGGATCGGTTTCCTCGGCGGCGCCGCCGGTCGTCGCACATCCCGCCGAGATCAGCACTACGAGGACCAGCAGGATGCGAATCACGAACGTCTCCGGAATTGGCGAGGCGCCATTTTATGTCACTTGGAGGGGACGCATCGTGAACGCGTTCGCGACTTGCGCAAGTCGCCCATGATGCGCTCGGCCGAGAAGAGCGGACGCGTGCCGGGTGGCAGGAAGCTTTGCAGCCTTACCCCACCCGCCCCAACTCACGACGTATGTTTTCCTCGCGCGCATCCTCGATGACGTCCATCACGTTGGTCGGGTCGACGATGCCCTCTTCCCGCACAAACACCCCCGTGAGCTTGCTCTCGGGCTTCAGATGCCCCGCCTCGAACAGCGCCCAAATCTCGCGCGCATACTCGGTCTCCAGCAACTCCGGCGCGAACCGCCCGAGCGTGCCGCGCAAATTGTTCACATCCCGCTCGAGCATCGCGAACGCGCCGTTGTTCCCTGCCGCATTCACCGCCTGCGGCAAATCGATGATCACCGGGCCGTCCGCATCCACCAACACATTGAACTCCGACAGGTCGCCGTGGATGAGGCCGATGCTCAACATGCGCACCACCTGGCGGATCAGAAAAGCGTGGTACTCGCGCGCGACCTCCCGTGTCAGGTCCACCTCGCTCAGTCGCGGCGCTGGATCGCCCGCGGCATCGGTCACCAGTTCCATCACGAGCGTGTCATTGAAGTAACCGAAAGGTTTCGGTACGCGCACGCCCGCCTCGACGAGCTTGTAGAGCGCATCCACCTCGGTGTTCTTCCACGCGGACTCGGCTTCCTTGCGGCCGAAGCGCGTGCTCTTCGCCATGGCGCGCGCCTGCCGGCTGCCGCGCACCTTGCGCCCCTCCTGGTACTGCGCCCGCTTCTGGAAGCTGCGCTGTCCCATGTCGCGATACACCTTGGCGCAGCGGACCTGCGTGCCGGTTCGCACGGTGTAGACCGTGGCTTCCTTGCCGGATTTGAGTGAGCGGAGGACTTCGTCGATGACGCCGTCATCGATCAGCGGCTGCAGGCCGGGAGGGGTTTTCATGCGGGCGGCATGCTACTCGATAGCTGAGACAAGGGGTATCGACCAAGGGCGATCACCTCCGCATTTGTCTGCTCTACAATCGATCATGGAAACAACTCAGGTCGACCGTGCAACGATGAGCGTATGGCGCTGGCAAGGCGTGCTGACGACCCTGATTGCCGGCGTCCTGGCATTCGGCCTCGTTGCCCGATTCCGCGAGCTCGGACTGTTCGCGCCACTGCTCTTTGTTGCTGTCGGCTTCACGCTCAGCTGGGTTTGGCCGGAGGCGTATTACCGGCGCCTGCGCTTCGGCATCGATGGGTCTGGCATTGCCATCGAGCGCGGCATCTTCTGGAGATCGAGGATCGCGGTGCCGCGAGCACGCATCCAGCACACGGATGTCTCGCAGGGGCCGCTGCAGCGGCGCTTCGGAGTCGGCACGTTGAAGCTGTACACGGCCGGCAGCCGCTATACGAAGATCGAATTACCCGGTCTCGCGCACGCGGAAGCGATCGCATTGCGCGACGCGTTGCTCGCAGAGACTGACAACAGTGGCGTCTGAAGCCGGCGAGGCGGATTTCCAGCCGTCGCTGCGATTGCATCGGTCATCCTGGCTGTTCGCGCTGACGGGCTCGGTGCGGCAATTGATCCTGCCGCTCATTGCGCTTCTGGTATTCGGTGCACGCCGCGACGACGAATGGTTCGGCACGCCTCTCGTCATCACGATATTCGCTGGCGCGATGCTCATACGCGCCTTGTGGCATCAATGGACCTATCGCTACGGATTTGGCCCGCGCGGCCTGATCATTCGCGAAGGGCTGATATTCCGAAACGTGCGGCAGATCGAATACCAGCGCGTCGAGAACATCGACACCGAGCGCGGCCTGCTGCATCGGCTGCTGAACGTCGCACAGGTGCGCGTGCAGACCTCCACAGGCGGCAAGCCCGAAGCGCTCATCAGCGTGCTGGATCTGGGTGCGGTACAGGAGATGCGCCAACGGGTGTTCGCCGATACGCGACCCACCGCGCAAACGGCGAAAGCGCCCGAGGAGCCACAGCTGCTCTATCTGCCGCCGATGGAACTGGTGCGCTACGGGCTGATCGATAACCGCGGCCTGATCCTGGTTGCTGCCGGCGCCGGCTTGTTGCAGCAAGCGGGCTTCTTCCGCGTGAATCGCGAGACCATCGAGAATTGGCTGCACTCTTCGGCGCTCGCGGGCGTCGAAGGGCTCGGGGTGGCGATGCAGATCATGCTCGCCTTGTTTGTGATCATCTCGGCACTGATTGCCGTGCGTATCCTTTCCGTCGTGCTCGCGCTGATCACTCTGCACGATTTCACGCTCACGCGACACGACGGGGATCTTCGTGCGCGCTATGGGCTATTGACGAGAGTCGCTCTCACGCTGCGGACACGCCGGATTCAAGCGGTGCATCAGTCGGAGTCGCTGCTGCACCGGCTGTTTGGCAGAGTGTCGCTGGACGTCGATCTTGCGGGCGACAGTGGCGCCGAAGCGGAACAGGGCGACTCAGGGCGAATGAAAACGCGCTGGCTGGCGCCGGTCTGTCCCCCGGCAGCGGCGCCGGCATTGATTGCCTCAGCGCTGCCCATCTTCGATCCCGTCGCGCCGCCGGACTGGCAACCGCTCGCGCCGGGCGCGCGCTCGCGCCTGTTCCGTCGCAGCGTCCTGGTGTCACTTCTGATCATTGCGGGACCGAGTTGGTGGTACCTGCGTGAGGCCGCCGTTTTCGGCGTTCCGATAGTAGTTGCGCTCGCGTGGATGCATGCGCATCTGTACGTGAAGTACACGCGCTGGGCGCTGGAGCGGGACGTGTTGCTGTTCCAGTCCGGCTGGCTGACGCGCCGGCTTGACGATCGTGCCGCGCGACCGCGTGCAGACGCTGAACGTGTCCACATCACCTTTCGACCGGCGTCGGCACATGGCCAGCCTGTCAGTGGACACCGCTGGAGGCAGCTCGATGTCTGCCGGCGTTCACATTCGTTACTTGCCCGCCGACGTAGCGCGCAGACTCGCGGCCTCGCTATACGCGACTGTGCAACGGTTAGCCGCGCGCGTTCGATGCCTTACGGGGTGTTTGAACAGTAGGCCGGCGACTCTATCTATAGGTCCGACAGAGCGCGCATCGGGATGCGTCCAGGGCTTGCGATATGCTTCAGCGCCGATGAGGTCGTATCGTCACGACGGCTATCACGCACAAACTCGATGCTTCAGGTGAGTTCCGCCGAGGCACCACTGAGGTCTACCGGAAAGACGCTGCGGGATGGCAGTTCGTCCGCACCTTGCCCATCCCGCAAGGCCCCAATAACCAGTGTTACTCCGTCTCGCTGAGCGGCGACGGCCAGACGCTGTTCCGTACCTGTACGGATTCGAACTACGTGGGCGGGATGGTCCAGGTGTTTCGCGCCCCGGCCTGGGAGCCCGATGGAGAAGTGCCGTTCGCGGGCGCCACCTTCGTGGACTCGACCTACGATGGCGCGCGCTTCGTGGTCCGCCATCAGAATAACTTCACTCGCGTATTCGATTGGAGCGCCGGAACGTGGATCCAGGACGGGGAGTTCACCACGGGAAGGGAAAACTATCTTGGCGCGAACCTGGCGATCAGCCGGGACGGCGCGATCGTCGCCGGCGGCGACTACTACGACACACTGTCGGACACTGGCATCGTATATCCGGGCACTCAGCACAACGGCACGGTGCACAGCGGCGCCGTCTTCGTCTACGAGCGCAGGAGCTTCGGCTGGACCCTGCGCCGCATCCTGAAGCCCGCCTTACAGAGAGATCAGGCGTTTGGGACGGTGCTCGCACTCGGTGATCGCGGCCGCATCCTGGCCGTCGGCGCGTTTGACGATGCGAGCGCCGCCAGCGGCATCGACGGCGACCCGACTGACACCTCGACGCCCGAGCGCGGCGCGGCCTGGCTGTACTGAGTTCAGGCGGGCCCTCACTCCCACTCGATGGTGGTGCCGATACACCATGTCGCGCGACACCTGCCGGGGCGCGATATTCTCGCGCGGGTAAAGCCGCATCCCGTGCCCGTTGTTTGACCAACCGGAACCACCTCTCCCGTGAAACTTCTCTTCAAGCAAGAGTGCTGCCCATGCACTTCGTTGATGGCTCTCATCGCGGCCGTCTTCTTCTTGTCCGGTACCGTTCACGCCGGGTCGTTCTACCCGGTTCGACCGGACGATCCGCGCGCGGTGGATTTCACCCAGCAGGCATTCGGTGCGCATGCAGACGGAATCGGTGATGATTCAGACGCGCTTCAACGAGCCATCGACCGGGTGCAGGAAACCACCGGGGCCGGCGTGTTGCTGATTCCCGAGGGTCGATATCGCCTGGGCAAGACGGTCTACGTCTGGCAGGGCATCCGTCTTCTCGGCTACGGAGCCACGCGACCCGTCTTCGTGCTTGCTCGCGACACGCCGGGATTCCAGGAAGGCACCGGCCGCTACATGGTCCACTTCGCCGACAATCGCCCTGAAGCCGGCGGGCCGATCGTCGATGCCACCGAGTTCACGTTCTTCAGTGGCATGAGCAACATCGATTTCGAGTTGCAGGATGGAAACCCCGCGGCCATCGCGGTGCGCTTCCATGTCGCGCAGCACAGCGAGCTCACCCACATGAATTTCCGGGTCGGATCGGCGCGCGCGGCGGTCGAGGATATCGGCAACCAGGCCAGCGACATCCATGTCCAGGGCGGGGACTACGGCATCATCACGAAGCGCACCGCCCCCGTGTGGCAGTTCCTGCTGATGGATTCCAGTTTCGAAGGCCAGCGGGCGGCGGCCATCAAAACGCAGGAAGCCGGCTTCACGCTGATCCGCGTGAGCTTTTCGAACATGCCGGTGGCGCTGCAGATCTCGCCCGGAGAAGTGGAGCAGCTTTATGGCCGGGATCTGCGGATGCAAAACATACGCGATGCCGCTTTCGTGGCGGGCAATGCCCGGAATTCGCACTCCGCGGTGACGCTGGTCAACACGGCATGCAGTGATGTGCCGCATTTTTTTGTTGGCGAGAATTCCCTCGAGGCACCCGCCCGCCACTACGTGGTGGATCGCTTTTCGCAGGGGCTGATGATCGGGGCGGATGGCCGCGAGAACGGCATCGCGACCAGCCACAAGGCACGCGCGCTCGCCACGCCGGCGCAGCCGCCCGCGACGGACATTCCCCCGACCCCTGCCATGCGCGACTGGGTGAATGTCCGTTCGTTGGGCGCCAAGGGTGATGGCCAGACCGACGACACCGACGCATTGCTCGCAGCCATCGAAAAACACGCGGTGTTGTTCTTTCCGAGCGGCACCTACCGCGTGAGCCGCCCGCTGGCGCTCAAGCCCGATACCGCGTTGATCGGGCTCAATCCCGCCACGACCCAGATTTCGCTGCTCGATCGTTCACCCGCCTTCGGCGGCGACGGGGCGCCCGTAGGGATCATCGTCGCGCCCAGGGACGGTCGAAACTTCGTTCGTGCGATCTCCATCACCACCGGCACTTTCAATCCGCGGGCCGCGGCGGTGATCTGGATGGCGGGAAAGAACTCGTTCCTGGACGACGTTTCCTTTCCAGGTCAGCGGTTTTTCGGTTCCGGCTTTCGCGGGTTCGGCTTTCCCCGCCGCCCGACTGCATCGTCTGCGGGGGGCGCGCCGACCGTTCGGCCGAACTTCGAGTTTTCGCCCGCGGCCGCTGATTTGCTGATCACCAATGGCGGCGGCGGCATCTTCCGCAACAACTGGCCGCACGGCATCAACGCGAGGATCGGCCTTCGCGTGGAGAACACCGACACGCCCGGGAAGATCTACCAGATGTCGGTCGAGCATCACTTTCGCGTGGAGTCGGAATTCCACAAGGTGCGCAACTGGGAAATGTACGCGTTCCAGACCGAAGAGGAGAATCCCGCAGGCGCCAACGCGTATGCGATCGACATCGAGGATTCCGCGGAATTGCTGTTCGCGAACACGTACATGTATCGCGTGTCGCGCAACGTGCTGCCGAAGACCTATGCGATCGTCGTGCGTCGCTCCGACGACATCGCTTTCGAAAACATGAAAGTGTTCAGCCAGACGCGGCTCGCATTCGACAACGCGGTCTACAACGAAGCCAATGGCGCCTTCGTGCGTTCACATTTCTTCACGCGCTTCACGGTGAATGCAGGATCGAGGCCACGAGGTGCCTCGTCCCCGCCGGCGTCGATATTCGGAGATGGCACGACATTGAAGCAGCTGAAGAGCGGTTTCAGCAATGCTTCGGGCCTGACGGTCGACGAAGCCGGCACCGCATTCTTCACCGATGCCGCGAAAGGAAAAATCTACCGATGGAACGGCGCAACCCGTACCGCCGAGGTGCTGGCCGAGATCCGGGGCCAGCCACAGGTGCTGGGTTTCGTCGCGCCCGCCACTCTGCTGGCGATCGCGAACGAGCGCGCCGTCTATCGGCTGAGCTCGTCCGCGCCCGGCCCCGCCGAGCTCGTCACGGAAACGGCCGAGCCATTGCCGCAGACGACACTGTTGTTACCGGTGGGCCTCCACAACCAGTTCTCCGTGATGCAGGACATGATGGAACGGCGCGGTTACGTGTACCGGCCGCGAAGCAATACGGCGATCGTGAGCGTCGTGCCGAACGAGCATCGCGGCTACTACTACGCGCCGGATAGCCGCACCGCGATCATGGCCGGTGGCACATGGCGGCCCAATCTGCAGAGCTCGCAGCTCGCTGCCCTTCGTGCCGGGCACGTCTCACTACCTGACCAGCGAGGATGATGGCCGAACCTACCTCGTGACACTGGAGGCGGACGGCAAGCTCAGCAGCGCCGTCTTCAACGAGCGCGGCGGCACATCGGTCGTCACGGATGTTGCCGGCAACGTGTACATCGCAGGCGATCAGGTCTGGATCTACGATCAAAAGGGGAAGCCGTTGGGCGTCCTCGAAATTCCCGAACGGCCCGGCAGTCTGGCATTCGGCGGCGCCGACCGGCGCACGCTGTTTATCGCGGCGCGAACGTCTCTCTATTCGATCCGCACGAAAATAGCGGGTCGCTGACCTCACGCACGATGCGGGCTGTGCCGACGCGTCGCCTCATGCCTCACTCCCACTCGATCGTGGCCGGCGGCTTTCCCGAGATGTCGTACACCACGCGCGAGATGCCCTTCACTTCGTTCACGATGCGGCGCGAGCAGATGTCGAGGAAGTCGTACGGCAGGCGCGCCCAGTGCGCGGTCATGAAGTCGACGGTCTCCACGGCGCGCAAGCGCGACCACGTAGTCGTAGCGGCGGCCATCGCCCATGACGCCCACCGAGCGCACCGGCAGGAACACCGCGAACGCCTGCGAGGTCTTGTCGTACAGATCGTGCCGGCGCAGCTCTTCGATGAAGATGTGCGTCGGCCTGGCGCAGCAGGTCCGCGTAGTCCTTGCGCACTTCGCCGAGGATGCGCACGCCGAGGCCCGGGCCCGGGAACGGATGGCGGTACACCATCTCGCGCGGCAGGCCGAGCTCCACGCCGAGCCTGCGCACTTCGTCCTTGAACAGCTCGCGCAGCGGCTCGACGAGCTTCATGCGCATGTTCGCCGGCAGGCCGCCCACGTTGTGGTGCGACTTGATGACGTGCGCCTTGCCGGTCTTGGTGCCGGCGGACTCGATGACGTCCGGGTAGATGGTGCCCTGCGCCAGCCAGTCGACGCCCTGTGAGCTTGTGCGCCTCTTCGTCGAACACCTTCACGAACAGGCCGCCGATGATCTTGCGCTTCTTCTCGGGGTCGGTCTCGCCGCGCAGCGCGTCGAGGAAGCGCGCCTCGGCATCGACGCGGATGACCTTCACGCCGAGGTTGTCGGCGAAGATCTTCATGACCTGGTCGCCTTCGTTGAGGCGCATGAGGCCGTGATCGACGAACACGCAGGCGAGCTGGTCGCCGATGGCCTTGTGCAGCAGCGCCGCGACCACCGAGGAATCGACGCCGCCCGAAAGGCCGAGCAGCACCTTGCCCTTGCCCACCTGCGCGCGCACGCGCGCGATGGCGTCTTCGATGATGTTGCCGACGCTCCACAGCGGCTCGCAGCCGCAGATCTCGCGCACGAAGCGCTCGAGCAGCTGCTTGCCCTGCAGCGTGTGCGTGACTTCGGGATGGAACTGCACGGCGTAGAACCGCCGCGACTCGTCGACCATGGCGGCGAGCGGCGCGTTGGCGCTGCTGCGCGACGGCCGTGAAGCCCGGCGGCAGCGACTCGACGCGATCGCCGTGGCTCATCCACACGTCGAGCACGGCGCGGCCCTGCGCGTCGCTTGCGGTCGGAGAGGCCATCGAGCAGCTTGTTCGGCGCGGTGGCGGTGACTTCGGCGTAGCCGAACTCGCGGTGATTGCTGGGCAGCACCTTGCCGCCGAGCTGCTGCGCCATGGTCTGCATGCCGTAGCAGATGCCGAGCACGGGCACGCCGAGCTCGAACACCACCTGCGGCGCGCGCGGCGGCTCGCTGTCCGTGACCGACTCGGGCCCGCCCGAGAGGATGATGCCCTTGGGCTTCCACTTGCGGACGTCGTCGTTGGTGATGTCCCAGGGCAGGATCTCGCAGTACACGCCGTGCTCGCGCACGCGGCGCGCGATGAGCTGGGTGTATTGCGCGCCGAAGTCGAGGATCAGGACGCGCGAGGAGTGGATGTCGGTCTGTGGACTTGGCATCGGACTCGTCGCGACGTTCATTGCTTCCTCATGCGAAACTCCATCAGGACACACGGTAGTTAGGCGCTTCTTTGGTGATCTGCACGTCGTGCACGTGGCTCTCGCGCATGCCGGCGCCGGTGACGCGCACGAACTTCGGGTTGGTGCGCATTCGGACGATGCTCGTGCTGCCGGTGTAGCCCATGGCGGCGCGCAGGCCGCCGGCGAGCTGGTGCAGGATGGAGACCAGGCTGCCCTTGTACGGCACGCGGCCCTCGACGCCTTCGGGCACGAGCTTTTCGAGCTCCGCCGCGGTGTCCTGGAAATAGCGGTCGGCCGAGCCGTGGCGCTCGCTCATGGCGCCCAGCGAACCCATGCCGCGATAGGCCTTGTACGACGCGCCCTGGTACAGCTCGACGTCGCCCGGCGATTCCTCGGTGCCGGCGAACAGGCCGCCGATCATCACGCAGTCCGCGCCGGCGACGATCGCCTTGGCGATGTCGCCGGAGAAACGGATGCCGCCGTCGGCGATCACCGGAACCTGGTTCTCGACCGCGCCCGCCACGTTGGACACGGCGGAAATCTGCGGCACGCCGACACCCGCGACGATACGCGTGGTGCAGATCGAGCCCGGGCCGATGCCCACCTTGATGCCGTCGACGCCGGCCTTCACCAGGTCGCGCGCCGCATCGGCCGTGGCGACGTTGCCGCCGATGACCTGCAGGTCGCCCCACTTGGCCTTGATGCGCGCGATCATGTCGAGCACGCCCTTGGAGTGGCCATGCGCGGTGTCGACCACGACCACGTCCACGCCGGCTTCGCGCAGCGCCGCGACGCGATCGAGCGTGTCCGGCGCCGTGCCCACCGCCGCGCCGACGCGCAGGCGGCCCGACGGATCCTTGCAGGCGCGCGGGAATTCCGTGGCCTTCTGGAAGTCCTTCACGGTGATCATGCCGCGCAGTTCTTCGTTGCCGTTCACCACCAGCACCTTTTCGATGCGGTGCTTGTGCAGCAGCAGCAGGACTTCGTCCTTCGGCGCGTTTTCGCGCACGGTGACCAGCCGCTCTTTCGGCGTCATGACCGACGACACCGGCGCATCGAGCTTCACTTCGAAGCGCAGGTCGCGATGCGTGACGATGCCGACGACCTTCGGGCCCTGCACCACCGGCACGCCGGAGATGCCCTTGGACCTGGTCAGCTCGATGACCTGGCGGATGGTCATGTCGGGCGGCGACGGTGATCGGGTCGCGGATCACGCCGCTCTCGAACTTCTTGACGCGCGCCACTTCGGCCGCCTGGCCCTCGATGGTCATGCGACTTGTGGACGATGCCGATGCCGCCTTCCTGGGCCATGGTGATGGCGAGGCGGGCCTCGGTGACGGTGTCCATGGCGGCGGACACCAGCGGCAGATTGAGCTTGATGGCCTCGGTGAGGCGGGTGCCCGAGATCGACTTCGCGGGGCAGGATTTCCGAGTAAGCCGGAACTAAAAGAACGTCGTCGAAGGTCAACGCTTCTTCGAGAATTCGCATGGGGTGTTCGGGGGGTAGCCGACGATGCGGGATTGTACGCAGGTACCCCGCAGCGGTAAACCCGGAGAACTACCAGCCCCAGCGACTCAAGGCCTCGGCGATGGCCGCGCGCTGCTGCTGCCGGCCGGCCTCGTGATAGAAGCCGAAAAAATGGCTTGCGCCTTCGACATTTACCAAGGTGACTTGATTTCCGAGTGAGCGCGAACGCTCCACGAATTTCGTCATGTCGGCGATCGAACAGAATTCGTCGCCCGTGGCATGGACGGCCAGCAACGGCGGCAGTCCGACACGCAATTGTGCATAGGGTGAGAAGTCCGCGGGGTCCCCCAGCTTGCCCATGGTCTTCCTGAAGTAGCCGTCCTCGTTCCGGCTCAGCGGATCGGCGCAGGCACCGCTGACGATGGCGGCGGCGGGTCGCGGAAAGCGCGGCGCAAGCCCGCTGCCCATCGCCGTGGGAGCCGCGCCGCGCGTGGCTAACAACAGTGCCAGCGAGGCGCCCGAGGAAAACCCGGCGGCGCCAATCTTTCGCGGGTCGATCTCGAGCTCCGCCGCATGCCCGGTGACGTAGTCGAATGCCTCGCTCGAATCGGTGATCTGGTCGGAATCGCGATCGAAGCGATTGCCCGTGGTGAGATCCACCGCGACCACGACCACGCCGCCGTCGAGCAATGCCTGGGTCGTGACCGGCGAGTGCCACCAGGTGCCTTCGGTTGCCGAGCCGCCATGCAACCAGAGCATCGCGGGCCGCGGGCTGGCGCGCGGCTGCGCAGGCTCGAGAATGTGGAGAAACAGCGGCGTGCCTCCCACCTCGCGATAACGCACGCTGCGGACGCCGCGCAGATGCGCGCGATCCGCCGCGATGGCGTCGTTGATCTTGCGTACGCTCTCGGCGGGCGGAGAACGCGCCAGCCACCAGCCCATGGGCTCGTCGATACCGTACGCGCCGTCGTCATCGATGTGTTTGGCCAGCAGCTCGGTTGCCTTGCGCATCCACAACTCGCGTGAGCCCAGCAGCGCATCGAGCGAGCGCAGCTCGGCGCGCAGCCAACGCGCGTCACCGCGTGCCAGGTCCGGATCGCTGGCGAGGTGCTGGCGTGCCAGCTCGTGCAGACGGGCATCGAGGTATTCGCGCACTTCGCGGAATTCCCAGATCCGCGCGTCGATTGCCGGCAGCTTCGAGATCACCTGCGCGAGCGCGGGATCCGGCTCGATCGAGGCAGCGTCCGTTTCGCGCCAATGAAAGAACGGGTACATCACGCGTCCCTGCGCGTGCTGAAAGGCGAGCCGCAGGCGAGCGTCCGCCACGTTGCGATCCGATCCGATACGGGCGAGCTCCGCGTCGCGCAGCCTGTCCCATTCGCGAATGAATTCCGCCCGCGGCAGCGGTGCAAGACTCAGCATTCTCGGCATCGTCAGCGCCGTACTGGCACCCGGCGCCGGCGCCGGTGCGGCGGCTGTCTGCGCCACGGACGCAATCACGAAAAAAACCAGCGCAGTACGCATGCCGTCGCCCCTCCCTCGCTGCGCAAGTATGGCGGCGAGACCATCCCGCTGGCATACAATCGCCGCGTGAATACTCCGCAATTTCCCGGGCTATTTCCAACCGCCTCCGAGCGCGACGTGTACACGGTCTCGCGCCTCAATAAAGAAGTGCGCCTGCTGCTGGAATCGGGCCTGCCCCTGCTGTGGCTGGAGGGCGAGCTTTCGAACTTCGCCGCACCCGCCTCGGGGCATTGGTATTTCTCGCTCAAGGACAGCGGCGCCCAGGTGCGCTGCGCGATGTGGCGGCAGCGGAATTCACTGCTGCGGTTCCGCCCCAAGGACGGCATGGCGGTACTGGTCCGCGCGCGCGTCGGGCTCTATGAACCGCGCGGCGAATACCAGCTGCTGGTCGAGCATCTCGAGGAAGCCGGCGAAGGCGCGCTCAAACGCGAGTTCGAGAAGCTCAAGGCCAGGCTCGCGGCCGAAGGATTGTTCGCTGCCGAGCGCAAGCGTCCGCTGCCGGCGGTGCCGCGCCGCATCGGCGTAGTCACTTCGCCCACGGGCGCGGCCATACACGACATATTGAGAGTGCTGCGCGCGCGCTTTCCCGTGGCGCCGATACTTCTTTATCCGACCGCCGTGCAGGGCGCGGCGGCCATACCGGAAATCGTGCGCGCCATCGAAACCGCGTCGCGCCGCAACGAATGCGACGTATTGATCGTGGCCCGCGGCGGCGGCTCGCTCGAGGATCTTTGGTGCTTCAACGATGAGCGCGTGGCGCGCGCCATTGCCGCCTGTCGGGTGCCCACGGTTTCAGGAATCGGTCACGAAGTGGACGTGACCATTGCGGACTTCGTCGCCGATCTGCGCGCGCCCACGCCCTCGGCCGCGGCGCTGGCCGCGACACCCGACAAATCCACCTGGCTGGAAGCGCTGGCGCTGTTGAACGTCAGGTTCGGCGGCGCCATGGGCCGCTATCTGCGCGCACAGCTGCTGCGCCTCGGCGCGCTCACCCAGCGGCTGCAGATCTCGCATCCCGGCGCGCGCCTGCTGCAGCACGCGCAGCGGCTCGATGACCTGGAACAGCGCCTGCGCCTGGCGCTGCGTGCATCGGTCATGGCGCGGCGCCAGCAGTTGGAGACCCTCGGTACGCGGCTGTGGCGCGAGAATCCGCGTCACCGGCTGGAGGCGTTGTGCGCGCACGCGGCCACGCTGCGCCAGCGGCTGGTCGGAACTCTCGGCGCGCAGCTCAATGCGCTCGAGCAACGCCTGGCCCTGGCCAGCCGCACACTGGATGCCGTGAGCCCGCTGGCGACGCTCGGCCGCGGCTTCGCCGTCGTCAGCCGCGTGGACGATGGCGCGCTGCTGCGCGACGCCGCCCAGGCCCCGGTGGGAACCGAAATCGAAGCCCGCCTGTCGAAAGGACGGTTGCGCGCCAGGGTCAGCGCCATACGGGAACAAGATGACTAACTACCTGCGGTGCCTGGCGCTGCTGCTGGCCGGCGCACCGGCGCTCGCGACGACCTCGTTCATTGCGCCACGCGTCGCGGCCGTGCCCGGCGGCGTGGTCACATTCAAGCTACCCGGTGCGCCGGACGAGCGGCCGGTGGTCAAATTCGGCGACACGCCGGTGCTGGTGACCCGGCAAGGGAGCGAATGGCTCGCCATTGTGGGAATCGGGCTTTCCATCGAGCCCGGCGACTACCAGCTCAGCGTGCAGCAGCCGGGCGCGAACCCACGGCAGATCCCATTCAAGGTGGCGCCCAAGCAGTATTCGGTGCAGGAGCTCAAGGTACCGCCCAGCCAGGTGAATCTGTCGCCCGAAGACGAGGCGCGTGTGGCCGAAGAACGCGAAAAGGTGCGCGCCGCGCTCACCAGCTTCTCGCCCGATGCGCCATCCACGCTGCGCCTCGCGCAGCCCGTGCCGGGCCGCCGCTCCAGCTCATTCGGCCTGCGCCGCATGTTCAATGGCGAATCGCGCAGTCCGCACAGCGGCATGGATATCGCCGCGCCCACCGGCACGCCCATCAAGGCTCCGCTGGCGGGTCGCGTCGTCGACGTGGGCAGCTACTTCTTCAATGGCAACAACGTCGTCATCGACCATGGTCAGGGTCTGATGACCATGTACTGCCATCTGTCGAAAATCCGCGTCGAGATGGGCCAGGAACTCCGGCCAGGTGAGATCCTGGGGGAAGTGGGCGCCACCGGCAGAGTCACCGGACCGCATCTTCATTGGGGCGTCTCGCTCAACGGGTCCATGGTGGACCCGGCACTGTTCCTGCCGCCGCCCGTGAAGAAACCTGCGCCGAAAAAACCACCGCCGAAGACTTCGGACTGACACGGAGCTCAGTGCGCGGGCGTCCAGGGGCGCGTGCGGAATACGAAATCCTTGTCGGCTCCCGCGTTGCGATGACAACCGGCGCAATGCGCGGTCTTGTCCGGCGACGTCAGCGTGCTGCCATCGGGGCGATAGCTGGCGAACTCCCACTCGCCGGCGCGGTTCTCGCCATACGCCGCACCGAAGCCGTCACCGCGACGCATGACGTCGATGCGCTCGATTTCACCCTTGAGCGGCGTGCCGCGCGCATCCCGCAACAGCTCGCCCTCGCCGTCGCGTTGCGGCTTGGCGAATTCCATCATGATCACGGAGCCGTTCGGATAGCGCGCCTGCGAGAAGCCGGACGAGGACGCGGCGAGCTCGTTGGCGAATACCGTGCTCACGCCAAACTTCTCGTTGAAGACGGCGTCGCTGACCTTGCGCAGGTTGCGCACGTAGTCGGCGGGAAAGCCCACGCGATCGGCGGACGGGCCGGCCGCGGTCATTGCGCCATCCACATGGCCAAAGTCGCGATGGATCTTCCAGGCGCCATCCTCGCGCTTCCACACCAGCAGGTACGGGCCGCGGCTGAGCTCGACCTGGTTTGCGCCAAGCGCACTGTAGGTTCCGGTCTCGACACGCAGGTCGCCGCCTCCGTCGATCTCGGTGGCGGTGAGCGTCAGGCTCTTGAGACCGCCACCCAGTGCCGAGGCCCAGAATTTCTCGATGGCCGCGCGACCGGCGAGCACGCCATCGATACCCGGCACGCTGAGCCGTGAATCCGTGGTGAAGTAGCGCGCCGCCTCGCCGGCGTTGCCCTGGGCCAGCGCTGCCGTGAAGGCCTGCGACTGCGCCTTGATCGCGGCCGGCGCCGCATCCTGCTGCGCGGCGTCCGAGGTACCCAGCGACGAGAGCGAGCACAGCATCATCGCGAGAGTCACGAATGTCGGTGTTTTCATGGCGCGCATTCAGCGCGCCGCGAATGCGCGACAAAAGGGTTTTGCGACCAAGCCGGCGCGGCGCGCGACCAACCCGGCGAATCCTGCGACTGACTAGCGCTCCGGCTGCAGGCGCTTCTGCAGATCCTTGAGGTAGGCAGGGCTGGCCTCGAGACGCACGCCGCTCCTGAGCATCACGAAGGGATCGTGCTCCCGGTCGGCGACGAACTCGCGCACGCGCTGCCAGTTCACCAGCCGCGAGCGATGGATGCGCACGAAGCCTTCGGCCTTGAGCTTGCGCTCCATGTCGCTCAGCGTGCCGCGCAGCAGGTGCGACTCTTCGCCGACGCGCAGGCGCACATAGTCCCCGTAGGCCTCGACGAAATCGATTTCCTCGGGACGCAGCACGATGACGCGCTCGCGTTTTTTCACCAGGATGCAGGGCGTCTCGCGCGCGGCCGAGGTGGCACGCAGCAGGCCCGCGTACTGCTGCTCGATGCGACGCCGTGCGCCACCGGCGAGGAAATCGCGCGCACGGGCCAGCGCCTTGTGAACCCGCTCCGCGCCGAAGGGTTTCAGCAGATAGTCGACGGCCTCGGCTTCGAAGGCCTGCAGCGCGAATCGATCGTGCGCGGTGACGAAGATGACCACGGGCATGCGCTTCGCGCCCACGGCGGCCAGCACGTCGAAGCCACTCATGCCCGGCATCTGCACGTCGAGAAACAGCAGCTCGGGTTCTTGCTCCAGGATGGCGGCGACGGCGGATCGCCCCTCGGCGCAGGGCGTCAGCAACTCGAGCTCCTCGTCGGCGCGCAGGATTCGCTGCAGGCGCTGCCGCGCCAGCGGCTCGTCGTCGACGATGAGCACGCGCAGGGTCATGCGCCGGACACCGGAATGCGCAGACGAACCGTGAGTCCCTCGCCGGCCTGCAGCTCGAAACCCTGCCGCTCGCCGTACAGGCGTCGCAGGCGCGCGCGGGTGTTCGCCAGCCCGATGCCCTGAGAAGTCTCGGCGGTCCGTGCCAGCCCCGGACCGTTATCGCGAACTTCGAGCAACAGAAATTCGCCGTCGAGTCGCGCCGCGATGCTCAATGTGCCCGGGCCCGCGGCGGCCGCGATGCCGTGCTGAACGGCGTTTTCCACCAGCGGCTGCAGCACCAGGCTGGGCACGCGCACCTGCAGCGCATTCGAAGCGATGTCCCAGTTCACGTGCAGCCTGTCACCGAGGCGCATCTGTTCGATGTCGACATAGCCGCGAATGAATTCGAGCTCTTCGGCCAGCGTGACTTCCTGCCGGTTCGAGGACTGCAGAACCTGTCGCAGCAGCTCGCCCAGTCGCACCAGCAATTGCTCGGCGAGCTTGGGATCCGTGTGCACCAGCTCGGCCATCGAGTGCAATGCATTGAAAAGGAAATGCGGATTCAGCTGGCTGCGCAGGGCCTCGAGCTGCGCCTGGTGCAGCATGGATTCCAGCTCCACGGCCTGGATCTGCCGGTCACGCGCCTCGCGGTAGTAAGTCGCGGCATACCAGGCCAGTACCACACCCGCATAGACCGGCAGATTCACGCCCGCATTCCGCGCCACCCGCGCCAGCCATTCGGACGACATGAACGCGGCGCGCGTTTCGCAGTCGCCCACGCACAGATGCAGCCACGACTGCAGCGCCCCGATCAGATCGGCGATGAACGGCTGCGCGAACACCGTGATCGCCGCGCCGAGCAGGAGGGCTGGCGCGCGCAGGTTCCATCCCCGCAGGCGCAGACTGCGGCACCACCAGAACACCGCGGGCGCCATCGCCCACCACGAGAGCCAGTAGACCGCTTCGGCGGCAAAGGCGCGCGGCCACGGCTTCACGTAGCCGGCGATGAAGAGCTGCGAGGCGAATACGCAGGTCAGCAGCAGCCACAGACCGGCGTAGACCAGCCATCGTTCCCAAGGTTGAGACGCATGCGGCGTTGGTTTCACGCGCGCACTGTAAATGGGGACATTCCTCAATTGCTAGCAAACGGGGACGGACCTGCGGGGTTGCGGTGGCGGAGGCGTGCGGTGCGGTCTGCGGGCAAACGGGGACATGTTGAGGTTTTCCGATACGCCTGCCCACGGCTGACTCTCTTTGCTCCCTCAAGGTCGCGCGCGCTTCGAAAATTTCCGGACGGAAATTTTCGGCGGCCGCTCGTCGGAAGCGGACCGCCTGCAGGTCTGCAGAAATGGCTGCGCTGAAGTGCAACGCGGCGGCGGTCGGGCGCTTCCTCCTCGCCGCGCTCCATTCGGTCGCAAAGAGAGTCAGCCATGGACAGGCGTACCACCCGAGGCGGTCTGTCCCCGTTTGCCCGCAGACCGCGCCGCACGCCTCCGCCTCGGAAGGCGCGAGCGCTGACCCCTCAGTTCCGTTCCCGTTTGCTAGGAATCAAGGAATGTCCCCATTTCTTACTTGCGTTTGGGGCGGCCGCGCGGCGCGCCGCGTGTCTGACCGCCGCTGCCTTTCTTCGGTGGCCGCTTGGCGCGATCCTTCGTGATGCGCCGCTCGCGTCGTTCCTTGTTCGAGGTCTTGAGACCGCGTTTTTCCTTGGGCTTATCGCCTACGTAGGGATTCGTGTCGCTGCGGAATTCGACGGCCACCGGCGTCGCGAACAGGTCGAACTTGTCGCGGAACACGTTCGCGAGATATCGCTTGTAGGATTCCGGCACATGCCCGGCCTGGCTGCCGTGCACGATGATGCGCGGCGGATTGCGGCCGCCCTGATGCGCATAACGCAGGCGAATGCGCCGGCCGCGTACGATGGGTGGCTGGTGCTGCACCATCGCGGCTTCCATGGTGCGCGTCAGCTCCTGGGTCTTCATCTGCCGCATGGCGGCCTCGTAGGCGCGGATCATCGAGTGCGTGAGCTCACCCACGCCGGTGCCATGTCGCGCGCTGACGAAGTGCATGGGCGCGAACGGCACGAAGTCGATCTTCAGCGACAGCAGGCGCTTGATCTCGTCGCGCTTCTCCGGCGGGATGTTGTCCCACTTGTTCACCGCGACCAGCACCGCGCGGCCGCGCGACAACGCCAGGCCGAGCACGCTCGCATCCTGTTCGCCGATGGAATCCTGCGCGTCGACCACCATGGTGACGACATGCGCCTCGGCGATGGCCTGCAGTGTCTTGGACACCGAGAGTATTTCGATCTGGTCATCGATTTTCGCGCGGCGCCGTACGCCGGCCGTGTCGATCAACGTGAACAGGCGGCCATCGCGCTCGAATGGCACCAGGATGCTGTCGCGCGTGGTGCCAGCGACTTCGCTGGTGATCAGCCGCTCGTCGCCGATCAGCCGATTGATCAGCGTGGACTTGCCGACGTTCGGCCGGCCAATGACCGCGATGCGGATGCGGCCATCCTCGGGCTCTTCTTCATCGGAAACCTGCGGCGGGAAACCCGCCAGCACGATATCCATGAGCTCTTCACAGCCGAAGCCGTGCGTCGCGGCAATGGCATGCGGCTCGCCGATACCGATGCTGTGGAAGTCCGCGCCGGCCATGCCGGATTCGAGACCCTCGGACTTGTTGACGGCCAGGAATACCGGCTTGCCCGAGCGGCGCAGCTCGTTCGCGAAGAAGGTGTCCTGCGGCGTGAGGCCGGCGCGCGCGTCGGCGATGAAAATCAGCCGGTCGGCTTCCCTGATCGCATGCTCGGTCTGGATGCGCATCAGCGCGTCCATGCCGCTCGGATTTTCGACGAGTCCGCCGGTGTCGATGCAGACGTACTGGACCGGCCCTAACTTCCCATAACCATATTGGCGGTCGCGCGTGACGCCGGGCACGTCGGCCACGATGGCATCACGCGTGCGCGTGAGCGTGTTGAACAGCGTGGACTTGCCGACGTTCGGCCGCCCGACGATCGCGATGACCGGCAGCATGGAGAAGCTTTCTGACTGAGCCGGCCGCGGCGGCTCAGCCGCCGCCGGCCGGCGCCGGAGCTTCCGGTGCGGGCGCAGGCGCGGATGCGGGTGCGGCCTTGGCCGCGCGCGCCGCGATGGGCTGCCCGCGCATGGCGGAGACTTCGCCCTTGTCGTTGATCAGGTAGAGCGTGTCCTCGACCACCAGCGGCGCGTTGGTCACGCGATCTCCGGCGGTCCTGGCGCGCCCGGCGATGGTGCCGGTGACGCGATCGAACCAATGCACGTAACCGTCCAGGTCCGCGACCACCACGTAGTCGCCGACCGCCGCGGGCGCCGAAAGGCCGCGGTGTTTCAATGAATCGTTGCGCCAGACCTCGGTGCCCGTGCGCCGCTTCATCGCCACCAGCTCGCCGGTCGAGGTCGACACGTACATCTGGTCGTCGTCGACGTCCACGCCGCGATAGCTGGACAGGTCGCGCGTCCACCAGACCTGGCCGTTTTCCAGCGCCAGCATGGCGGCGCGGCCCTGGAACCCGACCACGAACACGTCTTCGCCGACCACCTTCACGGCCGCGTCGATGTCATTGAGACGTTCGAGCTCGGTGCGGCCATGCGAGGGCGACACGGGCGAATCCCACACGGTGGTGCCGTCGGCCATGCTCACCGCGATCACGCGGCCATTGTCGAAACCGGACAGCGCCATTTCGCGCGCTATCACCGGCGTCGCCACGCCGCGCAAGGTCAGGCGCGGGATCTGCTGCTCCGTGGACCACAGTTCCGCGCCGTCGACGACGGCCAGCGAGCGTAATTTTCCGTCGACCGTGCGCACCACGATTTCTTTCTCGGCCACGGCCGGCGCGGACAGGACTTCGCCCTTGACGTCCGCGCGCCAGAGCTCCGTGCCATTGGCCGCCGACAGTGCCAGCACCTGGCCGTCGGCGGATCCCACCGCGACGACTTCGGCGCTCGCGCCCGTACCGCCGGTGAGCTCCAGCTTGGTCTTGGTGCGCCACAGCTGCTTGCCGGTCTTGAGATTGAACGCGGCGATTTCGCCGTCACGACCCGCGGCGTACAGCCGATCGCCGGTCGCCGCCAGTCCCAGGCCCAACCTGAGCTTCTTGCCGCCGCCGCCCACGCTCGCACCCCAGACTTTCTGGACGCGCACGGTAGGATTCTTGATGTCGACGAGCTCCACGGGCTGGTCGATTTTCTTCTTGTCATCCTTCGTCTTGCAGGCGGTCAGCGCCAGCATGGTCGCGAGCAGCAGCAGGCAGAGATTTTTCATCGGTCTTCCTTCAGGAATCTTCCGCGACCGCCGGCGGCGTGCCACCCAGGTCGCGTATTTTCAGGTCCAGCAGTTCGGTGTCGACGCGGCCATCGGTTTCGCCGGAGCGGGCCGCGAGATATTCACGCAGCGCGCCGGTGCGATCGCCCTTGGCCAGCAGCACGTCGCCGCGCGCGTCGGCGAGCCGCGGCGCGAATTCGCCGGGCTGCTCCACCTTGAGCGTGGCCAGCGCATCGTCGTACTTGCCCTGCGCCGCCTGTACGCGGGCCAGGCGGGTACGCGCAATGAGGCGCAGTTCATTGTCGGGAGCGCTGTCCATCACGGACTTGAGACTCACTACGGCCTTGTCGAGTTCATTCGCCTCGACTTCATAGCGCGCGGCCATGAGCCTGGCCAGCGACGCATACGGCGTCCACGCATACTCGCGGTTCAAATCCTCGACCAGGGTCATGCCGCGCGTGCGGTCATTGCGCGAGAACGCATTGATCATTTCCTCGTAACGCGCCGAGGCGACCTCGGCCTGCGCAACGCGGCGCTCCTTGTACCAGTTCCATCCGCCGAGGGCGCCGGCGCCGAGCGCGATGCCCGCGACGATCCAGAGTCCATTGCTCTTGACCCAATCCTTGGCGCGTTCCCATTGTTCGGCTTCTGTGTAATCGCTCACGTCGATCTCCTGAAAAACTCATCGACCCGCGCGCTGATGTCCGCGAGCGGGTATTCCGTTTGTGTGGTCTCGGCGCCCCTGAGCGGCTTCAGCGCCGCCACGCCGCGCGCCAGCTCATCGTCCCCGATGATCAGCGCGATTCGCGCCCCGGACTCATCGGCGCGGCGGAACTGTGTCTTGAACTTGGCCGATCCGCAATGGACCACGATGCCGCGGCCGGGGAAGGCGTCGCGCAGCTGCTCGGCCAGCGTCAGGGCGGCCCGCTGCGCCGCCTCGCCCTGCGCCATCAGGAACACATCCGGCGCGACCGGCGCCGGCAGCTGTCCGGCCAGCCGTGTGAGCTCCACCACGCGCTCCACGCCCATGGCAAATCCAATGGCAGGCGTCGCTTCGCCGCCCAGCTGCGCGATCAGGCCGTCATATCGGCCCCCGGAACAGACCGCGTCCTGCGAGCCCAGCGCGTCGGTGGTCCACTCGAACACCGTGCGCGAGTAGTAGTCGAGGCCGCGCACCAGGCGCGGATTCACCGTGTAGGGGATGCCGATGCGCATCCAGCCCGGCCCGCAGCTCGGCGAAATGCGCCTGCGATTCGGGATCCAGGTGCTCGGTCAGCACCGGGGCGTTGGCCACGATCGTCTGGGTGGCCGGGATCTTGCTGTCGAGGATGCGCAGTGGATTTCCTTCGAGCCGGCGCTTGCTGTCCACGTCCAGCTGCTCGACGTGCCCGAGGAAGTATTGCTTCAGGAGCTCGCGATAGTTCCGTCGCGCCTCGGGCGTGCCCAGCGAATTGATCTGCAGCTTCACGCGCTGCAGGCCTAACAACTTCCACAGGCGCGCGGTGAGGGCTATCAACTCCACGTCGACGTCCGGACCGGCGAATCCGATGGCCTCCACGTCGATCTGCGTGAACTGGCGGTAGCGGCCCTTCTGCGGCTTCTCGTGGCGGAACATCGGCCCCTGGCACCACACCTTCAGGCGCGCACCGCGCAGCAGGCCGTTGGAAATGGCGGCGCGCACCATCCCGGCAGTGGCCTCGGGTCGCAGCGTGAGGCTGTCGCCGCCCTGGTCGGTGAAGGTGTACATCTCCTTCTCGACCACGTCGGTGTATTCGCCGATGGCGCGCTTGAACAGATCGGTGTGCTCGACCACGGGCACGCGCATTTCCTCGTAGCCATAGGCGGCCAGCACCGCCGCCATGGTGCGTTCCACGTGCTGCCACGCGCCGATTTCGGCGGCGAGGACGTCTTTCATGCCGGTGACCGGCGGGATGTTGCGCGTCATTGGTTCTTGTCTTACTGCCCCGAGCGCGACAGCCTGCCCGAGCGATTGATCACGAAGCGCGCGCCCTCGCCGTCCAGCGCGCTCGAAGGAATGTCGCGCGGCTGGCCGTCGACCTGCACCGCCACGGCGGCGGCGTTGCCGAGCACCACGCGCAGCGGAGGTCGCCCTTCGATGCTCTGTACGCTGCCCGCGCCGGCCACGTCATAGAACAGACGCTGGCCGCGCGAATCGTAGACCTCCACCCAGCTCTCGTTACTCAGCTCGAGCCGCAGTCGCGTGGCGCGCGCCGGTGCCGCCTCTTCGCGGGGTGCGCTGCTGGCTTGTTCGGTCGCTGCGGGCGTGCTCACCGTTGTCGGCGGCGCGGCTTTGCCCGTCGAAGACGTATTTGGGGCACCGGCCGGCTGCGCGGGCGGCGCGGCCGTGGATGTCGCGGGCGCGGACTCGGAGACCGTGGGGACGACTTCGTTCGAAGGCGCGGATCCACTCGATGCGGGAGTGGTGGACTGGGAACCCGCCAACACCCACCAGATGGCGAGCGCCAGCACCAGCGCGCACCCCAGTCCCACCAGCGGCGTCACCAGCCGGCGCGGATCCGCATGACGCTCGGCCTGCGGAATCTGCGTGAGATCGGGCGGTGGCGGGCGCGCCTCGCTGCGCGCTGCGTAAATGTTGACCAGCTCCACGCCCGGCTCACCGACGAAATCCGCGTAGCGGCGCAGGTGTCCGCGCACGTATACCGAGGCGCCGAGCTCGGCGAAGCGATCCGCCTCCAGCGCTTCGATGACCTTGATGTCGAGGTGCAGCTTCTCGGCCGCCGCGGCCATCGACAGCCCGGCGCGCTCGCGCCCGGCGCGCAGGCGCTGGCCGATGGAGCGCGGCGCTGGCACGGCAGCAGATGCGGAGGAATCGTCCACGACGCTCAGTTTTTCTTGAGTGCGCGCGCCTGCGCCGAGTCCGGAAAATCCAGGCGCAGGGCGCGCGAATATTTTTCCTCGGACATCCTGTCCTTGGCGGCACGCGCCACGGTCACGGCCGAGTACAGCACGTCCGGCTGGGGCTTGAACGCGTTCAGGTAGGTGTCGACCACCTTGCGCGCCGCGGCGAGCTCGTTGCGCTCCAGGTGCAGGCTGGCGAGCTGCACGGTCGCCTCGCTGTAGTTAGGACGCGCCTTGATGGCACCGTTGAACTTCTGCGCGGCCTCGTCGAGCCGCTTGACGGAACGCAGGCACACGCCGGCGTTGGTCAGCGCCACCTCGGGCGTGCGGTAGTACTTGTTGGCGGCCACGGCCATGAAACGGTCGACGCCCTCGTCGGCACGGCCGTTCTTGCAGAGATAGATGGCGTAGTTGTTGGAGATGTCCGGCTTGTCGGGCGCCAGGCGCAGCGCCTCCTTGAAGTGCTTGTCGGCCAGCTTGTCGTCGCCGGCGCGGTCGTACAGCAGCCCGAGGCTGGTGTGCACGTCGGGGTCCTTGGGATTCTGCTTCAGCGAACGCTCGAGCTTTTCCTTCGCGAGCGCGTAATTGCCCTGCTGCAGATAGGCCGTGCCCAGCTGGATGTTGTACTTGGCGGCGGCGTCCTGCGGATCCTCGTCCTTGAGCGGCTTGCCGCCGTCCATGGTGGTGGTGACGCACGCGGCCATCATCAGGCAGAGGAGAAGTAGCGCGCCCGCAGGGCGCGTAAAAAGTCCAGTGATCAGGCGAGAACCGCTCATGCACGCACCTGCAATCCGAAAGTTTTCGAGCCGAGCCGCACCACGGTGCGGTCGGTGACCTGTCCCGCGAGTTGTCCGCACGCGGCGTCGATGTCGTCGCCGCGGGTCCTGCGAATGGTTGCGATCAGCCCGCGCTGCATGAGCTCGTCGCGGAATCGCTCGATGGCCGCCTGCGGCGAGCGGCGATACTGCGTTCCGGGAAACGGGTTGAACGGAATGAGATTGATCTTGGCCGGCTTGTCGCGCAGCAGCCTGGCGAGCTCGCGCGCCTGTTCCGGCTGGTCGTTGATGCCATCGAGCATCACGTACTCGAACGTGACGCTGCGACCGTTCTGCTCGTCGAGATAATGCCAGCAGGCCTCGAGCAGCTCGGCGATGTTGTGCTTGCGGTTGATCGGCACCAGCTGGCTGCGCAGCTCGTCGTTCGGAGCATGCAGCGAGACGGCCAGCGCGCAGTTCACTTCCTCGGCGAGCTTGTAGATCTGCGGCACCAGGCCGGAGGTGCTCAAGGTCACGCGCCGGCGCGAGATGTCGAAGCCGAGATCATCGAGAAAAATGCGGATGGCCGGAATGACGTTGCGAAAATTCGCCAGCGGCTCGCCCATGCCCATCAGCACGATGTTGGTGATGATGCGGCCCCTTCGTCCCACCGAACCGTCTTCCAGCCCTGCTCGCGCGAGAGCTCACGGATGGCCAGCCAAACCTGGCCGACGATTTCCGCGGTGGTGAGATTGCGGTTGAAACCCTGCTGCGCGGTGGAACAGAACGAACAATCGAGCGCACAGCCCACCTGCGAGGAGATGCACAGCGTGCCGCGGTCCTCCTCCGGGATGAACACCATCTCGAAGGCCTGGTCGTTGCCGCCCGACAGCAGCCACTTGCGCGTGCCGTCGGAGGCCACCTGGGTCTTCACGATCTCGGGTAGTTTGACCTCGGCGCGCTCCAGCAGCTGCGCGCGGAAATCCTTGGCGAGATCCGTCATCGCCGCGATGTCGCCCTCGCCGCGCTTGTACATCCAGTTCATGAGCTGGCGGGCGCGGAAGGGCTTGCTGCCCATCGCACCGACGAACGCTTCCAGCTCGGCCTTGGGCAGGCCGAGCAGGTTGACTCGTTGGAGTGTGTCGTCAGTCATGAGGTATCGGTTACGAGTGGGCCACGACCTTGGCTAGGGTCGCGGGCAGAGCTCCGTCGTGCGGAAGAAGTAGGCGATTTCGATTGCCGCCGTTTCCGGAGCGTCCGAGCCGTGCACGGTGTTGGCCTCGATGCTCTGCGCGAGATCCGCGCGGATGGTGCCCGGCGCGGCTTTCTTCGGATCGGTGGCACCCATGATTTCGCGGTTCTTCGCGATGGCGTTCTCACCTTCGAGCACCTGCAGCAGCACCGGGCCCGAAGTCATGTACTTCACCAGGTCCTTGAAGAACGGACGCGCGGCATGCACGGCGTAGAAACCTTCGGCATCACGCTGGGACAGGTGTTGCATGCGCGCGGCGACGACCTTGAGGCCGGCCTTCTCGAAACGGCTCAGTACCTCACCGATGAGGTTACGGGCAACGCCGTCGGGCTTGACGATGGAAAAGGTGCGCTCGAGCGCCATGCGAATGATTCCTCTCGTGAATACAGGGGTCTTTAAAGGCGCGCGATTGTACCGGGAGGGCCCCGGAATCGCTAATAACCCCCTGAAAATCAAGTGATGTACGGCGCCGCTTCGGCGCCGTTTTCCGAAGTGGCGCGCAGCGCCTGGCTAAACGCTGAAGGACTCGCCGCAGCCGCATTCGCCCTTGATGTTCGGGTTGTGGAAGCGGAAGGCCTCGTTCAGGCCCTGTTTGACGAAGTCGACCGTCGTGCCCTTGATGAGCGGCAGGCTCTCGGGATCCACGAACACCTTGACGCCGCGGTCCTCGAATACCAGGTCGTTGGCCACCGAGTCGTCGGCGTAGTTCACCACGTAGGCAAACCCCGAGCAGCCGGTCTTGCGCACGCCGAGCCTGAGGCCCAGCCCCTTGCCGCGCGCGGCGAGGAAGGACTGGACGCGATCGGCGGCAGCTTGTGTCAATGAAATAGACATCAGTTCAAACCTGGCGCGCCAGGCCCAAAGCGGCGCGCAATGCATCTTCGACGACCAGCAGCCGGCCGAGTTTCTCGGCGGGGACTGCGAATTTGGCGGCCCAGTCCGCCGGCGTTCCGGGCACCGCGGGCGGCGCGCCTTCCAGCGTCTCACATAACCAGGCAGTCACCGCCAGAGTATGGGGGCATCCGTAGGCACTGAAACGGGCGCTTTTCACAGTCCCACGCGCGATTTTCAGTTCGAACCGCACCCGCGTGCCTTCGGAGTCGCGCCCCGCCTCACCCTGACGGATTTCCGGGTTCGGCGCGCCGTCCGGGTACTCGGGCGGCCGGGCTGGCGCCAGGAAATAGCGACGGGCCAACGGGCTGAGCGAGCGCCCCAGCAGCGTGTTGCCCATTGCCAACTGCGAATCCGTGTCGACGTGGGGTGCCGGAGGTTGGTCCCTGCCTCCCGCCAGGGTTCGCAGCCGCGTGACTTCGGCGCGAATCGCGGTGGCGGCGGCGTCGACATCTCGCGCGGTGGTGAATCGACCCAGGGACAGCCGCAGCGAGCTTTGCGCCAGCTCCGTGCTGCGACCCAGGGCCCGCAAGACGTAGCTGGGTTCGCGCGTCGCCGAGCTGCAGGCGGAACCGGTGGATATCGCGATCTCCGGCAGGCCGGTGACCAGGCTCTCCCCTTCGACCCCCTCGAAGGACGCGTTGATGAGGCCGGGCACGCCGTCGGGATGGCGGTCGTTGAAGCGCACACCGTCGATGGCCTCGAGCTCGCGCCGCAGTCGCGCGGCCAGGTCGCGCGCGTGCGCGGCGTCGCCCGCCCCCTGGGTACGCGCCAGCGCGGCGGCGCAGCCCAGCCCGGCAATCTGGTGCGTGGGCAGCGTGCCGGCGCGCAGACCCCGCTCGTGGCCGCCGCCGAGCTGCAGGGGCGCAATTCGCGGCCGCGCGCGCTCGCGCACGAAAAGCGCGCCGATGCCCTTCGGGCCGTAGAACTTGTGCGCCGTCAACGACAGGAAATCGACGCCGAGCCGGCGCAAGTCCACGGGTAGTTTGCCCACCATCTGCGAAGCATCGGTGTGCATCAGTACGCCACGCGCGGCGGCCAGCTCCGCCACGGCGGCCACGTCGTTGAGCACTCCGGTTTCATTGTTGGCCAGCATCAGCGAGACCAGCAGCGTGTCGGGACGCAGCGCGATCTCGATGGCTTCCGGCGGCACGCGGCCGGATTCATCGGGCTCCACCAGCGTGACCGCGAAGCCCTCTTTCTCGAGCTGCTGCAACGCGTCGAGCACCGACTTGTGCTCGGTGCGCGCCGAAATGATATGCGCGCGCGCATCCGATGCGCGACGCGCGGCGCGCGCCACACCGGCCAGCGCCAGGTTGTTGGCCTCGGTGGCACCTGAGGTGAAGATGATCTCGGCCGGGGTCGCGTTGATCAGCGCTGCTATCTCGGCGCGCGCCGCTTCGACGCGTTCGCCGGCCGCGAGTCCCAGGCCATGCGTGGCCGATGCGGGATTGCCCTGTGCCTCGGGATTGGTCAGGCACTCGGCCATCACCGCCGCGACGCGCGGGTCCACGGGCGTGGTGGCCGCGTAGTCGAGGTAGATAGTCATGGCGACTTGGGCTTGGCGGCGGTATTGCTCTGCGCGCCCGCCGGACGCCTTCTGTGCTGCACCGAGGTGAGGATGCCGCGCAGGATGTTCACCTCGTTCTGGTCCATCTCGCAGCGCTGGAACAGGCGGCGGATGCGCGTCATGAGGTGCGTGCCGCCGGTGGTGCGGTCCTTGAATTCCACTTCATCCATGACCTGCTGCAGGTGCTCGTAGAAACGCTCCATGTCGGCGCCGGGCGCCAGCGGCACCGGCGGCTCGGACAGCGGGCGCTCGCTGGCCGGACTGCCCGCGGCACGGAACAATTCGTAGCAGGCCAGCTGCACGGCCATGGCCAGGTTCAACGATGGATACTCCGGATTCGCCGGGATGCGGATCAGCAGATGCGCCAGTGCCAGCTCCTCGTTGGTGAGCCCGGTGCGCTCCGCGCCGAACAGCACCGCCGCCGGGCCGCGCGCGCTCATCTCGAAGATGCGCTGCGCGGCCTCGTGCAGGTCGAGCGCGCGGAAGTTCTGGTCGCGCGGTCGCGAGGTGGTGGCGGCGACGAAACCTGCGTCGGCCACGGCCTCGGTCACGCTCTCGACCACGCGTGCCCGTGCCAGCAGGTCGTCGGCTCCCGAGGCACGCGCCGTGGCCTCGGCGTGCGGGAAGGCCTTGGGGCGCACCAGCACGAGGTCTTCGAGGGCCATGTTCTTCATGGCGCGCGCCACCGCCCCGATGTTTCCGGGATGCGAGGGCTCCACGAGCACGATGCGAATGGCGGACAGAGGCACGGCCTGTATCATAGCGGCCCTTTTCGAGCCCCTCAGACGCATGCAGCCCCTACTGAACATCGCGGTTCGCGCCGCGCGCCGCGCCGGCGACATCATCGTGCGCGCCATCCCGCGCATCGAAGCCGTCGAAGTCCACAGCAAGGGGCGCAACGACTACGTCACCGAGGTCGATCGCGCCGCCGAAGCGGACATCATCGAGACCATCCGCCGCCTGCATCCGGACCATGCCTTCCTCGCCGAGGAAAGCGGCCAGAACGGCAGCGGCGACGTGCTGTGGATCATCGACCCGCTCGATGGCACCACGAATTTCATGCATGGCTTCCCGACGTTTGCCGTCTCCATCGCCTGCCAGATCCGGGGGCGCCTGGAACACGCCGTGGTGTTCGATCCCATGCGCCAGGAGCTGTTCACGGCCTCGCGCGGCGAAGGCGCCCAGGTCGAAGGCCGCAAGATGCGCGTCAGCAAACAGATCACGCTCGAGGGTGCGCTCATCGCCACGGGCTTCCCCTATCGCGCCGACTCACCCTGGCTGGACGAATACCTGGCCATGCTGAAGGCGGTCATGCTCAAGGCGGCCGGCCTGCGCCGGCCGGGCGCCGCGGCGCTGGACCTCGCCTACGTGGCGGCCGGGCGCGTCGATGGCTTCTGGGAAATGGGCCTCAAGCCCTGGGACACGGCGGCGGGCACGCTGCTGATCACCGAGGCCGGCGGGCGCGTGGGCACGCTCACCGGCGAGGACTACCAGCAGGGCGGGCACATCGTCGGCGGCACGCCCAAGGTGTTCGCGGCGTTGGTGGCCGCGATCGCGCCGCACGTCACCGACGCTCTCAAATAGCCTTCAGCCGGGCGCCTTTTCGGGTTCCGCGGGCTTGTTCCGCAGCGGGCTCACCCAGTAGCCGTACATGAAGTAGATGGCGATCGCCCCGGCGATGAACCAGAAGAAGAACCAGCGGATGTGCGCTTCGACGCCGATATAGGCGAGCACGAAGCACGACACGACACCGAGGGCCGGTATCACCGGATACCACGGCACCTTGAAGTGGCGCGGCAGGTCCGGACGCTGACGGCGCAGCCAGATCACCGAGAAGCACACGAGACCGAAGGCCACGAGTGTGCCCACCGAGGTCATGTCGCCCAGGTAGTTGATGTCGAACACCGCCGCCGCCAGCGAAACCACGAGTCCCACGATGATCGTGTTGATCCATGGCGTCTTGAACTTGGGATGCACCTTGCCGAGCACCTTCGGCAGCAGGCCGTCGCGCGACATCGCATAGAACACACGCGTCTGGCCGAACATCAGCACCAGCACCACGGACGACAGGCCGGCAATGGCACCGATCTTGATGAGCTTGGCGAGCCAGCCCCACTGCGGTCCGAAGGTGTCGACTGCCGTGGCCACCGGTGCGGCGACGTTGAGCTTCGTGAACGACACGACGCCCGTCAGCACCGCGGCGGTGAGCATGTAGAGGATGGTGCAGACGATCAGCGAGCCGAGGATGCCGATGGGCATGTCCTTGCGCGGATCCTTCGCTTCCTGCCCGGCGGTCGAGACCGCCTCGAAGCCGATGTAGGCAAAGAAAACGATGGTGGCGGCACGGATCACCCCGTTGAAGCCGAACTGGTTCTCGACGCCCGTGGGCTCGGGAATGAACGGATGCCAGTTCGCGGGGTTGATGAAGAACGCGCCGACGATGATGAACAGGATGATCACCGTGACCTTGATCGCGACGATGATGTTGTTGACCGTCGCGGACTCGGACACGCCGATCACCAGCAACACCGTGACGGCCAGCGTGATGAACACCGCGGGCATATTGAACAACGACGGGACCACGGCGCTCGCCGCGATCGGGATCACCGATCCGCTCGGAAACTGCACCACGGATTGCGCGGGCACGTTGACGATGGTGCCGGCCGCGAGCTCGCGCAGGCCGGTGGTCGCGGGATCGAGCACCTTGGTGGCCGCCGTCAGCGTGGCCTGGGTATCGGAGTTGACCGCGATGTCGAGCGCGTTGGTGAGCGCGAAGCCGCCTTCCTTCGCCGCGGTGAGCACGTCGTACTGCGCGATCGGTGCCGTGAAGTTGCCGGTGATGGTCGCCGTGCCCACCGAGAAGAATTGAACGGTCGATCCATCGGCGAGCGACGCCGAGACGCCGTTCAGCGTGACCAGCGGATCCGTGAAGGCCAGCGTGGTCAGCGCGCTGACCACCATCTTGCCGTGCGGCTGCGTGAGCGCCGCCGGGATGTCGAGGCCGATGTCGTGCAGCAGGCTCACTGCATAACCCGACCATCCCACCGCGACCACCGAGGCGGCCAGTGCGTATTCGAGCAGCAGCAGCGCGCCCATGACCCACGCGCCGAATTCACCGACGGTGGTGTACGAGTAGGTGTACGCGGATCCGGAGACCGGGAGCATCGAGGCGAGCTCGGCATAACACAGGCCGGCCAGAGCGCAGATCACGCCCGCGATGACGAACGAGAGGATGACGGCGGGTCCCGCGTATAACGCGGCGGCCGTGCCGGTGCGCACGAAGATACCGGCGCCGATGATGCAGCCGATGCCGAACAGCACCAGGTGGATCGGTCCCAGCGTGCGTTTCAGCTCGCCGCGGTCGAACTCGGTCTGGACCTGAGCAATGGACTTTGTGCGCCAACCCATCGGTCACCCCGTGAATTTGTAATCGCCGGATTGTAGGGACGCCGCCCGCGTTAAGCGAGCGCCGCCGCTGCCTGTCCTACCTGCTACGCAACGGCGCGCCGTTCAGATTCGCTCAGCCGCCCTCGCTCTCGTCTTTCTTGTTCCGGCGCTCGTCAATGAGGCGCCGCAGGCGGATATTCACCATTTCGACGCCCACCGAGAACGCCATGGCGAAGTAGAGATAACCCTTCGGCACGTCGAAGTGGAAGGAATCGGCGATCAGCACCACGCCTACCAGGATCAGGAATGCCAGCGCCAGGACCTTGATGGTCGGATGCTTTTCGATGAAGGCGCTGATCGAGCCGGACACCAGCATCATCACGAGGATGGCGAGGACGATGGCGCCGACCATGATGGGCAGCTGTTCGGGAGTCGCGAGACCCACCGCGGTGAACACCGAGTCCAGCGAGAACACGATGTCGATGATGGCGATCTGCACCACGATGGCGGTGAAGCTGGCGAACACCTTGCGTGTTGACGTTCGTCCTCGACGCCCTCGAGCGTCCATGGATCTCGGTCACACTCTTGGCCAGCAGGAACAGGCCGCCTAGGAACAGGATGATGTCGCGCCCGGAGACGCTCCTGTCCGAAGACCGGCAGCGTGAACAGCGGCTTGGTGAGCCGCGTGAGCCACACGATGGAGAACAGCAGCGCGATGCGCGTGAGCATCGCGAGCGCCAGGCCGGTGATGCGCGCCGTCTCGCGCCGCTCGGGCGGCAGGCGGCTCACCAGGATGGAGATGAAGATGATGTTGTCGATGCCGAGCACGATCTCCAGCGCGGACAGCGTGATGAACGCTATCCATGCTTGGGGATCGGTCAGCAGCTCGATCATTCAGTGCGACGTTACGGCAACTGATCGATGGGATCTTTGCGCACGGTCGGGAATAGATGTTCCGCCTTCAGTCCGCACGACAGCGCGATCGCGCTCGAGATGTAGATCGAGGAATACGTGCCGGCGACGATGCCGATCAGCAGCGCCTCGGAGAAGCCGCGCAGCGCCTCGCCGCCGAGCACCAGCAGCGTCACCACCACGATGGACGGTGGTCACCTTGGTCATGATGGTGCGCGACAGCGTCTGGTTGATGGCGTTGTCGAGCGTCTGGTCGGGCGGCAGCCGGCGGTTCTTCTCGAAGTTTTCGCGGATGCGATCGAACACGATGACGGTGTCGTTCAGCGAGTAGCCGATGACCGCGAGAATGGCCGCGACCACCGCGAGGTCGAACTTGCGTCTGCGTGATCGAGAACACGCCGAGCACCAGGATGGGGTCGTGCAACACCGCGAAGATGGCGCCCAGCGACAGTCGCCAGGTGTGGAAGCGCAGGATGATGTAGAACGCCGATCAGCACCAGCGTCACGGCCAGCGACACGATGGCGGCGTATGCGCAACTCGTCGCCCACCTGCGGACCCACGACTTCGAGTGCGGTGATGTTCACGGCCGGATCGACGTTGGCCAGGGCCTTCTGGAACAGCGGCCGCACCTCGTCGGCGCGTCTGCCCGGTGGGCTGCAGGCCGATGGTGACGTTGCGCGAGCTGCCGAGGTAGCTGACCTGCGGCTCGTGGAAGCCGGCCGCGATCACGGCCTTGCGCACGGACTCGATGTCGACCTGCTTCGGGAAGGTGGCTTCGACCGCAGATGCCGCCGGTGAAGTCGATCGCGAAGTTCAGGCCGTACACGTAAGAACGACACGAACGACCCGAGCATCAGGACGCCGACAGCGTGTACCACACCTTGCGGGTGGCCATGAACGGGAAGCTGGTTTTCTTATGGAAGAATTCCACGGAGTTTCCTTAGCCTTGTTCGTCAACCGATAGCCAGCTTGGTGATCTTGCGTTTGCCGCCGAACATCAGCGTCAACAGCGCGCGCGATCCCATGAGCGCGGTGAACATGGAGGTGAGGATGCCGAGCGACAGCACGATGGCGAAGCCCTTGATGGCGCCGGTGCCGAATACGAACAGCACCACGCCCGCGATGAAGGTGGTGACGTTGGAGTCGGCGATGGCCGAGAACGCCTTGTCGAAGCCGGCCTTGATGGCCGCCTGCGGCGACACGCCATTGCGCAATTCCTCGCGGATGCGTTCGTAGATCAGCACGTTGGCGTCCACCGCCATGCCGACGGTGAGGATGATGCCGGCGATGCCCGGCAGCGTGAGCGCCGTGCCGAGCATGGAAAGCAGCGCCGTCGAGCACCACGACGTTGGCCAGCAGCACCAGGTTCGCGACGATGCCGAACACCTGGTAGTAGACGATCATGAACAGGAACAGCGCCGCCATGCCGATGACCAGCGCCTGCACGCCCTTGTCGATGTTCTCCTCGCCGAGCGGGCCGATGACGCGTCCTCGTTGGCGATGGAGATGGGCGCGGTCAGCGCGCCGCCACGCAGCAGCAGCGACAGCTCGCGCGCCTCGTTCATCGGTGAGGCCCGTGGTCTGGAAGCGGTTGCCGAACACGCCCTGGATGGTGGCGACGTTGATGACCTTCTCTTCCTTGATGTTGCGCGTCGACCGGCTTGCCGTCGACCTCGACGGTCTCGCTGCGCTGCTCGATGAACACCACGGCCATGGGCTTGCCGACGTTGGCGCGCGTAGTGCGCGAGCATCTCCTCGCCGCCCGCGCTGTCGAGCGTGACGTCGCACCTGCGGGCCCTGCTGCCCGCTGCTCGAGGTGGCGTTGGTGAGCTGGTTGCCGGTGACGATGACGTCGCGCTTGAGCATCACCTTGCCGACGATCTGGCCGCGCTCGACGTGGTCGTAGATCTTGGCGCCGATGGGCGCGCGGCCGCTGGGCGGAATGGGCCGCGGGTCGACCAGGCGATACTCGAGCGTGGCGACCTTGCCGAGGATGTCCTTGACCTCGGCGGAGTTCTGCACGCCGGGCAGCTGCACGACGATGCGATCGAGGCCCTGGCGCTGCACGATGGGCTCGGACACGCCGAGCGTCGTTGACGCGGTTGCGCAGCGTGGTGATGTTGGAGGTGATGGCGAAGTCGCGGCGCTCGCGCACCTGCTGCGGCGGTCAGCACGCAGTCGACCGCCGTGCCCCGGCGACCACCGCATCGCGGCACGCGAGGTCCGGCTGCACCTTCTTGAGCGCGGCGCGCACCTTGCGCGGTATCGGCACCTGCCGGCAGCAGCACGCGCAGGCCGTTCGGGATATCCGAATCGACGGTCAGCGTGTTGACGTCGGTGAACGGGATCTTTTCAGTGCGCAGCGCGCGGCGGAAGTCCTGGTCGTAACTCTCGAGCAGCTTCTCCACCGCGCCGTCGACGTCCACCTGGTACAGAAGATAGAGGCCGCCGCGCAGGTCGAGGCCGAGCGGCATGGCGCGCAGGCCGAACGCCTGCATCCAGCGTGGCGCGCGCGAGGCGTACATCATCGCGTTGACGTAGTCCTTGGCGAGGCCGGTCTTCTCGTCCTTGACGACGTCGCGCGCCTTGAGCTGCTCGGTGTCGGTGTCGAAACGGACGATGGCGTTGCCGTCCTCGAGCGCGGCGCTGTTGTAGGTGACGCCGTGCTGCTTAGCGCCGATTCGATGTGGCGAGCTGTGCCGCATCGATGGGCGCGCGATCCTTGCGCGCGATCTGCAGCGCGCGCTCGTCGCCGAACACATTCGGCAGCGCGAACAACAGCGACACCACCAGGACGATCGCGACCAGCAGTATTTCCAGCGCGCGTACTCGAGCATGTAAGACCTCAGGCGCCCTTGAGCGTGCCCTTCGGCACCAGCGAGGTGACCTGGAAGCGCTGCACCTTGATGCGCACGTTGTCGGCAATTTCACGCGTGAGGAACTGGTCGCCCACTTCGATCGACACGACCCAGGATGCCGCCGGCCGTGATCACTTCGTCGCCGGCCGCGATCTTGCCCAGCATCGCCTGGTGTTCTTTCTGCTTTTTCTGCTGTGGGCGGATCAGCAGGAAGTAAAAGATGACGACGAACACCGCCATCATGATGAAGGGGGTCAGTCCGCCACCGGCGGGGGCGCCTCCGGCGGCCTGCGCCATGGCGTCGGGAATCAATGAATTCATGGTGTTATCTCACGGGTGACGAAAACCGCGTGCCCAGGGGCCGCGGCGGCCGCGTATTTTGGCCGAAAAATAAATTTATGCCACAGAGACTTGTGCGGAGTCGCCCGGTTCCCGGCCCTCGCCGCGAATCCGAGATAGTCGCGCAACACCGCATCCAGCGACCCCGCTTCGATACCGGCCCGCAGGCGGCGCATGAGCTCCAGGTAGTAATGCAGGTTGTGGATGGTGTTGAGGCGGCTGCCGAGGATTTCGTTGCAGCGGTCGAGGTGGCGCAGGTAGGCGCGCGAGTAGTTGCGGCAGGTGTAGCAGGCGCAGGCCGGATCCAGCGGTCCGGTATCGGCCTGGTGGGCGGCATTGCGGATGTTCACCACCCCTTGCGAGGTGAACAGGTGCCCGTTGCGGGCATGGCGCGTCGGCATCACGCAATCGAACATGTCGATGCCTCTCAGCACGGCGGCGATGATGTCCTGCGGCCGCCCGACTCCCATGAGGTAGCGCGGCTTGTTGGCCGGCAGGTGCGGCACCAGGCCCTCGAGCACGCGCAGACGGTCTTCCTCGGGCTCACCCACGGCCAGGCCGCCCACCGCCAGACCCTTCCACGGTAGTTTGTCCAGCGCTTCCAGCGATGCCAGGCGCAGGTTCAGGTGCATGCCACCCTGCACGATCCCGAACAGCTCTCCCGGCGGCGCATCTCCATGGGAAGAAGGACGGTAATAGTGCGCGTGGCTACGCGCGGCCCAGCGCATCGAGCGCTCCATGGAATCGCGCGCTTGCTGCTCCGTGGCCGGGTACGGCGTGCAGTCGTCGAGCGCCATCGCGATGTCCGAGCCCAGCGCCAGCTGCACCTCCATCGAATCTTCCGGCGCGAGGCGCACCGCGGCGCCATCGATGGGCGAACGGAAATTCACGCCCTCCTCGGTGATCTTGCGCAGGCTCTCGAGGCTGAAGACCTGGAAGCCGCCCGAGTCGGTGAGAATGGGCCGCGGCCAATGCATGAAGCCGTGCAGGCCGCCATGCGCGCGCACGATGTCGCGGCCCGGGCGCAGCATCAGATGAAACGTGTTGCCGAGCACGATCTCGGCGCCGAGCCCGGTGAGCTCCTCGGGCGTCATGGCCTTGACCGTTCCGTAAGTCCCCACGGGCATGAAGGCCGGTGTTTCGACCGTGCCATGCGCGAGCTGCAGTCGCCCGCGGCGCGCGGCACCGACACTGGCTAACAAGGTGAATTCGGCGGTCATCGGTTCGACCCGTGCGCATCGGGACGGGGAGTCACGTACATCGCATCTCCATAACTGAAAAAACGGTACTGCCCGGCCACCGCGTGCTGGTAGGCGGCGAGCACCGCTTCGCGGCCGGCGAAGGCGCTGACCAGCATCAGCAGCGTGGATTCGGGTAGATGGAAGTTGGTCAGCATGGCGTCGATCACCCGGAAATGGAATCCCGGCACGATGAACAGCGATGAATCGCCCAGGTAGGGCGCAAGTGTTCCGCCGCCAGCGGCACTTTCGAGCGCGCGAACCACCGTGGTGCCGACGGCCACGACGCGCGCGCCGCGCGCCCGCGCGGCGGCCACGGCAGCACAGGCTTCGGCGTTCACCTCGACGAACTCTGCATGCATGACATGCGCGCCGACCGCATCGGTGCGCACCGGCTGGAAGGTGCCCGCGCCCACGTGCAGGGTCACGAACGCGCGTTGCACGCCCCGGGCATCGAGTGCCGCCAGCAGCGGCGCGTCGAAGTGCAGGCTGGCCGTGGGCGCGGCGACCGCGCCGTGTTTGCGCGCGAACACGCTCTGGTAGCGCGTGGCATCGCGGGCGTCCGGCTCGCGGCGGATATAGGGCGGCAACGGCATCTGGCCGTGACGCTCGAAGAATCCCAGCGCGGCCTCGGGCAATTCGACCATCCACAGGTCGCCACGTTTTTCCAGCATGCGGATCGCACCACCGCGGCTCTGCAACAGCATGGCGGGCCGCAGCGGTTTGCTGGCGCGGGCGTGCACCAGCGCCATCGAACCATCCAGCGGCCGCTCGAGCAGCAGCTCGACGCGCCCGCCGGTGTCCTTGAGCGCGAACAGTCGCGCCGGAATCACGCGCGTGTCATTGAAGACCAGCAGGTCACCGGGGGCGAGCAGCTCCGGCAGGTCGAGGATGCGCCGGTCGTCGATGGCGCCGCTCGCGCCGTCGAGCGTCAGCAGCCGGCTCGCCGATCGTTCGGCGAGCGGCTGCTGCGCAATCAGTTCTTCGGGTAGCTGGTAGGAAAAGTCGGTTCGGCGCACGGCGCCGAGTGTAACGCCTCACTCGAAAGTGCCGGCTCCGCCACCCATGCCCGGCGAAGGCGGCATCGCGGGCATCGGCGGCGCGGCCGGCATCGGCGGACCGGGCATGAAGTGCTCATCGAATTCCGGACGGTCCGGCATCACCGCCACCAGCGTGAGCGGCTTGTGCTGGCGCAGCACGGACAAGGTGAGCTTCTCGCCGGACTTGTACGAACGCAGGATGCGCAGCGCGTGCGCGCCGTCCTCCGGTTTGCGTCCGTCGATGGTCTGGATCACGTCGCCATCCTCCAGCTTGAAGGCGGCGTTCTCCGGCGCCTGCACCACGAGCACACCGTCGGTGGCGCCGAAATACGCGCCAAGCTTGGGCGTGATGCTGGCCAGTTCCATGCCGCCGAAGTCGCCGCGCAGGAACGTGCGGAACTCGCGGATCTGCGGCATCGCTCCGGCCATGCCGGCCATCGCGGTACCCATCTCCGGGATTCGCACGTTGAACATGCGATCGTTGAAAACCATGGGACGGGCGAGCACCACGAAGTCCTTGTTCCTGCCGCCGCGCAACACTTTGACCTTGACCTTCTGCTCGGGCTTCACACTGCGCATGTGCTCGACCACGGCGCGGTTCGGATCCGCGTTGCCCGCGACCTTCACGCCGTCGAGCGCCACGATGACATCGCCGTTGACCAGGCCGGCCTCCTCGGCCGGCACCACCCGGGCTCACCTTGAGTACCCGCGCGCCTTCCTTGCCGCTGTCCGGATCGATCTGCACGCCGAGCACCGCGCGCCGTGGTCCATTGCCGTTGATGAACACGAAATCATGGCCCGCGTTGCGGCCCAACTGCGCGGACAACTGCGCGACTTCGCGCGCCGCTGCATCGAGACGCTGGCGCGCCGCGTCCAGGTCGGAACGCACTTTCGCTTCATCGGCCGCGGACGTCGTCGTATCGCGTTCCAGATCCGCGACCTCGGAAGCCTTGCCGCCACGCGGCGGCGTGCCGGTTGGATTCAAGGGTGGGGTCTGCGCCAGCGCGCCGGCGCTCACGGCCAACAAGGTGATCAACATCATCGGTTTCATCGGATTCTCCGGTCAGAAATTCGCGCTCACCAGCTCGGCGTAGCGCACCTGTGCATAGGAATCGAGTAGTTCGGCCCGCGTGCGCTCCAGTCGCGCGATTTCCTCGCCGCGCGGCGAGTAGGCGCGCGCCACGTTGATGGCATCGTCGAGGCTGGCGATGTGATCCTCGAGCGTGGCCAGCGCGAGGTAGGTGTCGGCGCGCACGATGCGCGGCTCGGCATCCTGGGCGGGGGCCGGAGACGCTGCGTCGCGCACGATCTGCTGCACGCCCTGTTCATCGAGCCGCCAGAAGCTGGCGCCGATCAGCGCGACCAGCAGCGTGATCGCGGCGCCGCGTGCCAGCACCAGACGGCGCCGCGCGCGCACTTTGCGACCGGCGTGCCGTTCCAGCATGCCGTGGTAGTCGAAACCCGGTGCCACTGCGGCGCTGCCGGCGTCCAGACGCTTGAGCCTTGCAGCCAATTCAACATTGATGTCAGTGTCCATCGAACTCACTCCCGAGCGGGATGCTTATTGCCGACATCGGCGCGTGCAACTCGATGCGCAGGCGCGCATGCCCACGTGCCAGTTGCGATTTGGAAAAGCTCACCGTGCGCTCGAAGGCGCGCGCGATCTCCTCGTGCGACCAGCCTTCCACGTCGTACAGCCACACCACCGCGCGCGTCACCGGTGACAGTCGCGCCAGCGCCCGATCGAGATCGATGAGATCCGAGGTGCGGCCGTCGGATTCGCTGGCCGCGCGCGTGTCTTCGGTCCACGACTCGAGCGCCACGCGCGCGCGATGCCAGGGCGATCGGAACGCCATCAGGCAGCGGCTGACCGCGATACTGCGTACCCAGATGCCGAAGGGCGCTTCGCCGCGGAACTCATCGAGATGTTCGAACATCGCGATCAGCGTGTCCTGCAACAGGTCGTCTGCCATCGCGGTATGCCGCACCAGCCGGCGAATGATGGCCAGCGTGCCGGGCGCCACGCGGGTGAACAGCGCGGCGCGCGACTGGGCGTCGCCGGCGCGTGCTGCCGCGAGCTCGTCGGCCGAAACTTCGATTTCAGCGAGTCTTTGCATTCCTGTAGGCCTAGATGCGTTCCGGGGCGGAAAGGTCGCAATCGCCCCTTAGGCGCCTCTATACTTCGTCCCCCGCGCCGGGATGGCGGAACTGGTAGACGCGGCGGACTCAAAATCCGTTGCCCTTATAAGGCGTGTGGGTTCGATTCCCTCTCCCGGCACCATCAACTGATGAACTTTTGCAGCAACTGTGGCTCCCGTGTCGTCCTCAAAGTTCCGGACGGCGACTTCCTGCCGCGCCACGTGTGCCCGAACTGCGGGACCATTCACTATCTGAACCCCAAGCTGGTGGTGGGCAGCGTCCCCGAGTACCAGGGCCGGATCCTCATCTGCAAGCGCGGCATCGAGCCGCGCCATGGCTACTGGACCATTCCGGCCGGATTCATGGAGAACGACGAGACGCTGGAAGCCGGCGCGGCGCGCGAGGCCAGGGAAGAAGCCCGCATCCAGGTGGAGATCGGCGGCCTGCTGCTGCTCGCCAATGTCACCAGTGCGCGCCAGGTGCACGTGTTCTTTCGCTCGCGCATGCTGACACCGGAGTTCGGCGTCACGCACGAGAGCCTGGAAGTGAAGCTGATCGAGGCCCACGAGATCCCGTGGGACGATCTGGCCTTCCCCAGCACGGAATATGCGTTGCGTCGCTACGTCGAGGACCGTGCCGCCGGTGTGGAGCGCCACCACGTGGCCGAAATGCAGCGCCGGTTCTGATCGGGCAGAATATCGCCCCCCCAAAATCGGGCTGCTTCTTAGCGAGGATTAATCGATGACATTCGTGGTCACGGAAGCGTGCATCAAGTGCAAGTACACCGACTGCGTGGAGGTGTGCCCGGTGGATTGCTTCCACGAAGGCCCGAACTTTCTCGTCATCGATCCGGACGAGTGCATCGACTGCACCCTGTGTGAGCCCGAGTGCCCGGTCGAAGCTATCTTCTCCGAAGACGAAGTCCCCGCGGGCCAGGAAGAATTCAAGAAGCTCAATGCGGACCTGGCCAAGAAGTGGCCGGTGATCACCGAGAAGAAGCCCGCGCCCGCCGATGCCAAGCAGTGGGAAGGTGTCGCAGAAAAGACGAAGCTGCTGGAAACCTGATTCAGCGGCTGCCAGGCGCCTGCCCGCCATTCCTGGCCGCGCAGCCTGCTTCGACCGCGGCAACCTTGGTCGGGAAGATCGTGGACGAGGTGCCCAGTTGAAAACCCGGCACGGGCGCTCCGTCACGCATGGCCTGGCTCACTTTCAGGAACGGCCGCATTTGACCGCGGCCCAGGCAGATGTAATCACCGGTCCATTGGCGCTGGTTGCCACGGGCCTCATTGACGATGACCTGCTGTTTCACCTGCGCCCAACTGGTGGTGCTGGGTAGCGAGAGTTGGCGCGAGCAATCACGGATCTCCTCGTCGCTGCCATCCATGGCGAGAATGGCTCCGTCCTCGCAGCGCAGACGCTCGCACGCCTGCTGGTCGCCGCCCTTGCATTTCGCGGTATCCGGATTGGCGTGGTTCTCGGTCATGGGCGCGGTCGGAGCGCTGGACTTGGTGTCGCGCGAGGCGTTCTCGGATGCTTCCAGCGGCTGGGTGCCGGCCGGGCACGAGCCCTGGGTGTACGTCACCTGCCCGGCCGCATCTTTGCACTTGAGAATGTCCGCGTCGGCAACGCACGGCGCAAGCAGCAGCAGCGCGACATGACATCCACCGGATCACTTGCAGCAACATGATCGATCCTCCGCGGTGCGCATGTTGGCAGGGCCGGAAGGTGCTGACAATGAGCGACGTCGCGGACGTGCGCCACGTCACGCGGATGGCTAACTAACTTCCGGAATGGCGGCGCCTGGCGCCGGACTACATCTGTCCGGTCTTCAGGTAATGCGCCAGCTGCGTCGGTGGCGCATATCCCGGCAACATTTCGCCGCTGGGCAGGAAAATCGCCGGCGTGCCTTCGACGGCCAGCTTGTGTCCCAGGTCCCAGTCACGCGCGACGACGGCCGTGGGGCACTTGGATGCCTTGATGTCCTCGCCGTTCTTGGCGCGCGTCAGCGCGTCGTTGCGATTCGACGAGCACCACACGGCTTCGGCCTTGTGCCAGGAATCGGTATCGGGCCCGCTGCGCGGATAGAAGAGGTAACGCACGCGGATGCCGAGCCGGTTGTATTCGGCGATCTGCGAATGCAGCTTGCGGCAGTAACCGCAGTCGATGTCGGTGAACACCGTGATGGTGTACTTCGGATTCTTCGGCGAGAACACCAGCATCTCGGTCTCGGGCACGGTGTCGATGAGGCGCTGGCGAATGGTGCGGCGGCGGTTTTCGGAGATGTTCGCATCGTTGTCGACGTCGATCATGTCGCCGAGGATGACGTAGCGCCCGTCGCTCGAGGTGTAGCTGATCTCCGAGCCACGCGTGATCTCGTAGATGCCATTGACCGGCGTCATGCGCACGTCTTCGAGCTTGAGCCCATCGATCTTCTTGACGATGTCGGCGCGCGGATCGGCCTTGGCCGGCGGGGCAGCGGTGCTTTGCGCCTGAGCGACGCCGGCGAGGACCGCAGTGGCGACAAAGATTGCGAGCCGATGTAAAGACTTCAAGGTCATGGGGCGCTCGTGCAGAGGGATAGCGATTCGACCGCCCATGGTCGGCGAAGTTCGCGCACCCGTGGGAGCGCGGAAGTCTATCTGAAAAGGCCGGAAATCCCAGCTACGGGAAAACGCTCAGCCGCGCGGATGATGCGTGCCGTGCATCTCTTTCATGCGCTCGCGGGCCACATGAGTGTAGATCTGCGTGGTCGACAGGTCCGAATGACCCAGCAGCATCTGCACCACGCGCAGGTCCGCGCCATGATTGAGCAGATGCGTGGCAAAGGCGTGACGCAGCGTGTGCGGCGACAGTTCCTTGTCGATGACGGCCTTGCGGGCGTAGCGCTTGATGATGTGCCAGAAGGCCTGGCGCGTCATGCGATCGCCACGGCGCGTCGGGAACAGGTAGTCGGTGGTGCGGTCGAGCAGGATCTCGCTGCGCGGCGCGCGGACGAAGTCCGTCAGCCAGCGCACGGCTTCCTCGCCGAGCGGAATCAGGCGCTCGCGGTTGCCCTTGCCCATGACCCGGATGACACCCTGGTTGGTGTTGATCTGGTTGTACTTGAGGTTGACCAGCTCGGAGACACGCAGGCCCGTGGCGTACAACACCTCGAGCATGGTGCGATCGCGGTGACCCAGCGGGTCGGCGATCACCGGAGCGGCAAGCAGAGATTCGACTTCTTCTTCGGTGAGCGACTTCGGCAGCGAGCGGCCGATTTTCGGCATCGCAATCTGAGCGGTCGGATCATCCTTGATCACTCCTTCACGCACGAAGTAGCGGAAGAAACGACGGAACGAAGAAAGCTGGCGGGCGGTCGAGCGCGGCCGGGCGCCGGCTTCGACACGGAACGCGATGAAACCCAGCAGGTCGGCACGCGTGGTCTTGATGATCGGGATGCCGCGCTCGGCCAGCCAGCGCGCAAGCGCGGTCAGGTCGGCACGATAGGCAGCCAGCGTATTGGCCGACAGACCGCGCTCCATCCAGACCGCATCGAGGAACTTCGATACGGTGGCATCGGCGGATTCAGCGGCAGGCGTTTCGTTGGACGCTGTAGCTTGTTTGACCAAGACGTGATTGCCTTAATACGTATGCGGATTAACGCTTCACGGCAGTATGGGGAGGGGGGTGTCCCCGGGGCGTGATGACCTTCACAGCTCGGGAAAACCATTAACATAAAGAGAACCAGTTCACATGAATCAGCGCCCTCTTACCTCAAAAGACCGCGCATGACGTCGCCCTCGAGTCCTGCGCGCGCACCCTGGCCGGCGGCGATTTCCATTCCGCTGCGCCTGGTTTACGGCGTATACGCCGTTCTGGTGTTCCTGGCTGTCACCCTGACCGCCCTGTTGCTCGTCATCCTGCTTCCCAGCCTGCGCCTGCGAAGGGCCACTGCCCGCGCCGCAGCAAGAACGTTCTTCGCCCTCGCCGGCATGCCCATCCGGCTCAGTGGCGTCGAGAACCTGCCCCAAAGCCAGTGCGTGGTGGTCGCCAATCACGCCAGCTACCTGGATGGCGTGGTCATGACCGCGGCGCTGCCGCCGCGTTTTGGCTTCGTGATCAAACGCGAGATGAACGACGTTCCCCTGGCGGGACTGCTCCTGCGGCGCATCGGCTCGGAATTCGTCGAGCGCTTCAATCGCCACAAGGGCGCCGCGGATGCGCGCCGGGTACTGCGCACCGCGGCCAGCGGGCATTCGCTGGTGTTTTTCCCCGAGGGAACGTTCACCAGCGAGGTGGGACTCGGTAAATTTCACACCGGCGCGTTTGCGATCGCCGCGCGTGCCGCCTGCCCGGTAGTTCCCGCGGTGATCATCGGCACCCGGCGTAACATGCCGGCGACGCGCGTCCTGCCGCGGCCGGGACGCATCGAAGTGCGTTATGGCGCGCCGATTGCGCCCGTGGTCGCGCCGGAAGGAGATCCGGCGCTGCAACTACGCGACGCCTCGCGCGCCGCCATACTCGCGGAACTGGGCGAGCCGGATCTGGCCGCGTAGCGGTCACTGTGACATGTCGTTCTGCGCTGCGAATCACAGCAGCAGAACATGCAACCGTCCGCCTACATGATCCCGGATTCCGCCGCCGAGTTCGTCACGCTGCTGCAGCAACACCGGCGCCTGGTCTACCGGGTCGCGGGCAGTTACGCGCGAGACCGCGCCGACATGGACGACCTGGCGCAGGAAATTGCCGCGCAGGCATGGCGCGCGTTTCCGTCTTACGACGCGCAGCGCCGCTTTTCCACGTGGCTGTATCGCATCGCGCTCAACGTCGCCATTTCCTGGTTGCGCGTCGAAGCGCCGCGCCGCCAGCGATCCGTTCCCTACGATGCGGAGTTGCACGAGCCGGCCATCAGCGACCAGCTCGACGCGGATGACGGCAGCCGCATCCTGCGCGGCTTCATCGAATCGCAGGGGCCGCTCGATCGGGCCGTGCTGCTGCTGTATCTCGAAGAGCGCCCGCTGGCTGAGATCTCCGAGATCCTCGGGCTCACCATCACCAACCTGACTACCAAGATCAACCGGCTCAAGCAGAAGCTGACCCTGTACGCGGAGAAAGAACATGGAACTCGATGAGCTGAAGGCGACCTGGCAGAGGCTCGACCGTCGCGTCGATGAACTCACCGCGATCAATCACCGGCTGCTGGCCGAGACGATCTCGCGCAAGGCGCGCTGGAGACTGGCTCCGTTGCTGGTCGGCGCAGTGCTGAACATCATTATCGGCGGCTGGTTCGCGCTGGTCTGGGGCAGATTCTGGAGTGCGCATCTCGACATGCCGGTGGTGGCGGGTGCGGGAATCGCGCTGCATCTCGCCAGCATCGGCCTCATCGTGATCGGCGCGGTACGCCTGGTGCTGGTGCTGCGCATCGATTACACGCAGCCGGTGCTCACGATCCAGCGGGCACTGGCCAATTTGCAGGAGTTCGAGGCACGCTCATTTCACGCGGTGTGGTTTGCCTGCTGGGTGCTGTTGCCGGCGGCATTCGTCACGCTGGTGATGGGCTTTGCGGGCGTGAATCTCTGGAAACTCGCACCGGGTTACCTGCTCGCGAATTTCGTGGTGTGCCTGGCGGGCGGACTTGCACCGCCGCTGCTGCACATGTGGGCCCGTCGCCGCAGCGGCAGGCTGGCCGCGCGCATCGACAACTTCCTGCTCAGTCACAGCATCGCACGCGCCAGGGCGGCGATCGCCGAGATCGACGAGTTCGCGCGTCCCTGACTCGCAGCAGGACTCGCTACATGTGCCGGCGGTATTGGCCGCCGACGTCGTAGAGGGCGTGCGTGATCTGACCCAGCGAGCACACCTGCACGGTCTCGAGCAGCTCGGCGAAGATGTTGCCGCCGCCGGCTGCCACCGCCTGCAGCTTGAGCAGCGCCTCGGCTGACTCACGCGCGTGGCGCGCCTGGAACGCGTGCACCGCATCCACCTGCGCGCGCTGCTCCTCGTCGCTGGCACGGAACAACGGCGCGGTATGGTCGGAATGCACGTTGTGCTCATCGAGGAAGGTGTTCACGCCGACGATGGGCAGCGAGCCGTCGTGCTTGCGAGTCTCGTAGTGCAGGCTTTCTTCCTGGATCTTGCCGCGCTGGTACATGGTCTCCATGGCGCCGAGCACGCCGCCGCGCTCGGCGATCGACTCGAACTCCTTGTACACGGCTTCTTCGACCAGATCCGTCAGCGCGTCGATGGCAAACGATCCCTGCCAGGGGTTCTGGATCTTGTTGAGGCCCAGCTCGCGATTGATGATGAGCTGGATGGCCACGGCGCGCCGCACGCTCTCCTCGGTCGGGGTAGTTAGCGCCTCGTCGTAGGCATTGGTGTGCAGCGAATTGCAGTTGTCGAACAACGCGTACATGGCCTGCAGCGTGGTGCGGATGTCGTTGAACTGGATCTCGCGCGAGTGCAGGCTGCGGCCCGAAGTCTGGATGTGATACTTCAGCATCTGGCTGCGCGGCCCGCCACGGTAGATGTCCTGCATGGCGCGCGCCCAGATGCGCCGCGCCACGCGGCCGATGACGGCATATTCGGCATCCATGCCGTTCGAGAAGAAGAAGGAGAGATTCGGCGCGAAGTCGTCGATCTTCATGCCGCGTGCCAGGTAGTACTCGACGATGGTGAAGCCGTTGGCCAGCGTGAATGCCAGCTGCGTGATCGGGTTCGCGCCGGCCTCGGCGATGTGATAACCCGAAATCGACACCGAGTAGAAATTCCGCACGGCGTTGTCACTGAAGAACTGCTGCACGTCGCCCATCATGCGCAGCGCGAACTCGGTCGAGAAAATGCAGGTGTTCTGCGCCTGGTCCTCCTTGAGGATGTCGGCCTGCACGGTGCCGCGCACGCGCGCCAGCGCGTCGGATCGCAGCTTGGCGTACTCGTCGGCAGCGAGCACGCCGAGCTCCACCAGCTGGCGGCCGGTGGCGCCCAGCAGACCGAGGCCGGTGCCGTCGTGGCCTGAGGGAAGCTCACCTCGATAGGCGGGGCGCTCGACTCCCGCGCGCGCCAGCGCGGCCTCGGCCGCCGGCCATCGCCCGTCAGCGCGCAATTGGCGCTCGACGCGCTGATCGATGGCGGTGTTCATGTACATGGCGAGGATCATGGGCGCCGGTCCATTGATCGTCATGGACACCGAGGTGCCCGGCGCGCACAGGTCGAAGCCCGAATACAGCTTCTTCATGTCATCGAGCGTGGCGATCGAGACGCCGGAATTGCCGGTGCGGCCGAAAATATCGGGACGCAAGTCCGGATCCTCGCCGTACAGCGTGGTCGAGTCGAAGGCGGTCGAAAGCCGCGTGGCTTCGTGGCCCACGGCAAGATAATGAAAGCGTCGATTGGTGCGTTCGGGCGCGCCCTCGCCCGCGAACATGCGTGTCGGATCCTCTTCCTCGCGGCGGTAGGGATACACGCCGCCGGTGTACGGCCAGACCCCGGGCAGATTCTCGTTCTCCAGGAAGCGCAGCCGCTCGCCCCAGGCTTCGAGCCGGGGCGGCGCCAGTTTCGGTATCGGGTTGCGGCTCAGGGACTCGGAGTAGTTAGCGCCGCGAACCTCACGGCCGCGCACGGCGTAGGAGTACTCCGGGGCCGTGATGCCTTCGATGCGCTGCGGCCAGGCCTTGAGCGCCACCACGCCATCGCCGCCGATCTCGGCCAGCGCACGGTTGTAGTTGGCGCGCAGGGCCTCGAGGCCGTCCCCGGCGCTTTCTTCGGGCGCGGCGGCCAGCGGTGCCGGCAGACGGCGGTCGCCCAGCGATTCGAGCGCCACGTACAGGCCATGCGCGCGTTGCGCGGCTTGCGCGCGCGCTTCCGCCCGGGCGCGCATCTCACGGCCACGCGTGGCGATCTCGGCGAGATAGCGGGAGCGCGCCGCGGGAATCAGCGGGTCGCGCGAGCGGAATTCCGTGGGCTGCACTTCGATGGGAGCTCCATCGCGCGTGGTCCAGCGGCCTGCCTGGCCGCACTCGCGATCCAGCGCCTGTGCCAGCGCCAGGAACAGCCGGTTCACGCCCGGATCGTTGAAACGGCTGGCGATGGTCGGGAACACCGGGATTTCCGCGTCCGGCAGTTTCATCTGGTCGGGATGATTGCGGCGCCACTGCTTGCGCACGTCGCGCAGCGCATCTTCTGCGCCGCGCTTTTCGAACTTGTTCAGCACGATCATGTCGGCGAAATCGAGCATGTCGATCTTCTCGAGCTGGCTCGCCGCGCCGTATTCGGCCGTCATGACATATAAAGAGAGATCGGCGAGATCCACGATCTCGGTGTCGCTCTGCCCGATACCCGCGGTTTCCACCACGATGAGGTCGAAGCCCACCGCGCGGTACAACGCGATGACATCGGCCAGCACCGCGCTGGTGGCCAGGTGCTGGCGGCGCGTGGCCAGCGAGCGCATGAACACCTGCGGTGCCGACAGCGAGTTCATGCGGATGCGGTCGCCCAGCAACGCGCCGCCGGAACGGCGCCGCGTGGGATCGATGGCCACGACCGCGACGCGACGCTGCGGAAACTGCCGCAGGAAACGCTGCAGCAGCTCGTCGTTGAGCGAGCTCTTGCCGGCGCCGCCGGTACCGGTGAGGCCGATGACGGGCGCCAGGCCCGAACCGGCCACGGCCGCGCTCAGCGCGCGGCGCAGATCGTCGGCCTCGGCGCCGTCGGGCGCACCGCCGCCTTCCAGCAGCGTAATCGCGCGCGCCACAGCACCGGCATCGTCGATGGATGGAATGCGGGCGTGGGCCACTTCCTCCTTGCGCGCGACGCGCGCGAACACGTCGTCGATCATTCCCTTGAGTCCGAGGCGGCGACCGTCCTCGGGCGTATAGATCTTGGAAACTCCATAAGCCTCGAGCTCGGCGATCTCGGACGGCGAAATCGTGCCGCCGCCACCGACCACCACGCGAATGTGCTGCGCGCCCTGCTCGCGCAACATGTCGAGCATGTAGCGGAAGTATTCGTTGTGGCCACCCTGGTAGCTGCTGACGGCGATGGCGTCGGCATCTTCGGCAATGGCGGCGCGCACGATGTCGGCGACACTGCGGTTGTGGCCGAGATGGACCACTTCCGCGCCGCCCGACTGCAGCAGTCGGCGGATCATGTTGATGGCGGCGTCGTGGCCGTCGAACAGCGACGCGGCCGAGACGAATCGCAACGGCCTGCCTGGCTCCGGTGGCTTCATGTTACTGGCTGGTAAGTTTCGTTACCCGAGAGTAACATGGCGCCCCGATTCCGCGCACTACCGGATCGAAACAACATGCCTGCCGCAACCGCAAAAACCAGTCCACGCAAGGGTTTGCGTCCCGCTTCACCGTGGGCGGCCAAGCGCCGCCCGCGGCACGAACATGCGCTGAAACGGGAGGCGGTGATAGTGGCCGCGGCGCGCGCCTTCCGGCAGCGCGGTTATCACAACACTTCGCTGGATGACCTGGCCGCCAGCCTCAAAGTCACCAAACCCACTCTCTATTTATATGTGCCGAACAAGGAGGCCATCCTGTTCGAGTGCTTCCGGGCTGGGCTGGCGCAGATCCAGGCTTCCCTGGATGAATGCGAACGCGCGGCCGGCCCGGCGCGCGAGCGTCTGTTCGCGTTCATCCGTGGCTACGCCGCCGCGATTGTTGGAGATTTCGGGTGGTGCATGCTGCGCGCCGAGGACCAGCACCTCGGCGCCGCGATGAGCCGCCGCATCAAACTACTCAAGGCGGGCATCGACAAGCGCATGCGCGCGCTCATCGAGGCCGGCGTCGCCGACGGCTCGATCCGCCCCTGCGACACGCGCATGACCGCGTTTGCACTGGCCGGCGCGCTCAACTGGATGGGCCACTGGTATCGCGAGGACGCGACGCTCAGGCCGCCCGAGATCGCCGACAGATTCATAGATGTGTTCAATCACGGCCTGCGTGGCCGTGATTGACCAAGGATAAGCATCACGGCCTCGCGGCCGTGATTGACCAAGGATAAGCATCACGGCCTGCGTGGCCGGCCGTGAACATGGACAAGTGACGGAGAACTCTCATGGAAAAGACTCAGGTCATCATTGCTTCCGCCAGGCGCACTCCCATCGGCGCTTTTCAGGGTGTGCTCCTGCCGGTCAGCGCGCCGCAGCTCGGCGCTGCCGCCATCAAGGGTGCACTGGAAGCCGCAGGCGTTCCTGGCGCTGACGTGCAGGAAGTCATCATGGGCTGCGTGCTGCCGGCGGGACTCGGCCAGGCGCCGGCGCGCCAGGCCGCGCTGGGCGCGGGCATCCCGACTGGCGTGCCCACCACCACCATCAACAAGATGTGCGGCTCGGGCATGAAAGCCATCATGATGGCGGCCGACCAGATCCGCGCCGGCGACGTGGCGCTGGCGGTGGCGGGCGGACTCGAGTCCATGAGCAACGCTCCCTATCTACTGCCGAAGGCGCGCGGCGGCATGCGCATGGGGCATGGCGAGTTGCTCGACCACATGTTCTACGACGGACTGCAGAGCCCGTTCGACGGCCAGCTCATGGGCACCTTCGCCGAGAACACCGCGCAGAAATACGGCTTCACGCGTGCCGAGCAGGACGCCTTCGCCACCGAGTCCACGCAACGCGCTTTGAAGGCGGTCAGCTCCGGCGCGTTCGCCGCGGAAATCACGCCGGTCACCGTCAAGGGTCGCAAGGGCGAAACCGTCGTCGACAGGGACGAAACGCCGTTTACCGTAGACCTTGCGAAGATCCCGACGTTGAAACCCGCGTTTCGCAAGGACGGCACGGTGACGGCCGCATCCTCATCCTCGATCTCCGACGGGGCCGCCGCCACCGTGCTGATGTCGGCCGCCGAAGCAGCGCGCCGCGGCATCAAGCCGCTGGCGAAAATCCTCGGCTACAGCAGCTTTGCGCGCGAGCCAGAATGGTTCACCACGGCGCCGGCCGGCGCCATCCAGAAGCTGCTGGGACAGCTGGGCTGGAGGGCATCCGACGTCGACCTCTATGAGGTCAACGAAGCCTTCGCCGCGGTCAGCATGGCCGCCATGCGCGACGTGGGATTCGATCACTCCCGCACCAACATCCACGGCGGCGCCTGCGCGCTGGGACATCCCATCGGCGCCACCGGCGCGCGCATCGTCGCCACGCTGGTGCATGCGCTGCGTGCGCGCGGCGGCGGTCGCGGCATTGCATCGTTATGTATCGGCGGTGGTGAGGCGACGGCCATTGCCATCGAAGTGGCCGGTTGAAGTGCCTTAAGGCGGCGCGGTCCGATATGCTGTGCGCGTCCTGAAGCTCACAGGGGATTGAATGAAATACGCTGACGCGCGTGCCGTGGTCACCGGCGGCGCCTCCGGCCTCGGACTGGCGGTCGCGCGCCACATCGCCGCGGCCGGCGGCCGTGTCACCTTGTTAGATGTTCAGGAAGGACCTGGCGTCACCGCGGCAACTACGATCGGTGGCGGCACGGGCTTTGCCAAGTGCGACGTGACCTCGGAAACCGAGGTCAACTCCGCGATGGACGCGGCACGCGCCGCCATGGGCTCCATCAACCTGCTGGTCAATTGCGCGGGCGTCATCGGCGCCGGCCGCGTGCTCGGCAAGAACGGACCGATGGCCGGCGATTTCTTTTCCAAGGTGGTGCAGATCAATCTCGTCGGCACCTTCCTGAGTGACAAGGCGGCCGCGGCCATCATGCAGCACAACACACCCAATGCCGATGGCGAGCGCGGCGTCATCATCCACACATCCTCCGTGGCCGCCTACGAAGGACAGATCGGTCAGGCGGCCTATGCGGCCACCAAGGCCGGAGTCGCCGGCATGACCTTGCCGATCGCGCGCGAGCTCGCGATGTTCGGCATCCGCGTGTGTTCGATCGCGCCGGGCATCTTCGGCACGCCCATGCTGGCGGCGATGCCGCAGGACGTGCAGGACTCGCTCGGCAAACAAGTGCCGTTTCCGCCGAGACTCGGCAGACCGGACGAGTTCGCGTCGCTGGTACAGGCCATCGTCGAGAACGCCTACCTCAACGGCGAGACCATCCGCCTCGATGGCGCCATCCGCATGCAGCCCAAATGACCAACGGTCCCGCGCAACGCGACGTGATGGAGTACGACGTGGCCGTGGTGGGCGCCGGCCCGGCCGGGCTCGCCACCGCGATCCGCCTCAAGCAACGCAATCCCGAGCTCAGGGTCTGCATCCTCGAGAAGGGCTCGACGCTGGGTGCGCACATTCTCTCCGGAGCCGTGCTCGAGCCCGGTCCGCTGGACGCGCTGCTGCCCGAGTGGCGCAGCGCACCGCTGCCGATCTGCGTACCGGTGACGCATGACGAGTTCCGCTGGCTGGGTCGCCGCAGCGCGCGCAAGGTGCCGTGGATTCCGAGCTACCTGCGCAACGAGGGCAATCTGATCATCTCGCTGGGCGGGCTGGTGCAGTGGCTGGGCGCGCAGGCCGAGGGTCTCGGCATCGACGTGTTCGCCGGCTATGCCGCGGCGCTGCCGCTGTTCGACGACGACGGCTCGGTGGCCGGCGTGCAGATCGGCGACATGGGCGTGCAGCACGACGGCTCGCGCGGCCCTAACTACACTCCAGGTCCGGAAGTGCGCGCGCGCCTCACCGTCATTGCCGAAGGTTGCCGCGGCAGCCTCGCCAAGGTGCTCATCCAGCGCTACAAGCTGGACGCGAACGCGGATCCCCAGGTGTACGCGCTCGGCATGAAGGAGCTGTGGCAGCTGCCGCCGGGGCGCGTGCAGCCCGGCCTGGTGCAACACAGCGTCGGCTGGCCGCTGGATTCGAAGACCTACGGCGGCAGCTTCGTCTATCACCTGACCGGCGACCGCGCCTATGTCGGCTTCGTCACCGGCCTCGACTACCGCGATCCGCGCTTCTTTCCGTTCGAGGCCTTCCAGCAGTTCAAGCATCACCCGGTGATGCACGAATTCCTGAAAGGCGGCGAGATCATCTCCGCCGGCGCGCGCTCCATCGTCGCGGGTGGATATCAGTCCTTGCCCAAGCTCGAGATGCCCGGCGCCGTGCTGGTCGGCGACTCGGCCGGCACGCTCAACGTGCCCAAGATCAAGGGCATCCACCAGGCCATGCGTTGCGCCATGGCGGCCGCCGACTATTTCTCCGAGAACAACACCAGCATCGGATTCGACGCCGTGTGGCGCAAGACCGAGGCCGTGAGCGAGCTGCACGAAGTGCGCAACATCAAGCCCGGCTTCAAGGGCGGCGTGCGCATCGGCGTGCTCAATGCCGCCCTGGAGAGCGTGCTCGGTGGCAAGACGCCCTGGACGTTGCGCAACAAGGCCACCTTTCCACTCGAGAAACTGGCCGAGTACGAATCGCCCAATCGTCACTGGGTGAATCGCGACCTGCCGCCGCGCGACCGGCTGAGCTCGGTGTTCTTCGCCACCACCGCGCACGACGAAGTCCAGCCGGTGCACCTCAAGGTTCGCGACAAGAACATCTGCGCCACCACCTGCGCCACGGAATACGGCAATCCCTGCACGCGTTTCTGCCCGGCGAATGTCTATGAAATGGTCGACGATGAGGCAGGCGGCAAGCGCCTGCAGATCAATGCCGCGAACTGCGTGCATTGCAAGGCCTGTGACATCAAGGACCCGTACCAGATCATCGACTGGGTCACGCCGGAAGGCGGCTCCGGGCCCAACTACCAGCTTCTGTGAATTCGTCCCCCGACGTGCTCGGCGCGTTGTACGCGCGCGAGATCGCCAAACGCGGTTTCAGCTCCGATCCGGCGCAAGTCACGGCGCTCGCGCACCTCGAGCGATTGCGCGCCGACCTGGTCACGGCGGCCTCCGCGCCCCTCGGTAAACGCCTGCTGCGCGGGCTGACGCGCGACAACGGCGGCACGCTTCGCGGTGTATACCTGTGGGGTGGCGTCGGGCGCGGCAAGACCTGGCTCATGGATCTTTTCTATTCGAGCCTGACCATCGCGCAGAAGCGCCGCACGCATTTCTATCGCTTCATGCACGAGGTGCACGCCGACCTGAAGCGCCTCAAGGGCATGCAGTCGCCGCTGGAAGGCGTGGCCGACAAGATCGCCAAGAAGGCGCAGGTCATCTGTTTCGATGAGCTGTTCGTCTCCGACATTGCCGACGCCATGATCCTGGCCGGGTTGTTTGGCGCGTTGATCAAACGTGGCGTTGCTCTCGTTTTCACCTCGAATGTGAAACCCAAGGACCTGTACAAGGGCGGCCTGCAGCGCGACCGCTTCCTGCCCACGATCGCCTTGATCGAGAAGAACTGCGACGTGGTCGCCGTGGATGGTGGAGTCGACTACCGGCTGCGGCAACTCACCGCGACACCCATCTACCTGCCGACCGGGGCGGCCGACACCCAGAAGAAGCTCGAGCAGCTGTTCGACGACCTGTCGGACGAAGACGTGGAAAGCGGCCACGACATCAGCGTCAACCATCGCAAGATCAAGGTGGTGCGCGAGAGCGAGAACGTCATCTGGTTCGAGTTCGCGGCACTGTGCGAGGGGCCGAGAAGCCCGGCGGATTACATCGCGATCGCGAGCGAGTACCAGTCGGTGGTCATCAGCAATGTGCCGGTGCTGCACGACACGGCCGACAATGCCGCGCGGCGATTCATCTCGGTGATCGATGAGTTTTATGACCGGGGGGTCAATGTGATCATCTCGGCCGCCGCCGCCCCAGCCGAGCTATATAAAGGAGAGAAACTCAAGTTCGAGTTTCAAAGAACGGCGAGCCGGTTGATCGAAATGCAGAGCGAGGAATATCTGGCGCGAGCCCACCGCGCCGCGTAATGGGGTCAGACCCCATTTGCTGGCAAATGGTGCCGGACCTCACCCTTTCCAGGCGATCTCGGTCTCGGCCACCAGGTTGGCGAACAGTTCCCGCGCACGTCGATGCCTGAGCAGCGGCGCCCCCTGCCCCGACCACAAGGAAACCAGATCCGCCCTGCCTGCCGCGAGCGCCGCGCCGCGTAGTTGCGCGGTCAACCAACCTTGCACGGGATACTGCGCGAACACTGCCTCTCTGCCGCGCATCGCGTCGATGAACTCATTGTGGATGCTGCGCGCCAAGCGACCGGTAAAGGCACGAGTCAGCGTGGTACGCCGTGCATCGGGACTGAATAGTTTGGCGCGGTGCAGCGGCGCGGCATTGGATTCCTCGCAGGCCAGGAACGCAGTGCCGATCTGCGCGGCGGAGGCGCCCAACTTCAACGCCGCCGCAATGCCCCGCCCGTCGGCGATGCCCCCGGCGGCAATCACCGGCACCTTCACGGCGTCAACCACCTGGGGCACCAGCGACAGCGTACCGGTCAGGCAATCCTCGGGTTCGGTGAGAAACGACACGCGGTGACCGCCGGCCTCGAACCCGGTCGCTACGACCAGGTCGACACCGGCATCCGCCAGTAGTTTGGCTTCGGCCGCGGTCGTCGCCGCACCGATGGTGACGATGGCATCGCGATGGCAACGATCGAGCACCGAAGCCGATGGAACTCCGAACACGAAGCTGAACACCGGCGGCTTCAGCTCCAGCACAGTCTCCACCTGCTCCTCGTACCACGGCCCGAAGCGCGCCGGACGCGCCGGCATGGGCACGTCGAGCTCGTTGAAATACGGACGCAGTAGGTCGCAGGCCGCGTTCCAGCGCGCGTCGCTCATCTGCGGATCGTCGCTGTCGCCCAGCGGAATCCACAGGTTCAACGCGAACGGCCGCTGCGTGCGCGCGCGAATTTCGCCCGCCACCTTGCGGATGCCGGCGCCATCGAGATGGTGCACACCGAACGAACCCAGCCCGCCGCTCTCGCTGACGGCGACCACGAGATCCACGGACGACAGGCCGCTGCCGAACGGGCCTTGCACGATGGGTGCCGCGAGACCGAGACGCCGCGCGACTTCAGTGTCCTTCCACATGGGGCGAAGAGTAAGCTCATGCGCTCCCAATGGTAAGTACGCACCTTTCGGTAACCACTCACATGAGCACCAGGGCCAACGTCTACAACCGCGACTGTCCTTCGCAAAGCATCCTGGCCCTGATCGGCAGCAAGTGGTCGATGCTGATTCTTTGTTCGTTGCGAGCCGGGCCACGCCGCACGCACGAGATCAAGCGCCGCCTCGAGGGGGTGTCATCCAAGATGCTGACGCAGACTCTGCGCGAACTGGAGCGGCACGGCATCGTGCGCCGCCAGGATTTCGGCGAGGTGCCGCCGCGCGTGGAATACGGCCTCACGCCGCTGGGACGCTCGCTGGCCGCGCTGGTGGTCGACATCGAACACTGGGTAACGACCAACTACACCCGCATGACCGGCAACGCGCGCCGCTACGACGCGGACGCGGCCTGAACGCCGCGTCCGCGCTTGCGACGATCCTTACGCCGCCACCGCGGACGCCTGCTGCGCCTCGTAGGCCTGGCGCATACTGGCCTCGATCTCGGCGGGCGAGAGCTCCGTGACTTGCGTCGCCACCGACCACGAATGGCCGTACGGATCGGTGAACACACCATAGCGCGCGCCCCAGAACATCTCGGACACGGGCATGATTGTCGTGGCGCCTGCGGCCGTGGCGCGCGCGAAGGCGGCATCCACGTCGGCCACCGAGAGATGAATCGTCACGGGTGTGCCGCCCAGCGTGCGCGGATCGCGGGACCCCATCTGTGGACACTCCTCGGTGAGCATCAGGATGGAATTGCCGATGCGGATCGAGGCATGCAGCAGGCTGCCGCACGGCGCCACGACGCGGGTCAGTTCTTCCGCGCCGAAGGCGCGCTTGTAGAAGTCGATGGCCTCGAGCGCGCCCTTGCATACGATCATGGGTGTAAGTGAATGAAAGCCCTCGGGAATGGGGTTGGCCGCAGGACGGGACATGGTGCAACTCCTCTGGAAGTTTGTTGGGGTGACAAACACTGGTCGAGCGGCTGCGGCCGGATTCGACAGCGGCCCGGAAAATTTCTAGCATCCGTGGCAGGGGGAACCATGCGTGAAAACTTTCAACGGATCGTCGCTACAGCGATCCTGACCTCAACGCTGTGTTTGGCGCTCGGCTGCGCTGCGGCGCCGCCGCGTCCGGACGATGTCGCCGATGACGGTCTGCAGCGCGTCGAGACTGCGCTACTGGACGAACTGTACGTCGCGCCGAACGTGTCGCTGGCGAACTACCAGCGCGTGATGCTCGACCCCATCGAGGTCAACTTCAAAGACGGCTGGCGCATGCAACATCCGGATCTCGGCGACAAGGAATTCGAGTTGCTGCGCACGCGCCTCGCTGCCCTGCTGCAGGAAATGCTGGTGGCCGAACTCGCGCGCGGCGGCTACGTGCTGGCCGAGGCCCCGGCTCCGAACGTCATACGCCTGCGTGCCAGCATCGTGGACGCGGATTTCGCCGCGCCCGAAGCAGGCGTCGACAGATCCACCATGGTCTACACCGACGGCCAGATGACTTTGCGCGTGCAGGGGTTCGATTCGCCGAGCGGCGCACTGGTCGCACGCGCCAAGGACTATGAAGAAGATCCGGAGACCCGGAGTCTGCAGCGTGCCGACCGCGTGAGCACGTTCGTCAACGCGAAAAGGATTTTCGAGAAGTGGGCGCAGGAACTGCGCAGCGCGCTCGATGCGGCGAAGGTAAGCGCCGGGGCGAGGAAACCGCAGCAGTAGGCTACGCTGGCTTCATCGCTGCGCGCGTGTTGGCCTGAAGCTTGAAATAGGTCAGCGACCGCCACAGCCATTCCACCGGCCCCATGCTGAAGTGCGTCATCCACCACCGCGCCAGCACCACCTGCACGGCGAAGAACAGGATGCCGAGCGCGATGGCCGGCGCGACGCCGAGCTCACCGAGCAGGCCCAGCCCAAACCCATAGAACAGCAGCAAGCCGAAGACGGTCTGCGTCAGATAGACGGTCAGTCCCATCTTGCCCACGGGCGCGAGCCCGGGCAGCAGCCCGCGCGCGGGTTTACGCCAGTACCACAACGTGACGACGGCGACATAGAACGCCGAGAGCGACGCCTGCTGCACGGACCACGACAGCGACGCCAGCAGATCGCCGATGGACGCTGCCTGGAAGCTCGCGGGTCGGACGATCGCAACCAGGGTGGTCAGTGCGGCGAGCGCGCCGGCGCCCCACATCAGCCTGCGGAACAGCGTCCGATGCGCTTCGGTGTCACGGAAGATCTCCAGCCGCCCGGCGCACAGGCCTAACAGGAACAGGCCGAAGGTGATCCACAATCGTCCTGTGCGCAGCTGGAAGGTGAGCTTCCCTTCCATGCCGTCGGTGAGATTGACACGCATGATCTCGGCGGCCGATCCGGACTTCTTGATGTCGAATTGTCGCTGCGCGGATCTGCAGGGCCTGCGCCTGCATCTGCGCGGCCACTTGCTGCTGCTCGGCATTGAGTGGCGGTGCGCTGAGGCCCCGCCAGCCGAGAACGAGGCCCGGGATGTTGAGGATCAACAACAGCGCGACCACCAGCAGCACCTTGGTGTTCACGGCGCGAAACGGGATCAGCAGCAGGCCCAGGAAGGCATAAATGATGAGGATGTCCCCTGCATAGAACACGTTGTGCACCAGCGCGATGAGGGCGAGCACCACGAGGCGCCAGGTGAAGCGCCCCGTGAACGCCGAGCCCTTCTGCGCGGCGCTGCGCATCTGCAGCGCGAAAGCTCAGTCCAAACAGGAAGGAAAAGATGGTGAAGAACTTGCCGAAGGTGAGCAGGGTGCCGAGATTCAGGACGATGCCGTCGAGGGCCGAGAGATTCATGAAGCCGGGTTTCGGCGGGCGGCCGGCGAGAAACCCCTGCGCGCAGTGCGTGATGATGATGCCGAACAGCGCCACGGCGCGCAGTACGTCGATCACGGCGATGCGTTCGCCGGCCGCTATGGGTCTGGATGGATGCTGCATGGAGGAGGCCTCGAAGACATTGGCGCGCAGTATAGGCGCGACCTCCTCACACTCAACTTACGCATGCGCGAACTAAGCGGAAAATAATCGCAAATTAAGATTCGCTGCCGCCTAGCCGCAAACTTCGCCGCTGTCTTCTTGCGCACCTCTTCGACGGTGACGCCGGGCGCCAGCTCCAGCAATCTGAACGGCGAGTGCCGGTCCGGCCGCTCGAACACGGCCAGATCCGTGATCAGCATGTCGACGCAGTTGGCGCCGGTGAGCGGCAGCTCGCAGCGCGGCTTGAACTTCGGCGCGCCGTCCTTGCTGTTGTGCTCCATGACCACGACCACGCGGCGCACGCCGGCCACCAGGTCCATGGCACCGCCCATGCCCTTGACCATCTTGCCGGGCACCATCCAGTTGGCGAGATCGCCGTTCTCGGCGACCTCGAGCGCGCCCAGCACCGAGAGATTGATGTGGCCGCCGCGGATCATGCCGAAGCTGTCGGAGGACGAGAAATACGCCGACGTGGGCAGCTCGGTGATGGTCTGCTTGCCGGCGTTGATGAGGTCGGGGTCTTCCTCGCCTTCGTACGGGAACGGCCCCATGCCCAGCATGCCGTTCTCGGACTGCAGCACCACTTTCATGCCGGGCGGGATGTAGTTAGCCACCAGCGTCGGGATGCCGATCCCCAGGTTCACGTAGAAGCCGTCGCGCAGTTCCTTCGCGGCGCGCCTGGCGAGGTCTTCGCGGGTCCATGCCATCAGCCCGCCCTCTTGCGCACCGTGCGCTGCTCGATGCGTTTCTGGTAGTTGGATCCCTGGATGATCCTCTGCACGAAGATTCCGGGCGTGTGGATCTGGTCGGGATCGAGCGTGCCGGGCTCGACCAGTTCTTCGACCTCGGCGACCGTCACGCGGCCCGCGGTCGCCATCATCGGGTTGAAATTGCGCGCGGTCTTGCGATAGACGAGGTTGCCCTCGGTATCGCCCTTCCAGGCCTTGACGATGGCGAGATCGGCGGTGAGGCCGGTCTCGAGCACGAAGGTGTCGCCGTCGACGACGCGCGTCTCCTTGCCTTCGGCCACCACGGTACCGGCACCGGTGCGCGTGTAGAAACCATAGATGCCGGCGCCGCCGGCACGGATGCGCTCGGCCAGCGTGCCCTGCGGGTTGAACTCCAGCTCGAGCTCCCTGGCGAGGAATTGCCGCTCGAATTCCTTGTTCTCTCCGACGTAGGAGGAAACCATCTTGCGGATCTGGCGCGTCTCGAGCAGCAGGCCGAGTCCGAAACCGTCGACGCCGGCATTGTTGGAGATCACGGTGAGATCGCGCGCGCCGCAATCGCGCAGCGCGAGGATGAGATTTTCCGGGATGCCGCACAGGCCGAAGCCGCCGGACATCACCGTCATGCCGTCGCGCGTGAGCCCGGCGAGCGCGGACTTCGCGTCTGGAAAGATTTTACTTTGCATCGATCTGCTTCGACGGATGCGCGGCGGCGAACGCCGGCATGCGATTGCAGTTCTCCCAGATCAGCGCCAGGCGCGGATAGCGCGTCGGCTCCACGCCGAAACGCTGCGCGGCAAACATCTGTGGTACCAGGCAGCAGTCCGCCATGCTGGGGGTATCACCGTGCGAGAACTTGCCGTGCGGCTCATCGCGCTCGACGTGCGAGTTGTACGCGTCCAGCCCGCGCGTGATCCATTCCCTGAGCCAGGTATTGATCGCGGCGTCATCGAGCTTGAGCGTCTCCTTGAGGTAACGCGTGGTGCTGGTGTTCTGCAGCGGCTGGATGTCGCAGGCGATGATCTGCGACAGCATGCGTACGCGCGCGCGGCCTTCCGGGTCGCGCGGCAGCAGCGCCGGCTGGTGATGCGTCTCCTCGAGGTATTCGATGATGGCCAGCGACTGCGAGAAGCGTTGCTCCATCGTGCACCAGCGTCGGCACGCGACTCTGCGGATTGACGGCGCGGTATGCGGCCTTCCACTGATCGCCGCCTTCGTGCATGAGGTCGACGCCGTGGTAGGTGTACGGCAGCGACTTGAGATTGAGCGCGATGCGCACCCGGTACGACGCCGAGCTGCGCCAGTAGCTGAATAGCTCGAGGCTCAAATGACACCCCTGCGGATCTGGTCCAGTTCGATGGACTCGAACAATGCCTTGAAATTGCCTTCGCCGAAACCCTGGTTGCCCTTGCGCTGGATGATCTCGAAGAAGATCGGACCGATCACGTTGGCGGTGAAGATCTGCAGCAGCACGCCCTCATCCGTCGCGCCGCTGCCGTCGATCAGGATGCGGCGCTTCTCGAGCTCGGCCACGTTTTCGTGATGCCCGGCGACGCGCTTTTCGATGCCCGCGTAGTAGGTGTCGGGCGTGTCCTGGAACGCCACGCCGCGACTGCGCAGCACGTCGACGGTGCGGTAGATGTCCTCGGTGCCGAGCGCGATGTGCTGGATGCCCTCGCCCTTGTACTCGCGCAGGTATTCCTCGATCTGTGACTTGTCGTCCTGCGATTCGTTGATCGGGATGCGGATCTTGCCGCAGGGACTGGTGAGAGCCCGTGAAAACAGTCCGGTCTTCTTGCCTTCGATGTCGAAGTAACGGATCTCGCGGAAGTTGAACAGGCGCTCGTAGAACTCGCACCACTTGTCCATGTTGCCGCGGTTCACGTTGTGCGTCAGGTGGTCGATCAGCAGCAGACCGGCGGGCTCGAGCGGCTGCGGCGTGACCGGCTTGAAGTCCACGTCGTAGATCGAGCGATCGCCGTAACGATCCACGAAGTAGATCAACGAGCCGCCGATTCCGACGATGGCCGGGATGTTCAGCTCCATCGGACCCACGCTGCCGCGATGCGGCTCGGCGCCGAGCTGGATGGCACGCTCGAAGGCCGCGGCGGCATCCTTGACGCGGAACCCCATGGCGCATACGGAGGGCCCATGGGCCTGCGCGAAGCGCTGGCCGAAGGAAGCCGGCTCCGCGTTGATGATGAAATTGATGTCGCCCTGCGAATGCAGCGTGACGTTCTTGCTGCGGTGATGCGCGACCACGGGAAAACCGAGCCGCTCGAACAGGTTGCGCAACAGCTGGGGATCGGGCGCGGCGTATTCGACGAACTCGAAGCCGTCCGTCCCCATGGGATTGATTACCTCAGCCACGACTGGCCTCCGGACCGAAATTGATTTAGTTTCAATTGTAACCAATGACGTCACGTCCGAAACTGCATCTCGAGAAATTTCTCCCCTACCGGCTGTCGGTGTTGTCCAATACCGTGAGTTCGGCGATTGCGGCGGCCTATTTCATGAACTTCGGCCTGTCCATCCCCGAGTGGCGCGTCATGGCCGTGCTGGCGGCGAACCCCGGGCTCTCGGCCGCCGAAGTCACGGCGCGCACCGCCATGGACAAGGTGGCGGTGAGCCGGGCGGTGGGCGCGCTGCTGGCCACCGGCAGGCTGCACCGCACAACCGCGCCGGCCGACCGCCGCCGTACGCACCTGGCGCTCACGCCCGCCGGCCTGCGCGTCTACGCACGCGTCGTGCCCATGGCGCTGGAGTACGAACGAAATCTGGTTGCACCACTGAGCAGGCGCGATCGCGCCACGCTCGACCGGCTGGTGCGCGTGTTGCTAGGCCGCGCCGTGGAGCTCGGGCCCGCGCAGGCGGACTGAGCAATGGCCATCGACATGTATAATCGCGCGCCCCGCTGAACTCCCCCTCCCAGCGAGATCCCGCATGCTCGGCAAGATTCCCGCCGCCCGCCTGGCACTCATCGAGAAGATAGTCGCGCACGCCACGCGTTCCGCTCCGGCGCGGCGCGCACTGGTGGCCGGATTCGTGCGCCAGTTCTTCCGCGGCGTCTCCGAAGACGACCTGCGCATGCACGAAGCGGCGGACCTCGCCGCGGCCGCGCTCTCGCATCTGGAGTTCGGGCGCGTGCGCAAGGCCAGCCAGGCGCTGGTGGAACTGGCGCCGGCGCTCGACGGCGATGCACCGGGCGCCGCCCACCGCGCGCTGGTGCGCGTGGTGTCGCCCGACATGCCCTTCCTGGTCGATTCCATCGGCATCGTTTTCAGTTCGATGAACATCGCGGTGCATCTCATCGTGCACCCGGTGCTCAGGGTGCGTCGCGATGCGCGTGGCAGGCTGCTCGCCCTGGCCGACGACGAGCGTGCCGGTGTGGCCGAGTCGTGGCAGATGATGGAGATCGACCGGCCGGCGGACGAAACCGAGGCGCGCGAGCTGCTGCGCCGCCTGCACGGCGCGCTCGACGACGTGCGCAAGGCGGTCGCCGACTTCCGGCCGATGCTGGAGCGTGTGCGTGCCGTCGCCAACGAGCTGGAGCGCAGTCCGCCGCCAGTACCCCGTTCGCATGCGGCCGAGGCGCGCGCGCTGCTCTCCTGGATGCACGACGGGCACTTCGTGTTCCTGGGTTACCGCCACTATCACCTGAAGCGCGGCCGATCGCGCGACGTGCTGGTGCGCGATCCCGACAGCGGACTCGGGATCCTGCGCGGATCGCCACGCGGCCGCAATCCGGCTCCCATCGTGCTCACCGGTCATTTGCGCAACAAGGCGCGCGAGCCCGACCTGCTGGTGCTGACCAAGGCCAACACGCCATCGACCGTGCACCGCGCGAGTTATCTCGACTACGTGGGCATCAAGACTTTCGATGCCGCGGGCAGCGTCAACGGCGAGCATCGTTTTCTCGGCCTGTGGACCTCGAGCGCGTATCACTCCTCGCCCGCGGAGATCCCGCTGCTGCGGCGCAAGCTCGATGCGGTGATCCAGCACTTCGATCTGCCGCCGCAGAGCCACGACGCCAAGGCCGTGGTGAACGTCATCGAGAACTTCCCGCGCGACGAATTGTTCCAGATGTCGACCCCGGAACTGATCGCCAGCGTACGCGGCATCGTCAATCTCTACGAGCGGCGGCGCGTGCGCCTGTTCGCGCGACGCGATGCCTACGAGCGTTTCTATTCGTGCCTGGTTTACGTGCCGCGCGACCGCTACAACACCGAAGTACGCGAGCGCATCGAACGCATCGTGCGCCAGCGCTTCGGCGGCACGGACGTGGAATCCCAGGTGCAGATCTCGGACTCGAACCTCGCGCGCCTGCACCTGCTGGTGCGCACGCCGCAGGGAGCGCGCGCGGTCGAAGACGTCGCCGCCGTGGAGGAAGAAATTGCGGCCGCGGCAGCCACGTGGGAAGACCGGTTGCAGCAGGCACTGATCTCGCGCGGGTTGGCGCGTGATGCCGTGGAGCTCGCGAATCGTCACGCGCGGATGTTTCCGCCGGGCTATCGCGCCGAGGTCGAACCAGCGCAGGCGCTCGACGACATCGCCGATCTCGAGGCGCTGGCAGCCGATCCCGCGGTTCCGCAACTCAATCTGCGTGCGCATGCCGGTGCGCCGGCCAATCACGTGCACCTGCGCATCCTGCGCTCGGGCGGCCTGATTCCGATCTCGGACATCCTGCCCATGCTCGAGAACTTCGGCCTGCGGGTGCTGGAAGAACACAACTACTCGCTCACCGCGCTCGAGCACGGGGTGGTGATCCAGGACTTCCTGCTGGAGGCGCGCGACCTGAAGCGCGCGGACTTCGCCGCGCTCGAGCCTCTGTTCAAGGAAGCCTTCCTGGCGGCCTGGCGCGGCGAGATCGAGAACGACGGTTTCAACCGCCTGTTGCTGTGCGCCGGCCTGAGCGCACGCGAGATCGTGGTGCTGCGCGCCTATTGCCGCTACCTGCTGCAGACGGGAATTCCTTTCAGCCAGGCCTACATGGAACGTGTAGCCGTTTCGCAGGCGCCGATCGCGCGTCAGCTCGTGCGGCTGTTCCAGACGCAGTTCGCGCTCGACGCGCGTTCGCGCGAAAGCTCCGCGGAACGCATCCGCCAGGCCATCGTGCGCGCGCTCGACCAGGTGGCCAGCCTCGACGAAGACCGCATCCTGCGCGCCTATCTATCGGTCATTCGGGCGACGCTGCGTACCAACTACTATCAAACAACGTCGGACGGAGCGCTGAAAAGCTGGGTGTCCTTCAAGCTCGATCCGCACGCCATCCCCGAGCTGCCGCTGCCGCGGCCGAAATTCGAGATCTTCGTCTACAGCCCGCGCGTCGAGGGCGTGCACCTGCGCATGGGCTACGTGGCGCGCGGCGGCATCCGCTGGTCGGACCGGCGCGAGGACTTCCGCACCGAAGTGCTGGGCCTGATGAAAGCGCAGAACGTCAAGAACACGGTCATCGTGCCCGTGGGCGCCAAGGGCGGCTTTTATCCCAAGCGACTGCCGGCCGGCGGCTCGCGTGAAGATATCCAGAAGGAAGGCATCGCCAGTTACCAGATCTTCATCCGCGGATTGCTGGACGTCACCGACAACATCGTCGGCGGCAAGACAGTTGCGGCCAGAGACGTCGTCCGCCGCGACGGCGACGATGCCTACCTGGTGGTCGCGGCCGACAAGGGCACGGCCACGTTCTCCGACATCGCCAATGCCATCTCGATCGAGTACGGCCACTGGTTGGGCGACGCCTTCGCCTCGGGTGGTTCGGCCGGCTACGACCACAAGGGCATGGGCATCACGGCGCGCGGCGCGTGGGAATGCGTGAAGCGTCATTTTCGCGAGATCGGGCTGGACATCCAGGCTCGGGAGTTCAGCTGCGCGGGCATCGGCGACATGTCGGGCGACGTGTTCGGCAACGGCATGCTGCTCTCGAAGCACACGCGGCTGGTCGCAGCCTTCGATCACCGCCACATCTTCCTCGACCCGAACCCGAATGCGGCCGCGGGTTTTCGCGAACGCGAGCGCTTGTTCAAACTGCCGCGCTCGAGCTGGGACGACTACTCGCGCAAGCTGATTTCGCGCGGCGGCGGCGTGTGGCCGCGCAGCGCCAAGTCCATCCTGCTCTCCGCCGAGGCGCGCGTGCTGCTCGGGCTCGAAGCGGCCGCCGCGACGCCCGTCGAGGTGATGCGCGCCGTGCTGCGCATGCCGGTGGATCTGCTGTGGAACGGCGGCATCGGCACCTACGTGAAGGCGCACGACGAAACGCATGCCGACGCCCACGACCGTGCCAACGACGCCATCCGCGCGGACGGACGTGAGGTACGCGCGCGCGTGATCGGCGAAGGCGGCAATCTCGGCTGCACGCAGATGGGCCGCGCCGAATACGCCCGACTGGGTGGATTCGAAAACCGCGGCGGCCGCATCAATACGGATTTCATCGACAATTCGGCCGGCGTGAACACCTCGGACGTCGAGGTGAACATCAAGATCCTGATGGCGGACGTGGCGCGCAAGGGCCGCCTGACCCTGGCGGCGCGCGACAAACTGCTCGCCAGCATGACCGACGAAGTCGCCGCGCTGGTCCTGCGCAACAACTACCTGCAGAGCCAGGCCCTGTCCGTACTCGAGCAGCGCGCGCCCGAGCGCCTCACCGAGTACCAGGGCCTGGTGCGCGCGCTGGAGCGCGGTGGACTGCTGAACCGGGGCATCGAATTCCTGCCCGACGAGGAGGAGTTCGCCGAGCGGCGCAAGCAGCGCCTGGGCCTGACGCGCCCTGAGCTCGCCGCCGTGCTGGCCTACAGCAAGATCTGGCTCAGCAATCACCTGCTGGATTCAGACCTGCCCGACGACCGGTATTTTGCCAGCGAGGTGCAGCGTTACTTTCCGACGCCGTTGCGCAAGAGTCATGCGCGCGAGATCACGCGGCATCGCCTCAAGCGCGAGATCGTCGCGACGCAGACCACCAACAGCCTGGTGAACCGCATGGGGCCGGTGTTCGTGACGCGCGCGCAGGAAGACACGGCGGCGACGCCGGCCGACATCGCGCGCGCCTACACCATCGCGCGCGAAGTGTTTTCGATGCGCGCGCTCTGGGTCGACATCGAGGCGCTCGACAACCGCGTGCCGGCCGGCGTTCAGTACGGCATGTTCTATCGCACCGGCCGCCTGCTGCGGCATGCGAGCTACTGGCTGCTGCGCAATCGTGACCGTGACCTGCCCATCGAGACCGCGGTGCGCGAGCTGCGCGCCGGCGTGCAGGAGCTGGACGGCAACATCGATTCGACCATGACCGGCGGCTCGCGCGCGCAACATGACGCCACGCTGGCGGAGCTCACCGCGGCGGGCGTACCGGAAAGACTCGCGCGCCGCATCGCGCGCGTGGCCGTGCTCGAGCCGGCGCTGGACATCGTCGCGTTGGCGCGCGCGGAGAGCGCGCCGACAAACGGCAAGACTCGCGGTGCACGTGCGTCAGTTCCCGAGGTGGCGCATGCCTACTTCGAGCTGGGTGTCGCGCTGGGACTCGACTGGCTGCACGTGGAGATCGACCGGCTCGCCGTCGACGGGGCCTGGCAGGCCACGGCACGGACCGGCCTGCGCGACGCCGCGATGCGCGCGCATCGCGAGCTCACCCAGCAAGTGCTGCGAACCGGCAATGCCAGGCGCGTCGACGAGCGTCTGGCCCGCTGGAGCGCCGAGCGCAGCGACGCGTTGGCCGCGTGGCGGCGCACGCTGACCGAGATGCGCAGCGTCGGTACCGCCGACTTCGCCACGCTCACCGTGGGAGTCGACGCCGTGCGCGGCCTGACCGGCGGTTAGGAGCACGTCTGCGGATCGGGCTCGCGATCACCAGCTATCAGCGTCCGGATGCGCTGGCCGCGGTGCTGGCGAGCGTGGCGCGGCAACGCGTGCCGCCATGGGAGATCATTCTGGCCGATGACGGCTCGAGCGCGCCGACGCGCGAGCTCATCGAGGACTTCGCACGACGCCACCCCGTGCCCGTGCGCCTGGTGTCACAGCCCCACGAGGGATTCCGGGTCGCACGCCTGCGCAACCTCGCGATTGCGGCGAGCTCGGCCGACTACCTCGTGTTCGTCGACGGCGACATGCTGCTGCACGCGGAGTTCGTAGCCGATCACCTGCGCTGCGCGCGGCGCGGGTTCTACACGCAGGGCGTGCGGGTGCTGGCCGACGCACGCCTGACCGCCCGCCTGGTGGACAATGGCGAGCGATTCCCCGCCCCATGGGCGCCAGGCCTCGGGGCCCTGCGCCGTGCCTATCTACTGCATTCTCCAATCATGGCCGCGCTGTTTCGCCGGATCGCCAACCGGTTCGTCGCCATCAAGAGCTGCAACCTGGGCGCCTGGCGCGAAGACCTGTTGCGGGTCAACGGATTCAACGAAGACATCGTCGGCTGGGGGCCCGAAGACAAGGAGCTGTGCGCGCGCCTCGAGCACGCGGGCGTGCGCCGGCAGACCCTGATCTTCGGCGGTATCGCCTGCCATCTGCATCATCCGCCGGCAGCGCGTGCCGCGCTGCCCGCGAATCTGGCGATACTGGCGGCCACGCGCGACACGCGGCGGGTGCGCGTCGAGCACGGCATCGACTCTCATCTGAGTTAACATGGCGGCCCCAAAAAACGGAGGCCCGCATGCCCGGCAAGCTCATTCTGGTTCGACATGGTCAAAGCACCTGGAATGTCGAGAACCTGTTCACCGGCTGGCATGACGTGGATCTTTCCGACCAGGGCCGCATCGAGGCGAAATCCGCCGGTGTCGAAATCAGGAAGGCGGGGCTGATTCCCGACATCGCGTTTACCTCCGTGCTGAAGCGCGCCATTCGCACCTTGTGGATCGTGCTCGATGAGATGGAACTGATGTGGCTGCCGGTGGAGCGCAGCTGGCGCCTCAACGAGCGTCACTACGGCGCGCTGCAGGGGCTGGACAAGGCGCAGACCGTCGCGAAACACGGCGAGGCGCAGGTCAAGATCTGGCGCCGCAGCTATGACATTCCGCCGCCGCCACTGGCACTGGACGACCAGCGCCATCCGCGCTTCGACCGGCGCTATGCCAAGCTCGATCCGCGCGTGCTGCCCGCCAGCGAATCGCTCAAGGACACGCTGGCGCGCGTGCTGCCGTTCTGGAACGATCGCGTCGTCGCCGAGCTCAAGGCCGGCAAGAACGTGCTGGTCGCGGCACATGGCAATTCGCTGCGCGCCGTGGTCAAGATGCTCGACGACGTGAGCGAGGCCGACATCACCGAGTTGAACATTCCGACGGGCGTGCCGCTGGTGTACGAGCTCGACGAGAGCCTCAAGCCCATCAAGAGCGGCTATCTCGGCGATCCCGAGGCCATCAAGGCCGCGGCCGAAGCCGTCAAGAAGCAGACGGAAAAGAAAAAGTAGCTAGCCTCAGCGCACCATTGGATCGCTGATCGGCACCTGCTTGGCGGACCAGCCGTCGTACCGTCCGCCCCGCTCGGTCGCCGCGTCGGTGAGACGCCGGCTCAGCTCCTGCATGTCCGGCACCGTGAGCTGCATGGACTTGTGGGCGTGCAGGCTGAATCGATACTCACCGCTTTCCGGTGACTCATGCACGTCGGCGTCGAAGCCCTCGCCGCGCAGCTGCACGGCGAGCTGCTCGGCCGCTTCCTGCGCCGGAAACGCAAGGAAGAAATCCACGTCGTGCGGCTTGAAGGGATCGGAGCCGCGTTTGCGCAGCTGGTCGATGAGCCGCGCGTCCCAGGAATCGTTCTTGCGCTGCTTCAGCTTCTGCAGGTTCTGCCAGATGCGCCACGCCGCGATCACTCCGCCGATGATCGCGAACACGTACATCCATTTGAGGGACCATTCCATCGCTACTCATCCTCGGCGATGGTCACCTTGAGACCGGACAATGCGGGCGTGATTTCGAGCTGGCAGGAAAGCCGCGAGTTCTCGCGCTGGTGCGACAGCTCGCTGATCAGGTCGCGTTCGTCGGACATCGGCGGCGGCAGCTTGTCGAGCCACGCCGCGTCGACATACACGTGGCAGGTGGCGCAGGAGCACATGCCACCGCAGATCGCCGCGACGCCGTAGTCCAGCTCACGCAGCACTTCCATCACCTTGAGCCCTGGCTTCGCCGCGACCTCGTGAGAGACACCGTCCCGATCGACCACCTGCAACGTCGTCATTCCTGAACCATCGATTTGTTAACGCGGCGCTAAGTGTGCCGAGGTTCCCCGTCGGGCGCCAGCAGGAGCACGCGCCGCAGGGCGGTGGATTCGAGCTGCAGATCGGTGGCCGGCACGGCGCGTGCGACTCGGCGCGCCCGATACCATAGATATGTCAGAAGATTGAACACCCGTGTGAGCTCGACCAGCATTTCCGGCGTGGCGCCGCGTTCCTGCAGGCCGGATGCCTCGAGCAGCAGCGGGCCGTGCGCCACCGCGCGCGGGTAGTACGCCATCACGCAGGCCAGGTCGAGCAACGGGTCGCCGAGCTGCGCGTATTCCCAGTCGATGAAGTAGATGCGGTCGGCGGTCAGCACATTTCCATGGTGCAGGTCCATGTGCACGATGCAGGCCTCGCGTTGTGCCGAGCCCGAGCGTTGCAGCGCCGCTTCGCCGCGCGCTAACAAGTCACCGATGCGCGTACCTTCCGCCGGTTCGCCGCGCACGATCAGGCCGGCATAGAGACGCGCTGCGGCCATGGGTTCGAAGCGCGCCATCTTCGAGAAGGACTCGGCGGACACCGATACCGCGTGCAGCGACCGCAGGCGGGCCCCGAGCGAGCGCAGATCGCGCATGCGCGTGAAGTAGTGCGGCGTCCAGGCGCGACCTTCGAGGTAATCGGTGATCAGGCAGGAGCGGTCGGGACTGGCGTAGATGACGTGTGGCGCGATGCCGGCGTTGGCCGCGGCCGTGTGCAACAGCAGCTCGCGGTTGCGATCGAGACCAGGATCCGATTGGGCGTTCTCGTTGAGCCGCACCACGAAGCGACCGCGGCGCGTGCGCACCAGGAAACTGCGGTTGACCTTGCCGCCGCCGAGCAATTCCTGCGAATACGGCGCGTCGCCGTTCTCGCATCCCGGCACGTGCTGCAACAGTTCCTCGTGGATCATGCCGGCGCGCCCTGCGCCCGCAGGCGGCGACGCCACCCGATGAAGCCGGCGCCGGCGATTACCACCAGGAACACACTGAGCAGCGCCATACCCCAAACCTTCTGTGCATAGAAGAGAAACACCATGAGCGCATTGATCACGATCCAGTACAGCCAGTTCTCGAGCTTCGCGCGCGCGGCGAGCCAGGTCGCGAGCAGGCTGAACCACGTGCTCACCGAATCCAGCAGGGGCCACGCGGCCACATCGGCGGGGCGTAACCAGTACGCGCTCACCAGCGACAGGAACGTGAGAACCAGCGCGGCGCCCAGATGCCAGCCCAAAGGCCAGACGCCGATCACCAGCTGGCCTTCGCTGGAGTGCCGCTTCCAGCTCCACCAGCCATACACCGACATTCCCACGTAAAAGATCTGCAGGCCGGCCTGCATGGGTAGTTTGTTGAGCGCGCACAGGATGGCGGCGCAGGCGGAGCTCACGGCGCCCGCGATCCAGCACAGGCGATTGCGCCGCGCCGCCAGCACGGCATAGGTCACGCCGCTGGCCAGCGCCAGGCCATTGACCGCCTCGAGTGCTCCGTCGCGATAGTTCACGGTGCCGCGCGACTAGAGTGGCCCGAGAACCTTCATGACGAATATGGACTTGCCGTCGCGCTCGAAAGTCGGCCGCAGCTCGCGGATCAGCGCCTCCATCACCTCGTCATAGCGGCCGAAGACCTGCGTACTCATGTCGTTGGTGACGACCTTGAACCGGCCGTCGGCATTGAGGCGCTCGATGAATCCGCGGATCGGCGGAATGAAATCGTTCCGCAGTGGATAGAGGCTGATCTCGACGCCGATGTTCATCCTTGCTCCGTCACCAGAACGTGTAACTCACCGTCACCCCGACATGCCGCGGGTCGCCCACCTGCACGTAGCGCTTGGCTGGATAGTCCGGCGGCTCGAGCCCGAACTCGAAACCGCGCTGCGAATAGTACCTGTCGAAAAGATTTCGTACCCAAACTTCCGCGCGCCAGCGGTCCCCCGAGTACCCCGCCTTCAGATGGGTGAGGACCCGCGACGGTGCACGCTGATCGTGCGAGACATCGAAGTAGAAGTCGTCGAGACCCGCGAAGTCGACGCGCGCGTACAGGCCGCGCGCGTGGCGATACTCGAGGCCGAGATCGAACTGATATTGCGGTGCATGCGCCTGCTCGCGACCGTCCAGGTCGCGGTCGGCGAACCTGTAATCGATGTAGCGCGTTTCGAGGATGGCACCGCGGACGTCTAGCAAGAGCTCCGGGATTGGTTGCCAGCGCAGGGTGCCTTCAAGCCCGAAGTTCTCGCCGCCCGCCGCGTTGACGGTATAGAGCACGAAACTCAGGGGATTCCCTTGCTCTAACTGCTCGCCGGTGGGCGCCTGCTGATCCTTGCGCCGCATGTAGAACAGCGCCACGTCGCCGGCCACTGACCCGCCGGCGTTGGAAGCGCGCAGGCCCAGCTCGAAATTGTGCAGGGTCTCGGCGTCGAAGCTGCGATGCGCAGGCGGCACATCGGCGCCGATGTTGAAACCGCCGGCCTTGTAGCCGCGCGCGAAGGTGGCGTAGCCGCTCAGCCGTTCGCCGAATTCCCGGCGCAGGCTGATCGAACCACCGAACATGGTTTCGTCGGGGGAGAATGCCGCGCCTTGGGAGTCCTGGTAGTCGGCACTGCGGTTCTCCACGCGCGCGCCGACGGTGAGCACCGTCGCCGCGGCGAGCCGCCAGTCCACCTGCCGTATGCCGCGAGATTGGTCGCTCGATAGTCGCTGTCCAGCTCGCTTTCACCATCGCCGAGGAAGAGATCGCGCCACACGTCGTATTGCCTGACTTCCTCGTCGGTGCGCAGCAGGTACACGCCGGTCAACCAGGCGAAATCCGCGCCTCCATCGACCGACGCGCGCGACACCAGCCGCAGGTCTTCACTGAACGTGCGACGGTCGCGATCGAATCGCTGGAAGTAGTCGTAGGGCGAGTATCATGCCCCAGCTTTCGTCATTGCCCCAGTCGCCGTCGAAGGAATACACGCTGCTTCGAGCTGCCGAATCCCGTGCGGCTGACCACGTCGAAAGCTGCCGGCGCCGCTCGTAGTCGAGACGCACGGCGCCGGCACTGCGCGCGTTGCGCATCCTGCCCCGGCTTGTCGGCCAGCGACGTGCGCGAGTTGTCGATCGAGAACGCGTCATAGCCGTTGTCGAGATCCACCCACATGGCGGTGAGGTTTACGCGCAACGCGTCGAGCGGCTGTGCGCGTGACACGCAGGCGCGCGCTGCTCTCATCGTAGCCATTGGTGTCGTCACGATGCAGCCAGGTGTCGCGGCGGAATCCGTCGCTTCGATAGTTGCCGGCGCTGAAACGCCAGGCGGCTTCGCCATCGCCGATCGGGCCGCCCAACGCACCATTCACACCGTAGCTGCCGAAATCGCCGTACAGCATGTTCACGCTGGCATCGGGCTCGCGCCGCGGTGCGCGCGTGCTCACCGCGATCAGGCCGGCGAGCGCGTTCGCGCCATACGCCGTGCCCTGCGGGCCGCGCAGCACTTCGATGCGCTCGACGTCGGACAGCGTCGCCGGCATTCCGACTCCGGAGAAGTCGATGCCGTCGATGAGAAAACCCACCGAGGGATTCGGCGCGCCCTGCCATTGCTCGAGCTCGCCGATGCCGCGCAACTGGAAGAATCGCGGACGCGAAGTTCCCGCCGACCAGTTGAGGTTCGGCACGAGGCCCAGCACGTCCTGGAAGTGCTGCACGCCCGCCATCTCGAGCGTGTGCGCGTCCAGCACCGTGGCGCTGGCCGGCAGATTGCGCAGCTCTCGATCGCGCAGCTCCGCCGTGACGACTACTTCGCTCTGAGCGATTGGATTCATCTTCGCCAGCGGCAGCCGCGAATGTGACAAACAACAATGAAATTGCGCCGGTGGCGCGCAGTGAAGCATGCATGTCCTATCCCTCCGCCGGTACTAGCCGGATCAGGTTCTACGGGTTCGCGGCCCATCCGCATCTCAGGCCGGTGCATTGACACCGACCACCCCGAGGCGGGGCGCATCTTAGCGGAAATTGCTCCTTGAGTGCCGTCGGTTTGCGGGTAGAATTCGCGGCCCCCATGACCCGCCGCATCCGCATATTCCAGGTCGACGCGTTCACCACGGATCGCTTCACCGGCAATCCGGCGGGCGTGGTGCTCGACGCCGATGCGCTCGACGGACGCGGAAATGCTCGCCATCGCGCGCGAGCTCAACAACGCCGACACCGCGTTCGTGCTCAAGCCCGACGGCGCCGATCATGAACTGCGCGTGCGCTTTTTCACGCCGCGCACCGAAGCCGAGCTTCGTCGGCCACGCCACCGTCGCCACGCACTTCGTGCTGTCGCGCGAGGGCGCGCCGCGACTGCAGGGCAGCAGCGGGCGCGTGCGCCAGCGCCAGAAATCGGGGCTCGTCGACATCGAAGTGCGCGGTGAAGGCGCCACGCGCCGCATCGCGGTGCGCCAGCCGGCGCCGCCGCTCGGCCGCCAGCTCAACGATCGCGAGCGGCTCGCGGTGCTCGATGCGCTGGCACTATCCACCGGCGACATCGATACGCGCTGCCCGCTGCGCATCGTCGGCGGCGCCGGCACCCGCCTGATGATCGGCGTGCGCAGCACCGAACAGCTGAAGCAGCTCAAGCCGGATTTCTCGCGTCTGACCACGCTCTCGGCGCAGCTCGGCGCCGCCGGGCTTCTTCGTGTTCACGCTGTCGCACGCGCATCGCCGGCTGCCTCACCGAGTCGCGCATGTTCTGCCCGGCGCTCGGCATTCCCGAAGATCCGGTCAGCGGCAACGCGCACGGCTTGTTAGGCGCCTACCTCGCCGAACAGGGCCTGCTGCCGCACACGGGCGCGCACCGCGAAGTTCACCGGCGCGCAGGGCCATCACGTGCATCGCGCCGGCCGCGTGGACGTGGAGCTCGAATTCAGCGCCAGGCCAAGCTGGACGGCGTGTGGATCGTCGGCCAGGCCGTCGAGATCTTCGAGACCGAGATGTCTCTCACTGAGCGGTGCACTCTAGTGAGGCGCGAACTTTTCGGGTCGGTGCCCTCGCCCGTGCGTCGGCGGCTGCCAGCCGCTGGTGCCGCGGATGATGCTGTCGGGAATCATCGCCTCATCCCAGCCCTGCCGACGGCTCGTCGCCGACTCGCAGGATCACGAGCCGCAACGACGGCACCACCCACAGCCGCTGCTTGTCCGATCGCCTCGAGCCACGCCACGTCGCGCGCGGCGAAGCTGCCGTCGACGCGCGTGAAGAAACCACGTGACGAATCCTTGTGCGCCGGCTTCAGCATGAGCGTCGACGTAGCGCGGCGGCGTGAGCTGGTTGCCCTCGAACACGCCGTCGTTCGGCGAGCAACTCGCCGACGCGCATCCAGTCGCCGATGCGGGCGCGCAGGCAGCAACCCGCACTGACGCACGCCGCGGCGCAGCTCGCTCGTCGCCTTCACGGAACTGCCAGGTCTCCGGCTCCCAGCGGACTTCCAGATGCCGCTCGGCCAGCCAGCGTCTGGTACGGCTGGGTCGTGACCCGCTCGAGTGCCAGCGCGAGCGATCGGTCGATTGCTGGCACGGACAGCTCGGCGCGATCCGCGCGCCAGCAGCTCGCGCAGCGTGACGTCTTGCCGCGGTCGTCGCCGAGCCCGGCAATGTAGTTAGCAGCGGCTCGTCGAGGCTCGTGCATCAGCGCGTCGTTCATCGCGGCGCCCACCGCCAGCGCAACCAGCACGGGCGTGAAGCCCGTCAGCCACCTGCGTGTCGAGCGTGGTGTCATCCCAGTATTTCTCGAACACGATGTGCCCGTTGCGCCCGATGACCAGCGCGCGCGTGTTGCGCGCGCCGGCGTAGTCCACCGCCGCCTGCGAGCGCCGGCGGGATCGAGCCCGCCTCGCCGGTGAGACACTGCGCGGCTGCGACAGGCCGCGGCGTCAGCGTGCACGACGTTCCGGCCGGCGCCGCTGCGATCCGACGAAACGCGACAGGCAAAAACACCATCAGCGCGCAGCGCCAGCGCCGACAAACACGAGTTACAGATTTCTTCATGCTTCACCCAGCGCGTGACTAGCGTCACCGCGCCGCCTCTCGAGCTCCAGAACATGCGTGGTGTGCGCCGGCCACTCCTCGCGATGATGCGTCGCGATCACGCAGCTGCCGCCGGCCGTCGAGCCATTCGTTGAGCCGGCGCGTCAGATCCGCGCGCGTCGCGCGATCGAGTCCCGCGAACGGCTCGTCCAGCAAGCGCCAGCTTGCGGTTCGCGCGCCCAGGCGCGCGCGAACAAGACCCGCCGCGCCTGGCCATACGACATCTCCGCCAGCGTGCGAGCGCGCAGCGCGAACATGCCGAAGCGCCGCAGCGCGCGCTCGGCATGTCGGCGGTCGGCGGCCGTGATGGCGTCGTTGAGGCCGATGCTCGCGTAACGGCCCGACGCCACGACTTCCATCACCGGCATCTTCGGCGCATGCCAGGTCTGCAGGTGCGGCGCCACGTAGGCCGTGCGCAGCTTGAACTTCTCGAGCGGCACTCCCGGCACGATGCCGGCGCGCACGATGACTGCCGCCCGCCGCGACGGCGTGATCGCCGTAGATCGTTCGCAGCAGCGTGGATTTGCCCGAGCCGTTCGGCGCCGTGCACCACCCAGCAGTCGCCGCGCGGCACTTCGAGATTCGATGCCGTGCAGGATGTGCGCGTCGTCGACGTGCACATCGGCGCGCTCGAGCGCGACCAGCACGCGGCGCCGCTCCGCGTGCCGCGCGCGCGCCGGCGCATGCGCGTGCAGGAAAGCGCTCGCTTCCTGCCGCAGCAGCTCGCGTCGCCTTGCCTGGCGCGCATCGCGCCGCTGCGCTTCACGCGCCCCGCTCGAGCTCGAGCAGATGCGTCATCGCATCCGGCACGTCGCCGCGGCGATGCGTGGCGAACACCCACGGCATGCGACGAGCGCGCCGTGCTCGTCGAGCCAGCGCGAGGAATCGCGCGTGATTGCGCGCGTCGAGGCCGTTGGCGACCTCGTCGAGCAGCAGCAGTCTCGGGCGGCTGGCGAGCGCGCGCGCGATGAGCACCAGGCGGCGCTCGCCATAAGACAAGGTGAGAAAGCGGCGCTCGGCGAGCTGCGTCGATATCCAGCCGTGCTAGCAAGCGCGCCGACGCGCCGCTGTTCGGCCGCCGTGAGCGCGCTGCATCGGAATGTCGGTGCGATGCAGCCCGGTACCCACCACCTCGCGCGCGCGGAAATTCCACTCGTAGTGTTCGTAGCGGTCCTGGCGCTCGGCGCCGACGTACGCGATTTCTTCGCGCGACACCCGCCGGCGTGTCGAAGTGATTCGCCGTGCAGGCGATAACGGCGCAGCTCGCGCGCCGTGGGTTTCGGCCACACCGCGCCCGACAAGCAGTTTGAGCAGCTGCGTCTTGCCGGCGCCGTTGCCGCCGACCAGCAGCCAGCGCTGCCCGGGCTGGATGCGCCAGGTGACGTCGCGCAGCACGGCGCGCTCGCCGCGATCGAGATCGATGCGGTGGAGCGTGACGGAAAGATGTGAACTGGCGGCGCGGGCGCTCGGCATGCGGGCGCGGGAGCTTACCGGCGAATGAAGGCGGCGCGAGGTCAGGACGCGACGGCGGCTGGTCGGTGGGCAGGCGCGCGTCGGGCGCGTAGCGCCGGCTGGTTCGGCCTGCGCGAACAACACTTCGAAATCCGCCGCGAGCACGCTGTCGAACAGCTGCTCGATGTCGTCCAGCACGAAGTAGGTCTTCTGGTAGGCGTCGATCAGGTAGTTGGTGCGCAGCACGCGCTGCAGGTCGAAGGCGATGCGCGCCGGGCCCGGTGGCGCGCGTGGCGTAGATGGTCTCGCCGCTCGAGGACAGGATGCCGGCGCCATAGGCGCGCAGGCCGCGCGAGGTGGCGCACCAGGCCGAATTCCACCGTGTACCAGTAGAGCCGCGCGAGCATCTTCAGCGCGGCGGGCTAGCGCGCATGCGCGCCGATCGCGCCATACGCCTGGATGAAATTCGCGAACACGGTGTGCGCGAGCATGGGCAGATGGCCGAAGAAATCGTGGAACAGATCGGGCTCGACGAGGTAGTCGAGCTCATCGCGCCGGCGCATCCACACCGTGACGGGAAAACGCCGCTCGGCCAGGTGCGCGAAGAAATCCGCTTCGGGAATCAGGCCGGGCACGCCGATGACTTCGAAACCGGTGAGGCGCTGCAGGCGCTCGCTGGCCTCCTCGAGCACCGGGATGCGGTGCGCGTCGGCGCCTAACAATCGCAGGCCGGCCAGGAACTCCGGCGCGGCATGCTCGGCCATCATGCCAGAGCTGCCGTTCGTACAGCGTGCGCCAGATGGCGTGTTCGTCGGCGGTATAGCGTCGTAGTTCTGTGGAAGCCGGAAATCGGCCGCGGCGCGGGCGTAGTCGCCGCGCAGTTTCACGGCCGACTGCGTCGGAGCAGCGGGTAATCGGGCCATGCCGCATCTTCCCCCGCGGCGCATTGCGGGAAAATGGCTATTTCTGTCAGCGCAAACCCTAAAAACTGGAGTCTATTCGCTAATTTCTTGCAGAGAATGTGGTTAAATCCGCCAAATATGAAGCTCGACAAGACCGATCGACGAATCCTCGATGTCCTGCAACGGGACGGCCGCATCAGCGTCACGGACCTGGCCGAGCGGGTGGGCCTTTCGCCCACGCCCTGCGCGCGGCGCATCCGCCAGCTCGAAACGTCGGGGCTCATCCAGGGGTATGCGGCCATCGTCGACCCGAAGCGCGCGGGCCAGACCATCCAGGCGATCGTGCAGATCAAGCTCGAGCAGCACTCGGATGAGATCGTCGAGCGCTTCCGGCGCACGCTGATCGACCGGCCCGAGGTGCTCGCCTGCTACACGATGACGGGCGAGATGGATTTCCTGCTGCACGTGATCGTGCGCGACATCGAAGCGCTGTCGGATTTCACCATGCGCCGCCTGCTGCGCGTGAGCGGCGTGCGCGACGTCACCTCGTCCATCGTGCTCGAAACCGTCAAGCGCTCGCCGGTGATCCCGCTGGAAGAGCTCGCGCCGGAATGATCCGCGCCGTGCGTCTAGGCGGGCAGGCGCGCGAGCACGCGCGCGACCACGCGGTCGCAACGCTCCGCGCCGAAATCGAAGATGTCCGAGCTTTCGCCCTGCAGGCGCCGCGACAGGTCGCCGCGCAGCTGCCGCTGCGCGCGGAACAGCCGCGTGCGCACCGTCGTCGGATTGATCTCGAGACATTCCGCCGTTTCGCGCACGTCGAGCCCTTCGACCACGCGCAGCACGAATACCATGCGGAAATTTTCCGGCAACGCGTCGATGGCGTGCTCGAGCAGCGCGCGCGCGTGCGCGGCCTCGACGAATTGTTCGGCGGTCGGCGGCTCCGCATGGCCGACGTCCTCGACTGGCATGCCGCTTCGTCGCCCGCTTCGTCGAGCGAAACGGTGTCGCCGCGCATCGCGCCGGCGCATCATCAGCGCCTCGTTGAGCGCGACGCGCGTGAGCCACGCGCCGAACTTGCCCCGTGGGCTTGATAGGTGTCGAGCTTCGTGTAGGCGCGCAGGTAGGTTTCCTGCACCGCATCCTCCGCGGCATCGACCGTCGCGCAGGACGCTGCGCGTCACGCGGAACAGCCGGCGGTTGTGCCGGCGCATGAGCGCCTCGAACGCCGTGCGATCGTTCTGCGCGGACGAGCTCGACCAGCCGGTCGTCCGTCAGGTCGCTCAGCGTGCGCCAGGCGTTGGGACGCTGCTCAATCGGAGTGCGGATTTGAGTTTCCATGTCCGAACAATGCACCGAGTCGCCGTAATGTTTCCGCTACCAATTCGCGACACCGCGGGCGCGGGCGCGCTCCGGCAAGAATGTTGCGTTGCAAGAATAGTTTGCGCGCGTTCTTAGACTGGATTAAGTTCGCCGTCGCGCCGCTGATGCGGCCACCCAACAAGGGAGGCTCCGATGAGTGACTCATGGAAGAGCACGGCTGCCCTGCTCGCCCTTGCGATCCCCTTTACCTTTGCCCCAACCCAGACCTTCGCCCAGCAAGCAGAAGCCAGCGTACTCGACGAAGTCATCGTCACCGCCCGCCGCGTCTCGGAAAATCTCCAGGACACGCCCATCGCGATCACGGCCTTCTCGGGCGAATCGCTCGAGGAGCGGCAGATCTTTCAGCACCGATGCGCTCGACCAGGTCGTGCCGAACCTGCAGTTCTCCAACAACGCGCCGCTCGCCGGCAACAACTCCTCCTCGCAGGTCTTCATCCGCGGCATCGGCCAGACGGATCCGACCTCCACGGTGGATCCCGGCGTCGGCCTCTACATCGACGATGTGTACATCGGCAACGCCGTCGGCGGCACCATGGATTTGCGCGACATCGCCAACGTGCAGGTGCTGCGCGGACCGCAGGGCACGCTGTTCGGCCGCAATACGATCGGCGGCGCGATCCTGCTCACGACCACCGAGCCGGGCGACGAGTTCGGCGGCACGGTGCGCGTCGGCGTCGGCTCCGACAGCCTCGGTCGATGTCTTCGTCGCGCTGGACGTGCCGTTCAGCGACACCCTCAAGTCGCGCGTTCTCGTTCGGGCTGCGCAAGCAGGACGGCTACGTCGAGCGCACCGACGGCACGGACCTCGGCGACACGGATACCTGGACCGCGACCGGCGAAGTTCGTCTGGACGCCGAGCGACAGCTCACGCGCCACGCTTCAATGTCGATTACACCAAGGCCGACGAGAACGGCGCGCCGCTGGTGTTCGCGCACCATCAACGAGACGCAGACATTCCCGCGCGTGGCGCAGTTTCGACGCCGGGCTGCCCCGGCATGGCCAACATCGCGCAGCCGGTGCCGACCACGGCGCATTCGGACGACGCGCTGCGCCAACGACCTGCAGGACGCGGGTCCGTTCCACAACAACGGCACCTTCCCGCTTGAGAGCACGCTCGAAACTGGGGCACCTCGCTGAAGCTGGACTTCGATCTCAGCGACGCGCTGTCGCTCAAGTCGATCAGCTCGTATCGCGGCATCAGCTGGGAAGGCATTCGCGACGCGGACAACACGCCGCTGACGATCCTGCACACCGATCTACGACGTCGACGGCTGGCAGTGGAGCCAGGAGCTGCAGCTCACGCTATCAGACGGAGGCGCTCACCGGCGTCGTCGGGGCTTACTACTTCGCAGCAGGAGTCGGACGACATCGTCACCGTGTAGCTCAATCCGCCGCCGCCCGGCGTGCAGCGCGACAGCGACAACAACAAGGTGGACAACAAGAGCTGGGCGGCCTTCACGCAGTGGACGTACCGCTTCAACGACAGCCTTCGGTGCGACCGCGGGCGGGCGCTATTCGAGCGAGGAGAAGGGCTCCTTCCCGGACCAGTTCGACTACGCGACGCCTAACACCAAGCAGGTGCCGGCGCAGTGGTACCGCGACGACGTTCACTTCGACTTCACGCCATCGGCGTCGCTGAACTGGCGCGTCGGATCGAGAGCGCATGACCTACGTGAGCTATGCGGAAGGCTTCAAGGGCGGCGGCTGGAACAGCCACTTCAACGCCGTGCTCACGCAGCCGCAGCAGGCGGCGCTGCAGAAGTTCGACCAGGAGGAGGCGCGAGACCATCGAGGTCGGCTCCAAGCTCGATCTCGCCGACAAGACGTTGCGCCTCAACGGCGCAGTGTTCAGCTCCGACTACACCGACATGCAGGTGACCTATCGCGGCCCGCTGCCGACGGGCGTGGCGCCGTTCCTCACCAACGCCGGCAAGGCGAGCATCGACGGCGGCGAGGTCGAGCTCACGTGGGCGCCCGACGGCGATTGCCTGGTCGAAGGCAGCGTGGGCTATCTGGATCGCGAGCTCGACGAGCTCGATACCAGCAATCCCTTGCTGATCCTGCCGCCGGGCCTGGTGGAGGGCAACGTGCTGCCGTTCGCGCCGGAATGGCAGGCCAGCCTCGGCGTCGCTTACAGCTTCCACGCCGGCAATTTCGAGCTCACGCCGCGCGTCGACGTGTCCTACCAGGGCGACGACTTTCTTCGACGCACAGAATACCCCGGAGATCGCGCAGCTCGATTCGTACCGCTGCTGAACGCCTCATTCAGCTTCGGCCCGGATGAAGGCAAGTGGAAGGTGGTGCTCGGCGTCAACAACGCCACCGACGAGCTGTACCTGGTGAACGGCAATTCCTCGTTCTACACGGGCAGCGGCTATACCGAGCTGGCGTACGCGCGGCCTCGCGAGTACTTCGGGTACTTCACGTACGACTTCTAGTGCTGGTTTGCCCAGGTCCCGCGTTCGCGTGGGATGTGCGCCAGCGAGCTCAGCATCAGCCATTGCGGGAAGCCGCGGCAGCAGGTCGAGGTTCCGCTCAGCTTCATGCTGCCGGCGCGCAGCTCGTCCTTGATGGAACGAAGGCCGCGCCACACTTCCACCAGCGCGCGGATGCGCGTCGTGAGTCGTACGTCGGTCTCGAAGCCGGGATGCTTCAGGCAGACATCGACGTCGCCCGCATTGTGCACCAGCCAGAAGCGCCGCTCGTGCGGACGGGCGTCCACGAATTCGACTTCGATGACGGTCCTGCCGGGCGGCATCGCCGAGGTGTTGAGCCGCCGATGAATTGCCCAGACCAGCGCCGCGGGATCCAGATCGGGGGGTTTGAGGTCGCGCGCCCAGCGCTGACCCCATTCACCGATGGTGTTCACGACGGGAGTGAGCGCAAGCCCCGCTTCCGTGAGTCGGTAGTTAGGAATGCCATCGGTTGCCGCGCTGCGCACCACGATGCCCGAGTGTACGAGCGTCTCGAGCCGCTGCTTCAGCAGCGTGGGTGACAGTCGCGGCACGCCGCGGCGGATCTCGTTGAAGCGCTCCGCGCCGTTCAGCAGCTCGCGCACGATCAGCAGGGTCCAGCGCTCCGCGAGAACCTCCGCCGCGAGCGCCACCGGACAGAACTGTCCATATCCCTGATGCATGCGCCTAGCTTGCGGCGGCAATGCGTCGCCGACAAGCCTCCGACCGCTCCAGATTTGTGACTGGAACCGCGCCACCCGGTGCGCAACATTCGCCCGACATCTCACGTTCAGAGGAGGAACAAAACATGAACTCATTCAAGAAAACGTATTTTGTCTGCGCGCTGCTCATCGGAGGATTTTTCGCGACGGCGCCACAAGTGCGTGCGGATGCCGTCACCGACTGGAATGAAATCGCGGTTGCAGCCGCCACGACCGGCCGTCCCGGGCCTCCGGGCATCGTCGACATCGCGCTGGTGCAGGTTGCGGTGCACGATGCGGTCCAGGCCATCGAAGGACGATACGAACCGTACTTCGCGGAAGTCGCGAACGCCCGCGGCAGACGATCGGCGGCAGTCGCGGCCGCGGCGCACGGAGTTCTCGCCGGCATCTATCCCGCGCAGGCCGGCGCGCTCGAAACGACTTATGTCCAGTACCTCGCTGCGCATGGTCTCACCGGCGATCCGGGCATCGGCGTCGGCGAGCAGGTCGCGGCGGCGGTGCTGCCGCTGCGGCGTGCCGATCCGAATCCTCTGCCACCGCCCTTCCTTGGAGGAACCGAACCCGGCCGCTGGCGGCCCACCGAGTCGTTTCTCGGTAATCCACCGGCGCCGCCATCGTTCTCACCCATGGCGGCACCGTGGATGGGCTCGTTCGACCCATTCACTCTGACCAGCCCCAGGCGTTTCCGCGCTGCACCACCACCCGCATTGGACAGTGCGCGCTACACGCTCGACTTCAACGAAGTGAAGGCAATGGGTTCGCTGAACAGCGCTGCCCGCAGCGCCGAGCAGACCGACATCGCGTACTTCTACAGTGAAAATTTCCTCGCACAGTGGAATCGCGCGCTGCGCACGATTGCCACGCAGAAACTGCGCCGCACCGGTGACAGCGCGCGATTGCTCGCGCTCGCCAATCTCGCCGGTGCGGACGCCATCATCACGTCCTGGGACAGCAAGGTGCACTACGTGTTCTGGCGCCCGCTTACCGCGATCCGCGAGGCCGCCATGGACGACAACCCGGACACCGCGCCGGATCCGGCCTGGCAACCCCTGATCAACAATCCTAACTACCCCGAATACACCTCGGGAGCCAACAACATCACCGGTGCGATGATGCGCACGCTGGCGCTGTACTTCGGTACCGACCGCGTAACTTTCGAGGTGACGAGCAACGCGCCGCTGGCCGTGAAGAAGGCCCGCGTCTACCGGCGTTTCTCGGCCGCGGCAGACGATGTGGTCAATGCGCGCATCTGGCTCGGTATCCATTTCCGATTCGCCGATGTTGCTGCTCGCATCCAGGGGCAACGCGTAGCGGAGTGGGTCGTCGGGCACTTCCTGCTGCCGGTTGATCGCGGCGGGCATCGCGATCGCGATGCCTGGAACGACCTCGACGACTGATGCCAGACGTGGCCGCCGCCGCGCTCAGTGCTCGGCGGCGGCCACCGGCGCGGGGCGGCGCGCTGCGTGGCGCTGCGTTTCAGCGCCTCAGGAAATTCCCACGTCATTGTGGGAACCCTCCGATGCCGCGCCATCAGCATAAAGGCCGATCATCCCCGGCCGGCCGCTGACCGGGCGAAGCACGAGGAAAAGCTGATGAGCGACCAGCTCCTGCCCTTGCTGATGTTCGAAGGACGCGCCGAGGAAGCCATGCGTTTCTATGTGTCGGTGTTTCCCGAAGCGCGGGTCCACGAGATTGCCCGTTACGGCAAGGGCGCAGCCGGCGCCGAGGGCACCGTGAGCCGCGCGAAGTTCACCATCGCCGGCCAGACCCTGATGTGCAGCGACAGCACGGTCAAGAATGCCTTCACGTTCACTCCGGCGACTTCGCTGTTCGTCCAGTGCACCTCGAAGGAGCGCATGCAGGTGCTGGTGCAGAAGCTGTCCGAGGAAGGAAAGGTATTCATGCCGCTCGACGACTACGGCTTCAGCAAACTATTCGCCTGGGTGGCCGACAAGTTCGGCGTGTCGTGGCAGCTGAACATGGGGTGAGCGCCTTCACCGCGAAACAGTTCGAGTACCAATTCCATTCCCATGTTCGGCCTGCATCTGCGGAGAACGCCCGGCTATAAATCGGGGCTCTCGGGTTACGTTTATCCCAGTGGAATTTCACGATAACGTCTTTGCCGCCAACCACTTCACGACCGAAGAATTCACCCATGTCGCCGTCGAATGAACCGACCTTTCCGCCGTCGAGTTTCATCGCGTTGCTATCGGCCCAGTAGATCGTCCAGACGCGTCTGCGGATCGAACAGATCGCACGGTGAGGCCTTCGAAGGCTTTCCATCAAGTTCCGTGTGGAAAACATCGACATTGCCCAGGCCCAGCAATACCGGGCGCAATTCCTGGGTCGCGTCAAATTCCACCCATTCGTCGCTGCCAGCCAGCGGTTCTTTCAATGTGCGATTTCTGATGTTCCAGTTACCTGCCAAATAATCGAAATCATGGCTGGACGAGGTCGCGCTCGCCGTTGTTGCAAGTTTCCCATCAGATGAAATAGAGAAAGGCTCGATCGACTTTGCATTCATTGCATTCTCCTTTCACGAGCTCTGCGACTCCGACGGCAAAAGGGCAAATGCAGTTCCGCACCCAGAGTTTTGATCCGCAACGTTTGCATTGCCGTTCAAGGCATTGCGGAAGATTTCCGGTGGCAAAAAAGAAATGGCGCGCCCGGACGGATTCGAACCGCCGACCACTTGGTTCGAAGCCAAGTGCTCTATCCAGCTGAGCTACGGGCGCGTCGCGCGCGATTCTACTGCACGCTGCGCAACGGCCTGAAGAAATCCCTCATATCCTCCGCCAACGCCTGGGGCTGCTCCATGGCCGCGAAGTGCCCGCCCTTCGGAAACTCGGTCCAGCGCTGCACATTGAAGAAGCGCTGCGCCCACTCGCGCGGCGGCTGGCCCAGGTCCTTCGGGAATATGGCGAACGCGGCGGGCACTTCGTCCGAACCCAGTTTCTGCTTGACGGCCTCGGCCATCCAGCGTGGCGGGCCGGCGTGCAGCACATCGTAGTAAGGCATGAACGCGCCGCCGATGCTGCCGGTGATCCAGTAGATCATGGAGTTGGTCAGCATCTGGTCCTTGCTGAAGCAATTCTCGAAATCGCCGTCGCAGTCGCTCCAGCGCTGGAATTTTTCCGTGAGCCAGGCGGCGAGCCCCAGTGGCGAATCGTTGAGAGCATCGGCGAGGGTTTGCGGCCGGCGACCCTGGATCATGGCGTAGGCGCCCTGCTGCTCCTGGAATTTCTGCACGCCGGCGACGTACTCGCGTTCGCCGGGCGAGAGATCCTCGGGTTTGTTGAGTGAGTGCCAGAACGGCACGTCGGTCAGGTGAATTCCAATGACAGATTTGGCATGCGAGCGCGCCAGGTGTTCGGTGATGGTGCTGCCCCAGTCGCCGCCGTGCGCCGCGTAGCGGTCATAACCCAGCGTCTGGGTCATGAGCTCGTGCCAGGTCTGGTTCACCGTGAACAATCCACCGGCGTGCCGGTGTTCCTGCGAGAAGCCGCACCACGGCAGGCTGGGCACGACCACGTCGAACGAGTCATCGGCATCGGCACCATGGCGGGCGGGATCCGTGAGCAGCGGAATGAGCTCGAGGAAACGCGTGTACGAATCCGGAAAACCGTGCGTCAGGATCAGCGGCATCGGCCGCGCGCCCTTGCCACGCTCGTGGATGAAATGGATTTCCGCGCCGTTGACATCGGCGACGTATTGCGCGAACCCGTTGAGCCGCGCTTCCTGTGCACGCCAGTCATATTTGTCGCGCCAGTAGTCGAGCAGCTCGCGCAGGTACGCCGGGCTCGCACCGGCGTCCCACTCCGCCGGTCCCTGCTCCGGCGGAAGCCGGGTGGTGTCGAGCCGTGTGCGCAGGTCCGCGAGCACGGTGCCGTCGACGCGGATCTCAAAGGGCCTGGGTGCTGTGCTGTTCATGTTGCGGCTGCGTGATCAGCATGTCTTCGAGCGACACCAGGAAATTCTTGAGCTCCGCGGCATATTCACGCGGGAATTCCCAGGCGCCGAAATGTCCGCCGCGCGGCATTTCGGTCCAGCGCACCACGTTGAGCGTGCGTTCGGCGAGCCGGCGCGGCGGCGGTCCGACCAGGTCCTTCGGGAACAGCGCCAGTCCCACCGGCCGTTCGACGAACGACCCCGGCCCGAGCGAGGGCTGGCGAGTTTCCTCCAGATAGCCGTAGATCGACGACTGGATGGTCTGCGTCACCCAATAGATAGTGATGTTGGTCAGGATCTCGTCGCGGCCCAGCGATTCCTCGAGATGGCGTGGCGACGCCGCCCAGGAATGAAACCTGTCGGCGATCCACGAGGCGAGGCCGGCCGGTGAGTCGTTGAGACTGACGGCCAGCGCGCGCGGCTGCGAGGCGTGCACCATCGCGTACGCACCGTCTTCCATGAAGCGGCGCTTCGCGGCCTCCATGTATTTGCGCTCGGTGTCGGTGAGCGACTCCGGATTCAGGTTTCCATACCAGCCGATGTCGGTGAGGTGCACCGCCAGGATGGAATCGGGGAACTGCATCGCCATGCTCTGCGCAATGGCGCTGCCACCATCGCCGCCGGCGACCATGAATTCCTCGTAGCCCAGTACTTCCGTCATGAGCCGATGCAGCAGCTGCGCTGCGGACTTGATGCTGGGAACCCGGCTCGCCGGCGGGATCAGCCCGGTGAAGCCGAAGCCCGGTAGTGAGGGCACCACCACGTCGAACCTGGGCTCGTGTTGATCGTGGACGCCGGTCAGGTGCGGAATCGCGGCCCGATAGCGCAGGAAAGAATCCGGCCAGCCGTGCAGCAACAGCAGTGGCGTCGGATTCGCGCCCAACCCCGTTTCGTGCACGTAGTGCACGCTGGCATCGTCGATGCGGGCGATGAAATGCGACAGCTGGTTGAGCCCATGCTCCTGCGTACGCCAGTCGTACTCATCGCGCCAGTAGCGCAGCAGCTCGTCGAAATAGCCGGGATCGCTGCCGGCGTCCCAGCCGCCCTTGCGCAGAACCCGCACGCGCCGCGTGCGCGTGAGCCGCGCGCGCAAGTCGTCCAGTACGGCCTGCGAGATGCCGATGTGAAATGGCTGCGTCGTGAGCAGCGTCTTCATGCCCCCAGACTACTCGCCGATGCGGTAATCCTTCAGGCAGTGCGGGGGTCGATCCATCCGACGGCGCAAAATGGCAACGTCACGCGAGGCCCCCGTTGCTCGGTACGGCCGTTGTGGCGTTGCGGCAGCCCGGCGCGTCAGAGGAAGCGGCGATCCGGGCACCCCCATCGCTCACGCGATGACGGCACTCGACGGCCGGCTCGTGATAACTACCTACCGCCCGCTTTGCGAATTGCCAGCGACAACGTCGGCGTGATTTCCTGGCCACTCGCCAGCTTGCCGAGCTTCAGCGACATCCACAGCGAGCGCTTGAGCCAGGCATGCCGTGGCGAAAGGCTGCGATACCAGAGATCTATGCGGTCGCCGATTTCCGGCAACGGTCGCAGCAGCTCGGCGCGGGCAGATCCGCCGAGGATTCCGATGATCTCGGGGACCGTGGCGCCGCGGATCCCGCGGCGAAGCAGCGACTCCCAGCTTTCATCCGGCGCCACGCGCCGGCAGTACTTGCGCGCGACCTGCAGCGCCAGCGAGTCCGGTAGATAGTTGATCAGCGGTATGCCCCGCGTGGTATGGGTCTCCACCGGCGACCAGCGATACGGCGTCTGGTTCAGGAACAGCACGCCGCCGGGCCGGAGATGGCCCCACACCAGCGGCAGCAACGCGCGGCGCTCGTGCGGCAGCAGGTGCTCGAACACCGCGTTGAACATGATGAAGTCGAACTCGCCGAGCTCGGGCGGCAGCGAATCACCGGATGGCGACTGCATCAGCTGCAGCGAGGTGCGCTCGAAGTAACTCGCGCGCAGTCGCGCGAGTTTCAGCAACTCAGGTTCCAGCTCGACTCCGACGATTTGACAGGGTGGCAGCAGGCGGCACAGCACCAGCGGCGATGCGCCCGAGCCGCAGCCGAAATCGAGGATGCGCTTGCCCGCGAAGGCCGCCGGCGGAAAGTAACTCAGCACTTCCGTGCGCAGCTTGTGCTCGACGTAGTCAGGGTCCTCTTCGCGCTTGATCTCGTCGCAGACGCTGAGGTCCTTGGTCGCAAAGAACTGCAGCAGCAGTTCGACGGGATACGAGGTCACCCAGCTGCGATGCTGGACGGTGTGGCCCGGATAGGGCCGCACGACCATCCTGTGCCGCCCATCCGCAAGGGGCTCGAGTTGCAACGAGCATTTGCGACCGGGGTACTCGTGCATCGCCGCCATACGCGCAGCCTATGCTCGTGCCCAGTAGGGATGCCCGCCCTCCTGCCGTCTCTTTAGTCCCACGCATTCAGCGCTGCGCATGCGCGCCTGCTGCATTGCGACCCGTCAGGTGCACGGCCAGCCCGAGCACCGCCATTGCCCACACGATGACGGGGCTCGACGGCAAATCGGTCACCAGCGACACGCCGAGCCCGACGACATAGCTGCCAACGGCCAGCAGGTAGCCGTAGACGAGCTGCCGTCCCGGATCATGACGATACGTCGCGACCGCCGGCACGATCAGCGTGGTGAACACCAGGTACACGCCCACCAGCTGCACCGATGCGGTGACCACCAGCGCGAACAGCACGTAGAAACCGATGCGGCCGAGTTGCCCGCGCCACACGAACCAGACCAACGCGAACACGGCCGTGAGTATCGCGGTGCGCATGAGCTGCGCATTCGACACCCACAGGATCTGTCCGGCCAGCAAGTCCTTGAGGTTGTCACCGCCGTGCGGGTCGTTGGCGAGCAGCAGGATCTGCGCGGTGGAAGCCAGCACGAACAGGATGCCGATCAGCGCCTCCTGCACCTCGGGCCGCTTGCGCTCCGTCCAGGTGAGCAGCAACGCGCCGGCGAGCGCGGCGGTGCCGGCCGCGGCCTGGGCGCCCCAGCCTTCGATGGGCAGGCTGAAAGCTGCTGGCCGCGATGACGCCGAGCGCCGGCGACCTGCGCGATCGCGAGATCGATGAAGACGATGCCGCGCGCCAGTACCTGCTGTCCCAGCGGCACGTGCGAGATCGCGACCAGGCAGCCCGCGATCAGCGCCGGCCACAGGATGCTGAAATCGGTGCTCAGCTACGTTCATTTGCCGGCCGCCAGCAGTTTGTTCGAGCGTGTCGTCGAACAGGCCGAAGAGATCCTTCGCTCCGGGCGATCCACCCACCGAGAACGGCAGCACCACCACGGGAGTGTGCACGCGCTCCGGATAGCCAGTTCGCCGCCTTCGGGATCGTTGTAGGCATTCAGCAGGATCAGCTTCGCCGGCGTGGTAGTTAGCTTGCGACCAGCGCTCCAAGGTAGGCCGCGGTCGGCGGCACGCCGGGCTTGGGCTCGATGGACGCCACCTCCACGAGGCCGAGCCAGTGGCACAGATAGGCCTGGTCGCGATGCATGACCACCACCGGCGCGCCCTTGAGCGGCGCGGCGCGGCTTTCCCAGCGCTTGATGGCCGCATCCCAGCGCGCGTCGAAGTCGCGGGCCGCGCGCTGGTAGAAGGCCGCCTGCGCCGGGATCGAGCTGCGCCAGCCGTGCGCGTCAGCGCATGCGCGACGGCCTGGATGTTGTGCGGATCGAGCTGCACGTGCGGATTGCCCTGCGGATGGATGTCGCCCATCGACCGATCGAGCTTCGAGGGCACCTCGAGCAGGCGCAGCGCCGAGTGCCGCTTCGAAGTAGCCCACCGCGCCCGGCTGGATGCGCGCATTGCCGGACTCCTGGATCAGCACGGGCAACCAGCCCACCTCGAGCTCGGCGCCGGTGGCGACCACCAGGTCCGCGCTACGGGCACGCGCCACGAGGCTGGGCTTGGCCTCGACGCGATGCACGTCCTGCATCGCGGTGGTGGCGACGTACACGTTGACCTGTTCGCCGCCCAGCTCCTGCGTCAACGCGCCCCAGTCGGGCGTGGTGGCCAGCACCTTGAGTGCGGCGCTGGCCGGCAGGCCTGCGGTGGCCAGCGCGCCACGGACACAAACAATCGGATGAGATTTTTCATGGCTTCGGTCCTAGTACTTGTGCGCGCCATGCGCGCCGATGCCGTAGATGTATTGCAGGCGCCAGATGCGATCCCGCTGGTCATCGTCGCGCGCGTCGTCCCAGTCGTACTGGGCGCGCAGCCGCGAGAACTCGCTGGGATTCCAGTCGAGCATCAGCGAAACGCGATCGGGGCTGGCGTCGAGCAGGTCATCGGGCGCGAAGCGTAGCGCGGCGTCCCCGCATCCAGCGAGTCGTAGCGCAGGCCCGCGCGCCAGCGCGGCGCGAACTGGTACACGCTCTGCAGGTACCAGCCGGATTGCGTGTTGCGGTAGTCGTCGGCGATCGGCAGGCCGTCGGCATCTGCGATCTCGCCGCTTTCGTGGCGACGCATGTATTCGCCCTGCACCTTGAGCTGCCGCCGCGGCGTGGGCGCCCACTTGAGCACGCCGTCGACCACCCAGGTGTCCGAATCGCCGCTGAAGAAATCGAACAGCGGCTCGCCGTTCGCGTCTTCGATACCACCTTCGCGTGATTCAGCTCTTTGCGTGAGCCACGCGCCGCCGGCGCGCCAGCTGGTGTAGTCGCCGATGTCACCGCCGACATGGGCAAACAACGTGGCGCCATTGAAGCCGTTCTTCTCGAGCCGCGTCGCGGGGAAACCGTCGCCATTGCCGGTTTCCGCGCCGAACTCGAGGAACAGATCCGTGGGCGCCAGCCACTTCACCTGCAGGCCGTTCTGCCGGTACTGACCGCCGAACATGGCCTGGTAGACGAGCGGCTGGTCGACGAAGTCCCAGGCATGCGCATGGACTTCGTTGAGATAGCCGAAGCCCGAGAAGAAGCGTCCGCCCTTGATGGTGAGGCCATTTCGCAGCGCCGTGGTGCGGAAGAACGCCTCCTCGACTTCGATCTCGTTTTCGCCGGTGATGGCCGCAGTCAACGTGCCCGAGAAGTACGGATCGATGCTGGCGCTGAGATGTCAGCTCGGACTCGCCGAGATTGAAGCTGCGTTCGCCGGGACCGATCTCGTCGCCCGCCGGAACGAAGCCAGCCACGTGCCAGTCCGCCGGATCGCGCGAGCTGCCGGTGAAGCTGCCGCCGAGGATCAGCGAGATCGCCGGGTTGAAGGCGGAGGCGCGCCGCCCGGCGCGGCCGGCGCCGGTTCGGACGGCGCGACAGGCGCGGTCGCGGCCGCCGGCCAGCTGCGGCGTCGGCCGCCGCGGCATTCGCTGTTTCGAGTTGCTTGATGCGCGTTTCGAGAGCGTCGATGCGCGAGCTGTATTCGCTCTTCAATGCCTGCAATTCCGCGCGCAGAGCCGCCGCGTCGTCGGCGGCCGGCGCGATGGCCGGCAACGTGACCAGCGCCAACAGCGCCGCCACGGGCTTGAAAATCCTCATGGAAAATCTCCTTCGTGAAACTAACAAGCACGCGGGCGCGCGAACGCCGGCGTGTGGTTAACGAGTTGCATCAGGGGAAGCGGGGGGGCGCGCGAACGGAACGACGCGCAGGTGCCGCGTGGCGCAACCGAGCGTCGATCGGCGGCGTGCGCGTGGTCGTGCGTGATGGTGACTGGGAGGATGAACGCGTGGCGCCGCCGCCCACCATGTTCTGCAGGGGTGCGAACGAGAGACAGTGGCCGCAGAGCTGGGTCGGGCGCGCCGTGCGGCTCGGCCTTCAGGTGCGTGCTGGCATGCACGGCCATGCCGAACTGGGCGAACAGGAACGCCAGCGACAGCAGTTGGACGAACAGGCGGCTATTACGTCGAATCAGGAGGGCCTCCGCGAGGCAACAGTATCCGCCGCAACGAGACAACCGACAACTTACAGCCGTGTAATTTGAGACCTTATGCGCCCGCCAGCTGCCTCGCCGTGTTGCCGCTCGGAGTCTGAACGCACGAACGGGCGGAAAGTGCGCACATCCTGACGGCCGCCTCGGCGAGCTGACGCCCGTCATCTTCGTTGCAGCGGGCGGGCGCGGGCCCGGATAAGGGCCTTGGCTGAAGCTAGCTCAGTCAGGTTCCGGGAAATGTCAGAAAATTTCACGGACGCCGTCCCCATCTTTCAAACAAGGGACGGCGTTTTCCGACCTGGCGCTTGCGCCTAATGAGAGTCGCGCGTCACGGTGGTGCCGCTGCCGCCCACCAGGAAATCGAGGTCCGCGCCCTTGTCGGCCTGCTGCACATGCTCGACATACAGCTTGTAGTAGCCGCGCTTCGGCGGCTCGGGCGCCACCCAGGCCTCGCGCCGTTTCGCCAGCTCTTCGTCGCTCACGTCGAGATGCAGCCTTCGCGCGGGCACGTCGAGCTCGATGACGTCGCCGGTCCTGACCAGCGCCAGCGGTCCGCCGGCGGCGGCTTCCGGCGCCACGTGCAACACGACCGTCCCGTAGGCCGTGCCGCTCATGCGCGCGTCGGAGATGCGCACCATGTCGGTGATGCCCTTCTTCAGGATCTTTGGCGGCAGCGCCATGTTGCCGACCTCGGCCATGCCCGGGATAACCCTTCGGCCCGCAACCCTTGAGCACCATGATGCAGTTCTCGTCGATGTCGAGATCCGGCGATCGTCGATCTTCGCCTTGAAGTCTTCGATGGTCTCGAACACCACGGCCTTGCCGCGATGCTTGAGTAGTTTGGGCGTCGCGGCCGAAGGCTTGATCACCGCGCCGTCGGGCGCGAGGTTGCCGCGCAGGATCGCGATGCCGGCGTTGTCCTTGAACGGATCCTCGAATTCCTTGATGACGTCGCGGTTCCAGCACGGCGCATTCGCGATGTTCTCGCCCATGGTCTTGCCATTGGCGGTGAGCGCGTCCTTGTTGAGCACGTGCTGGATCTCGCGCAGCACCGCGGGCAATCCGCCCGCGTAGTAGAAATCTTCCATCAGGTACTTGCCCGAAGGCTGCAGGTTCACGAGACAGGGCAGCTGCGAGCCGAGCTTGTCCCAGTCCTCGAGCTCGAGCTTCGACGCCGAGGCGCCCGGCGATGGCCAGCAGGTGCACCACGGAGTTCGTCGAACCGCCGATGGCGGCGTTGGCCTTGATGGCGTTCTCGAAAGCCTGGCGCGTGAGGATCTTCGACAGCACGCAGATCTTCGTGCACCATCTCGACGATGCGGCGGCCGGAAAGCTGCGCAAGACGATAGCGGCGCGAATCGACGGCCGGAATCGCCGCGTTGCCGGGTAGTGGAGACGCCGAGCGCCTCGACCATGCTGGCCATCGTCGATGCGGTGCCCATGGTCATGCAGTGACCCTTCGAGCGATGCATGCACGACTCGGCCGCCGTGAATTCCTCCTGCGACATCTTCCCGGCGCGCACGTCCTCGGACATCTGCCAGACGCCCGTGCCCGAGCCGATCTGCTTTGCCGCGGAAGTGGCCCGACAACATCGGTCCGCCCGAAATGCCGATGGTCGGCAGGTCGCAGCTCGCCGCGCCCATCAGCAGCGACGGCGTGGTCTTGTCGCAACCCATGAGCAGCACCACGCCGTCCATGCGGATTGCCGCGGATGGATTCTTCGACGTCCATGCTCGCGAGATTGCGGAACAACATCGCGGTCGGCTTGAGCTGCGTCTCGCCCAGCGACATCACCGGGAATTCGAGCGGGAATCCGCCGGCTTCGTACACGCCGCGCTTCACGAACTCCGCGAGCTCGCGGAAATGACCATTGCAGGGCGTGAGCTCGCTCCAGGTGTTGCAGATGCCGATGACGGGCCGGCCGTCGAACATGTCGTCCGGATAGCCCTGGTTCTTGAGCCAGCTCCGGTGAATGAAGCCATCCTTGTCCTGCTTGCCGAACCAGTCCTGGCTGCGCAGGCGTTTCTTCGTCATCAGAGCTCACCTCGGTTGAACGGTCCGCACCTTCGCACAGCGGACCTCGGAATATCAATACTACCAGCGCACTTTATAGTTACCGAGGGACATGGAATGCCTGTCGATCGTCGAGATTCCACCGCCGCCCTCACCGGCGGCGCCAGCTACCCCTCCTTGCGCGGCCGCAGCGTTTTCATCACCGGCGGTGGCTCGGGGATTGGCGCATGTCTGACTGAGTCATTCGCGAGACAGGGCTGCACTGGTCGCGTTCGTCGACTACGCCGAAGCTGCCCTCGCAGGCGCTGGTCGAGAAGATCGAGAACGGCAGGCCTGCCGCGGCCGTGGTATCCGCAAGACCGACGTCACCGACGTCGCCGGCGCTGCAGACCGCCATCCGCGATGCCGCGAAGGCCGTCGGCGACTTCCACGTACTCATCAATAATGTGGCCAATGACGATCGCCACTCACTCATGGACGTCACGCCGGAGTACTACGACGCGCGCATCGCGGTGAACCAGCGGCCGGCGTTCTTCGCCATCCAGGCCGTGGTGCCCGGCATGAAGAAGATGGGCGGCGGCTCCATCATCAACTTCGGCAGCAATTCCTACGGCGCGAAGGGCCGCAACTTCCCGGTCTACACCACGGCCAAGTCCTCGGTCATCGGCCTCACGCGCGGGCTCGCCGCCGAACTCGGCGAACACCGCATCCGCGTCAACGTGATCACGCCCGGCTGGATCATGACCGAGCGGCAGATCGAGAAGTGGCTCACGCCCGAAGGCGAGCTCGAGATCAAGCGCAACCAGGTGTTGCCCGACAAGGTGCGACCCGGAAGACGTCGCGCCGATGGCGCTGTTCCTCGCGTCCGACGATGCGCGCGCCTGCTCGGCGCAGGAATACATCGTCGACGCCGGCTGGCTCTAGTTACTTTGGAATGAGACTTCGCTGCAGTTCATGCGATACGTCGGACCAAACGTCGCGCGTCGCGCGAGTCGAAGACGACGGCGCCGGTCGCGCCGCTGGCGCGCTTCGAGACGCATGTACCAGCTCGCGCGCAAGGCCATCACCGAGCGCAAGCACGCTCGAGCAGGTCGTGAGCGCGGAGCCGCTCGATGCGCCCGTCGAGCTACGCCGAGCTGCTGCGCGACGGACGCCTGCTGCCGCCGCTCACGCATCCCGATCCGGCGCATTGCCTGGTGTCGCGGCACCGGCCTCACGCATCTGGGCAGTGCCGCGGCGCGCGATTCGATGCACGCGAAGATCGACAAACAGGACAACGAGCTCACCGACTCCATGAAGATGTTCAAGTGGGGCGTCGAAGGCGGCAAGCCCACGGGCAGCAAGCCCGGCATGCAGCCCGAGTGGTTCTACAAGGGCAACGGCCGCAACGTCGTGGCCTGCGGCAGCGCCCTCGCTGTCGCCCGACTTCGCCGAGGATCATGGCGAGGAGCCCGAGCTCGTCGGCCTCTACCTCATCGACGACAACGGCCGGCCGCACCGTCTCGGCTTCGCGATCGGCAACGAGTTCTCGGATCACGTCACCGAGCGCCGCAACTATCTACTGCTGGCGCATTCGAAGCTGCGCCAGTGCGGCGTCGGGCCCGATGCTCAACACCGGCGCGCTGCCCGCGCACCTGGAAGGCACCAGCCGCATCCGCCGCGACGGCCAGGTGCTGTGGCAGAAGCCGTTCCTCACCGGCGAGGCGAACATGTGCCACACCTTCGCCAATCTCGAATACCACCACTTCAAGTACCGGCAGCACCGCGTGCCCGGCGACGTGCACCTGCATTTCTTCGGCACCGCGACGCGTGAGCTTCGTCGACAACATCAAGGTGCAGGCCGGCGACGAATTCGAAGTCGACCTGCCGGCGCTCGGGCGCGCCGCTCGTCAATCCGCTGGCCATCGAGCCCGGCGGCCTTGCGCTGCACGACACGGCCGCACGTTCTGACGAGAGCATCCGATGAAGTCACGTGCGACTGCCTGTCGATCGCTGCGCTGGTGCTCGCGCTCGCCTCGCGGGTTGCGCGCGAGCCGAGAAAACGACCGCATCGTGCTCGGCTTCAGCCAGATCGGCGCCGAGAGCGAGTGGCGCACGGCGAACACCGAATCCATCAAGTCGGCCGCGGCGACCATGAACATCGACCTGCGCTTCGCGGACGCGCAGCAGAAGCAGGAAAACCAGATCAAGGCGCTGCGCTCGTTCATCGCGCAGAAGGTGGACGTCATCGCGTTTTCGCCGGTGGTCGAAACCGGCTGGGATACGGTGCTGCAGGAAGCCAAGGCCGCGAAGCATTCCCGGTGATCCTCACCGATCGCGCGGTGACAGCGGATCCGTCGCTGTACGTCGGCTTCATCGGCTCCGATTTCGTCGAGGAAGGCCGCAAGGCCGGCGCGCTGGGTCAGCGAGACAATTCAAGGACGCGCACCGCGGACGTGAACATCGTCGAGCTGCAGGGCACGGTGGGCTCGGCGCCGGCCAACGATCGCAAGAAGGGCTTCGAGGAAATCATCGCCGCAAACCCGCACTTCAAGATCATCCGCTCGCAGTCCGGGGACTTCACGCGCGCCAAGGGCAAGGAAGTCATGGAGGCGTTCCTCAAGGCCGAGTCGCGCAAGATCCACGTGCTGTACGCGCACAACGACGACATGGCCATCGGCGCCATCCAGGCCATCGAGGAAGCGGGCCTCAAGCCCGGCAAGGAAATCCTCATCGTCTCCATCGACGCGGTGAAGGGCGCGTTCGAGGCCATGATCGCCGGCAAGCTCAACGCCACCATCGAGTGCAATCCCGTTGTTAGGGCCGCAGCTCATGACTTCCGTCACCGAAGTCGTCGCGGGCCGCCCGATCCCGAAGCGCATCGTCGTGGAGGAAGCAGGTGTTCACCATGGAAACGGCGAAGCAGCACATCCAGTCGCGCAAGTACTGATGCAACGATGACCACGAGGCGCAGATCGTGCTCGAGGCGCGGGACATCGCCCGCGCCTTCCCCGGCGTGCAGGCACTGGCGGGCGTGGAGCTCACGCTGCGCGCGGGCGAAGTGCACGCGCTCATGGGCCAGAACGGCGCCGGCAAGTCGCACCCTGATCAAGGTGCTGACCGGCGTGTACGCGCCCGATGCCGGCAGCATCGAACTACTCGGCCAGCCGGTGGCGCCGAATTCGCCGATGCATGCGCAGGAGCTGGGCATCAGCGCGGTGCACCAGGAGAGCCACCTGCTGCCGAATCTGTCGGTCGCGGAGAACATCTGCGCCGGACGCTATCCGCGGCGTCCCTGGACGCGCGGCGGCGGCATCGACTGGCGCGAGACCGAACGCGGCGGGCGCGCGGGCTGCTTGCCGAGCCTCGGCATCGAGCTCGACGTCACACAGCTCGCGGGCGGCCTGCCGGCCGCGCTGCAACAGCTCGCCACGGTGGCGCGCGCCGTCGCCACCGACGCGCGCGTGCTGATTCTCGATGAGCCCACCTCGAGCCTCGACGCCGACGAGGTACAGGCGCTTGTTCGCGCTGATCCGCCGGCTGCGCGACAAGGGCGTCGCCATCCTGTTCGTCACGCATTTCCTCGACCAGGTGTACGAGATCTGCGACCGCATGACCGTGCTGCGCAACGGCAAGTTCGTCGGTGAGTACTGTGCGCGAAACTCGATACGCGCGGGCTGGTCGCCGCCATGGTGGGCCGCGAATTGCCGCAGCGGAAAAGTCCCGGCGTCGCACGCGGCCGTCGCCAGCGGCGCGCCGGCGGTACTCGCCGCCCGCAACATCTCGCGTCGCGGCCAGCTCAAGCCCATGGACATCGAGCTGCGCGCCGGCGAGGTGCTGGGACTCGCCGGGTTGTTAGGGTCGGGCCGCACCGAGCTCGCGCGCCTGCTGTTCGCGCTCGACGCGCGCGACTCGGGCGAGCATCAGCATCGAGGGCAGCCGGTCGAAGCTCGACAAGCCGGCCGACGCGCTGCAGCTGGGCCTGGGCTTCTGCCCCGAGGATCGCAAACACAGCGGCATCGTGGCCGAGCTGTCGGTGCGCGAGAACATCGCGCTGGCCCTGCAGGCGCGCATGGGCCTGCGAAATTTCCTCAGGCTGGCCGAACAGCGCGAGATCGCGGAAAAGCTGGTGGCCGCGCTGGGCGTCAAGACCGCCAGCATCGAAACGCCGATCGGCCTGCTGTCCGGCGGCAATCAGCAGAAGGCCATCATCGCGCGCTGGCTCGCCACGCATCCGCGCGTGCTGATCCTCGATGAGCCCACGCGCGGCATCGACATCGCCGCCAAGCAGGAGCTCATGAACGAAATCCTGGCAGCTCGCGCAACGGCGGCACCGCGGTGCTGTTCATCTCGGCCGAGATCGAAGAAGTGGTGCGCGTGTCGGATCGCATCATGGTGCTGCGCGATCGCGCCAAGGCCGGCGAGCTTGCCGCGCGGCGCCGACGAGGACGCGGTGTATCTCGATGATCGCGGGCAGCGCGTCATGAAGCGGCTCGCGCAACATGCGCTGTTCTGGCCCGCGACCACGCTGGTGCTGCTGCTGCTGGTCAGCGCCTTTTCAATCCGTCGTTCCTGTCCATCGCCTGGCGCGATGGTCACCTGTACGGCAGCGTCATCGACATCCTGAATCGCGCCGCGCCACTCATGGTGGTGTCGCTGGGCATGACGCTCGTGATCGCGGTGCGCGGACTCGACATCTCCGTCGGCGCGGTGGTCGCGATCTCGGCCGCGGTGGCCGCGCTGCATGATCGGCGGCAGCTTCAGCGCCAGCGGCGACGTCGCCAGCAATCATCCGCTGTGGCTGGCGCTGGGTACCGCGCTCGCCGTGGCCGCGGCCTGTGGTCTGTGGAACGGGTTGCTGGTGGTCAAGGCCGGCATGCAGCCCATCGTCGCCACGCTGATCCTGATGGTGGCCGGTCGCGGCATCGCGCAGCTGCTGACCGGCGGCCAGATCATCACCGTGTACTACCCGCCGTTCTTCACGCTGGGCAATGGCTTCCTGTTAGGCGTGCCGGTCGCGCTGTGGATCGCGGCGGCGCTGTGGGCCCTGCTGCACCTCGCCCTGTCGCGCACGGCGCTGGGACTCTTCATCCGCGCCATCGGCGGCAATCCCGAGGCCGCGCGCGTCGCGGGCATCCGCGCCGCGTCGATCACGCTGTGCGTGTACACCTTCTGCGGTCTCGCGGCCGGCGTCGCGGGGCTGATCATCAGCTCCAACGTCAAGAGCGCCGACGCCAACAATGCCGGCCAGCTGCTCGAGCTCGACGCCATCCTGGCCGTGACCCTCGGCGGGACGGCGCTCACCGGCGGCCGCTTCTCGCTGGCGGGCACCGTCATCGGCGCGCTGATCATCCAGACGCTGACCTCGATGATCTACTCGCTGGGTGTGCCGCCCGAAGTGAACCTGGTGGTGAAGGCCGCGCTGGTATTCGCCGTCATGTTGCTGCAGTCGGCCGAATTCCGTGGCCTGGTGCTGCGGGTTGCGCGCGGCAGGTTCCATCACGCATGAATCGCCGCCTGCTGCCGCTCTCCATCACCATCCTGCTGTTCGTCGGCATGGCGGCCTTCGGCGCGCTGCGCTACGACGGCTTCCTGTCACCGCAGGTATTCCTGAACCTGCTCATCGACAATGCCTTTCTCTGCGTGGTCGCCGTGGGCATGACTTTCGTGATCCTCTCCGGCGGCATCGATCTGTCGGTGGGCGCGGTGATCGCGCTGACCACGATGGTTTCCGCCGCACTGCTCGACGCCGGCTGGAACCCGTACGCGGCCATGGCGCTGGTGCTGGTGCTCGGCGCCGCATTCGGTGCGCTGCAGGGATTGCTGATCCAGCAGTTCCAGCTCGCGCCCTTCATCGTCACGCTGGCCGGGATGTTCCTGGCGCGCGGCTGCTGCTATCTCATCAGCACCGAATCGATACCGATCAACGACCCGACCTATTCCGCCATCGCGCAGGCGCGCATTCCGGTGGGCTTCGACGCCTCGCTCACCATCGGCGCCATCATCGCGCTGGCGGTGGTGCTGGCGGCCATGCGCATCGCGCATTCCACCGAGTTCGGCCGCACCGTGTACGCGATCGGCGGCGGCGAGCCCTCGGCGCGGCTCATGGGCCTGTCGGTGGCCTCCACCAAGGTCGGCGTCTATCTACTGAGCGGTTTCTGCGCGGCGCTGGGTGGCGTCGTCATGACCTTCTACATGCTGTCCGGCTACAGCCTGCACGCGGTCGGCCTGGAGCTCGACGCCATCGCGGCCGTGGTCATCGGCGGCACCCTGCTTGCCGGCGGCGTGGGCTACGTGGCCGGCACGTTGTTCGGCGTGCTGATTCTCGGCATCATCCAGACCCTCATTGCCTTTGACGGGACCTTGAGCTCATGGTGGACCAGGATCGTCGTCGGAGTTTTGCTGTTGCTCTTCTGCCTCTTGCAGCGGTTGTTCGAGGCTCGTACGCGCAAGGCGGCATGAGCCGCTCCTTCGGCCGCATGCCCGACGGCGCCGAGATCGAGGCATACACGCTCGGCAGCGAAGGCGGTCTGCAGGCGGAAATCCTCACGCTGGGCGGCACGCTGCGCAGCCTCTCGATGCCGGGGCCGGACGGCAAGCGGATTCCGCTGGTGCTCTCGCTGCCGGATCTGCCGGCTTACCTCAAGGACACTTCTTATCTGGGTCAGCTGGTGGGCCGCTACGGCAATCGCATCGCCGGCGCCGCAATTCGAGCTCGATGGCAAGGACTACAAGCTCACCGCGAACAATGGCCCGAACACGCTGCACGGCGGGGAAGTCGGCTTCGGCAAGTACCTGTGGAAGGTGCTGGGCAGCGGCGGCGGCCACAACACTTACGTGAAGCTCGGGTCATCGCTCGCCGGCGGGCATCAACGGCTTTCCGGGCAACCTCGACGTCACGCGCCATGATCAGCATCTTCGACAACACGCTGACGCTGGCCTACGAGGCCACCACGGATGCGCCCACGCCCATCAGCTTGACCTGGCATCCGTACTTCACGCTCTCGGGCGATCCGGGCCGCTCCATCGACGAGCTGCGGCTGCAGATGGCCGCCGCCACTATCTACCCGTCAACGAGCGCGCGCGTGCCCACGGGCGAGATCGCGCCGGTGGCCGGTACGCCCTTCGATTTCAGGAAAGCCCGCGAACATGCGCGTGCCGCCGCCCTCCTCGCATCCGCAGATCGCGCTCACGCGGCGGCTACGATCATTGCTGGGTCCTGGACAAGGATGCCGTTTCGAAAGGTGGGGTTGCCGGCGAAGCTGTATTCGCCCGCGAGCGGCGTGCGCATGCGTGGTGAAGACCAATCTGCCCGGGCTGCAGGTCTACGGCGCCTACCACCTGGCACAGGTCTACCCGGGCTGGCATGCGATCTGCCTCGAGCCGGAGAATTTTCCGGATGCGCCAAATCACGCGAACTTCCCGAGCAGCATCCTCGAGGCCTGGTGAAACCCATCGCTCCTTCATGAGCTTCACGTTCAGCAGCGTGACCGACATGAAATCCTGTTTGTTCGCTGTCCTCGCCTGTTGCGCTCCGCTCGCCCAGGCCGGCAACTGCGTGGACAAACGCGCGCGTGATCCCACTTTCGTCGTGCTGGCCGTGCCTGAAAACGCCCCGCGGCCCGCGGATGCCAGCGACTTCTCCGCCATCGACGAGACCGGACCGTCGAGAGCTCACCGCGAAGGTCGGGCCGCCGGACGGATCGCATGGGCGAGAGCGCATCTCCATCCTGTGTGGTGTCTGCCGGATGGAGAGGTGCGCGTGACCACGCGCGATGGCTGCCACCATCGACCTGGTGCGCCACAACGGCAAGGTCATCTACGACCGCAAGAAAAAGAAGTCTCCAGCGCCGTGAAAGCCGCCTACCTGCATCCCAAGTACTGGCCGACCTGGCTGGGATCGGCCGTGCTGCGGGTCTTCGAGCCGCTGCCGGTCCGGCTTCTCTATCTACTGGGCCGCGGGCTGGGCCTGTTCGTCTGGCTGTTCCCCACGCCCTTCAAGCGCATCGCCCGCCGCAACCTCGAGCTGGCGCTGCCCGAGCTCGACGCCGGCCACGCGCGCGGGCATCCTGCGCGAACACTTCGCCGGCCTCGGCTGCGCGCTGTTCGAAACCGCCGATCAGCTGGTGGTCGTCGAACGAGCGCATCCGCCATGTCACGGTCATGCACGGCCTCGAGCATGTCGAAAGCCGCGCAAACTACCGGCCGCGGCGTGCTGCTGCTGTCGGCGCATTTCAACTCGATCGAGATCGGCTGCCGCGCGCTCGCCGCGCGCATGCCGCTCAACATCATGTACCGCCCGACCAAGAACCTGCTGATCGGCGAGTTCGTGCATTCGCGGCGCGCGGTGCAGACGCAAGCGCGCGATTCCGCGCGATGACGTACGCACGCTGATCAAGGCGCTCAAGGAAGGCGACGTGGTCTGGTACGCGCCGGACCAGAGCTTCCGCAAGAAGGGCGCGGAGATGGTGACGCTGTTCGGCATTCCGGCGGCGACCAACACCGCGACCTCGCGCATTGCCGGCATGACCGACGCGCTGGTTCTGCCATATTTCTTCGAGCGTCTGCCCGGCGGCGGCTACCGCGGCACCATCCACCCGCCGCTCGCAGGATTTCCCACCGACGACCCGGTGGCCGATACCGAACGCTTCAATCGCATCGTCGAGGGCGAAGTCCGCCGCATGCCGGCCCAGTACCTGTGGATTCACCGGCGATTCAAGGGTTTGAGCCCCGACTACCCGAAGTACTACACCGGACGTGAGCAGGGGTCAGACCCCATTTCCGAGAAGGAATACTCGGCAGCCAGGGAAATCGCCTCACGAGGAAATGGGGTCTGACCCCATTCTTGTGACCCCGAGGTAATGGGGTCTGACCCCATTCCGATAGCAGGGTGACGAACGCACCTCTAAGATAGGCCGCTCACAGAAAACGTCCACGGGGATTCCATTCATGAAGCACTACATCACCGCCCTCGTCCTGGCGGGCGGGCTCGCCGCCACGCAGGTCCATGCTGCCTGCAACTACCCGGTCGCACCGGGCAAGTTTCCCGACGGCAACCAGGCCACGCAAGGACGAGATGATGGCCGCGAAGAAGTCGGTTGTGAAATACAACGGCGACATGGAATCTACCTGACCTGCATCAAGAGCGAATACGACGCCAAGGTCGCCGCCGAGGCCAATGCCACTGCCGAGCAGAAGGCGGAGATGGCGCGCGTGCAGGACCAGAAGCACAACGCCGCCGTCGAGGAAGTGCAGGCGGTCGCCGACCGTTTCAACGAACAGCTGCGCGCCTGGAAGGCCAAGACCGCCGCCGAGAAGAAAGAAGCCCTCCTGACCGCGACTCCGCGCGCGGCGGGAAGGCTGACGAGGTAACGACATGCCCATGCTGACGCCTGCCCAGGCCGAGACACTCATCGAGCAGCACCTCGCGTGCCTGCCGATCGAGTCGCTGCCGCTCACGCAGGCGGCGGGCGCGGTGCTGCGCGAGAACATCTACGCCGAGCGCGACCAGCCGCCTTTCGATCGCGTCGCGATGGATGGCATCGCGCTGTCACGCGGCCGCCGCGGCGAACAATCGCGGCCGGCTGCGCGTCGCCGGCATCCAGGCCGCGGGCGATCCGCCGCAGACGCTGGCGGATCCCGACGACCTGCATCGAGATCATGACCGGCGCGATGCTGCCGCGCGGCTGCGACGCCGTGGTGCCGGTGGAGCAGATGCAGCGCGACGGCGAGTTCGCGGAGATCGGCCGCAAGCCGCGTGCAGCCCTGGCAGAACGTGCACCGTCGCGGCTCGGATTGCCGCCAGGGCGCGCTGCTGCTGACCGCGGGCACGCGGCTGTCGGCGCCCGAAGTGGCGATCGCCGCCGGCGCCGGCATGGCGCGCCTGCGCGTCAGCGCCCAGCCCATGATCGTGGTGATCTCCACCGGCAACGAGCTGGTCGAGCCCGGCGAGCCGATCGAGCCGCACCAGGTGCGGCGCTCGAATGCCTACGGCATCACGGCAGCGCTGCGCCGGCACGGCTTCACGCGCGTCGCCGACGATCACGTGCGCGACGACGAGGCCGAGCTCACGCGAACGCCTCGAGTTCCACCTGCGACACGCACGACGTGCTGATCCTGTCCGGCGGCGTCTCGATGGGCAAGCTCGACCTCGTGCCGCAAGGTGCTCGAGAAGCTCGGCGTGAGCCTGGTGTTCCATCACGTCGCGCAGCGGCCCGGCAAGCCGATGTGGTTCGGCGTGTCGCAGACCGGGCCCGGCCGTGTTCGCGCTGCCCGGCAATCCGGTCTCGACGCTGGTGTGCCTGGCGCGCTACGTGCTGCCCGCGCTGCGCGCCGCCATGGGCCAGGCGCCCGGCGACGCCGCGGCGCATCGCGCTCACCGCGCCCGTCGAGGTGAAGGCGCCGCTCGCGTTCTACATGCCGGTGAAGCTCAAGCAGCGACGACTGGGGCCGCACCTCGGCCGAGCCCAGCCCCACCAACGGCTCCGGCGATTTCACCGCGCTCGCCGGCACCGACGGCTTCGTCGAGCTGCCGCCCGGCCCCAACACGTTTCCGAAAGGATTCGTCGCCCGCTTCTACCGGTGGTAAGACGGCGCATGACCACATGACGCGACGACAACGTCGTTCCGCTCGTCGCACGGCCGGGCCGCCGCGTCGACACGCTGCGGCGGCCGATCCACGACCTGCGCATCTCGGTCATGGACCGCTGCAATTTCCGCTGCCCGTACTGCATGCCGCGCGAGACGTTCCACGAGACGTATCGCTTCCTGCAAGCCGAACGAGCGCCTCGACTTCGCGGAGATCGCTGCGCCTCGCGCGCGTGTTCGTGCGCGCCGGCGTGCAAGAAGCTGCGCATCACCGGCGGCGAGCCGCTGCTGCGCGCCGAACCTCGCCGACCTCATCGGCGATCTCACGTCGATGCCCGGCATCGAGGACATCGCGCTCACCACCAACGGCGTGCTGCTCGCGCAAGTACGCCACCGAGCTCAAGGCCGCCGGCCTGCAACCGCATCACCGTGAGCCTCGACACGCTCGATCCCGACGTGTTCGCGAAGATGAGCGGCGGCTTCGGCGGCGTCGCCGACGTGCTCGACGGCATCGAGCACGCGCGGCGCGCGGGACTCGCGCCGATCAAGATCAACACCGTCGTGCAGCGCGGCGTGAACGATCACACGCTGCTCGACCTGCTGGCGCACTTCCGCGGCACCGGCGTCATCGTGCGCTTCATCGAATACATGGACGTCGGCACGCGCAATCACTGGAGTCCCGCGCTCGTCGTGCCGTCGCGCGAGCTGGCGGCGCGCATCCACGCGCGCTGGCCGATCGCGCCGCGCGAGCGCAACTATCGCGGCGAAGTCGCCGAGCGCTACGTGTTCGAGGACGGCGAGGGCGAGATCGGCTTCATCTCCTCCGTGTCGCAGCCGTTCTGCGGCGACTGCTCGCGCGCGCGCCTTTCCTCGGACGGCGTCGTTCTACACCTGCCTGTTCGCGACGCAGGGCACGACCTGCGCGACGCCGCTGCGCGCGCGGCGCCACCGACGACGAGCTGTTCGAGCTCATCCGCGGCGTGTGGACCGGACGCGCGCGACCGCTACAGCGAGCTGCGCGCCGACCTGCGCGACGCGGCGCGAGCCTGCACAAGGTCGAGATGAACTACATCGGCGGCTGATGCATGGCGCCGAACAAAGCCGCCAACGACGTGCACGGCCTCACCCACCTCGACGCCGCGCAACCGCCCGACGATGGTGGACGTGGGCGCCAAGACAGGCGACGCATGCGCGAGGCCGTCGCCGAGGCGCGCGTCAAACTGCCGCCGGCCGTGGCGCGCGAGCTCACGCGCACGCGGGCACCGCACGAAGAAGGGCCCGGTGTTCGACACCGCCATCGTCGCCGGCGTCATGGCCGCGAAGAGCACGCACGAGATGATCCCGTTCTGCCATCCGCTGCGCGCTCGAGCGCTGCAGCGTCGACATCGCCGACGGCCGGCGGCGGCATCGCGCATCGTCTGCAGCGTGGCCGTGCATCACAAGACCGGCGTCGAGATGGAAGCGCTGATGGGCGCCACGCGCCGCGGCGCTCACGATCTACGACATGTGCAAGGCGCTGTCGCACGACATCGAGATCGGTCCGCGTGCGCTTGCTCGAGAAGACCGGCGGCAAGCGCGACTTCGTCGAAGCTCGCGCGCGGCCGCGCGGCGCAAACCGGCATGAACGTCGCCGCCGTCACCGTTGTACGGGCTGGTGCTCGCCGGCGGCCGCAGCACGCGCATGCAGCGCGACAAGGCGGCCTCGAATATCACGGCCGGCGAAACGCAGCTCGACGCGGCGATGGAGCTGCTCGCGCCGCGCGTGGAGCGCGCGTTCGTGTCGGTGCGCGCCGATCAGAGCGGCGATCCGCACGCGCGCGAGTTACGCGCAGATCGTCGATCGCGGCGACGTCGAAGGCCCCATCGCCGGCATCAGCGCGGCGCTGGCCGAGCATCCGCGAAGCCGCCTGGCTGGTGCTCGCCTGCGACCTGCCGTTCCTCGATGCCGCAACGCTCGACACACTGCTGCGCGGCACGCGACACCGCCAGCGATGCCACGGCGTTCCGCTCCAGCCACGACGGACTGCCCGAGCCGCTGTGCGCCATCTACGAGCCGCGCGCGCGCGCCGCCATCGCCGCGCACATCGCCGCGCGGCAGGAACTGCCCGCGCAAATTCCTGATCAATGCCGACACGCAGCCTGCTCGATCAGCCGAATCCGCGCGCGCTCGACAACGTGAATACCGTGGACGGAGTATGGCGCGGCCATGCGACGCTCACTCAACGACCGCACGCGCGAGAGATCCGCGTGCAGTACTACGCACTGCTGCGCGAGCAGGCGGGCCGCAGCGACGAGACGCTGGCGACGCGCGCGCGCACGCCGCGCGAGCTGTACGCCGAGCTGCGCGCGCGATATCCGTTCACGCTGCCGCGCCGAGATGCTGCGCGTGGCCGTCAATGCCGAGTTCGGCGACTGGTCGCAGCCGCTGCGCGCCGGCGATGCCGTGGTGTTCATTCCGCCGGTGGCCGGCGGATGAAACGCGTTCTCGCTTCAGCAATGAGCCGCTCGACACCGCGGCGCTGCAGCGCGAATTGCGCGACGATGCCTGCGGCGGCTTCGCCGCCTTCGAAGGCTGGGTGCGCAATCACAACGAAGGCCACGCCGTCACGCGCCTCGAGTACGAGGCCTTCGCCGAGCTCGCCGAGAAGGAAGGCGCGCGCATCGTGCAGGAGGCCATCGAAAAATTCGGCGTCGCAGCGCGCCGCCTGCGTGCATCGCGTCGGGTTCGCTGGCCATCGGCGACGTCGCGGTGTGGGTGGGCGTCAGCGCCGCGCATCGCGACGAAGCCTTCCGCGCCTGCCGGTTCATCATCGATGAAGTCAAGCACCGCGTGCCCATCTGGAAGAAGGAGCACTACGTCAACGGCGACTCGGGCTGGGTGAACTGCGAGCGGTGCGCCGCGCCATCCGCGCACGAGCACGAGCACGACGCACGAGCACGCATCACGCACCACGCAGCATCACCAGCGCAGCGCGCACCGAACCAGCTCCCTGACTACTCGCGCCAGATCGCGCTGCGGGAAGTGGGCGCCGCCGGGCCAGGCACGACTGCGCGCGGCCTCGGTGCTGGTGGTCGGCGCCGGCGGACTCGGCGTGCCGGTGCTGCAGTACCTCGCGGGCGCCGGCGTCGGCCGACTCGGCATCGTCGATGGCGACCGGCTCGAGCCCTCGAACCTGCATCGCCAGACCTGGTATGCGCTGGCCGACTGCGGCCAGCGAAAAGGCCGCGCTCGCCGCCGGACGCGTGCGCGCGCTCAATCCCGAAGTGCGCGTCGATGCGCATGCGCTGCGACTCGACGCCGGCAACGCCGAGCGGCTGGTCGCAGCGGCTACGACCTGGTCCTCGACTGCAGCGACAACTTCAGCACCAAGTTCCTGCTCAACGACGTGGCGTTGCGCACCGGCAAGCCGGTGTTGTTCGCCAGCGTCTATCAGTACGAAGGCCAGCTGCAGCTGGTGCGCGGCGACGCCGGCTCGCCCTGCCTGCGCTGCGTGTGGCCCGAAGCCACGCGCGACGGCCTCGTCGGCAACTGCGCCGAGGCCGGCGTGCTCGGCCCCGTGCCCGGCGTGTTCGGCAGCCTGCAGGCGCTCGAAGCGCTGAAGATGCTGCTGGGCCTGCCGGGGCTGGCAGCCGACGAAATGCTGATCTTCGACCTCGTCACCTTGAGCACGCAGCGCCTGCGCGCGCGGCGCGCGCCGGATTGCGTGGCGCATCAGCGCGCCGGCGCTCCGGTCGCGGCCACCCAGCCTGAGGAGGATCTGGAATTGCAGTTCGGCTCGCTGGCGGAAGCGGCCGCCGCGGGTTTCACGTTCGTGGACGTGCGCGACGCGCGGGAGCGCGCTCACGGAGCCGCTGCCGTTGCCAGCGCTGCATCTGCCCATGTCCAAACTACTGGCGCAGGCGGCGAGCCTCGATCTCGGCGCGCGCTACCTGCTGATCTGCGCCACCGGCAAGCGCAGCGCGCGCGGCGGCCGAGCTGTTGCGATCGCAGGGATTTCGCGCCTGCCGCTAGCCTGCGCGGCGGCCTCAAGGGCCTCAAAGTCGATCGCTTGAAGACATTGCGTCCGTCGCATTGCTGTTGCTGCTGCCGGGCATGGCATGCGCGGGCGTCCGGCGATCATCCGCTGCTCGAGCTCGCGCGCGAGCTTGCAAACCTCGCGCGAGCCCGCCGTGCGTGGCGCCACCGACGGTTCGCGCCGCGCGCGAGGCCGCGCCATGCACTCGAGCAGGCGCATGCGCCGGCCGATGCGGATTGCGCGGCCGCCATCGGCGCGGCGCGCTTCGCCAGCCTGCACGGTGAGCTGGCTGCCGCCTATGCGGATGCCGGAGACTTCGGCGGCGCTCCGCGGCCGCCTATCGCCGCGCGCATGCCTGTCGCCCGCGCGATGCCAGCATCCTCGCGGCGCTCGCCGGCGTGCTGTTCGACACGCGCGACTACGCCGGCGCGCGCGCGGCCATCACGGCCTCGCTCGCATCGACCCGCGCTCGGTGAACAGCCAATCGCCTCGCGGGCAACATCGATTTCGTGGAGGAACGCTGGGCGGATGCCGTCGCCCGCTTCCGCTATGTGGCCGCGAGCGACCGGACCGCGTCCAGGCCGGCTACGGCCAGCTCATGTACTGGCTGGCGCAGATGCGCGCGGTGGCGTGCCGAAGCCCGAATTCGTCGCGCGCACGCCCGGCCGAAGGCTGGCCGCAGCCGCTGCTGCTCTACATGCGCGGCGAGTACACCGAAGCGGAGCTCATCGCGCCCATCGAGGCCGGCGACGACAGTGACAACGACCTGCACCGAACACCAGCACCGACGAACGGCTGTGCGAGGCGCTGTACTACGTCGGCGAAGCGTACTGGGCGCGCGGACAACCCGAGGTGGCGCGCGACTATTTCGCCGCGCTGGTGAACATCAAGGTGATCTACTTCCTCGAGCACGGCCTGGCGCTCGCGGAGATCGCGAAGCTTCGACTGAGCGTGCAGCCCCTTTTGCTAGGAAATGGGGAGTGTCCCCATTTACGGGCGGATCTGGCCGGTGCCGCGCACCACGTATTTGTAGCTCGTCAGCTGCTCCACGCCCACCGGGCCGCGCGCGTGAAAGCGATCGGTGGAGATGCCGATCTCCGCGCCCATGCCGAACTCGCCGCCGTCGGCGAACTGCGTGGACGCGTTGTGCAGCACGATGGCGCTATCTACCCGCTCGAGGAAACGCTGCGCGGTGGCGGCGTTCGCGGTGACGATGCTCTCGGTGTGCGCCGAGCCGTACTTGCGCGATGTGTTCGATGGCGGCGTCGACGCCGTCGACGACCCGCGCGGCGATGATCGCGTCGAGATACTCGGTGTACCAGTCCTGCTCGGTGGCCGGCTTCACGCGCGCGTCCACCTTCTGGACCTCGGCGTCGCCGCGCACTTCGCAGCCGGCGTCCAGCAGGTCCTTGACCACCGGCGCCAGGTGCGTGGCCGCGCACGGCGGCGTCGACCAGCAGGGTTTCCGCCGAGCCGCAAACGCCGGTGCGCCGCAGCTTGGCGTTCTTCACGATGGCGCGCGCCATCGCCAGGTCCGCATCGCGATCGACGTACACGTGGCACACGCCTTCGAGATGGCCGATCACGGGCACGCGCGCCTCGTGCTGCACGCGCGCGACCAGGCTCTTGCCGCCGCGCGGTACGACCACGTCGATGTAGTCCGTCATCGACGACAGCAGGTAGCCGACGGCGGCGCGATCCGTGGTGGGCACGAGCTGGATCGCTCGCCGCCGGCAATCCGGCGGCGGTCGAGCCCCTCGACCAGGCAGGCATGAATGGCGCGGCTGGAATGCACGCTCTCGGAGCCGCCGCGCAGGATGGCGGCGTTGCCGGACTTGAGGCACAGCGCGCCGGCATCGCAGGTCACGTTGGGCCGGCTCTCGTAGATGATGCCGATCACGCCCAGCGGCACGCGCACGCGCGCGATGTCGAGCCCGTTGGGACGCGTCCAATGCGCGCATGGTGGTGCCGATGGGATCGGCCAGCGCGGCGATCTCCTCGACGCCGCGCGCCATGGCCTCGATGCGTTTCTCGTCGAGCGCGAGCCGGTCGAGCATCGCGCCCGACAGGCCCTTGGCGCGCGCCGCCTCCATGTCCCTGGCGTTCGCCGCTAACAACTCGGCCTTGTGGGCCCGCAGCGCGAAGGCGCATGCCGCGCCAGCGCGCGGTTCTTGGTGGCGGTGCCGGCGAGCGCCAGCACCGCCGCGGCCGCGCCGCGGCATCGCGCCCGAGCCGGATCCATGATGGCGGCGATTTCGGCGCTCGCGGGTTGGTCGATGGCGGCGTTCATGGAACTGTCCTCGTTCAGGCCGGCGCGAGATCGGCGCGCATCAGCACCAGGTCGTCGCGGTGGATCATCTCGTCGCGGCCGCGGAAATCCAGCAGCGCCTCGATGTCGGCGCTGCGCTTGCCGATGATGCGCGCGGCGTCGCGGTCGCTGTAGGCGATCATGCCGCGCGCGATTTCGGCGCCGTCGCGGTCGAGCACGCTGACGGTGTCGCCGCGCGCGAAGCGGCCGCTCACGCGCGGTGACGCCCGCGGGCAGCAGGCTCTTGCCGGAACGCAGCGCCTGCAGCGCGCCGGCATCGATGGTGATGGCGCCGCTGGGGCGCAGCGATCCGGCGATCCATTGCTTGCGCGCGTTCTCCGGGATTCGAGCCCCGGCAGGAACCAGCTGCACTCGGCGCCCTCCTCGAGCCGACGCACCGGATGCAGCGGCGCTCCGGCCGCGATGGCCATGGCACAGCCGGCGGCGGTGGCGATCTTCGCCGCCGCGATCTTGGTGGCCATGCCGCCCGAACCCACGGCCGAGGCCGACCCGCCGCCCATGGCTTCGATCTCCGGGCGTGATGTCGCGGATCTCGGGAATCAGCCGCGCCGACGGATCGAGATTCGGGTCGGCGGTGTACAGCCCGGACACGTCCGACAGCAGCAGCAGGCAATCGGCGCTGGTCATCTGCGCGACGCGCGCCGCCAGCCGATCGTTGTCGCCGTAGCGGATCTCGGTGGTGGCGACCGTGTCGTTTTCGTTGATCACCGGCAGCGCGCCGAGCTCGATGCAGCTCCGACAGCGTGGCGCGCGCGTTGAGATAGCGGCGGCGGCGCTCGCTGTCTTCGAGCGTTAACAGAATCTGGGCCACGGTGACGCCGGAGCGCGCGAACAACTCCTTATAGATGTGTGCCAGCGCGATCTGGCCTACGGCGGCGGCGGCCTGGCTTTGCCTCGAGCTTCAAGCGCCCCGGCCGGCGAGCTTCAGTTCGCGCCGTCCGAGCGCGATGGCGCCGGAGGACACGAGCACCACCTCCTGCTTGCGTGCGCGCAGACGCAGCAGGTCTTCGACCAGGGTCTCGAGCCACGGCCGATTGACCTGGCCGGTGGACTGATCAACGAGCAGCGCCGAGCCGACCTTGACGACGATGCGGCGTGCACGAGTTAGAGGAGATTGAAGTGTTCATGGAATTGGGGGCCGATCTTACGCAATACCTCCCGTTGCCGCATTCGCAGGCACCCCCTAAACTCTCGCCCCTCCACACAGAGGCTGAAGTTTTGTGAGCAGAGAATACGCACCGACCCCGGGCAAGTGGTACGAGAACAAGGACGAGGAAGAAACCTTCCGCGTGCTGTCCGTCGACGAGGACGATGAGCTCGTCGAAATCGAGTACGAGGACGGCGAGATCGAAGAGCTCGACCTCGACACCTGGCACGAGCTGGATCTCGAGCTCACCGACGTGCCCGAGGGCTGGTCCGATTCCGCCGACGAGGCCGAGGACGAAGAAGAGGACGGACGACGACGACGATGACGACGATGACGACGACGATGATGACGACGATGACGATGACGACGATCTGGACGACGACGAAGAAGAAGACAGCTACTAGCTAGCTCATGGGCACCGGCGCCGCCGACAGCTGGTACCACGAGAAAGAGTCCGCCTGGCTCTACGGTGCCGTCGCCGCGGCCGAACCCGACCCGGTGCGGCGCGACGCTGTTCCTGAAGCTCGCCGCCGCCGCCGAACAGCCAGGCCGCCTGCTGGCTCGCCGCGTCGATCCGGACCATCCCGGAGCTATTCACGCCCACCGCTCCGCGCCCGCGTCGTGGCGCGCCTGGTGCGGCGTATCGGGCCGCGCCGCCTGCGCGGGGTGCTCGCCGCCATGAAGCTGCGCGGGCTGTCGGTGTATTCCGGCCCGCGCGCCCCGGCCACCCATGCCATGCCGACCACCGTCGCTGACGTGGGCAATCGCCATGCTCGCTGGGCGGAGCAACCTTCGCGCCGCGGTGTTCGGCGCGAGCGATGGCCTCGTTTCGAACGCCTCGCTGGTCATGGGCGTGGCGGCCGCGGGCTCCGGGCACCGATCGGTGCAGATCGCCGGCATGGCGGGACTGCTCGCCGGCGCGCTGTCGATGGCGCGCCGGTGAATACGTCTCGGTGCGTTCGCAGCGTGAGTTCTACGAATACCAGATGGCGCTGGAGCGCGAAGAGCTGGCCGAGTATCCGGACGAGCCGAAGTCGAAGAGCTGGCGCTCATCTACAACGCGCGCGGCATCGATATGGAAGAAGCGCGCCGGATCAGCCGCAAGCTGCTGTCGACGTCCGGAACAGGCGCTCGAGGTGCTGGCACGCGAGGAGCTGGGCCTCAATCCGGACGACCTGGGCTCGCCCATCGGCGCGGCGGGCTCCTCGTTCTGGCTGCTTCGCCGTGGGCGCCGCCGATCCCGCTGATCCCTTTCATGCTCGGATTGCCGGCCAATGACGCCGTCTACGCGCGGCCGGCATCACGGCCTGCATGCTGTTCGCGGCTCGGTATCGCGCTGAGCCTGTTCACCGGCCATGGCGCGTTGCGAGGCGGGCTGCGCAGATGCTGATCGGCGGCGGCGCGGGCCTGGCCGCCTGGAGCATCGGCAGGCTGCTCGGCGCGAGCGTCACGAGGCCTGATGCGCGTCGTGGCCATCGTCGGGCACTCAGGGCAGCGGCAAGACCACGCTGATCGAGAAGCTGATCCCGGCGCTGAAAAGGCGGGGGCTCAGCGTATCGACCATCAAGCACACTCATCACCACCAGATCGAGCTCGATCCGCCGGGCAAGGACAGTCATCGTCATCGCGCCGCGGGTGCCTCCGAGGTCATCGTGGCCTCGGATTCGGGTTGGGCGCGGATCGCTTCCTCGCCGGAACCGGCCAGCCTGCAGATCCTGCTGGGGCAACTGCGGCCGGTGGATGTCGTGCTGGTGGAAGGCTTCAAGCAACTCGAATGGCTGAGGCGTGTCGAAGTCTTCCGTGGGATGGGTGAGTCGCTGGCCCTGGCGGATCCCGGGCATCGCGGCGGTGGCGTTGCCGGCCGGAATCGCGCTCAAGGGCTTCAATGGTATGAGGTTACCGCTCGACGACGTGGAGGCGGTGGTGGATTTCATCCTAAGCGTTTGATTTGAAAGCCGGCGTCAGGTGGCATTGAAATCCCCATGCCCGTCGCCAGAATTGCCGCACTCGCCCCCGCGAGTCACTCAACCGGAGCTGCTTCTAAAACCATGAAACGCGTATTCCTCCTCGATCGCCACCAACATCGCGATCATGCTGGTGTTGTCCATCGTCGTCAGCGTGTTCGGCCTCGACCGCTATCTCACGCAACAGGGCCTGAACCTCGGCGCGCTGCTGGTGTTCTCGGCGATTCTCGGCTTCGGCGGCTCCTTCATCTCGCTGCTGATCTCGAAGTGGATGGCCAAGATGGCCATGGGCGTGCAGGTGATCCGCAGCCCGCGCAATGAGGCCGAGCAGTGGCTGGTCAGCACGGTGCGCAAGCAGGCCGAGACTGCCGGCATCGGCATGCCCGAAGTCGGCGTGTTCGATTCGCCGCGATCCGAACGCCTTCGCCACCGGCGCCAACAAGAACAACGCGCTGGTCGCGGTGAGCACCGGACTGCTGCAGCAACATGCGCCGCGACGAAGTCGAGGCGGTGCTGGGTCACGAGGTCAGCCACGTCGCCAACGGCGACATGGTCACGCTCACGCTCATCCAGGGCGTCATGAACACCTTCGTGTTCTTCCTCGCGCGCGTCATCGGCTTCATCGTCGATCGCGTCATTCTCAAGAATGAGCGCGGCGCCGGCATCGGCTACTTGATCACCGTCATCGCGGCGCAGGTCGTGCTCGGCATCCTGGCCGGCATGATCGTCGCCTGGTTCTCGCGCAAGCGTGAGTTCCGCGCCGACGCGGGTGGCGCGTACCTGGCCGGTGCGCCCTCGATGATCGGAGCCCTCGAAGCGCTGCGACGCGTACAGCACGCACCGACGGCGATGCCCGAGAAGATGGCCGCCTTCGGCATCCGCAGCGGCCCGCCGCAGGGCTGGCAGAGGCTCTTCATGAGCCACCCGCCGCTGGAAGAGCGAATTGCTGCACTGAAACAGCCCGCCTGATCGCGACCTGTTACCTGTCCGCAAGGGCCGGATGCGACAAGATTCGCATCCGGCCCTTGTACGCATCTGCCGGCCGCTTGCGGCCGTAGCCCTGAAGGAACTCACGGCCTGCATGAACTCTGAAACTCACACGATGAATCCGCTGGTTCGCGCCGGACGCGCGCTGCTTGCCTGGTTCGACACCGGCAGGGCCTCGGCCTTCGAGGGCGCGGCCGAACAGCCCGGCGCGGATCGCATCGACTGGCTGCGCACGCTGCCGTTCATCCTCATGCACGCGGCCTGTCTGTCTCGTATTTGCGGTTGGTGTGAGCCCCATCGCACTGATCGTGTGCGCGGCGCTGTATTTCATCCGCATGTTCGCGATCACGGGGTTCTATCACCGCTACTTCTCGCACAAGTCGTTCAAGACCTCGCGCGTCGGCCAGTTCATCTTCGGCGTGCTCGGCTCCTCGGCCGTGCAGCGCGGACCCGATCTGGTGGGCCGCGCACCATCGCGATCACCACCAGTACTCGGACAAGAAGGAAGACGTGCACTCGCCCATCCAGCACGGCTTCGTGCGCGCCCACATGGGCTGGTTCCTGTCGAAGAAAGGTTTCGCGCCCGATCTCAAGCGCGTGCGCGACCTGATGAACTTCCCCGAGCTGCGCTGGCTGGACCGCTTCGACATCATCGTGCCGGTCGTTGTTCGCCGTGGGCGTGTTCCTCGCTCGGCGTGGCGCTGGAGAAGTGCGGCGCCGGGCCTCGGCACCAACGGCTGGCAGATGCTCGATCTGGGGCTTCTTCGTCTCCACGGTGCTCGTGCTCGCACGGCACGTACACCATCAATTCGCTGTCGCATGTCTTCGGCAAGCAGCGCTACAAGACCGGCGATTCGAGCCGCAACAACTGGTTCCTCGCGCTGATCACGCTCGGCGAGGGCTGGCACAACAACCACCACCACTACCCGAGCTCGACGCGCCAGGGCTTCTACTGGTGGGAAGTCGACATCACCTATTACCTGCTGAAGGTCGATGTCGTGGCTGGGCATCATCTGGGATCTGAAGCCCATCCCCGTGGCGGTGCGCGATCATCATCCGCGCCGCATCGCCCGCTGTCAAGTAACTCGCCGCATCCGATCCGAGCATGCCCCCGTAGTAAGGGGTATGCGAATTGCGATCATCGGTTCGGGCATTTCGGGCATGGTCGCGGCCTATCGGCTGCACCGCGAGCACGAAGTCACGGTCTTCGAAGCCGGCCGATCATGTCGGCGGCCACACGCACACCGTCGACGTCGACTGGCAGGGCCGGCACTATGCCGTCGACACCGGCTTCATCGTCTTCAACGACTGGACCTATCCGCGCTTCATCGCCCTGCTGAACGAGCTCGGCGTCGCCTGGCAGAACTCGAACATGAGCTTCTCGCTGCGCTGCGAGCGCACGCGGCCTCGAATACAACGGCACGTCGCTCAACTCGCTGTTCGCGCAGCGTCGCAACCTGCTGCGCCCCTCGTTCCTGCGCATGATCGCGGACATCCTGCGCTTCAACCGCGAGAGCCGGGCCCTGCTGGCCGGCGGCTGCGACACGCTCACGCTGGGCGACTACCTCGAGCAGCACCGCTACTCGCGCGCGTTCATCGATCAGTACATCGTGCCGATGGGCATGGCGATCTGGTCGGCCAGCGAAAGCGACTGCTGTCGCATCCCGGCGCGCTTCTTCGTCGATTTCTTCGAGCGGCACGGCTTTCTGAACGTCGACGACCGTCCGCAGTGGCAGGCCGTGAGGGGCGGCTCGCGCGAGTACATGCGCAAGCTCGCCGCGCCCTTTCGGCACCGCATCCGCCTGGGCACGCCCGTGCATGGCCTGCGCGCGCACGGCCAACGAGGTGCGAGTGCGCACCGCTCGGGGCGAGTCGAACGATTCGACCACGTGTTCATCGCCTGCCACAGCGACCAGGCGCTGCGGCTGCTGGAGGATCCGACGCCCGCGGAGCGCGCGGTGCTCGGCGCGTTTCCCTATCAGGAGAACGAAGCGGTGCTGCACACGGACGAGCGCCTGCTGCCGCGCACGCCGCGTCGCCCGCGCGGCGTGGAACTATCACGCATGCTGGACTCGACACGCGCGACAACGCAGCGCGACGCGTCGCGCTCACCTACGACATGAACATCCTGCAGACGCTGGACGCGCCGGTGCGCTTCCTGGTCACGCTCAATCGCAGCGCGGACATCGATCCCGCGCGCATCATCCGCACCGTGACCTATCACCATCCGGTCTATCTACCCGCCGGGCGTCGCGGCGCAGAAGCGCCGGCACGAAATCAGTGGCGTGAACCGCACGTTCTACTGCGGCGCGTACTGGCGTTACGGCTTCCACGAAGACGGCGTCGTCAGCGCCGAATGGGCGCTGGAAGAGTTCGCGCGCGCGATGCGCGGCACGCGCCGACCAACGCCGCAGCGCTGGCCGCTGCGCGTCATGAACAGCGCGCTCTACAGCGGCTGGGTGCGGCACCGCCGCTTCGGCACGACCCGCGAATGCCGTTCCGCTACCGCCTGTTCATGAGCTACCTGGACCTGGCCGAGCTGCCACGCTGTTCGACGCCGCTGGTTCTGGTCGGCCCGGCGCCCGGCGCCTCGCCTGGTTCCGGCGCGAGGATTTTCTCGGCGACCCGCTCACCTGCCGCTGGACAGGCGGTGCGCGACTCGCGTCGAAGCGCAACCGGTGCACGGCCGCGCGGGCCCGATCCGCCTGCTCACGCACCTGCGCTACTTCGGCTACAGCTTCAATCCCGTGAGCTTCTACTACTGCTTCGACGCGGCCGATCGCCGCGTGGAAACCATCGTCGCGGAAATCACCAACACGCCGTGGAAAGAACGGCACGCCTATGTGTTGCCGGTCGACCGGCTTGCCGGCGCATGCGGCCGCGGCTGGCAGTTCGGCTTCGCAAAGCAATTCCACGTCTCGCCGTTCCTGCCGATGGACATGCGCTACGACTGGCGTTTCGTCGCGCCGGGACGCGACTTGCACGTGCACATGGAGAACTGGCGCAACGGCAAAGTCGAGCTTCGATGCCACGCTGATGCTGAAGCGCGAGCGAGATCACGGCTTCACGCGCTGGCCCTGCGCCCTGCTGCGCTTTCCGCTGATGACGCGTCCAGGTCGACGCGCTGATCCACTGGCAGGCGCTGAGGCTCTGGCTCAAGCGCACGCCCTTCCACTCATCCGCACAAGCCACCCGTCTCCGCGAGCCAGCAGCATGATTGCCGGATCTCCGCTCGTCAACGCCACTGCGACCGCGCCGCACGCCGCGGCCCCGCTGCTCGCGCAGTCTCGGCCGCAGGCTGCTGCTGAAGCAGCTTTCGAGTGCTGGAGCACGGCGAGCTCAGGGTCGTCGAACGCAGGGCGAGCATCGTCTTCGGCCGGCGCACGACGATTCCGACCTGTCCTGCACGGTGTACATCGATCACGCGCAGATCTACGCGGACGTCGCGTTCGGCGGCACCGTCGGCGCGGGCGAGGCCTACATGCGCGGCCTGTGGCGCTGTGACGACCTCACCGCGCTGGTGCGCATCTTCGTCGCGCAATCGCGAACGCATGAACGGCATCGATTCAGGCTGGGCGTTGCTCAGCCGGCCGCTGCTGAAGCTGTTCCACTGGATCAATCGCAACAGCCGGAACGGCAGCGCGCGCAACATCGCCGCGCACTACGATCTCGGCAACGAGCTCTACGAGCTGATGCTCGACGACACGATGGCGTATTCGTGCGCGATCTTTCCGCATCCGGAAGCCAGCCTGGCCGAAGGCTCGATGGCCAAGTTCGACGCCGCCTGTCGCAAGCTGCAGCTGGTCCCCGAGGATCACCTGCTCGAGATCGGCACGGCTGGGGCGGCTTCGCGATTCACGCCGCGCAGCGTACGGCTGCCGCGTAACCACCACGACGATCTCGCGCGCGCAGTATGAATACGCGCAACGCCGGATCTACGCGCTGGGGCTGGACGACCGCATCACGCTGCTGCTGCGGGACTATCGTGAACTCGACGGCGATCACGGTTACGACAAGCTGGTCTCCATCGAGATGGTCGAAGCCGTCGGTGCCGATCATCTGGACGAATATTTTGGGCACTGCTCACGTCTGCTGAAACCGGACGGCGCCATGCTGCTGCAGGCCATCACCATCCAGGACCAGTTCTACGTCGCGCCCTGAAGTCCGTGGACTTCATCCAGCGTTACGTATTTCCGGGCAGCTTCATTCCCTCGATCGAGGCACTGGCCGGTGCCGTGGCGCGCGCCACGGACTTGAAGATCTTCCATCTCGAGGACATCGGGCCTCACTACGCGCGCACGCTGCGCCTGTGGCGGGAGGGATTTCTTCGCAACCTCGGCAAGGTCCGCGCGCTGGGCTACGGCGAAAGCTTCGTGCGCCTGTGGGAGTACTACCTGTGCTACTGCGAAGGCGGCTTCATCGAGCGCCAGCTCGGTACGGTGCAGATATTGCTGACCAAGCCGCGCTGCCGGCGTGCGCCGTTCGCGGGCTCAGGAGCGTGAAGACGCGCCGCTCGGCCTGAACCAGGCATTGCCAGCGGTGAACACCAGCCACACGGCAGCGATATCGAAGCCATTGCTCAACACATCGGCCACGCCGAAATACCAGTGCCGCGCAAAATTCTGTGGCACCGAAGTGAAAGCCTCGATGATCGCCAGCACCACCAGTGCGGCATAGACGATGCGGCCCCAGCGCCACCCCTTCCATAGCGCCGCGAACAACACGGCGGCCAGTGCCGACACCACCGTGAGACCGATCACCATCGCCAGCCGGTCGAGGTCGGGAGTATGGCTGGCCGGATTTCCCCGGACCATGTCGATGGTGACCTTCGGAACCGCCAGCGCAATGGAAGAGCAGAAGAGGATCAGCGCAACCTTGACCGACCAGGGCCGGACGCGGGCCTCTTCGATGTCCGCCACGGGCGTCGCCGGCGGTGTGTACGGGTTGTGGGGTACATCCATGGCGCCAGCCTACCGCGCTATCATCGCCACGTGAACGATCACGCTTCAATTGCGCGTCAACTCGGAGAACTGCTCGACGAATCGGCCGTGCTCACCGACCCGGCGCGCATCGCACCCATGTTGCGCGACCACCGTGCGCTGTATCGCGGCCATGCTCTGGCCGTGGTTGCGCCGGCAGACACCGCCGCCGTGGCCCGCGTCGTCGCCTTCTGCAATGCGCACCGCATCGGTGTGGTGCCGCAGGGGGGCAACACCAGCTACTGCGGCGGCGCCACGCCCGATGCGTCCAGCAGCCAGGTGTTGCTGTCGCTGGCGCGGCTGAATCACGTCCGTTCCATCGACTCCGCTAACTACACCATGACGGCCGAGGCCGGCTGCATCCTGGCGAAGCTGCAGGCCGCCGCCGCCGAGGCCGACCGCTACCTGCCGCTGAGCCTGGGCAGCGAAGGCAGCTGCATGCTCGGGGGAAATCTTTCCACCAACGCGGGTGGCCTGAATGTCATCCGCTATGGAATGGCGCGCGAAATGGTACTCGGCCTCGAGGTGGTGCTCGCGGATGGCCGGGTGCTCGACGCCCTCACCGGGCTGCGCAAGGACAACACCGGGTACGACGTCAAGTCGCTGTTCCTCGGCGCCGAAGGCACGCTGGGCATCATCACCGCCGCCTGCCTCAAGCTGTACCCGGCACTCAGGTCGCGCGCCACGGCCTTCGTCGCGGTGCGCGACCCCGAGGCCGCCGTGTCGCTGCTCGGTGCGCTGCGCGACGGCAGCGGCGATTGCGTGAGCTCCTTCGAGTTGATTCCGCGCATCGCGGTGGATCTCACACTGCGGCACATTCCCGGTGTTGCCGAGCCGCTCGACACGCAGGCGGAGTGGTACGCGCTGTGCGAGCTGTCGACATCGCGCGCCCATGAGCCGCTCGAAGCCCTGCTGGAGAAGACGCTGGCCGAGGCGCTCGAATCCGGCTGGATCCTGAACGCCAGCGTGGCGCTCAGCGAGCGCGAGCGCGAAATGTTCTGGCGGCTGCGCGAGTCCATTCCGGAGGCGCAACGCAAGGAAGGCGCCAGCCTCAAGCACGACATCTCCGTGCCGGTGTCGCAGGTGCCGCGCTTCATCCGGATTGCCGGCGAATGGGTGGCGAGAAACATTCCGCAGGGCGTGCTGGTCGCGTACGGACACCTGGGCGACGGCAACCTGCACTTCAACATCAGCCAGAAGACCGGCACCCAGGCATTCCAGTTGCAAGCCGTCGAGCAGAAGGCCAAGCGCGCCATCCACGACCTGGTGCGCGAGTTTGGCGGCAGCTTCAGCGCCGAGCATGGTATCGGGCAGCTCAAGGTGTTCGAGCTGGAGCGTTACGCCCCGCCGGTGGAGCTGGACCTGATGCGCACCATCAAGAAGGCGCTGGACCCGAACGGCATCATGAATCCGGGAAAAGTCCTGCAGATGCGTTAGCGGATTGGGTAGATTGGGCAGATGGCGGATCGTGTCGAATGCGTGGTGATTGGTGCCGGCGTGGTCGGGCTCGCGGTGGCGCGCGCGCTGGCGCTGGCGGGTCGCGAAGTACTGCTGCTCGAGGCCGAAGCCCACCACGGCACGATCACCTCGGCGCGCAACAGCGGCGTCATTCATGCCGGGCTCTACTACGCCACCGGCAGCTTCAAGGCGCGCTTCTGCGTGGCCGGCAATCGCGCGCTGTATGCCTACTGCGAGCGGCGCGGCGTGGATCATCAGAATTGCGGCAAGCTGGTCGTCGCCAGCAGCGATGACGAAGAAAAGGTGCTGTTGAACCTGCTCGAGCGTGCGCGCGCGAACGACGTGGACGGCGTGCGCATGGTCTCGGCGGCCGAGGCCCGCGAGCTGGAGCCGCAGGTGCATTGCACGGCGGCGCTGCTCTGTCCGACCAGCGGCATCATCGACCAGCACCCTTTCATGCTCGCCCTGCAGGGGGACATGGAAAATGCCGGCGGCACGCTGGTCACCGACTGCCGCGTGGAACAGGTGCTGCGCCTCGGGAAAGGTTTTCTGGTGAAGACCGCCGGCGACAGCGCCACGGAGCTCGAAGCCGGCTTCGTGGTCAACAGCGCCGGGCTGGGCGCGGTCGATCTGCTGAACCGCATCGAGGGGTACCCGCGTGAGCGCATCCCCACGCTGCACCTGGCGCGTGGCAACTACTTCACCGTGGCCGCACGTTCGCCATTCCGGCATCTCATCTATCCCGTGCCGCACTCCGCGGGACTGGGAATACACGCCACGCTGGATCTCGGGCGCCGCGTACGCTTCGGACCCGACGTGGAGTGGATAGACCGCATCGACTACTCGGTCAACGTGTCGCGGGCCGCGCAGTTCTACCAGGCGATCCGCCGCTACTGGCCGAACCTCGCCGACGACGCGCTGATGCCGGACTACACCGGCATCCGCCCCAAGCTGCATGGACCCGGCGAACCTCAGCCGGATTTCCGCATCGAGAGCGAAAAGGACCACGGCATCGCCGGGCTGGTCAACCTGCTCGGCATCGAGAGCCCGGGCTTCACCTCCTCGCTGCCCATCGGTGACTACGTAGCCTCGTTCGCGTAAGGTCGCGACCCATGCGAACCACCGTTTTGGCGCCGTGCGCCGCCGTCCTCGCCCTGGTCTCCTTCGGCTGCAGCCAGAAAGAAGAAGCTCCGCCGCCGGCCCCGGCGCAGGCTGCGAATGCCGAGCCAGCCGAAGGCGCGCCGCGCATCGCCATTGCGCCCGACGGTGTCCACGTTCAGTACCACGTGTACGGCGCGGGTGAACCGACGCTGGTCTTCATCCACGGCTGGTCCGAGGATTCGAACTACTGGCGCGAACAGGTCCCGGTGTTCAAGCAGCGCCACACCGTGGTCACCGTGGATCTCGCCGGCCACGGCGGCACCGACGGCAACCGCACCGAATGGACCATCCCGCGTTTCGGCCAGGACGTGGCCACCGCGATGGCCGCGGTGCCCAGCCAGCAGATCATCCTGGTCGGACATGGCATGGGCGGTCCGGTGGCACTCGAGGCCGCGCGGCAGCTCGGCAAACGCGTGGTCGGCATCATCGGCGTGGAAACCTTCAATTCGGTTGGCGCGCCGGTGCCCAGCAAGGCGCAGGTGGACGGACTCATCAAGCCCTTCGAGGCGGATTTCATCGGCAGCACGCGCGAGCTGGTCACCGAGCACCTGTTCGTGGCCGGCGGCAATCGCGACCTGGCGAACAAGGTGGCCTACGACATATCGCTGTCGTCGCAGCGCACCGCCATCCCGGCGCTGCGTGCGCTGCTCGAATACGACTTCACCGAGCCACTCAAGGAAATCGCGGTGCCCATCGTCGCCATCGATTCGGACCTCGGCGAGCCGGTCAACGAGGCCCGCATCCGCAAGGTATTGCCGAAGTTCCACGCGGTCACGATCAAGGGCGTGGGCCACTTCCTGATGATGGAAGATCCGGCGCGCTTCAACACGGCCCTCGAGGCCGAGATCCAGGCGTTGCGCACGCCGCCTGGTAGTTAGCGAAGCGGAATGCCAATGGACGACCCGGTCAAACAGGACGAACGCGCGGCCCGCGGCCAGCGTGAGCTCGATCGGCTGCGCGCCATCGCGCGACTGTTCGACCAGGCCTTCGCGGTTCCCGGCACCCGCTGGCGCTTCGGCATCGATGCGCTGTTCGGCCTGGTGCCGGGTTTGGGCGATATCGTCGGTGCGCTGGTCGGGGTGTATGCGATGCACGTGGCACGCACGCTGCGTGCGCCGGCCTCGGTCCATCTGCACATGCTCAGCAACATCGCGCTGGACGCGCTGATCGGCACGGTGCCCGTGCTCGGCGATATTTTCGACTTCGCGTTCAAGGCGCAGACCCGCAACCTGGCGCTGCTCGATGACTGGATGGCCACGCCCGAGCTCACCGCGCGGCGCAGCCGTCGTGGAGTGCTGCTGGTGCCGATCGCGGTTGTGCTGGTCTTCATCGTGATGACCGTGATCGGCGTCTGGGCGCTCTACCTGCTGTTCAGCTGGCTCGCCAGCTAAGAGCGGCTTTCACCCGTCTCCGATACCACCGGCGCGCAATCGATCGCCAGCCAGCCGATGTCGATGCCCACGCGCGCCGCATCGAGCGAGGTCCAACTGGAGGCGATGTCGTCACTCGCCGCGCGCGCGTCGCTCAGGATCAACACCAGCGACTCGCGACCCGCCGACAGCGGCCAGTCGCGCCCGTGCAGCTCGAGCTGCAGCTCGCGCCCATCCGGCGTGCGAAAACGCGCCCGCCCGCCACGATCGTGCAGATCGACGCTGTCCAGCGCGCGGCGTTCGGCCTTGCCGTTGTCCTTTTCCTTCTGGGGCCTCCAGGAAATTCCACACGAGAACAGTCGCGCCTCTTCGAGGTCCACGTGCGGAAAGCCGGCGATTTCCTCCACCAGCTCGTCCTTCGCCAGCGTCAGCGTGCGCTTGCGGTACCAGAACAGTCCGTCGCCGATCACCACGCGATAGTCGAGCCAGCGTGCTTCGCGCGCGCCATGTTGCAGGCACATGCGCTCCAGGGTGCCACCGCGAAACTGTCCGCCGTCGCGCTTGAGAAGAATGTCGCAGCCCGGCACCGATTCGACGTCGTCGGCCGTCAGCGCGGTGGGATTGCCGGTGTCGGCCTTGCGCGTGAATTGCCGCACCCGCAGCGTGCCATCCGCCTCCGCCGGCTCGATGCTCAGCAGCACGCGCCGGCGCCGCTCGAAGGGCTCGTCGTACAGGTACTCCTCGACATACAGCACATGCGTGCCCAGCCAGGTCAGCGGGATGCGGCGCACGTTGATCTGTACGCGTTCCTGCTCGGCGAGCGAGGCCAGCGGCGACTCACCGGCCTCTCCGGTGATCAGCTCTTCGGAAACGTCGTACATGCCCGACCAGAGCTCGCTCAAGGCGTCCCGCTCGTCGGCGGCCACCACGTTGGCGGCGCGCGACGGCGCGAGCAGACCGAGCGCGAGGATGGCCAGGCCCTGAGCTACGAATGCGGCTGGACGAGTCGTATGAGTCCTTCCTGCGCGGTGCTCGCGACCAGCACGCCCGTGAGCGTGTAGAAGCTGCCGCGCGCGAATCCGCGCGCGCCCGAGCTCGAGGGGCTGTCGAGACAATACAGGAGCCAGTCGTCGACGCGCGCCGCGCGATGGAACCAGATCGCGTGATCGATGCTGGCCATGATGAGGTTGCCGCGCAGGAAAGACGAGCCATGCGGCATGGTGGAGGTATCCAGCAGCCAGTAGTCGGAGATGTAGGCCAGCAGGCAGCGATGCAGCGCGTCGTCGTCGGGTAGTTTGTCCACGGCGCGCATCCAGATCTGCCGTACGGGCTCGCAGGCCACGGGCGCCAGCGGGTTGTACTGCTGCACCGGCCGGAATTCGAAGGGCCGCTCGATTTCCAGCCAGCGGCGCAGTTTCTCCGGGAGTTTCTCCAGCACCGCCGGCGGCGGCTTGGTGAATGGTTTCAGCTGCTCGGGCGGCGGAACCTGCGGGGCGCTGGCCTGGTAGTCGAGGCCGGACTCGGGCGTCTGGAACGAAGCCGAGCAGATGAAGATCTGCTCGCCATTCTGGATCGCGACGACGCGCCGCGTGGAAAAGCTGCCGCCGTCGCGGCTGCGATCCACGCTGTAGACGATGGGCTTGTTGAAGTCGCCACGCCGCAGGAAATACGCGTGCAGCGAATGCACCACGCGTCCGTCCTCGATGGTGGCGCTCGCCGCCTTCAGCGCCTGTCCCAGCACCTGCCCGCCGAATACCTGCGGGCTGCCGGTATCGCGGCTCTGGCCGCGGAACAGGTTGACTTCGAGTCGCTCGAGCTCGAGTTGCTGTTGAAGGTCGGCGAGTCGGTCGTCCATCAGAACTTCAGGGAGCCCTTCATCAATGACGCGTGCCCCGGGAAGCTGCAGAAATAGGTGTACGACTCGCCCTTCTTCAGCGCCGAGGTCGGGAAGGTGATGCTGGTGGTCTGCCCGCCGCCCACGATCTTGGTGTGCGCGATCACGCGCGCGTCGCCCTTCTTGACGTGGTCGCTGGCGAAGCCGGCGGCAATGCCGTCGCTCGACACGCCGGCCACGTCGGCGGTCTTGGTCAATACCCAGTTGTGTCCCATGGCCTGCGCCGGCAGCTTGCCGGAGTGGTGCAGGGTCAGTTCCACCTGCGTGCAATCGGCCGCGACCGCGAGCTCTTTCTTGTCGTACTGCATGGCATCGGTGCCGGCGATCTCGAGCTTGCAGACCTTGTCGGCGCCGAAGGCATTGCCGGCCAGCGCCAGCAGCGAACAGAGAGCGAAGGTTCGGAAGGTCAGTTTCATGGTCGACTCCAGTCAATGAATAGTTAGTGGGATACGCCAGGCGTTTCTGCATCACCGGGCTGGTGGTGGTGTATTGCAGGAACTGCTTCTTGGACGGGTAAAGGTAGTGTTGGATCGCGAATGCCGCGAGAGCGGCCTCGTGGAAGCCGGACAGAATCAGCTTTTTCTTACCCGGATAGGTGTTGATGTCTCCCACCGCGAAGATGCCGGGGATGCTGGTCTGGAACTTTTCGGTGTCGACCTTCAGGGCTTTCTTCTCCAGCTCCATGCCCCATTCGGCGATGGGACCGAGCTTGGGATGCAGCCCGAAGAATGCGAATACGTGATCGGCGTCGATGGCGTGCATCGTGCCGTCGGTGCCTTTGACATTGATTCCGCTCAAGACGTCGCCGCTCATCCGCAGGGACTCTGCCAGACCTTCGATGTACCGCACCTGACCGGCCGCCTCGAGCGCCCTCATCTTGGCCACCGAGGCCGGCGCCGCCCTGAATTCCGCGCGCCGGTGCACCTGCGTGACGGCCGCGGCCTTGCCGGCGAAGTCGATGACCCAATCGAGCGCCGAATCGCCGCCGCCGAAAATCGCCAGTTTCTTGCCGTGGTAACTCGCCGCGTCGCGCACGCGGTAGTGGATGTTCCTGCCCTCGAACAGTTCCGCGCCGGGCACGCCGATACGCCGCGGCTGGAACGATCCCACGCCGCCGGCGATCACCACCGCGCCGGCATCGAAGCGCGTGCCGAGGATGGTTTCGACCTCGAAGCGGCCGTCCTCGCGCTTGTGGAGCCGGGTGACTTCCTGGCCGAGGTGCAGTGGCGCATTGAACGGCGCGATCTGCTGCAGCAGCCGGTCGACCAGCTCCTGCGCACCGCAGACCGGCAGCGCCGGGATGTCGTAAATGGGCTTGTCGGGATACAGCTCGGTGCACTGGCCGCCCGGGGTGCGCGAGCGAATCGACGACGTGGCAGCTCATGCCCAGCAGACCCAGCTCGAACACCTGGAACAGTCCGCAGGGACCAGCTCCGATAATCAGGACTTCGGTAACGATCAATCTCGAACCTTCGACTGGCGATTGGGGCGCGCAATGATACCGCAGGCCCCCATTTCCGATTTAACGTGGCCGCTTTATAGTACCGCAACCACCCGCACACAGCCGAGGGCCGCACCCGTGACCAAGCTCAACGTCAACGGCAACACCGTGGAAGTCGACGTCGAACCGGAAACGCCTTTGCTATGGGTGCTGCGCGACACGATGGGCCTCACCGGCACCAAGTTCGGCTGCGGCATGGCGCTATGCGGCGCCTGCACCGTGCACCTCGGCGGGCAGCCGGTGCGGTCCTGCCAGATTCCCATCAGCGCCGTCGGCGACCAGGCCGTGACCACCATCGAGGGTCTGTCCGCGGATCGCAGCCATCCGGTGCAGCAGGCCTGGATCGAGCTCGACGTTCCCCAGTGCGGCTACTGCCAGTCCGGCCAGATCATGTCGGCCTCGGCCCTGCTGGCCAGCAAGCCGCGCCCCACCGACGCGGACATCGACGCCGCCATGGCCGGCAACATCTGCCGCTGCGGCACCTACCAGCGCATCCGCGCCGCCATCCGGCGGGCGTCGGAGATCAAGCAAGCCTGACCGTTCCCAAAAAAAGACGAACCACAAGAACGACCTGACAGCGTTTCTCGGGAGGGAACATGTCTGCGACTCCGGTCTTCGTTTCGCGCCGCACCTTCGTGGGCGGCCTCGTCATTGCCCTGACACTTCCGGCCTGCTCGTCGAAGCGCAAGGGATCCGGCGAGCTCAAGGTCATCGAACCCAATGCCTGGCTGCGCATCGGCACCGACGACAGCATCACCCTGCTGTGTGACCGCGCGGAAATGGGCCAGGGCGTGTACACCTCGTTGCCGATGCTCATCGCCGAAGAGCTCGGCGTGGGACTGCGCAAGGTCAAGGTCGAATTCGCGCCGCCCGGCGACCAGTACCACAACAACCTGTTAGGCGGGCAGATCACCGGCGGCAGCACCAGCGTGCGCGACGGCTGGGAGAAGCTGCGCGCGCGCCGGCGCCACGGCGCGTCACCTGCTGGTGAGCGCCGCTGCATCGGAATGGGGCGTCGATGCGCGCACCTGCCGCGTGGAAGACGGCGTCATCGTTTCGCCGCAGTACAAGAAGCTCAGGTTCGGCGAAGTTGCCGAGGCGGCGGCCAAACTACCGGTGCCGAAGGACGTGCCGCTCAAGTCGCCCGCGGATTTCACGCTGATCGGCCATGCGCAGAAACGCCTCGACACGCCCGCGAAGGTGGACGGCAGCGCGATCTACGGCATCGACGTGCGGCTGAAGGACATGTTGTACGCCGCGCTGGCGCAACCGCCGGCGCTGGGCGGTTCGGTCAAGACCTTCAACGACGAGAAGGCGCGCTCCATGCCCGGCGTGAAGGCCGTGGTACTCACCTCCTCCGGCGTCGCCGTGGTCGCCGATTCCTGGTGGCGCGCGCGGCAAGGCGCGCGACCAGCTCGCGATCCAGTGGGACGCGGGCCCCAACGGCGCGCTCAACGACGCGAAGATCGCGCAAACCCTGCGCAAAGGCGCGGCGGGCGAAGGGCGCGTGGCACGCAACGACGGCGACGCGGCCGCGGCCATCAGGAGCGCCGCGCGCGTGTACCGCGCCGAGTACGAGCTGCCGTTGCTCGCGCACGCCACGCTCGAGCCGCAGAACTGCACGGCCGACGTGCGCGACGACGGCGTCGACATCCACGTACCCACGCAGGTTCAGCAGATCGCCCAGGCCGCGGCGGCCAGGGCGGCCGGCGTGGACCCGTCCAAGGTGCGCGTGCACACCACGTTTCTCGGCGGCGGCTTCGGGCGCCGGCTCGAAGTGGATTTCATCCCCGCGGCCGTCGAGGCCTCGAAGGCGGTGAAGCAGGCCGGTCAAGCTGGTGTGGACGCGCGAGGACGACATGACGCACGACGCGTATCGTCCGCCCGCGTTCGACCAGGCCACGGGCGCGTTCGATTCGAAGGGCAAGCTGATCGCCTGGAACCTGCACCTGACCGGTCCGTCGATCACGGCGCGCATGTTCCCCGCGGTGGTCGAGAAGAACGTGGACCCGTTCGCGGTCGAGGCGGCGGCGAACTACCCCTACGACGTGCCGAACGTGCACGTGGACTTCCGGCAGCAGGAGATCGGCATCGACGTCGGCTACTGGCGCTCGGTGAGCCACGCGCTCAACTGCTTCGTCGTCGAGAGTTTCATGGATGAGCTGGCGGTGTCGCAGCGCAAGGACTCGCTCGAGTTTCCGCAAGGCGCTGTTGGAAAAACAGCCGCGCTTGCTGGGCGTGCTGAACCTGGTCGCCCGCGAGGCGCGCTTCGGCTACCCGCCGCGCGGGCGTTTCCACGGGCTCGCGGTCATGGAAGGCTACGGCACCTACATGGCGCAGGTCGCGGAGATTTCGCTGCAGAACGGCAAGGTGCAGGTGCATCGCGTCTACTGCGGCGTGGATTGCGGGCAACAGGTGAATCCCGACACCGTCGTCGCGCAGATCGAAAGCTCGGTGCTGTTCGGCTACTCGGCGCTGATGTGGGGCGAAATCAACATCCAGAACGGGCGCGTGCGGCAGACCAACTTCCACGACTACCGGGTCGCGCGCATCAACGATGCGCCGCGCGTGGATGCCTACGTCATCGACAGCAGCGAGGCGCCCGGCGGCATCGGCGAGCCGGCAACTGCACTGGTGGCGCCGGCGGTCTGTAACGCGATTTACACGGCCACCGGGCGTAGACTGCGGTCCTTGCCATTGTCGAGGCACCGCCTGGTTTAGTCTGGCGGTGAGAACCGTATGTCGAGCAACGCTGAACTTCACAAGCGGCGCATCGCGGCCATTCCGCGTGGCGTGGGCAATTCGCTCGCGGTGTATGCCGAGCGCGCGCAGAACGCGGAGTTGTGGGATGTCGAAGGACGCCGTTACGTGGATTTCGCCAGCGGCATCGCCGTGGTCAATACCGGGCACCTGCATCCGGATGTGAAGGCCGCGATGGCGGCGCAGCTGGAGAAAATCACGCACGGCTGCTTCCAGGTCACGCCCTACGAGAGCTACATCGCGCTGGCCGAAGCGCTCAACGAGCGCGCGCCGGGGCCCACGCCGAAGAAAACCATCTTTCTTTCCACCGGTGCCGAGGCCGTGGAGAACGCCATCAAGATCGCGCGCTACGCCACGCGCCGCAGCGCCGTCATCGCGTTCACCGGCGGATTTCATGGCCGCACGCTGGGCTGCATCGCGCTCACGGGCAAGGTCCAGCCGTACAAGGCGGGCTTCGGTCCCATGCTGCCGGAGGTGTTCCATGTGCCGTTCCCGATGGCCTTTCACGGCGTGAGCGCCGAAGACTCGCTGGCCGCCATCGACAATCTCTTCAAGGCCGACGTCGACCCCGCGCGCGTCGCGGCCATCATCATCGAGCCCGTGCAGGGCGAAGGCGGCTTCTACATCGCGCCGCCGGAGTTCCTGCGTGCGCTGCGTGCGCTGTGCGACAAGCACGGTATCCTGCTCATCGCCGATGAAATCCAGACCGGCTTCTCGCGCACCGGCAAAATCTTTGCGATCGAACATTCCGGCGTCGAGCCCGACCTCATGACCGTGGCAAAGAGCATCGCCGGCGGCGTGCCGCTGTCGGCGGTGATCGGCAAGGCGGAGATCATGGACGCCCCCGTGGTCGGCGGGCTGGGCGGCACGTTTGCCGGCTCGCCACTGGCCTGCGCCGCAGGTCTCGCCGTGCTCGAGGTCATCGACAAGGAAAAACTCAACCAGCGCGCCGAACAGCTGGGCGCGAAACTCTCGGCGCGCCTGCGCCAGCTGCAGGCGAAGTTTCCGTGCATCGGGGAAGTGCGTGCCCTGGGCATGATGGTGGCGATCGAGCTGGTGAAGAACCGGCGCGCCGATCTGCCGGACGCCGAGCTCACCAAGGCGGTGGTGCAGGCCGCCGGGCGACGCGGACTGATCCTGTTGTCCTGCGGACTCTACTCGAACGTCATCCGCATCCTCGCGCCGCTGACCATTCCCGAAGCGCAGCTCGAGGAAGGGCTGGTATTGCTGGAGCAGTCGCTGGCGGACGCAACGCAACGCTCAGGCGAGTGCGGTCGCCTGATATTGTCAGGCGCAAGCGCCACATTGGAAAACGCCGCCCCCGAAGGGGCGGCGTCTGTGAAGCGCTAAGACTTGCTATTCAGGGAACGCGCGGATTGAAGGCCGCGAACACGCCGTCCGGGTTGTACTCGTACAACCAGGCATGCAGCGTCCACAGCTGGAAGGTTTCGTTCCGGTCCCACTCATCAGCAAAGCCGAAATAGCCGCTGGGCGGGCGTCGCGGCGAGTCCTCGAGGGGCATCACGTATTCGACGGCCACGAGCTTGCGCTTGCCACCGCAGGGATCGTCGGCATAGACGAGGAACTCCGGCTTCTGCAGGTCGATGCGACCGTCGACGCGTTCCAGCTTGCGGTAGTGCCAGCCCATGTTGGGCATGAACAGGCCGATGTCGACGAATCCGTCGGCCACCGCCTTGTCGACGTCGAGATACCTGGCGTTGGCGTTGCGCACCTCGTCGAGCTGCAACACCGCGATCGGCGGCGGCCTCTTTCCCTTGCCGGCATTGTGGTCGTGGTCGCCGTGTGCGAGCGCAGCACCGGCGGAAAGGGCTGCGACCAGCCCCAGAATGATTGAAAGACGCATGATGAACTCCTGTAGTTAGTTTGAGCAGGCTCCCCTGGCCGAGGAGCAGACTAACCACCTGAGATTCCCTGCTGAATGATCCGCCGTCCGGCGAGCTTGACCGTGCGTCCTGCCGCCCTACGTTTCGTCCGCGGTTGTTGATCGAGCGTCCGGACGGGGGAACTTCAGCGCTTGCGCGTGCGCGTGCGCTCCAGCCACTTCGCGTCGCGCGCCCTGGCTTCCCTGACGCGGAACTTCGTGATGCGCGTGATCAGCGCCCGCGGCAACGGCCGGTCGAGCGGAAGCTGGATGGTGGCGCTCGAAGTCTTGAAGCCGGCCAGCTCCTTGCTGAACGCGCGCACCGCCGAGGGCGTCGGAAAGAAGCCGATGTGCTTCTTGAATGCGGCGAACGTGACCAGGATGCGGTCGTACGAGAACGCGGGCATGCCCCATTTCAACGATTGCGTGGCGCCGGGAGCGGCGGCGGCCACCAGCGCGCGCATCTCGCGCAGCTTGGCGCGCACCGCCCTGGGTTCAGCGGCTATGTATTCGGCGACTGTGGTGGGCTTGCTGCGGGTCGCCATCGCCCGGGCGCACTACGCTCTACCAGCGTTTGAGTCCGTGGGCGTGTGGAAGTACTCGCTCTCGGAGGCGAGCTGCTCGATGAGGCGCTTCAGCTCGGACATGCGCCCTTCGGCGGTGCTGATGGGCATGCAATCCTGGCAACGCGTATCGCCGCAGGGCTGACGCGAGTACAGCCAGTACTGGATGGCGCCGGCCAGCAGGCCATCGGCAATGTCCCAAAGATCCGCATCCTTGTCCTTGTCCGCCATCTTGTTGGCGAGATCCACGGTCTTGGAAAAGGCGGCGTCGAAGGTATCGGCAATCGGTTCCATGGGGACGAAGTATAGGCATCGCGGCCCGGAACCGGAACGCCTGATTCCCGGCCTCCCAACCCTATGTTCAACGGCGGCGCATCATTCCAGCCGCATGCCATGCAGGCGCAGGCGCTGAGACGGAGAATCGTGCATCCGGAACAGTGTTACATCCGAGATTTCGCCCATATTCATCAGGCGGTTCCGCGGGCCATGGCGGATCTCCTCGAGCGGAATCCGCAATTCGCGGCGCTCCCGGGGAGCGAACTCGAAGTTGCGATTGAACCTGTCGATGTACTCACGACCATGCCCGATGTCGTGGACACGCGTCCCCAGCTTCAACGGCAGGCTGTCGGGATTCTCGACGTCGATCGCCAGGGTGTGAAAACGGCGCCAGTCCGGCACCGGCTCATGAAATGAAAACCCGGGAAACTTGTCCCGGTCGAACTGCACCTCGAGCGCGCCACCGTGAACGTCGCGTTTGATGCCGTAGCCGACGATCCAGTAGAGCTCGACGCGCGAATCGAAACTCGCCAGCACCGGGAACTGTGCGTCACGATGCAGGTAGGCACGCACCATGCTAACTATCGGCTCGAGATAGATGATGGCGCAGCCGGCCGCGATCAGCAGCGCGGCCGCCCGTGTCGCGCCCCGGAACGCGGAACGCCGGTCGAACAAGGCGAACAGCGCGAGCGCGAGCAGCACGCCCACCGAGTCCGCAAACACGTCGTCCCAGGACGCATCGCGCCGCAACGGCCTCTGGATGATTTCACTCAGCAATCCGCAAGCGGTGCCGATCAGGCCCGCCAGGGCGTAAAGCCGGATTCCTTCGACGCGCAGGTCGTGGCGCAGGATGGCCAGGATGAACAGCGTGCCGATCAGGAACAGCGGCACATGCCCGGCGTTTTCGACTGTACGACCGGCATAGGTGGGCGGAATCGGCAGCTGCACGAACAGCAGCGCGGCGGCGACCAGGACGAAGGCAAACAGAAGAAGGAGTCGGCGGGACACACCTCAGTATACTTCGCGCATGAACATCCGCCTGTCAGCCATCGAAGCACGCATCATCGGCTCGCTCATCGAAAAGCAGATCACGACTCCGGACCAGTATCCGCTGTCGCTGAACGCGCTGGTCAACGCCTGCAACCAGAAGAGCAATCGCGAACCCCTCATGCAGCTCGACGAAGCCACGGTGAAATTCGCCGTCGACAGCCTGGCCAGGCGTCACTTCGTCGTGGAAAAGTCGGGCTTCGGCAGCCGCGTGCCCAAGTATCAGCAGATTTTCTGCAATACCGAGTTCGGCAGCCTCAGGTTCACGCCGCAGGAAACCGGCATCGTCTGTGAATTGTTGCTGAGGGGTCCGCAGACTCCGGGTGAGCTGCGCGGGCGCATTACCCGCTTCGCGGACCTGCCGGATCCCGGCGTCGTGGAAAGCCTGCTCGAGGCACTCGCGAGCCGCGCCGACGGACCCATCGTCGCACGGCTGCCGCGCGAGTCCGGACGCCGCGACTCGCGCTGGGCGCAACTATTCGAGGAACTGCCGGAGATCGTCGCGGCCGGCGCGGACGACACTATCGAGGACTCCGCGCCACGCGTGACGGCCGGCGGCCCGCGTGCATCCGGTGAGCTGGCGGCGCGTGTGGCCGCGCTCGAGAGTGAAGTGGCCGCGCTGCGTGCCGAGCTCGAGGCCTTGAAGGGACGCGCCGCTCAATGATCCTGCCCGCCTGGGCGCAGAGCGCCGCGCTGCTGGTGGTTTCGAACGTCTTCATGACGTTCGCCTGGTATGCGCACCTCAAGAACATGTCGTCGAAGCCCTGGATAGTGGCGGCGCTCGCCAGCTGGGGCATCGCGCTGTTCGAGTACCTCGTGCAGGTGCCCGCGAATCGCATCGGCTACACCACGCTGTCGCTGGGCCAGCTCAAGGTCATGCAGGAAGTCATCACGCTGGCGGTGTTCGTGCCGTTCGCGATCCTCTACATGAAGCAGCCGCTGAAGCTGGACTTCCTGTGGGCGGGACTGTGCCTCGTGGCCGCCGCCTACTTCATGTTCCGGGACTGAATGTCCGCAATTGGGCGCAGAGCGCGTCTACGTCTTCATCAGGCGTATCCCAGGAGCAGACGAAGCGCGCTTCACCAGACCCCATCGGACCCCACGGGTAGAAACCGAATTCGCGTGACAGCGCCGCGATGCGCTGCTCTCCCAGCTGCATGAATACCTGGTTGGTCTCCGCGGGCACGCTGAGCAGGCCCGGCGCGGCCGCGGCGATGCGTGCCGCCAGGCGATTGGCCCGCTCCGCGTTGCGTCTCCAGATGCCACTTTCGAGGTAGGTAGCAAGTTGCAACGCAGCGTATCTTCCCTTGCAGGCGAGTTGCCCGGCACGCTTGCGCCGGAACTCGAAGTCACCGACACGGGTCGGATCGAAGAACACGACGGCTTCCGCATTCATGCCGCCGTTCTTGATGACGCCGAAGGAAAGCACGTCGACGCCGGCTTTCCAGGTCAATTCTGCCGGGGAGACATCTTGCGCCACCACTGCGTTCGCGAAGCGCGCACCGTCCATGTGGACGATCATGCCCCGGCCATGCGCGATGTCGGCCAGCGCGCGGATTTCCGCGGCCGTGTACACGGCGCCGCGTTCGGTGCTCTGGGTGATCGACAGCGCGCGCGGCTGCACGCCGTGCACATGCGGCTCGAACCAGTCGAGCCGTGCGCGCAGGTCGGAGGCAGCGATCTTGGCGCCGGCACCGGTGACCAGCGACAGCTTCGCGCCGCCGGTGAAGAATTCCGGTGCGCCGCATTCGTCGCGTTCGACGTGCGATTCGGCATGGCACAACACCGTGCCCCAGGGCGGACAGAATGTCGCCAATGCCAGCGAGTTGGCCGCGGTTCCGGACGACACGGCGAATACGCGCACGTCGGTCTCGAAGAACTTTCCGAACACGGTGTCGAGCGCTTCGGACCAGCGGTCCGCGCCATAGGCGAGCGCGGTGCCGTGATTGGCGGTGGCGAGCGCGGCGAGGATTTCGGGACAGACAGCGGCGGTATTGTCGGATTTGAAGTAGCGCATCGCCGCGCATTGTAGCGAGTGGCAGTGAGTAACGTGCGCGCGGCAAATGGTTTCACCCCGATTCGCGCCGCCGTGCCGCGTCACGAGGTGTACATTGCCGAGTCAAACGGAGGAGTTCATGGAGGAAAAGCTGCTGTCGAGACGCCACGCCTTGCGGACGCTCAGTGCCGTCGCGGCTGCGGGCGCGCTCGATTGGGCTGCGATCGCCCAGGCCGGGCATGACGCACATGCCGCGGCGCAGTCTTCCGAACCGATCACCTACACCTTGTTAGGCGCCGCCGACGCCGCGGATGTGGAGGCGCTGACCTCGCAGATCATCCCCAGCGACGACACGCCCGGGGCGCGCGAAGCCGGCGTCACCTTTTTCATCGATCGCGCGCTGGGCTCGTTCTTCGCGCACTGGCGCCCCGGCTTCATGCAGGGCCTCGCCGGGTTCCAGGCAGCGGCCCGTGTCGCGCACCCGCAGGCAGCTTCCTTCGCGGCGCTCTCCTCCGAACGGCAAATCGAATTCCTGCACGGCGTCGACCAGACACCGTTCTTCGAACAGGCACGGCTGCTCACGGCCTGCGGGATGTTCTCGAATCCGTCCTATGGTGGAAATCGCGGCGGCATCGGCTGGCAGTTGCTCGGCTTCGAAGACCAGCACATCTTCGAGCCGCCCTTTGGTCTATTACGACCGGTTACCCGACTCGCACCATGAAGACGAAGACTTATCGCACCTCGCAATCGGTGGACTTCGTGATCGTGGGCTCGGGCGCCGCGGGCGGCGTGCTGGCGCGCGAGCTGGCGCGTGCGCGGCTCGACGTCGTGGTGCTCGAGCAGGGTCCGCGCCTGTATCCGGCCGACTTCCAGCATGACGAGCTCAAGAACTGGTTCATCGGCGGCCTGGTTGCGAATCCGCAGAGCAATCCACAGAGCTTCCGCCGTTCGGCCTCCGAAACCGCCGCGGTGCCGCTGGTACGCACGCCGCTGTGGTACGCGCGCGGGGTCGGCGGCAGCACGCTGCACTACACCGCCAACTACTGGCGCTTCCGCGAAATCGATTTTCGCGAGCGCAGCGCACTGGGAGAGATCTCCGGCACGGGCTTCGCCGACTGGCCGATCACGTACGCGGAGCTCGAGCCTTACTACACCAAGGTCGATTGGGAGATCGGCGTTTCCGGGCAGGCCGGTCTCGATCCCGGCGATTCACCGCGCAGTCGTCCATACCCCATGCCCCCGGTGACGCGTGAAATCTTCGGGCGTGTTGTTCGAGCGCGGCGCGCGCAAGCTCGGGTTGCGGCCCGTGCCGGCGCCGCTGGCCATCAACTCGGTGCCCTATGGCGGACGTCCCGCCTGCGTGCACTGCGGCTTCTGCCACGGCTTCGGCTGCGAAGTGATGGCCAAGGCGTCGTCCGCATGAGACGGTCATTCCGGAGGCGGAAGCCACGGGCCATTGCGAGGTGCGTGCCGACAGCTACGTATCGCGCATCGAAACCGACAAGCGCGGCCGCGTGACGGGAGTGGCGTACTTCGACGCGCAGGGCCATGAACATTTCCAGCGCGCCCGGGCGGTGGTGCTCGCGGCCAACGGCGGCGAGACGCCGCGGCTGCTGCTCAACTCCGCGAACCCGCGCTTCCCGCAGGGCCTGGCGAACTCCAGCGGCCTGGTAGGCAAGTACCTGATGTTCAACTACACGGCGCGCGTCAACGCGTTGTTCGAACACGAGCTCAACGAATACAAGAGCGTGCAGTGCACGCGCATCCTGCACGACTTCTACGACTCGCGATCCCAGGCGCGGGTTCTATGGCGGTGGCGGGATGGATGCGCGCATCGGACCGCAGCCCACCTTCTGGGCGGCGCGCGCCGCGACCGATGCACAGCCGACCTGGGGCAAGGCATACAAGGAACGCCTGCGCGAGTTTCCGCGTTCCATGCAGATCTCCTGCCACACCACGTCGCTCGCGCTCGAATCCAACAACGTGACGCTGGATCCGACCCTCAAGGATGCCTGGGGCATTCCCGCGATCCGCGTCACCTATCGCGATCATCCGGACGATCTCGCGATGGCGCGTTTCCTCCAGGATCGCGGCGTGGAGATCATGAACGCGGCCGGCGCGTTGCGCGTCATCAAGGGCGCCGATCACGGAAAGCAGCCTGGGATTTCACCTGCTCGGCACCTGCCGCATGGGGAACGACGCCGCGACCTCCGTGGTCGACAAGTACCACCGCAGCCACGACGTGCCGAACCTCTTCATTTGCGACGGCAGCAGCCTGGTCACCTCCGGGCGCGGCCAGCCGACCATGACCATACAGGCGCTGGCATTTCGCGCGGGCGAACACATCGCGGAGCTCGCGAAACGCAACGAAATTTAAGGACAAGCAATTCTAAGGAAGGAGCATTCATGAAGATCATCCGTTCGAATTCCGCAAACCTGCTGCGCGCCGCCATCGCGGCCACGCTGGGAAGCTGCGCGGCGCCGCTGGCCTTGGCGCAGGATCAGGCCGCCGCACCGCCGCCCGACGACAATATCGACGAGGTGGTGGTGACCGGCACGCGCGTGGCGACGCGCACGCGCCTCGATTCGCTGGCTCCCATCGACGTGCTGCCGGCTGCCACGCTGGAACAAGCAGGGCACCACCGAGCTCGCCGAGGCGCTGTCGACCGTGGCGCCTTCGCTGAATTTCCCGCGCCCGTCGATCACCGACGGCACCGACCACATCCGCCCCGCCACGCTGCGCGGCCTCGCGCCCGATCAGACGCTGGTGCTGGTCAACAGCAAGCGCCGCCATCAGTCGGCGCTGGTCAACGTCAACGGCTCGGTGGGCCGTGGCTCGGCCGCCGTGGATCTCAACGCCATTCCGCTCGCCGCCATCGAGAGCGTGGAGGTGCTGCGCGACGGCGCTTCGGCGCAGTACGGCTCGGATGCGATCGCCGGCGTCATCAATCTGCGCCTGCGCGATGCGCGCGAAGGCGGCAATGCCAGCTCACCTACGGCGCAGTACGACACCGAAGTGGAGACCGAGCGCGGCCAGCGACACGCCAGCGACGGCGCCACCATGACGGCCTCGGGCTGGGTCGGCTTGCCGCTCGGCGAGGAAGGATTCCTGACGCTGTCGGGCGAATATCGCGACCGCGATCCCACCAGTCGCGGCGACTTCGACAATCGCGTGCCCGGCTCGCCGGTGACCTCGCGCTACGGCGACGGCGACATGCGCGACATCACCGGCTACGTCAACGCCGGCGTGCCGCTCGAGGGCGACTGGAACATCTACGGCTGGGCCGGCTACCAGCATCGCGAGGGCAACTCCGCCGCGTTCCCGCGCATCTTCAACGACGTGCGCAACGTGCCGGCTATCTACCCGAACGGCTTCCTGCCGCTGATCACCACCGACATCGACGACGTGGCCGTGGGCTGGGGCGTGCGCGGCAAGCTGGGCGGCTGGGATGCGGACATCAGCCTGGTCTACGGCTGAACGAAGTTCACTACGGCGTCGAGAACAGCCTGAACACTTCCTATGGCGCGGCATCGCAGACCAGCTTCGACGCCGGCGCCATGGAATACGACCAGCTGCGTGTTCAACGCCGGCGTGGTGCGCGGCTTCGAGGTGGGCAACCTGCCCGAGCCGGTGAACCTCGCGTTCGGCGTCGAGGCACGCCGCGAGAACTATTCCATCGAAGCCGGCGAACCCGCGTCCTACGACCGCGGACCCGTCGTCGGCGCGGCCGCGGGTGCGCAGGGCTTCCCGGGCTTCCAGCCGAGCAACGAGCTCGATGAAGACCGCACGGCGTACAGCGCGTACGTCGACCTCGAAGCGCGGCTGACGGAGAAATTCCTGGCCAGCGTCGCGGTGCGCGGCGAGGACTACTCGGACTTCGGCTCGGCCGTCACCGGCAAGATCGCCGCGCGCTTCGACTTCACCGATTCCTTCGCGCTGCGCGGCAATGTCTCGACGGGATTCCGCGCCCCCGGCCTGCAGCAGGAGTTCTTCACCTCGACCGCCACCAACTTCATCAATGGCGTGCCCGTTCGAGGTCGGCACCTTCCCCGCGACGTCGGATGTGGCGATCACGCTGGGCGCCCAGCCGCTCGATGCCGAGGAGTCGATCAACTACTCGCTCGGCACGGTGCTGCGCTTCGGCGGCTTCGAGGCCACCATCGACGCGTATCGCATCGACATCGACGATCGCATCGTGCTGTCGGAGAACCTCAACACGCCGCAGGTGGCCGCGCTCATCGCGCCCTTCGGCGCGACCGTGGCCCGCTTCTTCATCAATGGCGTGGAAACCAAGACCGAGGGCATCGACGTCGTCGCGCAAGTACGTGCTGGCGCACCGAAAGCCTCGGCACGCTTCGACTTCGTGGCCGCGGGCAACTGGAACGACACCGAAGTCGAAAAGGTGCCGACCACCAACGTCATTTCGACAACATCTGCAACGGGCAGCCGCGCGCGCTGCACGCCGCCGGTGCTGTTCGCTCGCATCAACACGCTGAGCTTCGAAGAAGGCACGCCCGGACAGCAAGATCAGCCTGGGGATCGACTGGGGACTGCTCGCGGGTGGCGTCGACTGGGGCGTGAATCTCAAGGGCACGCGTTACGGCGAAGTCGTGGAACCCGGCGTGCCGACCGCGGCCGAAATCAATGCCGGAATTCGCGGACGCGCGCGATCTGCACATCCAGCCGGATTGGGTCGTCGATCTCGAGCTCTCGTCCCAACTACTGGACAACAAGCTCGGCTCGCGCTCGGCGCCGACAACCTGTTCGACCAGTATCCGGATCGCGTGCCGAACGCGCGGGCGCTGCCGAATCCGCCGGGCGGAACGTGAACCTCAACGCCACGAACGCGCTGGGGTACTCGCGCTATTCGCCGTACGGTTTCGGCGGACGCTTCCTGTACGCGCGCTTGTCGTACCGCTGGTAGACAGGTCGCTCGACGGGGCCGTCCGTCGACGGACGGCCCCATTTAACCGGCATTATTTGATGCGCTTGGCAAACAGGCGGCAAAGCCTGTGCGGTCGGGATCCGCCGCGCCCGAAACCGTGAACTGGATGCGCGCATCCCCGATAGGAATCTCAGGGTTTGCCCGTATCTTTTTACCCGTGGCCACCCAGTACCGCATGCCCAAGCTTTCGAGCCGCCGCGAATATTTCCGGCTGCCGTACCCGGTGACGGTCGGCGCCACGCTGTCGATGAACGGCGCTAACTACACCGTCGCGGAAATCTCCGAAGGCGGCCTGCGCCTCAATTGCAGCGGCGAGCAATTCGCCCTCGCGGAGCGCATCCACGGCACGCTGGAGCTCACCGCCGGCATGCGCTGCACGATCACCGGCACGGTGCTGCGGGTCGAAGACGAATGCGTGATCCTCAAGCTGTCGCGTGGCCCGACGGGCTACGACGTGATGCGCGAGCAGCGGCATCTGACCAAGACCTTCCCGGACTGGAAGCCCCAGCCCGCCTGAAAATGGGGTCTGACCCCATTTCCGAGCCCCGACCTCCGTCTTTGGCGTTTACCCGCCCTTGTGGTACCGTGCGCGCCCCCTAGCGCCGGCTTGCGCGCCACCTTCCCCGCGTAAGCCCCTGAGTTCTATGGCAAATCGCCCGATTCGCAACATCGCCATCATCGCGCACGTCGACCACGGCAAGACCACGCTGGTCGACTGCCTGCTGCGTCAGTCCGGCACCTTCGCCGCGCACGAAAAGATCGCGGAACGGGTCATGGACTCGAACGACATCGAAAAGGAACGTGGCATCACGATCCTCGCGAAAAACTGCGCCATCGAATACGGCGGCACCCGCATCAACATCGTCGACACGCCCGGGCACGCCGACTTCGGCGGCGAAGTGGAACGCGTGCTGTCGATGGTGGACACGGTGTTGCTGGTCGTCGACGCGGTCGAAGGCCCGATGCCGCAGACGCGCTTCGTCACGCGCAAGGCGCTGGCGCTGGGTCTCAACGCCATCGTCGTCGTCAACAAGATCGACCGTCCGGGCGCGCGCCCCGACTGGGTCATCGACCAGACCTTCGAGCTGTTCGACAAGTTAGGCGCCACCGACCGCCAGCTCGACTTCCCGGTGATCTACGCCTCGGCGCTCGAAGGCTGGGCCAGCACCGATCACATGCGCCGCGAGCCCGACATGCGCGCGCTGTACGAAGCCATCCTGCATCACGTGCCCGCTCCCAAGAGCGAGCCGGAAGCACCGCTGCAGTTCCAGATTTCCACGCTCGACTACAACTCGTACGTCGGGCGCATCGGCATCGGCCGCATCCGTCGCGGCACGATCAAGGCCGGCCAGAACATCCAGTTGTGGAACGGCAGCGAAGATCACGGCATCGCGAAGGTCCAGCAGGTGCTCACCTTCAAGGGCCTGTCGCGCGAGCCGGTCGACGAGGCCGTGGCCGGCGACATCGTCGCCGTGACCGGCATCGAGGACGTGCACATCGGCTATACGATTTGCGACCTCGACAAGCCGGATGCGCTGCCGCCGATCTCGGTGGACGAGCCGACGCTGGTCATGAACTTCCAGGTGAACACCTCGCCGCTCGCCGGCAAGGAAGGCAAGTTCGTCACCAGCCGCCAGATCCGCGAACGCCTGATGCGCGAGCTCGAGAGCAATGTCGCGCTGCGCGTCGAAGAGACCGCCGACGCCGACGTGTTCCGTGTCTCCGGCCGCGGCGAGCTGCATCTCACCATCCTGATCGAAAACATGCGCCGCGAAGGCTATGAGCTGGCGGTCGGCAAACCGCGCGTGCTCACCAAGACCATCGACGGCGTGGTGCACGAGCCCTTCGAGGCGCTGACCGTCGACATCGACGAAGGCCACCAGGGTGGCGTCATGGAATCGCTGGGTCGCCGCAAGGGCGAGCTCAAGGACATGGCGAACGACGGCCGCGGCCGCGTGCGCATCGAGTACCGCGTGTCGGCGCGCGGACTCATCGGTTTCCAGAGCGAGTTCATGAATGCGACTCGCGGCACCGGCCTGCAGAGCCACATCTTCGACGGCTACGCGCCGCTCGCGGGTGACATTCCCGACCGCCACAACGGCGTGCTGATCTCGAGCGAGCCCGGCGCCGCCGTGGCGTACTCGCTGTTCTCGCTGCAGGAACGCGGCCGCCTGTTCGTCTCGCACGGCGAAGCCGTGTACGAAGGCATGATCATCGGCATCCACTCGCGCGAGAACGATCTCGTCGTGAATCCGATCAAGACCAAGAAGCTCACCAACATCCGCGCCGCCGGCAAGGACGATGCGCTGATCCTCACGCCGCCGATCGAGCTCACGCTCGAATACGCCGTGGAATTCATCGCCGACGACGAGCTGGTGGAAGTGACGCCCAAGAGCATCCGCATCCGCAAGCGCATGCTGCTCGAACACGAGCGCAAGCGCGCCTCGCGCGTCGACGAGGCGCTGCTGGCCTGATCCGGAGCCCCGCCGCCCGGCGGGTCCCTCTCCGATGTGTCATATGCGGCGCCCTGCGGATTTCCACCGCTGTGACACGATCCGCGAAAACCGCCGGACGCTGGCGTGTGGCATATGCGGCACCGGTAATCGCGCATACATTGGCTCCATCCTCACCACAGGATGTATGCATGAAGAAGATGTCATCGAAATGGCACGCAGTAAGCATCGTATTGCAGGGGACCAGCTGCGCCGCGGCGACCTTGTGCAGGAACAAGCGCTTTCTGGCAGCCCAGCTTCCTGCGCTGCCGCTGCGCGACTGCGACAAGGCAGCCGGATGCCCCTGCAAATACAAGCACTACGAAGACCGCCGCGCCGCCCTGCGCAGGACCGACGACGTGCACCGCGACTTGAGGTCGGAATTCCTCGAGCGCAACCGCAGGTCGACACGCGGACGCCGGATCGGTAGATAGTCGCTAGCCGTTATTTGATGCCGTAGTCCACGGTGACCACCACGCGGGCGACCTTGTCGACCGTGGTCTTGTCGTAAGTGCCGCCCCAGTCGCTGACGTCGGTATTCGCGCCGGCCGCCAGGATGTAGAACGCGCCCTGCGATGCCGAACGCATCGGCCCCACCTCGACATCACCATTCTTGGCGAATTCGCCGGCGCGCACGCGCGAGTTCTGCATGGCCGCGCCGATCAGCGACATCTTCACGTCCTCCAGGTTCGAAACCAGGTACTGCGGCTGACCGAAGCTCACCGGGTGTCCTTCGGCCTGGAACTGCACGATGGCCTTGGCGGCCGCGATGATGCGCGGCAGGTCCGTGGTGTTGATGGTGACCGACTGGCGCGCGACGTGGCCCACCTGCACCGAGCGCATGTTGCCGTTGCGACCTTCGACTTCCTCGTAGTTGGGTTCCGCCGATTCGTTCGACTCGGTCAGTGTCCCGGCCTCAAACCCGGCCGTGGCCAGGAATTGGTCCAGCGCCGGCTTTTCCTTGCGCAGCTTGCCGAGCGCCTCGGCAATCGTGGCGCCCTGTACCTGCAGGCTCACGGTCCACTCCGCGCGATCGGCCTTGATGGGCTTTTCGGCCAGCCCCTTGACCGAAATGGTCTCGCGCCCGCCGCCAACCTGCTTGACCTGGTAACCCAGAATCGCGGCCGCGAGGATCAGTGCGATGGAAAAGATGACGGTGCGGATCATGCGAGTCCCTTGTTGAGGCTGGAGTGATGAATTGTGGCAGACTTTCGCCCCATGCAAATCGACCTGCAGACCGAGAACGTCGCCAAGCTCATCCAGCTGGCACTGGGCCCGGTGTTCCTGATTTCGGGCGTGGGTATCACGCTCAGCATGCTGACGCAGCGGCTCGCGCGCATCGTCGATCGCGCGCGCAATCTCGAAACCCAGCGCGAGTCGACCTCCAGCGAGAAGAAGCTGGCCACCATCGACGAGGACCTGAAGGTGATCTTCCGCCGCGCGCGCCACATCAACGCGGCGATTCTGCTGGCCACGATCTCGGCGCTGCTGACCGCGCTGGTGGTCACACTGCTGTTTGCCAGCGAGTTCACGCCCATTTCGGTCGGCGGCGTCATCGCCGGCATGTTCGTGCTGTCCATGGTCTGCCTGTCCACCGCGTTCCTGATGTTCCTGCTCGAGGCGCGCATCGCCACGAATGCGCTGCGCATCGGCACGCACCGGTCGAGCTGATGCGTCGCGCCGCTTTCTCATTGCCCGGACTCGCGTTTGCGGTGACCGCGGCGGCCATCGGCCCCGGCGATCGCGACAAACCGCCCACTTCCGCGCAGGTGCTCGAATCCGCGCAACCCACCGACTGGCGCCGTCCCGATCCGGCCGACACGCTGTATCTCGATCTACCGGGCGGCCGGGTGGTCATCGAGCTGGCACGCAGGTTCGCGCCCGAGCACGTGGCCAACATCGGCACGCTGGCGCGGGAAAAGTTCTTCGACGGCCTGCCCATCGGGCGCGTGCAGGACAACTACGTCACGCAATGGGGCGACATCGACGAGGTCCGCAAGACGGAATCGGCCACGCGAAAGTTGCCGGACGAGACCGTCATCGCGTGGAACAAGTCGCTGCCCATCATCAAACTACCCGATGCCGACGGCTACGCGGCGGAAACCGGCTGGCTCGACGGCTTCCCGATGGGCATCGAGAGAAAGCCTTCGGGCCAGGTGTGGATGACGCATTGCTACGGCACGGTGGGCGTGGCACGCGGCAACTGGCCCGACAACGGCAGCGGCTCGGAGCTGTACGTGGTCATCGGCCAGGCGCCGCGCCACCTGGACCGCAACATCGTGCTGGTCGGACGCGTGCTGCGCGGCATGGAGCTGCTGTCCTCGCTGCCGCGTGGCAGCGATGCGATGGGCTTCTACGCCGACCACGAAAAACCGAAACGCACGCTGATCCGCAGCGCGCGGCTCGCCAGCGAGATCCCGGCAGCGCGAACGCACGGCGCTGGAGATCCTGCGCACCGACACGCCGCTGTTCACGAAATACCTCGAGACGCGCCGCAATCGCCGCGAAGAGTGGTTCCTGCGGCCCGCCGGCCACATCGACGTCTGCAACGTTCCGATTCCGGTCCGCGACGCAGCGTGAGTTGCCGCCTCGATGTCCTGGCGATCCTGCTGGCCTGCGCGCCACTGATCGCGGCCAACGCCCGGGCCGCCGACGCATCCGGCTGCACCGGCACCGAAAAGAATCGCGCGGTGCACGAGCACCGCTATGTCCGCATCGGCGGCATCGAACAATGGGTCACGATCGACGGTGCGGATTGCGCCAATCCCGTCATCCTGTTCGTGCACGGGGGACCGGGAAATCCGCTGTCACCCTATCTCGATCAGCTGTACGGCGCGTGGCAGGACACATTCACGCTGGCCACCTGGGATCAGCGATTGTCCGGCCGGACTTACGCGCGCAACGAGCCCGTCGCCGAGCTGAGCGAGGAACGCCTCGCCGCCGTGCAGCTAACTATTGACGCACTGGTGGCGGACGGGCTCCAGGTCGCGGAGCACCTGCGAGAGCGGCTGGGGAAGCGCAAGCTCATTCTCATGGGCACCTCCTGGGGTTCGGTGCTCGGGGTGCACATGGCGCACCAGCGACCGCGGTTGTTCCAGGCCTATGTCGGCGTCTCGCAGCTCGTGAATGCGCGCGACAATCTCGCGGCCAGCCATGCCGCGACCTTGGCCATGGCGAGGCGCCGGAACGACGCCGCACACATCGCCACGCTCGAGGAGATCGGCGCGCCGCCCTGGAAGAATCCGCGCAACTTCGGGCGCATGCGCCGCATCATTCGCGCCTACGAGGCCGACACCACGACGCCCGGACCGGCGCTGCAGGTGGCGGCCGAGTACGCCTCGGATGCGGACCGTGCGGCCTATGAGGCCGGCGAAGAACTGTCGTTCATCAAATATGTCGGCCTCGCTGGCGACGGGATGGCCATGAAGGTCGATCTACCGGCGCTGGGAACGAAGTACCGCCTGCCGATGTACTTCGTACAGGGCGAGGACGATCTGCTCACGCTGCCCTCCGTTACGCGCGGCTTCTACGATTCGCTGCGCGCACCCCGCAAGCAGCTGGTGATGGTGCCGGATGCCGGCCACGACCCGAATTTCGCGATGATAGACGCGCAGTTTCGTCTTCTGAAAGACGAGGTCCTGTAGAATCCGCGCCCTTATGGGACGCATCTTCGAAGTTCGCAAGCACACGATGTTCGCGCGCTGGGACCGCATGGCGAAGCAGTTCGCGCGCATCGCCAAAGACATCAACATGGCCGTCAAGGCCGGTGGATCCGATCCGAGCTCGAATCCGGCGTTGCGTCGCGCGGTGCAGAACAGCCGCAACCTCAACATGCCCAAGGACAAGGTCGAGGCAGCCATCAAGCGCGCGGCCGGCAAGGACGCCACCGCATACGAGCAGATCATCTACGAGGGCTACGCGCCGCACGGCGTGGCCGTCATCGTCGAAGCGGCCACCGACAACCCGACTCGCACCGTCGCGCAGGTGCGCGCCATCTTCTCCAAGGGCGGCGGCAATCTCGGTACCGCCGGCAGCGTGGCGTTCCAGTTCCGCAAGATGGGCGTGTTCCGCCTCAAGCCCGACGGCATCGATCACGACGATCTCGAGCTCTATCTGATCGATCACGGCCTCGACGAGATGGGCGACAGTACCGGCGAGAAGGGCGAACCGCAGATCGTGGCTCGTTGCCCGTTCGCGGATTTTGGCCACATGCAGGAGGCGCTCGAAAAGCGCGGCATCCACCCGGTCTCCGCGACGCATGAATACATCAGCACCACGCCGATCGAACTACCCGAGGCGCAGGCCACCGAAGTGCTGCAGTTGATCGATGCGCTCGAGCAGAACGACGACGTGCAGAACGTCTACCACTCCCTGGTCTGAACATGGACGCCATCGAAGCTCTGACCACGCGCAGCAGTGCCAAGGCTTTCGGCGACATGGTGCCGACCCGTGACCACATCGACACCATCCTGCGTGCCGCGGTGCGCGCGCCCGACCACGGACGCCTGCGGCCCTGGCGCTTCATGCTCATCGAGGGCGAGCAACGCGCGAGATTCGGCGACATGCTGGCGGCCTCGGCGCTGCGCCGCACGCCGGCGCTGTCGGCCGGCGACCTGCAACGCGAGCGCGACAAGGCCAGGCGTGCGCCGCTGATCATCCTGGTCGCCTGTCGCATCGTGCCGGGCACCAAGGTGCCGGTCATCGAGCAGATCCTGGCGGCCGGTGCCGCCGCGCAGAACATCCTGCTGGGCCTGCACAATTCGGCTACGCCGCCGCGTGGAAGACCGGCGATGCGGCCTACGATCCGGAAGTGAAGAAGGCGCTGGGCCTCAACGCGGACGATCACATCGTGGGATTCATCTACGCCGGTGGCGGGCTGGGCGCGCTGTTCGCGCCGGGCAAGCCGGCGGTACTCGAAGACGCGATGCTGGAATTTCCGGCCTAACTCCGCTAACGCCGCGCGAACCACTGGCGCCCGGGTACGAACACCAGGTACACCGCGATGACGTCCAGCAGCAGCTCGATCATGCCGAGCACCGTGACGAAGGGTGCACGTGCGAATTCCGCACCGATCACCGGCGCAAAACCCACCACGGCGAGCAGGGTCAGCACCAGCGCCACGATGCGCGCCCAGTTGCGGCCCCGCCAGATCATGATGTTGATCAGCACGGAAATGCCGACGAACAGCACGTCGACGATCAGGCCGAATCTGGCCGAATCATGGCTAGTCAGGTTTTTCCAGTCGAGCAACGACTCCAGCAGTCCGAGCGCAACCTCGGTCCAGAGCAGCGCCACGGCGATGACGACCACGCGCGGTCGCTCCATGGGCGCTGGCGGCGTATCGGTGACGGCGGACCTGGGCGCGGAATAAGGGTTATGCGTCATTTTTGTCGAACGGAGAATACCAGCAGTTCGGCGCCCTCCTTCACCTGCTCGCCCACGCTGCAAAGCAGTTTGTCGACCGTGCCATCCGCCGGCGCCGTGATGGTGTGCTCCATCTTCATGGCTTCCATGATCAGCAGCGGCATGCCGCGCACGACGAGCTCACCCGGCTTGACCAGCACCGCCAGCACCCGGCCCGGCATGGGCGCCGTGAGGCCGCCATGCGCCTCGGCGGCCTGCTCCGGCGGTAGATAGGGATCGGCAACCTTGAATTGCCAGTGGGTACCCTCGAAGAACACGTGCAGCACATCGCCGTGGGCCACCACGCGGCCGGCAGCGGCAGGCACGACGATGCCGTCGAGCTCGACGTCCGCACCCGTGTCGCCGAAGCGAAGTGTCACGACCTTTTCCCATTCGCCAGAACGCAGCGTGATGGCGCGCGCGGCGCGGCTGCCGAGCCGCCAGCCGCTGCGCGCCTCCCAGGGTGAACTCGAAGCCTCGCCAACTGGCATCACGGCGCCTGCCGCCGCGGCCCAGATGGCCGCGGGCGGAGAAACCGCGGACGGCAACAGGTGCGCGCGTTCGCGTTCGATCAGCGCGGTGTCGAGATGCGCCGAGGTAAATGAGGCGGTACTGGTGAGGCGATGCAGGAATTCGACGTTGGTGTGCACGCCCACCACCTGGTACTGCGCCAGCGCCGCCCGCAGGCGCGCGATGGCCTGGTCGCGCGTACCGCCATGCGCAACCAGCTTGGCGATCATCGGGTCGTAGTAAGGCGTGATTTCGTCGCCCTCGCGCACGCCGGTGTCGATGCGCAGCTCACCCGAAGTCGCGGGCGTTGCCAGGTGCACGAGCTTGCCGATGGAGGGCAGGAACTCGCGCGCCGGATCCTCCGCGTAGATGCGCGCCTCGATGGCATGGCCGTGAATGGCCAGCTCGGCCTGGCGCAGCGGCAAGGGCTCGCCCGCCGCGACCCGCAATTGCCACTCCACCAGATCGAGCCCGGTGATCATCTCGGTCACCGGATGCTCCACCTGCAAGCGCGTGTTCATCTCCATGAAATAGAACGCGCCATCCGGGGCGGCGATGAACTCCACGGTACCGGCGCCGGTGTAATTCACGGCACGCGCGGCGGCCACCGCCGCCTCGCCCATCTGCCGGCGGCGCTCGGCCGTCATGCCGGGCGCCGGCGCTTCCTCGATGACCTTCTGGTGGCGCCTCTGCACCGAGCAGTCGCGCTCGAATAGATAGACGACGTTGCCCTGCGTATCGCCGAACACCTGGACTTCGATGTGCCTGGCCGGCTCCACGTATTTCTCGACCAGCACGCGGTCGTCGTTGAAGCTGGCGGCCGCTTCGCGCTGGCAACTGGCCAGCGCGGCCGTGAACTCTCCGGCAGCGGTCGACGCGCCGCATTCCCTTGCCGCCGCCGCCCGACACGGCCTTGATGAGCACGGGAAAGCCGATGCGCCGCGCCTCGCTCGAGCAGATAGTCGGCTTCCTGGCGCTCGCCGTGATAGCCGGGTGTCAGGGGCACGCCGGCGCGCTCCATCAGCGCCTTGGCGGCGGACTTGGAACCCATGGCGGCGATGGCCTCGGGCGACGGACCGACGAAGGTCACGCCCGCGCGCCCGCAGTCAGCGGCGAACTGCGCATTCTCGGAGAGAAAACCATAACCGGGATGGATGGCGTCGCTGCCGGTGCGGCGCGCGGCTTCGAGGATCACGTCGGCGCGCAGGTAACTTTCCTGCGGCCGCGGTCCGCCGATGTGCACGGCCTCGTCGCAGGCCGCGACATGCGCCGCATGCGCGTCGGCATCGGAGTACACCGCCACCGTGCGAATGCCCATGCTGCGCGCCGTGCGCGCGATGCGAACAGGCGATCTCGCCGCGATTCGCAATGAGCAACTTCGCGGGCAGCTTCGCGGACATCTATTTCTTCGGCACCCAGGCCGGCGCGCGCTTCTCGAGGAAGGCCGCAATGCCCTCGCGTCCCTCGGGCGACACGCGTGCATCGGCGATGCACTTGGCGGTGGCCGCCAGCAGCACGTCGTCGATGGGCGCCTCGACCACATCGGCCAGCAGGCGCTTGGTCGCGGCCAGCGCCGCGGGACTGGACGAGAGCAGCACGGTGGCCTGCCGCTCGACTTCGAAGTCGAGACCGTTGGATTTGGTGACTTCGTGCACCAGGCCCAGCGATTTTGCCTGCGCGGCCGAGAATTTCTCCGCGGTCAGCATGTAGCGCGCGGCCTGGCGCGCACCCATGGCGCGCACCAGGTGCGGCGATATCGTGGCGGCGACGATGCCCAGCCGCACTTCGGACAGACCGAAATTCACGGCATCCGTCGCGATGACGATGTCGCAGGCGGCCGCGAGCCCCACGCCGCCACCGTAGGCATCGCCCTGCACGCGCGCGATCACCGGTCGCGAGCACGAATGCACGGCGTGGAACATGCGCGCCACCTTGAGCGCATCGGCGTGGTTTTCCGCGTGGCCCTTTCCGAATCAACAAGGGTCGCGATGGTGCGCATCCAGTTGAGATCCGCGCCGGCGCAGAAGACCTGGCCGCGCGCCGCGACCACGACCACGCGGGTCTCGGCGGACGCTTCCACGTCGGCGAAGGCCGTGGAGATCTCGGCGATCAGCACGTCGTTGAAGGCGTTGCGGACTTCGGGGCGATTGAGCCACAGCCAGCGCACCGCGCCGCGCTGCTCGATCTCGATGTGCCGGTAGTCGGTCATTACATGCGGAACACGCCGAAGCGCGTCTCCGGAACCGGTTGTCGCAGGCTCAACGCCAGCCCAAGCGCCAGGCACTGGCGCGTGTCCCGGGGATCGATGACACCGTCGTCCCAGAGCCGCGCCGTGGCGTAGTAAGGATTGCCCTGCGTTTCGTATTGCTCGCGGATCGGCGCCTTGAAGGCGGCCTCTTCGTCCGCGCTCCAGCTGCCGCCCTTGGCCTCGATGGCATCGCGCCTGACGGTCGCCAGCACATTGGCGGCCTGCTCGCCGCCCATGACGCTGATGCGCGAATTCGGCCAGGCCCAGAGGAATCGCGGTGCATACGCGCGCCCGCACATGCCGTAGTTGCCGGCACCGAAACTTCCACCCACGATGACGGTGAACTTCGGTACGCGCGCGCAGGCCACGGCCGTGACCATCTTCGCGCCGTGCCGGGCGATGCCCTCGTTCTCGTATTTCTTGCCGACCATGAACCCGGTGATGTTCTGCAGGAACACCAGCGGCACGCGCCGCTGGCAGCAAAGCTCGATGAAGTGTGCGCCCTTTTGCGCGGACTCGGAAAACAGAATGCCGTTGTTGGCCAGGATGCCCACCGGCATGCCGTGGATGCGCGCGAAGCCGGTGATCAGCGTCGTCCCGAAGCGCGCCTTCCACTCGTCGAAGTCGCTGCCATCGACGATGCGCGCGATGATTTCTCGCGCATCGAAGGGTTTGCGCGTGTCGGTCGGAATCACGCCGTACAGTTCGTCGGCGGAGAATTTCGGTTCTTCAAATTTGCGCGCCGGGGACGCGACGGCCGAAGCATCTTCCGGCAATCCCGCGATGATGCGGCGCGCGATACCCAACGCATGGGTGTCGTTCTCGGCCAGGTGATCCACCACACCCGAGGTTTTGGCATGCACTTCGCCGCCGCCCAGGTCCTCGCTCGACACCACCTCGCCGGTCGCGGCCTTCACCAGCGGCGGACCGCCGAGAAAAATCGTGCCCTGGTTGCGCACGATGATGGATTCGTCGCTCATGGCCGGTACATAGGCGCCGCCGGCGGTGCAGGACCCCATGACCACCGCGATCTGCGGGATGGCCAGCGCCGACATGTTGGCCTGGTTGAAGAAGATGCGCCCGAAGTGCTCCTGGTCGGGAAACACCTCGTCCTGGCTGGGCAGGTGCGCGCCACCCGAATCCACCAGGTACACGCAGGGCAAGCGGTTTTCCTCGGCGATGCGCTGCGCGCGCAGATGCTTCTTCACCGTGACCGGATAGTAGGTGCCGCCCTTGACCGTCGGGTCGTTGCAGACCACCAGGCATTCGCGCCCGGCGATGCGCCCGATGCCGCTGATGATGCCCGCGCCCGGCGATTCGTCGCCGTACATGCCGAAGGCAGCCAGCGGCGACAGCTCGAGGAAGGGCGTTCCCGGGTCCAGCAGCATCTCCACGCGATCGCGGGGCAGCAATTTCCCGCGTGCCACGTGCTTGGCGCGGGCCGCCTCGCCTCCGCCGGCGGCGGCGCGGGCCTGCCGGGCGTGCAGTTCCGCGACCAGCGCGCGCATGGCGTGCGCATTGGCCGCGAATTCGGCGCTTTTCCTATCGACTTTGGAAATCAGCATGGGCATGATTGTCGGACAATAGTACAACCGTACATTTAAAGGCAAGCGACAGGAGCCCAAGAAAATGAGCGTAGTCGATCGGTGCGACTTCGATTTCGGCCTGGGCGAAGAGCTCGACGAAGTGCGCGCGCAGGTGCGGCGCTTCGCGCGCGAGCGCATCGCGCCGCGTGCCGAGGAAATCGACCGCAGCAACGAATTCCCGCGCGACCTGTGGCCCGAGCTGGGCGACGCGGGTTTGTTAGGCATCACCGTTCCGGAACGCTGGGGCGGCGCCAGCCTCGGGTACCTCGCCCACATCATCGTCATGGAGGAGATTTCGCGCGCCTCCGGCTCGGTGGGCCTCTCGTATGGCGCGCATTCGAACCTGTGCATGAACCAGATCGTGCTCAACGGCAGCGACGCGCAGCGCGATCGTTACCTGCCGAAGCTGGTTTCCGGCGAGCACGTGGGCGCGCTGGCCATGAGCGAGCCCGGCGCGGGCTCGGACGTGGTGGGCATGCAGCTGCGCGCCGAGAAGCGCGCCGAGGGCTATGCCCTCACCGGCCGCAAGATGTGGATCACCAACGGTCCGGATGCCGACGTGGTGGTGGTGTACGCCAAGACCGACCCGGCCGCCGGAGCGCGCGGTATCACCGCCTTCATCGTCGAGAAGGGCAGCAAGGGATTCTGGAGCGCGCAGAAGCTCGACAAGCTCGGCATGCGCGGCTCGTCCACCAGCGAGCTGGTGTTCGAGAACTGCGTGGTTCCCGAAGAGAACATGCTCGGCAAGCTCAACGGCGGCGTGGGCGTGTTGATGCGCGGCCTCGACTACGAACGCGCCGTGCTGGGCGGCGGACCGCTGGGCCTCATGGCCGCGGCGCTGGACCTGGTGCTGCCCTACATCCACGAACGCAAGCAGTTCGGGCAGACCATCGGCAGCTTCGGCGTCATGCAGGCCAAGGTGGCCGACATGTATGCCAGTCTCAATGCGGCGCGTGCCTACTCCTATGCCATCGGCCGCGCCTGCGATGCCGGCCGTTGCTCGCGGCAGGATGCCGCCGCCGCCATTCTCTTCGGCGCCGATCGCGCCACGCAGATGTGCCTGGAAGCCATCCAGGCCCTGGGCGGCAATGGCTATATCAACGATTACGCCGCCGGACGGCTGATGCGCGACGCCAAGCTCTACGAGATCGGTGCCGGCACGCAGGAGATCCGCCGCATGCTGATCGGACGCGAGCTGTACGAGTTGACGGCATGAGTCCACGCGCCGCGGCCAAGCGCCAAACTACCGCGCCGGCGGAGTTCGCGCCCATCCGGGTCGAACCCGCCTATCGCAAGGTGGCCGCCGCGCTGCTCGAACGCATCACCGATCGCAGCATCAGCGCCGGCGATCGCCTGCCGCCGGAAATCGAACTGGCGCGGCAGTTTGGAGTTCATCGCGGCACGGTGCGCGAAGCGCTGCGCGAGCTCGAGACCAACGGCGTACTCAAGCGCGAGCGCGGCTCCAAGCTCATGATGGTCACGCGTCCTGCCCGCGTCACGGTCGCGGCCGGCGTGTCGCGTGCGCTCGCGCTGCATGACGTCAGTTACCACGACGTCTGGGAAGCACTGACCGCGCTCGAACCGCCGATCGCCGCGGCCGCGGCGCGCCACCGCGCCGGCCGCGACATCAAGCGCCTCGATGGCATCGTCGCGCGCCTGAACGATGACCTCGATACCGCCGCCACGGTGGAGCAGACCGCGGAATTCTTCCGCGCCGTCGGTGAAGCCACCCACAACGGCGTGTTCATGCTGGCGCACGAGCCGCTGGTGCAGCTGCTGGTCCCGCGCCTGCGCGCCATGATCGACAAGGTTCCGCAGGCCGCGGCGCGCATCGCCGCCGCGCAGAAGCGCGGATCACCGCGGCGGTGAAACTCCAGCGATCCGGCAGCAGGCCGAAGACTGGATGGCGAAGCACATCCGCGACTTTCGCCGCGGGTTCGAAATCGCCGGGATCGGCCTCGAGCGGCGCGTCGGCACACACTAGCGATACTGCGCGGGCGCATCACGTTCCCGCTGGAACGTTCTTTTCCTTCCTTGCTTGCTGCATCAGCACTTCGACACCGAGCGAGTAGTTCATGCGCTCGCCCCTGTAGCGGAACATCGCCGTTCCGCGCGGCAGCTGCTTCCAGTCGCCAGGCGGTTGCGTACAGCCGGGTGCCACGCTGTCGACTGGCCGTGCCATTCGGCTTCACGAATCGCAGCGCGCCGTCGTCGAGACTCTCGATGCGAATGCCGCCTTCGTGAACCGCGTGATGGTGGAAGCGGCAGAGTGAGACGAGGTTGGAAGGTTTGGTTTCGCCGCCGTTGGCCCAGTGTTCGACGTGATGCGCATCGATGTAGCGCGTGTTCGCGCACCCGGGGAACCGGCAGCCCTTGTCACGGGCGTTGAGGACGCGGCGCAGAGGGGCAGAAATAGTTCTGGTCTTGCGCCCCACGTTGAGCGGGTCGCCATCCTCGTTTTCGATCAAGGCGACGACGCTCGCATCGCAAGCGAGTCGACGGGCGGTCTCGGCGGCCATGGCAGGCCCTTGTTCGAATTCGCAGCATCCCGCTGCCCGGTCCCTCAACGTCTCCGCGGCCACGTGCACGACAACCTGATGTCGGTCGGTACCGTGAACTTCCAGGGCTCCCCGGGCCAGAACTCGCACCATCGATGGACCGCATCAGAGACTCCGCAAAGGACAACTGTGAATGTGTACAGTGTACCCGCGCCCACCGACGGATGCATCGCGAAATCTGAAGTAGTTAGGTCGAGATTTTCGCCGCGTTTCATCGCTGGCATCGGCCTGGAGCTCACGACGTCTGAACTTGATCTAGGAATCTCCGCATCACGGCCAGTGCCGTCGGAAAATTCCTGCATTCGGTATCTGCATCACCGTCCTGACAATGTTTGGCCTAGAATCCGGCATGAGCACGCACAAACCGCCTGATTCGAGCCTCCCCCGCCGCGACTTCCTGCGCAATGCCGGCGCCGCCGCCGCGTTGACCATCCTGCCGGGCGGCCCGTACGGCAAGTCGCGCCGTATCTCCGCCAACGACCGCGTCAACATCGCCGCCGTGGGTGTCGGCGGCATGGGCCGTGCCAACCTGCACGCGCTGTCCAGCCAGAACATCATCGCGCTCTGCGACGTGGACTGGAGCTTCGTCGACACGCGCTTCGCGGACATTCCCAACCAGGTCGCCCAGGCGCAGCAGCGCATGCAGGATGCCGCCGCGACTCCCGAACAGAAGTCACGGGCGACCGATCAGCTCAAGAACTGGCAGCAGCTGCAACCGCAGCTGCCGAAAGCGAAGCGCTACACCGACTACCGCGAAATGCTGGAGAAGCAGAAGAACATCGACGCCGTGGTGGTGGGAACGCCCGATCACATGCACGCGCACATCGCGCTCGCCGCCATGGACCTGGGAAAACATGTTTATGTGCAGAAACCGCTGGCCTGGTCCGTGGACGAGTGCCGCCGGCTCGCGAGCAAGGCAGTTGCCAGCAAGCTGCAGACGCAGATGGGCAATCAGGGCCACTCCTCGGACGATGCGCGGCTGGTCAACGAGTACATCCAGTCAGGTGCCATCGGCACGGTCACCGAGGTGCACGTCTGGACCAACCGCCCGCTGGCCTACTGGCCGCAGGGCGTTCCGCGCCCTGCCCCGCTGCCCGGCGACGCACGCAGTCTTCCCTGGAACATGGATGGCGTGATGAAGCGCGAGGCGAATGCCTTCGGCTCCTATCCACCGCCCGACAAGCTGGCCTGGGACCTGTTCCTCGGCTGCGCGCGCCAGGTCGACTACCACCCTATCTACCACCCGTTCAACTGGCGCGGCTGGACCGACTGGGGCGTGGGCGCCATCGGCGACATGGGTGCGCATCTCATCGATTCGTCGTTCTGGTCGCTGGACCTGGATTTCCCGACCACGATCGAGACCACCTCGACGCCCTACAACAAGGACACCTACCCGAGCGCATCGACGACGTATTACGAATTCCCCGCCAAGGGTTCGCGTCCCGCCGTGAAGATGACCTGGTACGACGGCGGCCTGACCCCGCCGAAGCCCGTGGAGATGGGCAACGAAGAGCTCAACAAGGGCGGCGGCGTGCTGTACATCGGCACCAAGGGCAAGCTGATGCACGACACCTACGGCTTCAATCCGCGGCTGCTGCCAAAGTCGCTGCACGATGCCGTCGGCAAGCCGCCGGAAACCTACGCGCGCATCAAGACCAGCCACGAGATGAACTGGATCGACGCCATCCGCGGCACGCAGCAGACCACCAGTCCGTTCGAGTACTCCGCGCGCCTCACCGAGATCATGTTGCTAGGTGTGGTCGCGCTCAATGCCGGGCGGAAGATCGAATACGACGGCGCTGCCATGAAGGTGAAGAACGTGGCGGACTCCGACGCGCTGCTCAAGCGGCAGTATCGCGCCGGGTGGGAACTGGCCTAGAACGCGAATGACACCGTGAACGCACCGGCACGCGAGTGGCCGAACTCCTGCTCGACGTCCTTGAAGATGACGCCCATGGAAACGTTGTCGCTCAGCTGGCGCGTCAGGTTCAACTCGTAGAAGTTGTCCCAGCCCTGGATGTCGTAGTGCCGCTCGCCCTGGCTGTCGAGCATGATGCGGTTGTCGGATGACAGCTCCCACTTGAGGCGGCCGACTTTCGGCGTGAAGTGCCAGCCGTTGGCGAACGGAATCCGCCAGCCCACCGCGCCGGAGGTGTGCGTGAGCTCGAAATCGCCGGGCTCGTCGAAGAAATCCGCGTGGATCGCGTGCGACCGGCCCACCTCGGCGAGAAATCCCACCGGCATCTGGAAACCGAACGAGGCGCCGAACGTCAAGGCGTCGAACTTGTACGTCTCGGTCTGCTGGTAGACGGTCCCCTCGTCGAGACGCAGGTGCGTATACCCCGCGTACGGCGCGATATAGGCCCGGGTCTTTTGTGCGTCCTGAGCCTGCGCATTCGTGGCCGCTGCGACGGCGCCGGCGACGACTAACCACTTTGCAATCCCCATCTTGTTCTCCTCGTGCACGCGGGTGCGCGCCGCGGGACCGAACATACGTGGGGAAGTTAGGCGCGCTCAACGTCGCGCGACGGGTATCGGATTCTGGTACCGCCGGGCGATGCCGGCGCGCCGCCGGGCGATGCGGGCGGCCGCGGGTCTCGAAAAGCGATCCGCGAATTCGCGCGCCCGGCTGCGAGGCCGGCTTTGCATAACGTCGGGCCGGGGCAATCTTTGCCGTGGTGGGGGAATCCCTGGGCTATGCTACCGGCCAGGTTTTTTCAGGCAGGCGACATGGATTCTTCAGAGCTGCTGCGACTACGTGACGCCATCAACCGCGATCCGGGCAACGCCGAGCTGCGCTACCTGTTAGGAGCCGAGCTGGCCGAACGCCGTGAGTATCCGGAAGCCGTGGTGCAGATCCGCACCGCGCTCGACATCAATCCCAAGCTGCATTTCGCGCGCCTGCAGCTCGGCCTGCTGTACCTGACCATGTCGCAGCCCGACGATTCGCTCACGGTGTGGGCGCCGCTCGAGGAGCTGGACGAAACCGCGGCCTTGAAGGCCTTCAAGCGCGGGCTCGAGGCGCTGATCCGGGATGACTTCTCCGGCTGCATCGGCTACCTGCAGCAGGGCATCGACCTCAACAAGCAGAACGCCACGCTCAACGATGACATGTCGCAGTTGATCGAGAGGGTGCGCAACGGCACGGTGATCGCACCGCCCGTTGCCACGGTGGCGTGCGAGCATTCGAAGACCAGGCACTGATGGAGCCGGCTCCGAAATAGGCTATCCGCCGAAGCGCGACGCGGTTTAGCGCAGCGCGAGCGGATTCGCGGCGGCGGGACGCGGGTGTATGCTTACGCCCCATGAACCAGCCCGACCTCAAACAGATCAAGGCCGCCGTGGATCAGGATCCGCGTAACGCCGAATTACGCTACCTGCTCGGCGCGGAGCTGGCGCAGCAGAAGGAATACGACGCGGCCGTCACCGAGATGAGCACGGCGCTCGAGCTGGACCCCAATCTGCACTTCGCGCGTTTCCAGCTCGGACTGCTGTACCTCACCATGGCGCGGCCGGATAACTCGCTCGCGATCTGGGCGCCGCTCGAGGAGCTCGAGGAAAGCGCCGCGCTCAAATACTTCAAGCGTGGACTCGAGGCGCTGATCCGCGACGACTTCGAAGGCTGCGTGGCGCTGCTGCGCCAGGGCATCCAGCTCAACACGCAGAATGCACCGTTGAATCGCGACATGACCCTGGTCATCGATCGCGTCGGCACCGTGGTCGAGCCGGCACCCATGCCGCAGGCCGCGCCAGTGCCGGCGCAGGAGAAGAGCGCTGCGTCGCCAGTGCGCACCGACTTCTCGCTGTACGGTGATCCCGCCAACACCAAGCACTGATCGACACACCGATGCTCGATCCGCTGCGCTCGCTGGCCGAGCTGGTCCGCACCCTCACCCGCTCACGGGCCGAGAGCCGCGGCAAGACCTCCGACACTCAACGCCTGCGCAATGCGCGCGACCCGATCACCGCCCAGCCACGCACGGCCATCACTGCCAGCGAGGCCCTGCGCGAACGGCTGCGACAGCGGCTGCGCGTCGTCGGCACCACCGATGGGCGCCGTGCGCGCGAAGCCTTCGTCGAAACCGTGCTGGCCTCCGAGCTGGGCGACGCGGTGACTCTCGATCCCGCCATGGCGGAAATCATCAGCAAGGTCGCGCAGCAGCTCGGCAGTGACGCGTCCACGAACCGCGACCTCGGCCTGTTGTTCGACGAGCTGGCGCGTTAGAGCGTCCGGTCGACGCGCGGCCTGAGGCCGAGCATCTGCCGCAGGCGTTGCAGCGCCTGCGCATGCAGCTGCGAAACCCGCCCCTTGGTCACGCCCCACTCCGCCGCGATCTGCTGGAACTCCACGTGCTCCTCGTAGTGGCGCCGGATCAGCTCGCGCTCGCGTTCCGGCAACGCCGGCAGCAGCGAGCGCACCGCGCGCTGCAGCTGCGCCAGCTCGGTCACCGCGTAAGGATTCGCGGCCAGCGACTCGTCGACGATCTCGCCGTCTTCGTGTTCGATGACGTGGCTCAGCGCCAGGCCGACCGTGAGATTGACCAGTTCCTCGAGCGAGGCGCGCCGATCGCCCTGCGTCTCGTGATTCTTCAATGATTCGAAGCGGTCGCGCGCGCGGCGCGACCAGAAGGCGCGTTGCGCGGCCAGCTCGGACTCGCTCTCGAGCCCGTTCAGCACCGCGCCCTTGATGCGATAGCTGGAAAACGCCTCGAATGGCACCTCGCGCGCCGGATCGTAGTGATCGATGGCCTCGACCAGGCCTACGCGCGCGTACTGCAGGTAGTCGGAGAACGTCACCGAATTGTCGATGCGCCGCTGGTACAGGCGCGCGGCCGTGAGCTTGGCCAGGCCGATGTAGCGTTGTATGAGCGCGCTGCGCAGCTCCTGATTACGCGTCGACGCGAACTCGCGCCAGCGTGCACGATCCTGCTCGACATCGGCGGAGTCTTCCATGACCCCTCGTCAGTGAAAGCTGCCCAGCAGCGAGCGCACGATCAGGGCCCAGCCATCGATGAGCACGAACATCAGCACCTTCAAGGGCAGCGAGATGATGGTGGGCGGCACCATGAGCATGCCCATCGACATGAGCACGCTGGACACCACCAGATCGAGCAGCAGGAACGGCAGGAAGATCACGAATCCGATGGTGAACGCGGTCTTGAGCTCGCTGAGCAGGAAGGCCGGAATGACGTGGATGGTCGACACTTCATCGATGGAATCGGGTACTTCGACGCGCGCGATTTCCAGGATCAAGGCCAGGTCCTTCTCGCGGGTCTGGCGGATCATGAACTCGCGCAGCGGCTTCACGGTCTGCGTAACCGCGGACTCCATGGTGATCTGGTTGTCGGCCATGGGCCGGATGCCGTCCCGGTACGCTGCCTGGAAGGCCGGTGCCATCGTGAACAGCGTCAGGAACAACGCCAGGCTCACCAGCACCATGTTGGGCGGCGTGTCCTGCATGCCGAAGGCGTGGCGCAACATGGACAGGACAATGATAGTGCGCGTGAATGACGTCATCGCGATCAGGATGGCCGGCAGCACCGCGAGCAGCGTCAGCAGCATCACGATGCGCAGCGCATCCGACACGGCGCCACTCTTTGCGCCCGCATCCAGCGTGATGGTCAGCGGCGCCGTCATGCCCGCGGCAGGTTCGGCGCCGAACGCGACCCCGGTGAACGCGAGCAAGGCCAGCGGCAGCCACAACCCCTTCATGGCGCGGACTCCGGCGGCGGGGTTGCCGCGCCGAGCAACAACGACGTCACGCCGTGACGCGAGACCGTGATCAGGACCCTGCTGCCCTGCGCCTCGACCAGGTGACAGGCGATGCCGCCGGGCAAACTACTGCGCGCCACGTGAACAATCGGGCTGGCGCCGGCGCCGCCGATGCCGCCCAGGCCGAAGCGCGCGCCCCAGCGCGATGAAAACCGGCGCAGCAGCCAGGCGGCCGCCCAGGCAAGAGCCGCCAGCAGCAGGAACACGACCATGATCCGGCCGAAGGCCGGCGTCGACGAACCCTCGGCGAGTCCAAAGCCCTTGAGTTTCTCGGCGCCCTCGCGGGTCGCTTCGAGCGCGCAGGCCAGCCGCGGGAGCAGACCCGCGCCCACGACGCCGAGCAGATGTCGCCAATGTCGCATCTAGCGCGCTTCGATCTCGGTGATGCGCACGCCGAACTGGTCGCCCACCGCCACCAGCACTCCGCGCGCCACCAGTCTCTCGTTCACGCGAATGTCCACCGGCGCATCGGCCTCGCGATCCAGTGCCAGCACATCGCCGCTGGCCAGCGAGAACAGGCGTGAAATCGGGATCTCGGTCTCCCCCAGCGACACGGTCACGCGCACGTTCACGTGCTCGATGAGGTCGAGGCGTTCGCCGAGACGGGTCTGCGCGTTGACACCACCCGCGTGCAGGATGGGCAGGTCGATGCTGTTCACTACTTTGGAAGTCATTTGTTCCCCTTTCTTGTCAGGCTCTTGTCAGGCTTTGGCGCCCGTGATCTTGATGGCGCGTCGTGCGCCGGCCCGGCCCAGATTTCCGGCGACCACTGGCGCCGCGGACTTGCCGCAGACGACGGCGATGGGCTCATTGAGCGGCTGATCGAGCACCAATACGTCGTCGAGCGCGAGATCGGCGAGCTCACCCACGGGCATTCGCGTTTCACCGATCAGCGCTCGCAGCGTGACGGTGTTTTCGCCGACCGCCTCACGGCGTGGGGCCAGCGCCTCCGATCCCGTCACCGCGCGCGCCGGCGCCAGCGCCTCGATGCGCGCGGCCGAGACCAGCAGCGTGAAACCGCGTCCGCCCGCGGCCTTCACCGGCACCGTCCAGGCGCGCGCGGCGCGGCTCCAGTCACCGAGTGCGTCCAGCGACGCGCGCGACACGTTGGCCACCTCGCGCTTTTCCATGCCGCACACCTCCTGCAACAGGCTGCGCGCGACCTCCATCTCGAGCCGCTCGCCGAGCGAGTTGGACGCCACTGACGTCGCGCCATCCAGCGGCACGCTGCCGGTCTCGTGCACGCTCCAGGCAAAGGTGGCATGCGGCAACAGCAGTACGGCGATTCGTTCGCCGGCGACTTCGAACTGCCAGGCGCTGGTGGCCACCGAGGCCACCGGCGCCGTGAATCCACCCGCCTCGGGCGCGGCGCAACTGGCCTCGAAGGTGTCCGCCGCCTGTGGCGCCCACAGCTGGCGCCAGCGGCGCGCGGCCGCGCCGACCCGCTCCAGCAGCGCTGCGCGCCGGCGCTCACCCAGGAACAACAAGGGCTGCGCCTTCATCGGCCACTCTGCATGGAGAGCAGCTGCTGCAACATTTCATTGGCCACCGAGGTCATCTGCGAGCTGGCCTGGTAGCCGCGCTGGATGATGATGAGATCGGCGAACTGCTCGGTCAGCTCGACGTTGGACAATTCGAGATTGCCGCCGCTGACGCGTCCCAGGCCGAAGTCCATGCCGCCTGCGAGTTGCGGCGCACGTCCCTGCTGCGTGACGTACAACCCGTCACCCACCGAGGTCAGGTCGCCGCTCGAATCGAAGCGCGCCAGCACCAGGCGGCCTATCTTCTTTTTCTCCTGGTTCGAGTACGTGACTTCGAGATTGCCGCGTTCGTCGAAAGTCATGCCGGCCAGCGTCCCCATCTCGAGTCCGTCCTGTTTGAGCAACTGCACCGAAGACGTGGAATTGCTGAGCAGGCTGGTGACGCCGGCGTAGCTTCCGGCCTCGCCGAAGTTCAGCGCCAACGAGAATTCCGGCAGGTTCTTGGGCTTGACGGTGGCGGTGATGGCGGTGTTGGTGCCGGCCGGCGTGCCGTCGCTGTTGAAACACCAGCGTGCCGCTGCCCAGCACCTTGTTGTCGCTGTCGAGAACCTCCACCTTCCACGTCAATGCCGGCGGAGTCGTTTCGGTGTCGTCAGCTGTGCCGGTGTCATCGCCGGTGTCGTCGTCCGTCGGGGTGTTGCTCGGGTCGTCCGCGCGGACGAAGCGCACCTTGAGGGTTTGTTTGGCACCGCTGGAGTCGATGACCTGAGGTTGGTCAGATCGAAGGTCGAGGATCCGGTGCGCGCCAGGTTTCCGGAGAGCTTCACCTCGGTGGTGGCGCGCGGCTGGAACACGCGGAACGGGTCGATCTGCAGGCTGCCGAGCGAGCTGCTCTCGCTGCTGACCAGGACGCGTGCGCCGCTGATGCGGTCGATCAGGAAGCCGTCCTTGTCGAACTCGAACTGCCCGGCGCGCGAGTAGTAACGCTGACCGTCACGGTCGAACACGAAGAAGCCGTTGCCGTCCAGCGCCGCATCCAGCGAATTGTTCGTCTGGCGCATCTCGCCCTGGCGGAAATTCTGCTGCTCGGCGTTCACGTGCACGCCGGCGCCGCTGATGGTGGCTCCGGAGCTGCCGCGCATGGCGCCCGCGCCGTTGCGATATACCACTTCGGCGAAGCTGGCCACGCCGGCCTTGTAGCCCGTGGTGTTGAGGTTGGCGACGTTGTTGCTGATGACGTCGAGACCCTTGGAATAGGCGTTCATGCCCGCCATGCCGACATAGATGGTGCCTAACATCAGTTGCCCTCCTGTATCAGCCGCACGTCGCGCAACCTGACGTCGATCAATGTTGCGGACGCGGTCTTCACGCTGAGCGTCGGCTCACCGGTGCGGAATGACACCGCGGTCACGTCTCCGACACCCGCGCCGGCGGCGCCCTGCACCTCGACCTGCTGGCCGAGCAGCCCGATGGCCTGCCCGGTGGAATTCATCTGCAGCAGCGTGTCGATCTTCTCGCTCTGCTGGCGGTTGATCTCGATGGCGCTGAACTGCGCCAGCTGCGCGAGGAACTGCTGGTTGTCCACCGGCTTGAGCGGATCCTGAAACCGCAGCTGCGTCAGCAGGATCTTCAGGAATGCCTCCTGCGAGATCGACGCGTTCTTCGGGACGCTCGTGTCCGTCGAACCTGCGAGTCCGATTGCATCGATGGCCATGGCTTACTCCTTCGCTTCGTATTGCTTGCGGGATCCCCGCTTCGTCGAGATCGACGAAGCCGCGGCGTATTTCTTCATGGGTGGCGGCCTGGGCCCGGCGCGCTGCCAGGCGCTCGACCACCGACAATTCTTCGAATCTCGCGCTGAGCTGGCCGCGCGCGGCTTCGGTCAGCTCGTCCTGTTTCGCCTGCTCGGCACGCTGTTGTTCCAGCGTATTTTTTTCGGCGCCGCGGTACAGATGCGCCTGGTGCAACAGCTCGGGCACCACCGCAACGCCCTGCGAGATTTTCGCCACGGTCCATTCGTCCAGCTCGGCGAGCCGCCGCTGCGTGGCATCGGCGCGCTCGCGGCGCTCGTCGAGCTCGGTCTGGGCGGCCACGTGCTCGGCGCGCGCCTGTTCGACGCTCATCTCGCGCAGGCGATACAGGAGTTCGAGGCGCTGCTTCCTGCGGTCGCTCATGATGCGGCTGCCGTGATGCGCGGTAGTTTGGGCCTGGCGTCCTGCACTTCGGCTGGCCAGCAGGCCCTCGAGACGTTTGCAGGCCACGGCGCGCGCTTCGGATTCGTCGGGCCGCTGTGCGAGGAATTGCTCGAGGGCGGGCATCAGCAGGATTGCGCGGTCGACCGCCGGCGTGGTGCCGGCGCGATAGGCGCCGACTTCGATGAGATCGCGTGAGCTTTCGTAAGTCGCCATGACTTTCACGGCATCGGTCACCACGGCGCGCTCCTTCTCGGAGATCAACGCCGTGGCCAGGCGGCTGATGCTGCGCGTGACGTCGATGGCCGGATAACGCCCGCGATGCGCGATGTCGCGCGACAGGACGATGTGTCCGTCGAGGATGGAGCGCACCGTATCGGAGATCGGCTCGTTCACGTCGTCGCCTTCCACCAGCACGGTGTACAGCGCGGTCAGCGATCCCTTGCCGTTGCCAACGCCACCGCGTTCCAGCAGGCGCGGCAGCATGGTGAACACCGACGGCGTATAGCCGCGCGCGGTGGGCAGCTCACCGCCGCCAGGCCGATTTCGCGTTGCGCCATGGCGACGCGCGTGATCGAGTCCATGGTCAGGCAGACATTGTGCCCGGCGTCACGAAAGTATTCGGCGACCGCCGTGGCCAGGAAGGCCGCGCGCCGGCGCACCAGCGGCGGCTGATCCGAGGTGGCCGCGACCACCACCGATCGCTTGCGCGCCTCGGGCGACAATCCTTCTTCGATGAAGGCGCGCACCTCGCGTCCGCGCTCACCGATGAGTGCGATGACGGATACGTCGGCCTTGACCTCGCGCGCCAGCATGCCGAGCACCGTGCTCTTGCCGACGCCGCTGCCGGCGAAGATGCCGATGCGCTGGCCGCGACCCAGCGTCAGCAGCGTGTCGATGGCGCGAATGCCGGTTTCCAGGATGTCGCGCACCATGCCCCGGTGCAGCGGGTTGAGCGGTGGTGGATAGAGCGCAGTGCGCGCCGCCGGCAGGTCCAGTGGCGCATCGTCCAGCGGTCGGCCGAAGCCGTCGATGACCCGGCCCAGCAACTGCTCGTCCACCGCGACTTCGGCGGTCGCGCCCGGTGGCAATGACTTCGCTGCCGATTTCGATGCCCTGCAGGTCCCCAAAAGGCATGAGCAGCACACGCTGCTCGGAGAACCCGACCACCTCCGCCAGCGTGACACCGCGACCGCCGCGCGCATGGATCTCGCAGATCTCGCCGACGCGCGCGTCCGGTCCGGAGGACTCGAGTGTCAGGCCGACGAAGCGCACGATGCGACCGATGCGACGCACCCAGTCGCCGCTGCGCATGCGTTCCGCGAGCTGGCGTGCCGCAATCATGTGCGCACTCCCGGATCCTTGGCGGCGCGCAACGTGGCCACGAGGCCGGCCAGCTGCACCTCGAGTCGCCCATCCAGACTGCCCAGTGTCGATTCGACCATGCAGCCGCCGGCTGCGACGCGCGCATCGGGCACCAGCGTGTAGTTGCGGCCCGGCAGGCTGGCGGCGATCCCGGGCTCCGCGGTGCGCAGCAGCGGCAGATCCTGCGGATTCACGTGAATGCGCAGCTCGCGCTCCTCGCGTACGCGCTTCAGGACTTCCGCGACCACGCCCACCACCGCCTCGGGTGTGGCCAGCGCGCTGCCGGCGAGCTTGAAAAATGCCTCGGCGACGATCTGCGCGCAGGCCTCCTGAAGTTGCGCCAGCTCACGCGCGAATGCGGTCTCGGCCTCGATGTGCAAGGTCTCGAGCACTGCGATGGCGCCGCTGACTTTCTCGCGCGCTTCCTTCATGGCCTCGGCGTGGCCGCGCGCATAGCCCTCTTCCTGGGCCGCGTCGCGTAGCGCCGCGAGCTCGTCACTCAGCAGGGACGCGAGCGCGGTGCGCGTGGCTCCATCCTGTGTGACCAGCCAGCTCGCCACGCGATCCGACGACAATGGCGCCGGCTCGGGCGCGCGCATCTCGTAGATGGCCGCGTCTTCCTCGACACCTGCGGCCATCAGATTGGGCAGTGAATCCGGCGCGGGCACGGACATGCTGGATACGGATTGCGCCCCCAGGTGACGCCGCTCGGCCGTGAAGATCGCACCGCGCAGGATCATGAGAAGCGTTCCTTCATCTGGTCGAGCAACGCGGCGAAGCCCTGCCTGGGCGTGGAATCACGGGCCGGTTCGACGCCCGCGGCCAGGCGTTCACGGCAGCCTTCGAGCAGGCAGCTCGCCGCGCGCGCGCCGAAGGTGCCGCCGCTGCGGTCCGCGAGCTCGATCTCATGCCGCCGACGCGAACCCATGGCGTGCAACAGGCGATCCCGCCAACGCGGCTCGGTGCCGCGCGTCGCCGCGCTGACCAGCCAGGCGGGCTCTGCTTCGAAAACCGTGGCGAGCCGCTGCGTATCCAGTGCCTCCCAGCCGCTGGGGGTCACCGCAAGCGCGGGCGCAGCGCGTTCCGGCTCGTCCGACAGCAGCGTCGCCAGCTCGCGGCGCATGGCCGCCGGCAGCTCGCCTAACAACCAGGCGCGGTCGTGCGCGTCCAGCCGCGACAGTCGGGCCAGCAGTTCCTCGCTGCTCATGCGGCACGTCCGGCCAGCGAGGCCTTGACGTCGGCCAGCAGCCGCGCCCGCTCGTCATCCGACAAGCGTGCGTCCGTGCCGCCCCGGCGCAGCAGCAACACCATGACGATGATCAACAGCAACGCCGCTCCGCCCGCCCAGGGATACCAGGGTTGCCAGCGCACGGCCGCCGCGGCCGCGGGAGCAGCGGCGGGCACGACCGCGGGAACCGCTGCTTCGATGGCGGCGAGCGGATCCGCGGCCGCGGGAAGCGCGACGCTGCCTTCGGAGCCTATGCCATCCAGGTTCTGCACCACGACCACGTCGCCGCGGGTCTCGTTGAGGCCGGCGGCCACGCGCACCAGGTCCTCGATGCGTTGCTGCGTGGCGAGGTCCATGTTGCCGGGCACGATCACGCCGATCGAGAGGCGCGTGACGCCGCCGGGCGCCGCCACCACCTGTTCGACGCGCCGCCCGTAGTCGTATTCGGTGTCGGTGGTACCGCGCGGCGTCACGTCCTCCTGGAAAGTCGCAGCCGGATCCAGCGCCGTGCCGGCCGTGGTCTGACGGCGGCGGCGCACGTTCTGGCCATTGGTCGGCATGAGGTCCTGCACCGTGCGGCGCACCTCGTCGAAGTTCAGCGTGGCGTCGACGCTGACGATGGCGCGGCCCGGCCCATAGGCGCGGTCGAGCAAGGCGACGATCTTGCGCGTCACGTATTCCTCGACCTCGCGCTTCATGGACAGGCGCCCCTCGCCGGTCGCTCCGCCGACGGTGAGCGCATCGGATGCCGACAGGGTGATGCCGTGCTGGTCGGTGACCACCACGCGTCCGATGTCCAGGCCCGGCACGGCCGCCGCGACCAGGCGCTGAATGCCGAAGATCTGCGCGTTCTGCAGCACGTTGCCCGGCTCGAGCTTGAGGCTCACCGAGGCGCGCGCTTCCTGCCGGTCGCGCCGGAACAAGGTCGATTCGGACAGCACCAGGTGCACGCGCGCCTGCTGCACGCCGTCGAGTGCGCCGATGGTGCGCGCCAGCTCACCCTGCAGCGCGCGCTGGAACGACACGCGCTGGGATTGCTCGGTGGCACCCAGGCCCTGGCGATCGAAGATCTCGAAACCCACCCCACCGGCCAGTGGCGTGCCGCTCGACATCAGCGCCAGCCGAATGTCGTGCACGCGTTCGGCGGGCACGCGGATCGAGGTGCCGCCGTCGCCCAGTTGATAGTCCACCTTCTGCTTCTTGAGCTCGGTCACGATGCCCGCGGCATCGGCCTCCGTCAGCCGGCTGAACAGCACCGCGTACTCGGTGCGCATCGCCCACCACGCGAATGCCACGGTGGCGATGAGTATCACCGCCACTCCCACGCCGATCGCCACCTTGGTACGTGCCGGCATCGTCTCTAACCACTGACTCATGTTTACCTCAAACCTGCATGCGCATGATTTCCTGGTACGCCTCGAGCACGCGATTGCGCATCGACATCGCGAGATCGAACTGCAGCCGGGTGCGCTCGGCATCGATGAGCACCTGGTGCAGATGGTCCGTCTGGCCCAGCGCGATTTCGGTGGTCGCTTCGCGGCTGCGCTTCATGCCGGAGTCGATTTCACCGAGCGAATCGACCAGCCGGTCGAACAGGCTGTCGCCGGGTTGCGCCTGCATGCTGCCCAGCAGGTCCGTCATCGAGGCGAGCGCGCCGGTGTCGGCCGGCGGCGTGAGCAACGCGGGTTGTGCGACGGCGGGCGTCGTGGTGGCGAGTTGCGTGCCCACCGCGGCAATGGCTTCGACGCTCATCGGTTCTTCCCCAGGTCCAGCGTGCGCTGCAGGAGCGAGCGCGTGATGTCGAACGCGCGCAGGTTGGCTTCGTAGCCGCGCGAGATCGAAATGAGATCGAGCATGGAGCTGACCGGGTCGACGCCGGGCAGCGACACCATGCCGCGTTCATCGGCATCCGGATGCCCGGGGTCGTACACCAGCTTGGGCGCGACATCCTGCGTGACCACTTCGGCCGTGGGCAGCGGCAGGTTTGCCGTGTCGATGGGTGTACCGGCGGCGCCCATTTCCTGGGCGATGGCGCTGCGTACCACCACGGTCAGCGGCTGGTAGACCGCGCCGTTCTCGCCGGTGGTGCGTGCATTGGCGATGTTGCTGGCGGCGGCTTCCAGGCGTGCCTGCTGCACGTCCATGCCCGCCGAACTGATGTCCAGGATTCCAAACATGCCCATGTCAGCCCTCCCTGCCGTCGCGCGCGGCATAACGCAGTGTTCCCAGGGTGCGATCGATGGCGCCTATCAAGGCCTGGTAGCGCACGGCGTTCTCCGCCATCTGCGCCATCTCGGTGTCCAGCCGCACGCGCGTTTCGGCGGACTCCACCACTTCCGGCTCGACCTGCGACCACTGCAGGGCCTGCTCGGTGTCCAGCGCAGGTCCCTCGGCATTGAGCCGCTGCAGCTCGGCCGAGTAGACGACTTCGAGCCGCTTGTAGCCTTCGGTGTCGACGTTGGCGATGTTGGTGGCGTGCACCGACTGGCGCAGCGCCGCGGCATCGAGCGCGCGACTCAGCAATGCGAGGACCGGATCGACATTGAGCATGTGAATCTCCTTACTGAATGACGAGCTCGGCATGCAGCGCGCCGGCGCGCTTGATGCCCTGCAGGATGGCGATGACGTCGCGCGACGTGACCTTGATGGCGCGTAAAGCCTCGACCAGCTGTGCGATGGTTGCGCCCGTCGGAAGACTCACGGCCGTGGCCTGGTCTTCCGAGACGTGCACCTCGGCCTCGGGACGCGCGAAACTTCGGACGCCGCTGGCACGGCCGAATACGGCCACGTCCTCGGGCTGCGAGAACGCGAAGCGTTCGACGATGGAAACCCGCAGGTCCCCATGACTCACGGTGACCGCCGATAGATAGACATCGCCGCCCGACACCACCGTGCCGGTGCGTTCGTTCACCACCACGCGCGCCGCGATGTCGGGATTGATGGCGATGGATTCGATGCGCGCCATCATCGAGACCGCCGCCACTTGGTTCGTTCGACCGTTGTCGACGGTGGGAAGGGCGATTCTCACGCGTCCCGAATCCACGGCCGTGGCGGCACCGGGCGTGAGCTCGGTGTTGATGGCGGCGGCCACGCGCGTGGCCGTGGTGTAGTCCGGCTCATCGAGCAGCAGCTCCAGCGTGCCGGAGCTGCCCACCAGCTCGGACTCCAGTGAGCGCTGCGCGATGGCGCCCTCGGGGATCGTGCCCGCGGTGGGAAAATTCTTCTGCGCCGAGGTGCCACGCTGTTCGAACTTGTAACCGCCCACGGCCAGCGGTCCTTGCGCCATGGCATAGGCCACTTTGTTGTTGGCCATGAGCGGCGTCATCAGCAGGGTGCCGCCGGCCAGGCTGCGCGCATCACCCATCGCCGCGACATTGACGTCGAAGCGATCGCCGGCGCGCACCGCGCCGGGCAGATCCGCGGTGACGATCACGGCCGCGACATTGCGGCTCGACACGGCATACGGCGGCACCACCAGGCCGAATTCGCGCAACATGTTGGACACGGACTGCAGCGTCGCGACGCTGCGCTGCGAATCGCCGGTGCCGGAGAGGCCCACGACGATGCCGTAGCCGATGATGGGCTGCTCGCGCACGCCGTCGAAACGCGCCAGGTCCTTGATGCGCACGGCGGCCCCGGCCGGCTGTGCCAGCAGCGCCAACAGCGTCAGGGTCCCTATATATAAGAGTGGTTTGTGCATGGCCTATTCCCCGAACAGCGACAGCAGCCAGGTGAGGATTCCGGGTCGGGCCTTTTTCGTGAGGATTCCGTCCCCCAGCAACTGGATGTTGGCGCCGGCCACGCGCCACGACGGAATGGTGTTGTCCGAGGAAATGTCATCGGGGCGCACCAGCCCGGTGACGCGGATCTTCTGCTTCTCGTTGTTGACGACGATGAGCTGCTCGCCGGACACGATGAAGTTGCCGTTGGCGTCGATCGAGTCGATCTGCATCGACAGACGCGCGAGCAGCGTGCCGCTGCGCTCCATCTGTCCGCCGCCGGCGAACTGGCTGTCGAAGCCGACATTGGCGAGCTGGATCTCGCCGTCACGCTGCAGCAGGTTCGCGCTGGCGGACTCGCCCTTGCGCAGCTGGGTCTGCGCCTGGGTGCTCATCGAGGCCACTTCGCTGATGAGCACGGTCAGCACATCGCCGGGCATCTGCGCGCGCCGATCCGAGAACAGCGAGCGTGGCGTGGCCCCGGCATCTGCGGCGGCGGCGGCAACCGGCATCAGCGCGAGCAACGCGGTGAGAATTCCTGTCAGGGTTCTGTCGATCATCTTTCTGCTCCTAAACGGGCAGCGCCCGGGCCCGTCACGATGCCGATGAAGCTGTCGCCGCTGGACCTGTCGCGCAGCCGGACGCGCTCGCCGGCATGCGCGTCGCCGGTGGCGATCAGCACGCGGCTCACCTGGATGCCGCCGCTATGCGCGGTCAGCGTCACGGCGCGATTGCGCTCGACGTCCGGCGCGGGCTCGATGCTGGAATCGCACAGCACTTCGCCGGCCGCGAGCCGCCGGCGCGCGCGCCAGCGCGACTCGAGCTCAGGCAAGGGCTCGCAACCCAGCGCCAGCACATCGCGCGACTCGAGCCGGGTGTCGGCGGTGCTCACCGGCGCGCCGCTCTCGATGGTGCGCGCGCTGACCAGCACGTCGCGAAAGCCGGCGACCGCATACCAATGAACGCGTCCGTCCGCGAAACGCACCGGCGTGCGCGCACCGATGCGCCCGACCTGCGCGTGCGCGAAGTCCCGAATGGCAGCGGCCTCGTTCGCCAGCGGCTGCACCTGCCAGCGCGCCACGTCGGCACGGCGCTCGCTCAACAGCTGCTCGAGCGTCTGCGTGCCCGCGAAGGAAGGCGACGCGAGGCTGGCCGCAAGCCACGCGATCGACACGTATTGGCACCGCTCGAGCATGGCGCCGGTCATCCGCCGCGATACAGCGAGTTGGTGATGCCCAGCATCTGGTCGGCGGCCTGCACCACCTTGCTGTTCATCTCGAAGCTGCGCTGCGCCACCATGAGCGACACCAGCTCATCCACCAGCTGCACGTTCGAGGCCTCGAGAAAGCCCTGCCGCAGGGCGCCATTGCCGGCACTGGCCGGCGTGCCGAGCTGCATCTCACCGCTGGACTCGGTGGGCCGGTACAGGTTGTCGCCGATGGATTGCAGTCCCGCCGGATTGGCGAAGGCCGCGATCTCGATGTTGCCGAGCTCCACGTCCATGCGATCCGGCAGATCGGCGATCACCAGGCCATCGCGCGTGATGCGCAGGTTGCTGGCATCGGGTGGCATCGCGATGCGCGCCGAGAGCGGCAGCCCGCCGGCGCTGGCCAGCATGCCGTCGGAATTCAGCGAGAATGCTCCCGCGCGCGTGTACGCCGGCGTGCCGTCGGGCAACAGGATTTCGAAGAAGCCACTGCCCTCGATGGCCACGTCCAGCGGCTGCTGCGTGGGCTTGAGCTCGCCGCCGTTGGTGGACAGCTGCAGCGACGCCAGCGCACCGGCGCCGCGCGCCTCGAGATTGTCGCGCAGGGCGGCGCCCAGCGGATCGGTGGCACCGCTCTGCAGCGCCGCCATGACGCTGGAGAAGTTGACCGACTCGCGCCGGAATCCCACGGTGTTCACGTTCGCCAGGTTGTTGGCGATGGTGTCCACCTGGGTCTGCTGCGCGCGCATCCCGGTCGCCCCAACATAAAGTGCGTCTGTCATCGATGAATCTCCTTAGACCTTGCCGAGTTCGCTGATTGCCTTGCCCATCATGTCGTCGTAGCCGCGCACGAAACGCTGCACGCTCTCGAAGTGCCGCATGGTCTCGATGAGCCGGATCATTTCCTGCACCGATTCCACATTGGATGCTTCGAGAAAACCCTGGCGCACGCGCGCCGAGGAATCGCCCTGCGGCAGTTGCTCGCCGCCGTATAGGTCGGCGCCCAGTGACGTGAGCGGCGCTCCGGGCGCCACCTGCGCGATGCGCAGCTGCGCGACCACCGCGCCATCGACGCGCACCGCGCCGTCCACCGCGATCTGTGGCGTGCCCGCGATCTGCACGTGACCGTTTTCGCCGAGCACCGGCAGCCCCCGCTGCGTGACCAGCCGTCCTTCGCTGTCGAGCCGGAAATCGCCGCGGCGCGTCAGCGCCTCACCCTGCGGTGTGTCCACGACGAAAAATCCGGGGCCTTCCAATGCCAGGTGCAGCGCCTCGCTGCTGGCCTTGAGTGTGCCGGGCCGCTGATCGACGGCAGTCTCGAAGTCGACCGGCGCCGCCAGCTCGGCCGTCGTCGCAAGCTCCGTGCGGGCCAGGTCGGCCGCCTGGTCGAAGCTCGAGCGCATCACCGCGATCTCGCGCCGGTACGCCACCGTGTCGATGTTGGAAACGTTCTGGCCGATCACGCGCAGCGTTTCGGCGTCATTGCGCATGGCCTCGGAAAGCGCTGCTATTGCATCACTCATTTGCTGACTCCTTGATCCTGCATGTACCGGTCGAGGTGCACGACGTGCGCCAGCAGCGTCGCCATGACCGGGAACAACTCGCGCCCGATGGGCGCATCGATGGGAATCCGGTAGAGCTGGTCGACCAGCGCCGCGTCGCGCACCACGGGCGGTGGCTCACTGGAACGTCGCGCGGCATCGAGCACCGACTCGGCCGCGATGCCCGCGCCTTTGAGCACCACGGTGGGCGCCATCTCGCCCGGCTCGTAGCTCACACCCACCACGCGTTGCAGTTTCTCGTCCGTCATCACAGCTCCTGGTCGACGGTGCCCGCCGACAGCACGTGATGGACTACCGACTGGGCGGCGCCGGTATGCGGCGCAGTGATCTCGTAACGGATGTCGTCGACCGCCCAGCCCAGCCGCTCGATCGCGGCGCGCACGTCCGCGCCGTAGGCGGACAGGACCTCGACGGCATCGCTGCTCGCGGCGCTCATCTTCACCATGAGCCGGCTATCTACCGCGCGCGCCTCGACGTGCACGCGCCCGAAATGGGTGGTGTCCAGGGTCATGACCAGGCGGCGCAGCGCGCCGCGCTTGGTCTGGGAGTCGCGCTCGCGAAACATCACCAGGTCGAGCTCGATGAGCTGTCCGCCCACCAGCAGCGGCAAGGTGCCGAAGCGCCACGCGACGCTGCCCTCGTCCTGCAGGTTCAACAGCCGCGCCGCACGCTGCGAATCCTGTTCGGCGCCATCGCCGCCGTCCGAGTCCGCGCCGACGTTGGGAACCCGCGCACCCGTAGCGTCTCGCGGCGCCTCGAGCGCGTCGGCCAACGTGGCCGCCACGTCGTCGGCTCCGGAAAGATCGTCGAGCCCGATGGGTGCCTGCGTGAATGCGGCAGCCGCCGAGGTTTCAGCCGGGCTCAGCGTGCGATAGAGCGACTGCAGGTCTTGAGCGTCGACATGCCGCAGCAGCTTCTGCAGGAACAGCCCGCCGCGCGTCATGAGCTCCGGATCGCCGGCTTTCGCGGCGGCACGCTCGATGGCCTCGCGCGCGCGCGCATCCAGCGGCACGCGGTACTGGGCGGCCAGCGCGGCCAGCCACGGCGGCGCCGGGCCCGCGTCGTCTCCCGCCTGGCCGTGCTCGAGCGGCAACACGAAGGCGTCGAGCGATTCCTCCGGTGAGCCGGCGCGCGGACCGGTATCGAGGTAACGCAGCTCCAGCTTCTCGCCCTTGGCCTCCACCTGCGCGGAAACCTGCGAGCCGGGCTGCAGCGCGACGCGGCTTTCCACCACGTGCCGGCGGCCGCCGAAGGCCACCTCGTAGCGCTGCTGCTCGAGCTGCCGCAATACCTGCAGGCGCAGGTGCTGGCCGATGGTCAGCTCGTCGAATACGCTGCCCCGGCGCGGCGCGCGTTGCGCGGTCTGGCCGCTGCGGCTGATGTTGGCCGACGCGATCAGCGTGGTGACGTCGGGTGTGCTCATACCTTCACCACCCCGAAGCCGCGCAGGCTGACGTGGCCCGGCACTTCATTCAGCGACAGCACGGAGAGATTCGGCACCAGCCGCTCGGTGAAACGGCGCACGTGGCGACGCAGCGTCGGCGGACACAGCAGCACCGGCCGCACATTGGTGCGTGCCATGCGATCGGCCTCCTCGGACAGCTTGCGCAACACCTGCTCGGCCACGCGCGGATCCAGCACCAGCGCGGATTTTTCCTCGATGGTGCGGATGGCGCTGCTGATGGTCTGCTCGACACCGGAGTCGAAGGTCAACACCTGCATCTCGCCGCGTCCGTCGGTGATCTGCTGGCAGATGACGCTGCCGAGCCGCTCGCGCACGTGTTCGGTCAGCATGTCGGCGTCCTTGACGCGGCCGCCGAAGTCGGCGAGCACTTCGAGGATGGCTTCCACGTTGCGGATCGGCACGCGCTCGCGCACCAGGTTCTGCAGCACGCGCTGCAGATCGCCAAAGGACAGCGTCTTGGGGAACAGGTCGTCGACCAGCGCCGGCTGCGCCTCGCGAACGCGCGCGATGATTTTTTCGGTCTCCGCGCGAGTGATGAAGTTGGGCGCGTTCTGGCGCAGCACCTCGGACACATGCGTCAGGAACACCATGGCCGCGTCCACCACCGTGTAGCCGCCCGACCGCGCGGTGGCGCGCGCCGGCTCGCCGATCCACACCGCCGGCAATCCGTAGGCCGGATCCATGGCCGTGACACCGTCGAGCGGCGGACGCGTGCCGCCCGGGTTGATGGCCAGCAGCCGGTCGGGATACACCTCGCCGTCGGCCACGCGCGAGCCGAAGATGCGGATCTCGTAGCGCGTCGGCGCCATGCGCTTTTCATCGCGCACGCGCACCGGCGGCAGCACCACGCCCATGTCGAGCGCGTATTGCTTGCGGATCGAGCCCAGCTTGTCGGCCAGTAGTTTGCCTTCTTCACCGACCAGGCTGATCAGCTCGCTGCCGATGGTGATTTCCACCGGATCGACCTTGAGCGCCTTGTAGAGATCGTCGCTCTCGCCGGGCGCCTTGCTGTCGGTGGCGGCCTTGTCCGGTTCCGTGGCGGCCGTTCCCTTGCGATGCGCCATCCAGAACAGCGCCGCCATGCCCGCCGCGATCAGGACCACGGGCAACAGTGGCAGGCCGGGCATGAATGCCAGCGCACACAACACCACCGCAACGATGGCGATCACGCGCGGGTACGACATGACCTGCCTGGCGACTTCCTCGCCCAGGCGCGCATCCGAAGCCGCGCGCGTGACGATGATGCCGGTGGCCGTGGCGATGATCAGCGCCGGCACCTGCGTCACGATGCCGTCGCCCACGGTCAGCAGCGTGTAGGTGGACAGCGCCTCGCCCCAGGCCATGTCGTGTTGCGCCACGCCGATGGTCAGGCCGCCGATGATGTTGACCAGGATGATCAGGATGCCGGCGATGGCATCGCCCTTGACGAAGCGCGACGCACCGTCCATCGCGCCGTAGAAGTTGGCCTCTTTCTCGATCTGCTTGCGACGCTCACGCGCCTCGTTCTGGTCGATGAGGCCCATGTTCAGGTCCGCATCGATGCTCATCTGCTTGCCGGGCATGGAATCCAGCGTGAAGCGCGCCGCGACTTCGGCGACCCGCTGCGCACCATTCGTGACCACCACGAACTGCACGATGATCAGCACCAGGAACACGATCAGGCCGATCACGTAGTTGCCGCCGACCACCTGGTTGCCCACCGCCGCGATCACGTGGCCGGCGTTGGCTTCCGAGAGAATCAGGCGCGTGGCGGCGATGTTCAGGCTCAGGCGGAACAGCGTCGCCACCAGCAGCAGAGACGGGAACGTGGAGAACTCCAGTGGCCGGCCCATGTAGAAGGTCAGCAGCAGGATCAGCAGCGCGAACGAGAAGTTCGCGATCAGCAGGAAATCCAGCAGCCCCGGCGGGATGGGCGCGAACAGCACCAGCAGGATGCCGCCCAGCAGGGCCACCAGTGCCAGCTCGGTCTGCTCGCCGAAAAAGCGCTTCCAGAAACTCATGGGCGCACCTCGTATTCGGCGAGGCCGCGGCGTTTCGCATCCAGGTCGGCGTAGATGCGCGCCACGTCGACGTAGCAATCGGCGGGAATGGCCTGGCCCAGCGCACCGATGCGGAACAACTGCCGCGCCAGTCCGCGGCGCTGGTAGATGGGTATGCCGTGGCGGCGCGCCAGCGCGCGCATCTCTGCGGCCCACGAATCCGCGCCGCGCGCCAGCAGCACCGGCGCGGACATGCTGCCGCGTTCGTAGCGCAACGCGATGGCCAGGTGTTCCGGGTTCGTGATCAGCACGTCGGCCTCGGGCACGCGCTTCACCGAGGCCGCCTGCTTGAGGTTTTCGCGCTGCAGCTCGCGCAACTTGGCGCGGATCAGCGGGTCTCCCTCGCGGCGCTTGACCTCTTCCTTGAGCTCGCGCCGGCTCATCATCATGTCGTTCTTGAATTTATGGCGCGTGTACATGAGATCGAGCAGACCGATCAGCACCAGCGCCATCCCCAGGCGGAACATCAACGCCACGGCGTTATGGCCGAACCACTCCTGCACCAGCGCGCCGTCGGACGACTGTGGCACCAGCAACTGCGGCCATAGCGCGAAGAAGAACGCCACGGCCACGCCGCCCAGCACCAGCAGCTTGAGCAGGCTCTTGAAGGCTTCGAACAGCATCTTCTTGTTGAAGACGCGCTTGAAGCCGGCCACCGGGTTGATGCGCTCGCCCTTCGGCTTCAGCGGATGGAACGAGAAGATAGGCCCGGTCTGCACCAGGTTCGCGAGCACTGCCAGCACCACGCCCACCAGCAACACCGGCGCCACCAGCGAGACGAAGGAGCCGACCAGGCCGGCCATCCAGCCGCTGTTGCTCAGGCTCACATCGAGGTCGGCGGAGCTCACGAACAGGTCCCGCGCGAGCTGTCCCAGCTCACGCCAGGCCGAGGCACCCCAGATCATCGCCAGGGTCAGCAAGCCCGAGATCATGATCAGCGAGTTGAAATCCAGGCTCTTGGCCACCTGGCCCTGCTTGCGCGACTCCTCCAGCTTGAAGGGCGTCGCCTGTTCGGTGCGGTTCTGTTCCTTTTCAGCCATGGACGACTGACTCCCAGAACCGCCACGTGGATTCGAACAGCGCGGTCAGCACGGCACCGGCGAACTTCACCGACAGCGCCAGCCCCATGAGGCCCAGCACGATCTTGACCGAGAAGCTCAGCACGAAGACATTGAGCGTCGGCATGCTGCGCGACATCACCGCCAGCGCGATGTCGGCCAGCAGCAGCGAGAGCATGACCGGCGCGGCCAGCGCCAGGCCGAACGTGAACATCGCGCCCGAGAACTTCAGGTGCTCGGCCAGATCCAGGTCGAGCGCCAGCGTGCCGGGCGGATAACGCTCCACCGACAGCGCCAGTGCGCGGATCAGCACGTGATGGCCATCGATCGCCAGGAATACCGCCACCGCCGCCATGCCGAAGACGGTGCCGATCAGCGGCGCCGGCACCTGGGTGGTGGGATTCAGCACCGCGGCCGCGCCGTAACCCAACTGCACGTCGAGCACCCGGCCCGCGAGCTGCGTCGCGGCGTAGGCCACGAGAAAACCGAAGGCCAGGCTCGCGCCGAGCAGCAGCTCACCCAGGGTCGCGACGGCCAGGTCCACGGCGTCGCCCATCGGTGGCATCGACACCGGAACGGCGAGGATCAGGAAGGCGGCCAGCCCCAGCGCGATGAACGCGCGCACCGGGCCGGGAATCTGCGAGGGACCGAACACCGGCGTCAGCATCGTCGCGGCAGCGATGCGCGCCGCCAGCAGCAGCGTTCCGACCAGCCAGGCGAGATCGATGCTCAGCGTCACAGGTACTCCGGGATGTTCGAGATCAACCGGATGGCGTATTCGCTGAGCACGCTCAGCATCCAGCCGCCGAGCACGAGCAGCACCGCGGCCGCGGCAATGAGCTTGGGAACGAAGGTGAGCGAGGACTCCTGGATCTGCGTGACGGTCTGCAGAATGCTGACCAACAGCCCGACGGCCGTGGTGATGCCGATGAGCGGCGCCGCCAGCTTGATCGCAGTCCACAACATGTCTGCGGTCATGGCCAAGGCCATGTCCGAACCGAGATCGTTCATCCCCGATTTCCCTGACTTTGTTATTTCGTCCGCTGAAAGCTAAACCGGCATCGCAAAGACAGGAGTTATGTCTCTTGCGGGTTCGGTGTCGCCTTCGTCAGTAGCATCTGACGGGTCGGAGTAAATCGTGACAACGATAAATTACGCAATGATGCGTATCTGCGCGAACGCATCCGAAATGCGTATGGCTCGAATTGGACAGCGCGTCGCTTGTTGTTAGGCGGAATTGACCGGAAGCCGGCCAGAATCAAAAATTTACGCGCGAGAAGGCGTGCACGTTTCAGGGCTGGTGTCACGGCCGCGGAAAAACTGACAGGGAAAAATATTTCTTTTTGCGGCCGCGGGCTGTCAGATAACCGTCGATCACGACATGCGTGAAACTACGGCCGGCGCGACTGCCGCAGCATGGCCGCGAAGCGCGGGCCATGACCGGGCACCGTCTCGATGAGATCCGCCAGCATCTTGCGACTCTCGTCGGCCGATCCCGCCAGCAGCGTGGTGGCGAACCTGGCCGCCATGCCATTGCGGTCGAGACGCTCGGCGACCTTGATGAGGCGCTCGGCTTCTTCGCGCTTGCCACGCATGGCAGCGATGACGGCGAGACTGCCGTGCGACTCGCTGAAATTCGGGTCCATCTCGAGCGCGTGCTTGAATACGCTTTCGGCCTTGTCGATGTCGCCGCTGAACAGGTGCGCCCAGCCGAGCGAATGCCACGAGCCGATGTGCTCGCCCATGGTCTGTAGCCCGCGCTCGAACTGCTCGATGGCGCGCTTGAAGTCGCGCTCGCCCATCGAGAGCAGACCCAGGCCGAGCCAGGCACGCCCGTTGGCGGGATGCAGCTCGACCACGCGGTCGTATGCGGCGCGCGCACGCGCCCCGTCGAGCTCGAGCGAGCTCAGCGTGCCGCTGGACAGGAGCGCATCGACATTCGACGGATTGCCGGCGAGAGCGAGGTGCGCGTAACGCGTCGCCTTGCGCGCGTCGTTGGCATCGATGTAGAGCAGTGCGGCGGTTCCCGCGAGATCCGGATCCGACGCGATGAGCGTGGCGTTTGCGTCCGCGATGACCACTGCGGCGTCGATCTCCGCGACATGGTGCAGCGTGCGCAGCAGCAGCCGCAGCTGGCCGGGCGAGCGTTCGCCGGCGTCGTAGCCGGCCTGCAGGAACGGTTTCGCCTCGGCGAATCGGCCGAGCATGAACAGGCACAGCCCGGTGTTGAACCGCACGCCCGGGATCGAACCGTCGAGGGACTGCAGCGAGCCCAGCGCGGCTTCGAAGTCCCTGAGTCCGATGAGCGCGGTGGCGCGGTCGAACTGGGCCTCGGGATCGGCGGGGGTGTCCGCGAGCCGGCTTTCCGCAAGCTCGCGTAAATACTGGAAATCTCCGGCTGCGACGGCGGTGTCGACCACATCCCGGCGCAGGCGCTGGTTGTCGGGCTCGGCCGCCAGGAAACGACGCAGGCTGGCGAGCCGCATGGAGGCGGCGGCGCGGGCGTCGGTGTGGAGTTGGGTTGCAGTCATCCCTGGTGATCTGTCGCGAGGCGACGAAATCTGACGGCTCCACTGGTTGCGCAGGTTTCCGCCGCGCAAATGCTCAGGTAGCGGACGATGCCCCCATCATCGTAATACCGACGATCAAACGAACGTCCGGATTCGACATCTTGTACCGGCTGTCGTGACGGTCCTCTTCGTACGGAGTGCCCAGCGCCTCGTGGACCTGCATGAGTCATGCCGTTCTTCAGTCCGAAGGGTAATTCGCAGTATTGCGTTGCGCCGCTTCGTTGGCTGAGTGTGGATCTGCAACGTCACCACGACATCCTCCTCGACAGGAGAATCCGCTGCCTTCGCCTCTGGATCCGACGTAGCGCCACAGGGGCGGTCATCGAAGACATCCTCAGCTGATGCGTTTCGATGGCGCTACCACGGCCGGATATCGGCTCGCTTGCCGAGAAGCAGGCTGATCGGATATCAGTCAGCTCACGCCGACCGGACCTGCAATTTCCAGATCTTCTGAAGTAATTGTTGATGCCGTCTTTCGTAGACAGCTGGTTGAAGAGAATGCGATTGCGCTGGTTGAGAATATCGAACAACCTCCTTAGGTCATCGGGATTGTAGCCATAACGAGTGGCATTTCGCAGGTGTACGTCCTGGGTCGCAGGAAGGCGCGGCACTACAAGTCTCGCGAATCCACATCGATCCGCGCGGGCTTGTTCTTGTGTAACCAGGTACGGCCAGCCTTGTGAAGGTCGTCGGAGATCACCGCCGTGTGGTGCTGTCGCGCAGCGCTTCGGCCTCGTCGATCGACAGCTTCCGATTCGAGGTGCCGTCGACGTTTCGCCTGATCTCGCGCCTGCGACGCCATGTGATCGCCGGTGAGCATGTCACCGACGACCTGGCGCTCCACGCTTTCGCCGTACGTGACCACTTCGAGATCCCGGATGGGCGGCTTCGCTCCACTCGCCGCGGCGATCTCCGCATCGGCAACGTCATCGGCGACTCCGGCACCCGGCGCTCTGCCCGGGCGTGCCGGCCTTGAACGTGCTCCACGCATCGCCAACCGCCATCCATCCACTTGCCGATCGCGCGGCCGACGCCCGGCGCGAGACCCAGCGCAGCGGACGCGCCCAGTTCGATCCAGTCGACTCCGTGTCGTCCGTAAACACCCTCGGTGCTCGCATGGATGGCGTTGTCGATCGCCTGGACGGCGCCGTCTCCCGCGACTCCTGCAAGCGGGCCCGCGATCCAGATCGAGGCGCCGAGGCGACGCAGTCCGGCGAACGCCAGGTTTCCGACACCGATGCCGCCCGCGCCGGACAGCGACGTGAGCTGGAAGTCCATGAGCGTCTTGCCGAGGTCCGGAACCTGCAGCCAGGGATTTTCCGGATCCTTGATGTAGGCGAGCATGCGCAGGTGCGACGCCGCGCCTCTCGTTGCCGCGATCGTTGAGCCAGGCATTCAGCTCGCTGTTCATCACGGCGTCGATCGTCGCCATGTCGCGATTGGCGATCTTCTGACCGACCTCGCCGAGGAACTGCGAGATGAGCAGCTGCTCCTCGGTCTTGCCACCTGCTGCAGCCAGCGTGTCCAGGCGCGCATTCAATCCACCGAACGCGCCACCGGTCAGCTCCATCTCGGTGGAAAGCTTCTTCGGGACGAATTCGCCGCGATTGCCGGCACGCACGTCGACGTGGCCGTCGAGATAGATGAAGCGCCGTCCACCCGGAATGTCCACCACCGCCAGCGGTTGCGGGGTTTCTCCGGACTTGCGTGACTGCCAGCGCATCGTGCGCGAGGGGTCCGCGAAGTTCGGCATATCCGACGCCTTCACGTCCACTTCGCGAGTCGCGCTGACGACGATCTCCTCCATCTGCTCGTCGGGGCCCGTGATCGGCTCGATCTCGACGACTCCCCGCTTCGGATTCACGGTGAGGTCGTCGGCCCGGCGCCCCGCCGTCACGATGACTTCGTTCAGCTCATCGTCGGCAGCCGCCGTTGCGGCAGGCTTGTGGCCCGCGGCCACGTCGGCAGGCTTCGTCGGCCCATGAAGGTTCTTGACGATGCTGTTGCCGAGCGCCGTGCCGAAGGCATCCGTCACGATGCTGATCGCATCGAACTTGCCGCCGAAAGTGGCGCGCACGACGGAGCTCCGCGAGGCCGCTCGCGATACCGCGACCGAAATCACCTGCAAAGGATTTTCCGGCATTCGCTCCACTCGACGTCCACTTGCCCATCTGCGCCGAGGCAGCTCCGGCCGCGGCTGACAACGCCACGTCTCGCCAGCTGAACGATTTCTGGAGCCCGAGCGCCATGCTTGCGCCCTGCGTGATGGCGCTGCCGAGCGCGCCGCTCACGAGTCCGTTGGCAAGCGGATTCGTGATTCCCATGCCACTCACGGCCGGCGCAACCGACGCACCGACGCCGCCGGCAATACCGGCCATCGCCACCGCGTCCCAGTTGAAGCTTTCCTGCAGTCCCGTCGCGATGCCGACGCCCTGAGACACGGCGCTGCCCGCCATGCCGGAGATCACGCCCACGAAGAACGCGCCCATCGGTCCCGAGAACATCGGGCCGAGGTAGTAGCTGACGATAATCGTCACCACGATCGCGATGATCGTCAGGATGATCTGGCCGAGCTTGCCGCAGCGCATGTCCGGCTTCGGCGGCGTCGTGTCGATGAACGACGCCTGCTTGTCGCCGATCGCATCCTCGAGGCTGAACGGCTTGAACACGTCGCTGGTGTTCGACAACGAGTAGACGCTGGTCGGAACGCGGAGCGTCGATCCGGGCGGCAGCGCGGCATCCGGATCGGTGAGGCCGTTCTCCTCCGCCAGCAGATACCAGAGGCCTGGATCACCGAAGATGCGCGCGGCCACCTTGCGCAACGTGTCGCCTTCCTGCACGACGATGTCGCTCGTCGACGCGGGCGGGTACTGGCCCGACACCGGCGTGTAGTTCACGTCGAAGTTGGCCTTGAACTCGTTCGAAGGCGAGCTCGCGCTCGTGGAATTCAGCTGGCCGAAGCTGCCGAGATACTGGCCATCAAAGTGGAAGAAGTGCTGCGCGCGCATGTCATTGACGTTGCCGGCCGTCGCGCGTCCGAACGCCGCCGTGACCGCGGCCTCGTTCGCGAAGTCGCCTTCGATGGACGTGATGGCCTGGCCCTGCATGTTGTTTGCGAGATGCCGGTTCTGCCGTCCCGCCTGCGCGCGCGAGTCGTACAGCTTCACCACGTCGTTGTTGGCGTCGTAGACGCGCTCCAGCGAACCATAGGCGCGGTCGGGGTCACCGTCCTCCTGGCGGAACTGGATGTTGACCTGCTGCACCGTCAGTAGATAGGTGTCCGCGGCCTTGTACTGGTTGGCGTACTGGTACCACTCCCAGACGCTCTCCACTCCGCTGCTGTTGCGGAACGTCTGCATGTAGTAGCCGGTCTGCGTGCCCGCGGCGTCCAGGTAGAAATCCGTGCGCGACTTGCGAGGGCCGGAACCGTCCGCGTTGAAGCGGACCTCCTGGGCGACGAGCCGGCCGTCGTCGTCGTAGATGTACTCCGTGCGGTTCGCCGGATCCGCCGGCGTCCCGGTGTACTTGACCTGGTACTTCATGCGCGACGCGCCGTCGTACTCGCGGCGCTCGAGACGCGTGGCGCCTGCCCAGATCTCGCGCAGCCGTCCCGCGCCGTCGTAGTAGTACTGCCCGTTGTCGCCGGGGCCGCTTGCCGACGTGCGCTGACCGAGGTCGTCATAGCCGAGGACGATGCCCTGATTGGGCGTAGCGCCGATCGTGCCGCTTTCCGAGTTGTAGACGCCCTGGCTCAGCGTCACGCGATTCATCTCGTCGTACTTGTAGAGGAGCACGTCGGTCTTCGACGCCAGCTCGTGATTGAGATAAACCGCGTGAATGAGTGTGCGGTTACCGTGCGCGTCGTACCGGTAGTTCAGCCGGTAACGCAGATCCGATACCTGCTGTATCCGGCCGGCGGAGTCGAATGTCGTCTGCGCGTCCTGGTGCAGCACGCCGTTGACGTACATGCGCTCGCGCCAGCGCCGGCCCGCGGCGTCATAGCCGTAATAGGCCTGGCGGTTCTCCGCCTGGTCGAGGATGGCGGCGAGATTGCCGCCCGCGTCGTACTGGTAGTCGAGCCGCTGGCCATGGCCGCTTTGCTGGTAGTCCAGCGCACCCGTGCCGTCGTAGTCGAAGTCGGTGCGCACGCTGCCCAGGTCCCACTTCGCCGTCACGCGGCCGAAGTCGTCGTACTGGAACCTGAAGGGTGGCGCCGCGCGGATTGCGCTCATAGGTCTTGTGGTTATTGACGTCGTACTTGAATCGCGTGTCGTAACCGAGCTCCGAACGCACGCGGATCACGTTGCCCACGAGATCGTAGTAGTAGGTCGTCGTCTCCGGCGTGCCGTCCGCCGCGAGCGCGCCGCTGGTCTCCGTGCGCCGACGGCCGAGCTCGTCGTACGTGAAAGTCCGCGTCATCCAGTCGTCGATCCACGCCTCGGTGATGAGGCTGGTCTGGCGATTGGCCAGGTCGTAAGTGAACTGCTTGCGCCAGCCCATTTCGTCCGTGACCTGCGTCTGGCGGCCGAAGCCGTCGTACACGATGCGCTTCGGGTCGCCGAGTGCGTGCCACTCTTCCGTGACCTGACCGGCGGTGTTGTAGGTGACGCCATTGACGTTGCCGTTCTCGTCACGCTTGCGACCTGGCGCCCGACGCGGTCGTAATAATTGACGAGGATGCGATCGCCGCCGCCGGTGTCGAACACTCCGTCGCCGGTGATGTCGGAGAGAAACTGGATCTCCGGACGCGTATCGAGCACGTTCGCGAACGGCAGTCGTGTTTCGGCGAGCGCACCAAACACGTTGTAGCGGTAGAGCGTTTGCTGACCGTCCGTTGCACGGAAGCGGATGGTGTTGCCCCAGCGATCCTCGTTGCGCCCTGCCACGGGCTTGCGACCGGGTTCGCCGGCGGCGTCACGAGTGATGCGGCCAGCGCGTCGTAGGTCAGCGTCCGGCCGATGTTCATGCGGCCCGCGCCACGTGCATACGGTCCCGACTGCGACGGCCGGCGATACGTGATCACGTAGTCGATCCAGCCGCTGTAGCGCTGAGATCGATCTGCCGGCCATCGGCCGAAACGCCGGGGATCACGACGCCATTGACACTGAACTCCACGATCGAGCCCGCCTCGGGAACCGTATCCCAACGCACGACGTTGCTGGCTCCACCGGCTCATCCGGAATCAGGCCCTCGACCAGGCTCTCGATCTCGGCGATCGAGAACCCGTGAGCTCGATGTCGAAGTCAATTCTCCAGCAAGCCTCGCAACTCCTCGGCCAGGGATCGAAGAACGAGGAGTTCGCATCCGCGGCGGGCAATTGCAATGACAGTGCTCTTCGTCGTAGCCATTCCGGCCGCTTGATCTTGGAGGAGACGCAGCATGGACCGATTCACCGGCGGTTGCCTGTGCGGCAACGTCCGAATTGTGGCGTCGGGCACCCCATACCGGGTCGGCCTTTGTCACTGTCTCGACTGCCGCAAGCATCATGGGGCGCTTTTTCACGCTTCCGCGGTGTTCCCTCAGGATGCGGTGACGATCGATGGCGAAACACGCGACTACGCCGGGCGGTTTTTCTGTCCCCGCTGCGGCTCGTCCGTTTTCGCACGCAGCGCGGACGAAATCGAAGTGAACCTGGGATCCCTGGATGCCCCCGACCAGCTGATGCCAACCTACGAACTCTGGACCGTCCGTCGCGAGTCCTGGTTGCCGCCGTTTCCGCTCACGAGACGATACGAGCGCGATCGTGACGCCACGGGTCGCTTTGAGGAGTAGGTCGCACGACGGCAGCCTTCGGACGAATGGCCGTGGAGATAACGCCGGCGCGTCACTCCGGAAGACCGGCCTTGCGGAAGCCATCGACGAAATGCTCAAGCGTCGCGGCGTCGCGGAATGGCTCGGTCGCGGCCCAGTGGCGGGTCGTGAAATGCGGGTTGCCGACGAGGAACAGTTCGACCTCTGCGCGCGCCTCGTCGAGCCGGCCGAGTTGCGCAAGGCTTGCCGCCAGGAAACGGCGTGAGCTTGTGCGATAGGTCTCGTCCCTGCGCAGTGTCTCGATCGCGGCTTCGTAGTCGCCTGCCGCATATTGCGCCTGGCCGAGCGTCAGATAGTACCAGCTTGCCGGAAACGGGTTCAGCCGGAACGCCTTGCGAATGTGCTCGAGGCCCTCCTCGACCCGCCCGGCCAGGACCGCGATGTCGGACAATGCCGCCCAGGCGTCGGCCTCGTTCGGGTCGAGCTCGATCGCCTTGGCGAATTCCGGATCCGCCTCGGCGAAGCTGCGCTCATAGGCAAGCAGGTAAGCCAGGACCCAGCGGCAGCCGGCATCGTTGGGATCGATCGCTACGGCTTTGCGCGCCAGTTCCAAAGCAACGCTACGGGTAGATTCGGTCGGCCCGCCGGAATGCACCCATCCCATCCAGTGGTTCATGGCAAGCCAGCGATAGGCCTCGGCGTATTCCGGATCGAGCGAAACCGCGCGCGTGAGCATCAGATGCGCTTCCCGCGCCGCCTGCGGCGAATCATCCATCAGCCTGCGCGCCCGCACGCAGAGATCGTAGGCCTCGAGATTTTTGGGCCGATTGCGTGGCGGCGGTGCGCTGAGCCGGCCGAGCAGCGCCTCCACGATCTTGCCGTGACCTCGTCCTGTACGGCAAAGATATCGTCCAGGCTGCGATCGAAGCGTTCCGCCCATAGATGGTCGCCACTCACCGCGTCGACCAGCTGGGCGTTGATGCGCACGCGCCCCGCGGCGCGTCTTGCGCTACCCTCCAGCAGGTAGCGCACGCCAAGGTCCTCAGCGATCAGGCGCACGTCCATCGCCTTCTCCTTGTAGGCAAAGACCGAGTTGCGTGCGATGACGAACAGGCCGGAGTTCCTCGACAAGTCGGTGATCAGGTCTTCGGTCAATCCATCCGCGAAGGATCCCTGCTCGGGATCGTTGCTGACATTGACGAAGGGCAGCACGGCTATCGATGGTTTGTCGGGCATCGGCAAAGGTTTTCGCCTCGCGTCACCGAGCTGTTCGATCGCCCCCGTGAAGCGGTAACCGACGCGCGGAACCGTTGACGATCCATTCACCGCCGTCGGCATCGCGCGGACCAAGCAGCTTCCTGAGCTGTGCGATCTGGACGGTGAGGTTGCCTTCCTCGACTGCCGTGCCCGGCCACGTCGCATCCATCAACTCGGTCTTGCCCAGGATTTCGCCGGATCGTTCGACGAGCGCCGCAAGCAGCTTTAGCCCGCGGTGGCCAACGGCAACGGGAACACCATTCCGAAGCAGCGTTCCCGCATCGGGATCAAGCACGAACGGACCAAAGGCAAAACGCGATCCCTGCATGCGGCGCATCTATAGCCTAGCTGGACGTTTCTGCGAACGATTTGGGAGAGCTTGACTACGGCGCGGTTAGCATTTCTGCGGAAGCGACGGCGGTTGCCTAACATCAGGTCGCGGATGACGATCAGGCCCAGCGATCCCCCAGGGCGCCTCCACGACAGTCAATTGATCGGGCAGCCCGAGCGTGGGGCGTTCATGCGCATTCCAAAAATCGATTGCAAGATAAGATCAGTTGATTTAGCTTGCAACCGGTTGCATATCGCAATCAGAATTACGAATGCGCCGCGTGAGGAAAGGAAGATGGCTTGGCGAGGCTCGTGTTCGGAATGAACCAGTTCCTGGACGGCTACGTCGACCATATGGCGTTTGCGCCAAGCCCCACGTTCTTCCGCCACTAAATCGGCGACGCGCGGCCTGGCCGGCATCGTGCAAAAATGTTGACGGAGATGAAAGATGAACGCCTGACGCCTCAATCACCATCACGCCGATCCTCGTTGCCGACCTGCTCGTCGAGGGCGAGCGGATGCCGGTCTACGTGCACGTCATCGACCATCCCGATGCGCGCGTGCTGGTCGACACCGGCATGACGGAACTGCACCCGGCGGTGGTGGCCGCCTTCAATCCCCGCCTCTATCCACTGAGCAAGCAGGACTTCGACCTCGCCGGCATCGACATCGTCGTCAACACACACCTGCACGCCGACCATTGCGGCGGCAACCATCTCTTCGCCGGCAAGCCGATCTACGTCCAGCGCCGGGAGCTCGACGACGCCCACAGCGACGAGGACGAGTACACCATTCGCGAGTGGGTCGATGCGCCCGGCGTGCGGTATGTGCCGGTCGACGGCGAACTCGAGCTGCTTCCCGGGCTCCGGCTCGTCCCGGCGCCGGGCCACACAGCCGGCATGCAGGTCGTCGTCGTCGAGACTGGCGGGCGCCCGGTCGTCGTTGGCGGCGACGTGGCGGTTTGGTTTGGCGAGCTTGACGAGCCGCAGCACCGAAGGCCAGCTGCGGGTGCGCGCGCTCGACCCCGAGCTGGTCTGGCTCGCGCACGAGCACGAGCCGTGGCGACCCGCGCCGTGTAAGGCATGACGCCGGAGTTGCCTGGGTGGGGAGGCGAGGCATCAAGTCTGACTGCGCCCTAGCGCAGACCATGTTGCATTGCGCCTCGGTTGCGCGGCGATCAGGAGGAGAATGAGAGTATGGCCAAGCTCGTATTCGGAATGAACCAGTCCCTGGACGGCTATGTCGACCACATGGCGTTTGCGCCCGAGCCCCACGCTCTTCCGCCACTTCATCGAGGAGGCGAGCGGGCAGGTGGGCAGCGTCTACGGACGCAAGATGTACGAGATCATGCGCTACTGGGACGACGACCATCCCGAATGGGAGCCGGAGCGGACGCGCCTTCGCGGCGGCGTGGCGCAGCCAGCCGAAATGGGTCGTCTCGCGCACGTTGAAGTCGGTCGGCCCCAACGCCACGCTGGTCGAGGGCGATCTCGAGGGCGCGATCGCGCAAGCTGAAGGCCGAGCGCGACGGGGAGATCGAAGTCGCCGGGCCGGACCTGGCGCGAAGCCTCACCGAGCTCGGCCTGATCGATGAGTATCGGATCTACCTTCACCCCGTCGTGCTCGGCCACGGCAAGCCCTATTTCGCCGGACCCCGGCCGCCGCTCCGCCTCATGACTTATGACCGGATTGGCGAGGATGTGATCAGGTTGACCTACGTTCCTGCCTGATCACGCAACTCGCCCGAAGCATCGCGCCGACGCGTAAGGTCCGCTTCGGGTTGGTTCCACGTCGATCGCATGTAGCCCGTTTGGAAGTTTTTGGAACTATTTGGCCGTGCTTAAGTACGGCTCTGTTCGTATCCTGCAAATTCATCCTCTTTCGGTTCGAGCGTCTCAAACCGTACGGAGGTTGCCATGAACGATACCCCCGCCCTGACGTTGGCATCGCGTCAGGCAGCGCAGCCGGGAACGCCCTTCGGGCCGGCGGACGTGTCGCGCCGGCACTACAGCCTAGCGACCCTGCGAAGCACTATTGCGACCTGGGAAGAGCGGAAACGCCTGCGCTGGGAACTCGAGCAAATGTCCAGGGACAATCCCCATCTGCTCCAAGATATCGGCATGACGAGACGGCAGGTCGAAGCGGAGATCGCCAAGCCCTTCTGGCAAGCATAAGGCGATGTTGCATGGCTGCCGAAACCACGACGTCACTTCCAGAAGACCGGATCCCATGGGCGGCGATGGCAGGCCTCATCGCGACCGTCACGTTGGGCGCCGTCACGGCGGGGGTGACTTATCCGCTTCTCAGCTTCATCCTCGAGCGCCAGGGTACGGCGCCCGGCCTGATCGGCCTGTCGGCGGGGATGATGCCGCTGGGCTTCATCGTATCCGCGTACCTCACACCGGCGTTGGCGAGGCGCGTGGGCGAAGCGCGGCTTGCGATCCTGTGTTCGCTCCTTGCAGCAGCCACCCTGATCGCGATTGCCTGGACGCAGGATGTGTGGGCCTGGATGCCGCTGCGTTTCCTGCTCGGCTTCTTCACCAAGCCGGCTTATGTGATCAGTGAAACCTGGCTGATCTCGATCACGCCCGCATCGCGCCGGGGCCGCATCATGGGTATCTATTCAGCGATTGTTTCGGGCGGCTTCGCCATCGGCCCGCTGTCGCTCGGCCTTGTCGGCACTGAGGGCTGGCCGCCCTTCATCATCGCCATCATGGCTCTGCTTCTCTGCGGCCTGATCATGCTTGCGGTCGTGCCGCGCCTGCCTGAGATCTCGCATGATGGCGAGACGACATCGGTCGGCGGGTTCTTCGCATTGGCGCCGCTCCTGTTGTTCGCGGTTTTTGTCGCAGCCGCTTTCGAGCAGACGCTGATTTCGTTGTTCGCTGTCTATGGCGCAGCACTCGGCAGTTCCGAGGAGCGCATCGCTTCGCTGATCGCCTGCTTCATCGCAGGCGATGCCGCGCTGCAGGTTTTGCTCGGACGCATGGCCGACCGGTTCGGCTCGACGCGGACCATGTTGTTCTGTGCCCTGGCTTCGCTGGCCGGCTGCCTGCTGCTTTCGTCAATCTTCGACTTACGGCTCATCTGGCCGTTCGTTTTCGTCTGGGGCGGGGTCTCGTTCGGCATCTACACCATGACGCTGATCCAACTCGGCGAACGCTTCACCGGACATGCCTTGATTGCGGGTAATGCGGCCTTCGCACTGGTTTGGGGAATCGGCGGCATTGTCGGTTCGCCGACCACCGGCCTCGCGATGCAACTGATCGGACATCAGGGCCTGCCATTATCCCTTGGCTTGCTGTGCGGCGTGCTGGCGGTCTTTTTGATCGCGGAGAAACGGCGGGGCTGACCTAGGTAGAGGCGGTCGATACATCTATCTCGGTCGCGCCAATTAGTTCCTCGACCCCCAACACACCGGCAAACTATCCCGTCCGGCGGGAAAGTCGTTGTCATAAACAGCCGCTACCGGCCGAAATGGCGTGCCGTATTCTCTTCCCAACTTTGCTGGTCATCGCGTCGGGAGAGATCATGGATACGAGACATGTCGCCGAGCTTCGGGAGAATGGCTATGCGGTCATCCGCGGCTTTCTCGACAAGGACGAGGTGGCGCAGCTTCGGCGGGCGAGCGAGGACGTCTACCGGGAGGGCCTGAAGCACCACGCCACCTATCGCGACAAAAACCTCTATTTCGAAGTGATCAACGACCCGGGCAACAAGAGCCGCGCAGTGCCACAGGCGCACTGGTTTTCCTGGATCAATCCGACTTTCGAGGCGCACCGCCGCAGCGAGAAGATGTTCGAAGCACTGGCGCCGCTGCTCGGGCCAGACATCAAACAAATCGCCAACCAGTTGCACTGGAAGGCGCCGGGCGGAAAGTACACCTACTACCGCATGCACCAGGACGTGCGTTTCCGCACGCGGCCCGAGCTTTTCGCCAACCTTGACCGCTATTCACTGAACACCGGTCTGGCGCTGAACCGGCAGAACGCCTCGAACGGCGCGCTGAAGGTCGTGCCCGGACATCACAAGCGTGGCTATCTGGGTCTCTCGGAGGATGGCGGCATCATGCAGGGCAATGTCGAGCAGGGCGCAGAGCTGAAAGCGGTCGGTATCGATCCGTCCGAAGTCGTGCAGTTGGAGATGGAGCCGGGCGACCTCGTGCTCTGGACGCTATACACGATCCACGGGTCGGGCCCGAATGTATCGACCGAGCCGCGCATCCTGATGATCGACAACTATGTGCGGGCCGAGAATTCGCCGGAGCGCGGCGAATGGGCTTTCCGCGACGGCCGCTCCGTGCCGCTCGGCGACGAGCCCGAAATTTGCAAATACGAACAGCTGCGGGAAAACCCCGGTCCGTTCTATGTCGAGGAGAAGTGGACCGACGAGGCGAGAGAGGCTGAAAAGGCCAAGGCCGTCGGATGAGGTCTCGGGCAGGCGTGCCTGCGATAAACGGGCCTGCCAGTTTTTGGTTTTCGTTCAATCGAGATCGGGAGAGAGCTCGCGAATGAGGAAGTCAACGAACGTCCGCACTTTCATGGCCACGTAGGTCCGGTGCGGATAGAGCGCGAAGATCGGACTGGATGTCGGCCGGAAGTCCTCGAGCAGAGCCTCGAGCCGGCCGTCCGCAAGCGCCGGGCCGACGAGCAGGCTCGGCAGGTTGCCTATGCCGAAACCGGACATGGTGATCTGATAGGCAGCTTCCACGCTGTTGGTCGACACCCTGCCCTTCACCGGCGCCGAGAACTTTCCCTGAGGCCCCACGAACGGCCAGGCGCCCAGCCGCTTGGCGAAATTCGACAAGACGCACGAGTGGTCCGCAAGCTCGTTCGGATGCAGGGGCCTGCCGTGCCTTTCGAGATAGGCCGGCGTCGCACAGACATAGTTCCGCACCGTTCCCAACTGGCGTGCGACGATCTCGGAATCGCTCTGCGCCTCGAAGCGGATGGCGACGTCATACCCCTCCTCCACGATGCCGATGACATAGCGGGACGTGAGGTTGAACTCGATCGAGACAAGCGGGTTCTCGTCGAGGAAGCGTGGGATCAGCCGCGTGATGCGCGTGTATGCCAACACGTTGGAACAGGATACCCGCAGCAGGCCGCGCGTTCCCCGATCGAGCCGCCGCGTCGAATCCTGCAGTTCCTCCACATCACTCAACAGAACGCGGACGCGCTCGGCATAGTCGCGGCCGGCCTCCGTAGGATTGAGGCGGCGCGTCGTGCGGTTGAGCAGCCGGACGCCGAGATCGTCCTCCAGCTCCTTGATGACGCGGCTGACCGCAGTCGTGGACATGTTGAGGTCCCGCGCCGCCGCCGACAGACTGCCGAGCGCGCAGACGCGGTCATACACCTTCATCGCGGTCAGCAGATTTAATTGCCCCTCCCAGCCCATCGGATCGGGGCCGTTTCAAACGCCATGGCACGCTCCATGTGGCCGACCTTGCAACAAGAAATCAACAGAGGGAGATATTGAATGACACCTAAGCTTCATCCCGCGATCGCGATGTATGCCAAGGAGGCGCGGGACGGCCGCATGAGCCGGCGCGAGTTTCTCGCAACCGCAAGCGCGCTGGGCGCCGCCACGGCAACGGCATATGGCCTGCTCGGCCTGACCGCGCCTGTTTCCGCGTTGGCGGAGGAACCCCGCAAGGGAGGCATCGTGCGCGTCTCGATGCAGGTGATGGCGCTCGACGATCCGCGCGCCTTCCGCACCTCGCAGATGGGTAACATCGCCATGCAGTTCCTCGATCCGCTGGTGCGCTGGAAGCCGGACTTCACCTTCAGACCGATGCTGCTGGAAAGCTGGGAGGTGAACGAGGACGCCACCGAATACGTGCTTCACGTGCGCAAGGGCGTGAAATGGTCGAACGGTGACGACTTCGACGCGCGCGACGTTACCTTCAACATCACCCGCTGGTGCGAGAAGGAAGCAACGGGCAACTCCATGGCAGGACGCATGACGTCGCTGATCGACCCGGACAAAGGCGTCGCGCGCGAAGGCAGCATCACCGAACGGGATTCGCACACGGTAGTGCTGAAGCTCGCCAAGCCTGATATCTCGATCATTCCGGCAATGACCGACTATCCCGCCCTTATCGTGCACCGCGATTTCAATCCGGCGGAAAAGACGCTGGCTCAGAACCCTGTTGGCACCGGTCCGTTCGAACTGACGAAGCACGAGGTCGGCGTCGCGGCCTCGGCGCGCAAGCGGCCGGACGGCTCCTGGTGGGGCGGCAACGTGTTCCTCGATGGGATCGACTGGTTCGACTACGGCACCGAGACCGCGCCGACGCTTGCGGCGATGGAATCCAGCGAGATCGACCTCACCGCTCAGACCCAGTCCTACGACGTCGCCGCGCTTGACGGCATGGGCCTGAAGAAGTCCGAGATCGTGACCGCGGCGACCGTCGTGCTGCGCACGAACGTCAACGCCAAGCCATATGACGACAAGCGTGTGCGCAACGCCATCCAACTCGCGATCGACAACGAGGCGGTGATGAAGCTTGGCATCGACGGCCAGGGCGAAGTCGCGCAGAACCACCATGTCGGTCCGATGCATCCGGAATATGCCGAACTGCCGCCGATCAAGCGCGACATCGACAAGGCCAAGGCTCTGCTGCAGGAGGCCGGGCAACTGGACGACGAGTTCGACCTCATCTCCGTCGAGGCCGACTACCGCAAGGAAACCTCCGACGCGGCGGCGCAGCAGATGCGCGAGGCTGGCTTCAAGGTGAAGCGCACCGTGATCCCGGAAAGCTCGTTCTGGAACGACTGGACGAAGTATCCGTTGGCGACGACGAACTGGAACGCGCGGCCGCTCGGCATCCAGACCTATGCGCTTGCCTACCAGACCGGCACGGCATGGAATGAGACCGGCTTCTCCGATCCCGAGTTCGACACCAAGATCCAGAAGGCCAACTCGATCGCCGACGCCGAGACGCGCCGGTCGCTGATGAAGGAATTGCAGGTCGCGCTGCAGGACTCCGGCATCATTGTCCAGCCCTACTGGCGCAAGCTGTTCTGCCACATGAGCCCGAAGCTGATGGGCTACCAGATGCACCAGGCCTACGAGCAGGATTTCACGGGCGCTTGGCTCGCCGCCTGACGAGTACGATTTGGAAGTGGGCGGCCGTATGTCATGCGCGGCCGCCCGTTTCTTTTTGGACGAAAAGCGGTGAAAGCGGGCATGTGAGCCCCCTCGGGCAGGTCGAGCAGTCCTTGCCGCACCCAGATTGCCGTGCGGGAGCGGACGACACGGCGCTCGCGCCGGAGTTGGCCCTCAAATCGCTGGTGTTCATGCCGCATTCTCCCGTTATCGTTGATAAACTGGAGGATACGCCGAACGACAATCCGGAGAACCTTTCGATTCAGAAAGCGACTATGGCGAATTTCGGGATAATTGGCTGCTCTGCCTTCTGGCAAAAGTCGGATTACAAGTGGCGCACGCCCGGTGGAGGCTTTTCAATCAAGGATCTGCAACTCTTCAACCTTCCTTCCGGTCTCAGTCAAGCGCTGCTGATCGGAACAAAGTTTGCTGCTACCGACAAGATTTACGCAAACGGCGTAAGCGTGAGGAATAAAAATTTGGTTTCCCCGAATTTGTATGAACTCACGTTCCCAGTATCCGGCGGGGAAACCGTGACGGTCACCATTGTTCAGGGTACCACCGTGCTGTCAAAGACGATCCCAAACCCTGCGACTCTCAAGGTCGTGATCCCAACGGTGACTTTTTACCAGCCTGCGGTCAAGAACAAGCCGGCGGTCCTGATCGTGAAGCTTGAGGGCGTTCGCCCCACAGTTCGTGTGTCCAAAATCACCGGCGCAAAACTAGCGCGACCACCAGTTGTTTCTGCTAGCGGGATAACCTTGAGACTGCTGAACCCCGAGCCTCCGGTTGCCATCCAATTGGAAGATTCGGTGACTGGCGCTACCACCGTGGCGGTAGTTGATACACTTCCTGCGGTGCCTGCCCAGGAGGAGCCGAAGCCCAAGCCTAAGAAGGAGTGAGCCACGGTCACGCTGATGAACACAGATCAGACCTCATCCTGATCTGTGTCATCCGCGTTCATCTGCGGCAAACGTATTCACGCGCTGGCGGCGCATCACGCGCACGCCGGCGCGCCAATCTTCGTTGATGTCGAAGCGATAGATTTCGATATCGTGCGAGATACAAGCGGCGAGAGTTTGGAAAGACGGATGGACGCGCAACGTTGGTGCTACGAGATAAACCAACGGCGCTTCGTCTCTGATCTTTCGTTCGCCGAATAGTTTTGCTTTTGCGATGTGCCCACGCCGCCGATGCGCCTCGACGCGACGCCAGTAGTCAGCACCCTGCAACACGTGCTCGCGATCTTCTGACACCTTCAGCTCGATCACGACCAGACGTCCATCCTGTCGCAACGCCAGCAGATCTATCGGTCTGATTCCAAGCTTCGCTCCGCGTGCCGTCCTGAACTGTGCATGCAGTGGCGCGATGATCAAACCGGGATCGAGCATTGTTATGTCGCGTCGTAGGAGCGACTCGAGCCACGCTTCGGGAGCGGCACGATAAAACGCGTGGCGACGATCAACTGCTGCGGCCGATCGATGCTCGCGCAAGTCGCGAATCAGGTTCTGCCAGTCGTTCCAGGTTGCTTCTTCGAGCAGACGGCGATGTGATCGGTCCGTTCCAAACCAAACTCTTTGTGTCCCAAGCAGCGAACGCACTCGGGCAAATGGAAGTCCGAAATACCGGATTGTCTCGCCATGACGCGCGTGTACGACGTCGATTGCATCGGGCGCCTCAGCCACGATTGCCGAGGTTAGTTCACTAGCGCTCGCAGCAGCTACGGGAGGAAAACGCGCCAGCTTCTTCTTCCATAACTCATCTTTGGCCGGACAAGCGATCTCATTCAACACGGTCAACTCATCGTTGACAGTGAAAACTCGAATGATGTTTCTCAAACTACTGCGCAGCAACGCGACGCGGTAAAGCACCGGCTTGAGAAGCGCGGGTGAAACGATCAACCAGAGTTGCTGAACATGTGGCGGCTTGATCCTTTCCGAAGTCCGCCTGAACCACAGCAGCGTTGCTGATAAGAAAGCATCGACGCTCGCTGGTTGAGCTGAAACAACCGGCCCAGTGACAGCAATCCTCACTTGTTTTCGTCGCAGGAGAACCTGCGCGTAGCGACCCGGCTGTCCCGCTCTCGCGCCTCGACTCAATGCTAATCGCTCAACCACCGTCTCCGCTTGCAACGCGGCAGCAAGCTGGCCTACGCGCTCGCAACGGACTTGACGCGCGGCGCGAATAGTCGCCGCAACCGATTTTGCCGAGGCGCGAGGAATTAGCTCGATTAGCGAGAGCTCGGCGCCCATCTTGCGCGATGCGTGCAACGCGAGTGATTGGCCGTCCCAATGCCAGTCGAGAATGCGCCACAGCCGGTTTCCTTTTTCAGTCCAGCAAGTGAGCACGAGCTTTTCGCGAGAGATGGCGATATCGATCTCGTCTCGACGCAGAGCTTCAGTTGTGCCATCACTCGAGACGTATAACCATTCGGCGTGTTGACGAAAGAGAGCGGCGATCTGTTCGAAGGCGGATTCCAGTTGAAGCATCGTGAGGACAGCCACAAAAGGCACAAAGAACACAAGAATTGTCTCGTGTTTTCTCAGTACTTCTACCCTGTGCTACCATTTTTGGCAACTCATGAAGAACGTTTATCTCGCAGGAGCAGTACGAACACCGATTGGCCGGTTTGGCGGCACGCTTGCCTCGTGGACCGCCGCTGATCTTGGTGTTGCGGTTGCAAAGGAAAGTTTGCGCCGTGCAGGCGTCGCGCCCGATCAAATCATCGACTCGATCTGGGGTTGTGCCCGCCAGGCTGGAGGTGGCCCAAACGTTGCGCGACAGATTACCTGGCGCGCGGGCGTGCCGGAAACGGTACCCGCTGCGACGATCAATCAGGCGTGTGGTTCGGGACTGAAAGCGATCATTCTCGCGGCGCAGGAGATCATGTTGGGTCGTGGCGATGCCGTGCTTGCGGGCGGAACGGAAAGCATGTCGCGCGTGCCTTACTTCGCGGAAGGCGCACGCTGGGGCATGCGCATGGGCAACACGCAACTCGTCGATGGAATGTATCGCGACGGCTTCAGTGATCCGCTGTCAGGACTGTTGATGGGCCAAACCGCGGAGAAGCTGGCGCGGCAATACGAGATCTCGAGAAACGAGCAGGACGAGTTTGCGTTGAGATCGCAGCAGAGGGCGCAAGCGGCGATTGAATCGGGCAGGTTCAACGATGAAACAATGCCACTGGAAGTCAGCGGTAATAAAAGCGAGAAGATAAGCTTCGCCCGGGATGAACATTGTCGCGCGGGCACGACGCTCGCGGATCTCACGAAGTTGCCGCCCGTGTTTTCCAAAGACGGCAGCGTGACTGCCGGAAATTCATCGGGCATAACAGACGGCGCCGCAGCCGTGGTCGTGTTGAGTGAAGACGGACTAAAGCGTTTCGGAACTAAACCTCAAGCGCGGATCGTTGATTATGAAATCTGCGGAGTTGCTCCCGAGATCATGGGCATTGGTCCAGTGCCCGCTGTGCGCAGGCTGCTCGAACGACAGCGTCTCACGATCTCAAAGATCGATTTGATTGAACTAAACGAAGCGTTTGCGGCGCAGGTGATTGCATGTGGTCGTGAACTTGGCTTCGCTGCCGATCGCCTGAACGTTAACGGCGGCGCGATCGCGCTGGGCCATCCGATTGGTTGCACCGGCGTTCGAATTACCACGACGCTGATTTATGAAATGCAGAAGAGACAAGCGAAACTCGGACTAGCAACGCTGTGCGTCAGCGGCGGCATGGGGCTCGCGCTGCTGCTGGAACGGGTATGAGTTGCCGCAACGGGTGGCGACAGAGGGCCAGCCCGACAAAGTGTCATGTGATACTTCTACTCTCTCTTCTGCTACTGTTCGCTGCCTGCCGCTCGCAAAACGAACCCTCAACAACCCCGATCATTTCCCCGGAAACCGTACTCTCCTCAACGCCTCCATTTCAAACTAAAGAACCCGAACGTTACCGCGCGACTCGAATCATCACGATCGTTACAGCCGATGGTAAGACGGTGGTGACGAAAAACTCGATCACCAGAGACGGCGAGATGCGTCGCCACGAATCTGAAACGGTGTCGAAACGGATCGTTTATCTGGATTTGCCTGACGGAAGATTTGTTTTGTTACCGAATGAGAAGGTGTATGCCGATGTCGGGATCGAGACCAACTTCAGCGCCGGTGAAGATGAGGAAATTTCTCCCGATCGTTTGTTGCACGGCGACGCCACGAACACGAGCTATCAAAAGCTTGGAACGGAGTTGATTGGCGGGCGTAACACGGACAAGTACCGGATCGCTGTTAACAGTTCCACGCCCGGAAGCGTCAGCCTAAGTGAGACACTGATCTGGATTGATGAAACTCTGAACATGCCCGTCAGATCCGAAACGACGTCATCGGACGGGACGAAGATCACGATGGAACTTTCGGATGTGGCGCGGGACGTTGAAAGAAGCGTTTTCAAGGTTCCGGCGGATTATCAGAAGATTGCGTTTCGTGAGCTTCGCAAACGGTTGTAGCCACAAAGAGCCAGAAAATGCACACAAAAGGCACCAGAAAGTCGCGCTTCTTTCGACAACCCCCGCATTGAATTCAGGCATCGGACAGGTCTCTTATTCCTTTTCGAGAAAGGCATTGTAGTGAAACAAAAACTTCTTAACCTCGCAATCATCCTGTTGGCCGTCGCCGGCGTCACCCAGGCGCAAACGCGCGGGCATCGGCGGGCATGGCGCTCGGCCAGCTCGGTGCGGAGGTCATCCGCGTCGACCCGCCCGGAGGCGGTAGCGATGCCGGCCGCTGGCCGCTCTCGCACGGCGGCGCGAGCCTGTTCTGGGCCAACCTGAACAAAGGCAAGCGGTCGGTGACGATAGACCACCGCAGCGATGAGGGGCGAGAGCTGCTCCTGGAGCTGGTGGTCGGCTCGGGACCGGACGGGGGAGTTTTCGTCGACAACCTGGTCGGCGCGAGGCGGCTACGCTACGAGCAGCTGAAGGCTCGCCGCAGCGACGTCATTCACGTCCATGTGCAGGGGCGACCGTAACGGCAAGCCGGCGGTCGACTACTCCATCAACGCAGAGGTCGGCGTGCCCCTGATGACAGGTCCGGCGGAGGAGCCGTACCGGTCAACCACGTGTTGCCGGCATGGGATCTGATCACCGGCATGCTGACCGCTTCATCGGTGACGACTGCATTGTTCCGGCGCGAGCGGACAGGCGAGGGTGCCAGGGTCGAGGTCGCGCTCGCCGACGTCGCCCTGGCCGGGGTCGCCAGCATGGGCTGGTTGGCGGAGGCCGACGAGCTCAGGGATTGGCGCGCCCGGATCGGCAATCACATGTTCGGGTCCTTCGGTGTGGACTTCGCCACCGCCGATGGCCGGCGCATCATGGTGGTCGCTCTCACTGAGGGGCAGTGGAACGCTTTGCGGCGAGTCACCGGGACCGAACGCGTCTTCTCTGCCCTGGAGGAGACGCTTGGCGCCGACCTCGATCGCGAGGGCGACCGGTACCGGCTGCGGGAGACGATCGCATCGGTTCTCCGGCCGTGGTTCGAGGCCCGCGACTTCGCCACCTTGGAGAGGCTTCTCGATGACGCCAAGGTGCTGTGGAGCCCGTATCGCGACATGGCTGAGATCGCCGCCGAGGCGCGCATCGCGACAGACTCGATCGTGACCGAGATCGACCAACCGGGCATCGGTCCCATGCTGGCGGCGGCAGGGCCGTGGCGCTGGGACGAGGAGCGTCCAGCGGCACGTCCGGCACCTGTGCTGTCCGCAGATACTGACGAGGTACTCAGCGGCGTACTGGGCCTTAGCGAGACCGAGATCGGAAGCCTGCGAGAGCGCGGCATCATCTGATCCCGCCAGCTCAGCCAGGGCAGGCGTCCGGCGGACCGCTGGTAGATGGACGCAAAGTGGAAAGGTGGGGGCGTGCACCAAGACGAGACCGCGGCAGTGCGCGGACCGTACTTCGACGAGCTGGCGGTGGGCCGGGTCTTCGAGTCGGCACCCGCCGTCACGCTGACGGAAGGTCTCCAGGCGTCTCATGCCGCTGCGGTGGGCAACCGGGTCCGGTTGGCACTCGACCACGAGCTGGCCAGGATGGTGGCCGGCGGCCTGTGGCGAGCCCTGCTCTCGTGTGGGACACCTCGATCGGGCAGTCCACCGTGGTGACGCAGCACGTGCGCGCGAACCTCTTCTACCGCGGGTTGTGGTTCCACCGTCAGCCACTTATTGGCGACACCTTGAGCACCACGACCCGGTGAGACCCTGCGCGAGAACAAGCGCAAAGCCGGACGTCAGCCCACGGGACTGGCGGTGCTGCGCATCACTACCGTCGATCAACTCGGCCGCCTGGTGCTTGACTTCCGCCGTTGCGCCATGATCCTGCTGGCGCCAGGAGCCGACGAGACCGGGCACGTCGAGGAGACCACCGGGACCGACCAGGCAGCTGAGGAGTCGGGGGTAAACGATCTATTGCGTTCGATCGCGGAATGGGACGTCAGCGCGCTGACCAGCTCGACCTGCGGGTCATGGGACGGCGGCAGGACCTACGAGGTCCTGGGGGGTGACGTGGTCTGGAGCGCCCCGGAGCTCGCTCGACTGACCGGCAACCTGGCTCGAGACCACCACGACAGTCAGGCGGCAGGTGGCACCCGCCTGGTGTACGGCGGACACACCATTGGTCTTGCCTTCCATCACGTGTGCCAGGCGCTGCCGAGACCGGATCGCGTGAACGTCAACACGATCGCCTGCCCCAGGGCCACGAGCACCAGCACGACGACGAGGGCCGTCTTGCGTCTTCCAGCGTCAACGACCACCAGAAACAGAACGGAGACGAAGGCAAAGAGGATCTCCAGATACATCGACGCTACGGTCGGGTACAGGAACGGGCCGGTCGCCCGGACCTGCGCGCCGAACAGAAAGACTGCTGGTCTGAAGTCGCTGAGCGCCTCCACTACCGCCGGGACACCGGCGTATCGAGGAGCGCAAGCGCCGCTACCAGCGCGCCCGTGGCGGCCGCAGTGACGAAGACCACTTCGATGCGTTTCGGCGACGTCGCGGCATTCACCGTGAGGACATACAGGCCAAACGCGAGTGCTCCACGGCCCACCATATGGAGAGCGTTCACCCGGTTCTCCGGGGCCGTCCACGCGGAGAGGAGCATGGCCCCCAGCAGCGCCGTCCACGGCAGGGTCAGGTTGGTGCGCCATCCAGCCAGCATGTGCCGCGGGCTACCGACGCCGCTCAGAGCCATCGAGAGGGTCCACGCGCTGAAGACCACCAGCAATGCCGCTTCCACGCTGCTGATCGATTGTCCCGGCATCTGAATCAGCGGGCGCGTTTTCTCGAACGGGGCAGCAAGGATCAAGGCACAGACGCCAACCCAGGCCACCGTCGACGCGGCCCCGATCTGCTGCCGGTCAGGCTCTTCCAGAGCGGCAGCCTCGACACCGCGTTCTCGCGGGGGCTGCTGCCTGCTGATCGACAACGGGTTGTAGAGGAACATCACTGGGCAATCCACAGTCCGAATGCGGCCGGAGGGCGATGCATCCGCAACCATGCGAGCCGCCGCTCGATCCGCGATCTGAGTGGCCCCTGCGACCGGACGAAGCGGGTGCGGAGGGCCAGCTGTCGGGCGGCTTCGGACAAGGCCGCGAACGTATCGAACATCGGCGAATCCATCACGACGAGCGTCCCGCCTGGCGCAAGCATGCGCCGCGCATGAGCCAGCGTCGCCCCGATGTCGGGCGCGTAGTGCAGCGAGCCGTTGAAGACGACCAGATCGAACTGGTGCGGCGCGAAAGGCAGCGCATCGAAGTCGGCCTGCACCCTGATGAATCCGACGACGTAGTGGCACGACGCCCCCAGCCCATCCACTCCGTCGTCGAGGGCATCCACGGCAGTGAGATGGTGCCCGAGCGCCGCCAGTCGATGGGACATCCATCCGCAGCCGGCGCCGGCATCCAGAATCCGCATCGAGGAGCGGCCATAAGCCAGGACGTTGCGCAGCAGGTGAGCGAAGCTCTCTTTCCGGAGCCGCCATTCATGCGCGTGCGGATCGTCGAGAGGGACATTGGGAAGGCGCCGATAGTAGTCAGGCGACGACACGCGGTAGCCTTCGCGCTCCCGGATCAGACGGTACTGCCTCGCAAACCGCTCGATCGCGGCCTCTCGCCCCGGCGGCAGAAACCGCCAGACCCCCTCACGACACGTGTAGTGCCGGTCACACCGGCCGCACGTGCGGCGATCGAGATCCCGATCGTCGAGATCCCCACCACAATCAGGACACGCGAACTGCGGTACCCACACGTGTCACACCTTTCGCAGCACGATCAGGAAGTGATCGCCCCACTGACGGATTCCTGGCCAGCCGCCGACGGCGTCCTCGAACCGCTGAAGCCCTTCGACAAGGCCCGGGTGCCGCGCCGTGAATCCCTGCAGGTACGGAGGGGGAACGAACAGACCCAGCGTGCGCAGCGACACGGGCTCGAACCCTGCTCCTCGAAATGCCCGTTCGAACGCCGCCGGCGTGTAATAACGGGTCCAGACGGTGCGACCGTTCAGCGGCACCGGCTCGAGGTGTTGTGAGAACCGGATCCGCGCTCTCGCCCAGTCTCCGCGTGCCAGGAAGCGCGCGATTTCCCACGGGCACACGCGCCCGATGACCGACGCGGCGAGCACGCCGCCTTCGCAAAGACGGTCGGCGATGAGGCGTGCGGCCCGCGCGATATCCGGTACGCAATTGAGGGACCCAGGTTTGAAACGGCCGCGTCGAACATCGCAGGGGCGAGCTGGTCGAGCTCGTGGATCCCTAGTTGCAGCACGTGCACGGGTAAATCGACGCCGCATTCGCGGATGCGACGCCGGGCCTCACCGACCATCGCCGGCGACCAGTCGACGGCCGTCACGCGATGACCGCGCTTCGCCAGATACTCGGCGTCACATCCCGGCCCGCAGCCAAGGTCGAGGACGCGCGAGCTCGCGGCCAGGTGCGTTTCGAGCGCAAGCAGGGTGCGTTGGCGCATTTCGCACAGCGTCCTGTTCTCGCTATTCGAGCGATCGTAGGTCGGCGCGACGCCGTCGAACGCCTTCTGCGTATCGAAAAGCACCTGCTCTACTGTCGCCATGGCCCTTTTTCACGTCGCCTTAGCGAGGCTGCTCGCTCGGCACCGCCGCGGCCTGGGGTGTCAGAATCGGCCGTGTGATGACCGGCGTTCGCCGCGGCGACAGGCGCGCGAGCCGGTCCACCCGCCACTTCAACACCGGCAGCTTGAGGATCGCGACGGCCCGTCTCACGCCCGGCTTGCGCGCTCTGAACTCGGCGTGAACGAGCGCGTGCAGCGCGCGATAGAACTCCGGCACGTAGGTCGCCTGGAACATCGGCATCAGGTCGCTCGAGTCGACCCAGTTCTGCTTCTCCCCGAGCTGCGCCTTGACGCGCTCGTAGAACGGCGTGCCCGGCAGCGGGTACGAGACCGAAACGCCGATGTCGTCGGGCCGGCAGTCGCGCACCATCTGCAGCGTGCGCTCGATGTCCTCCCGCGTCTCGCCCGGATACCCGAACTGCAGGAAGAAGCCCGACCTCGATGCCCGCGCCGTGCAGCAGCCGCGTCGCCGTCGGGAATCTGATCGACGCGCGTGCCCTTCTCCATCGCGTCGAGGATCCGCTGCGATCCGGATTCGGCGCCCATCCAGACCGTGCGGCAGCCGGCGGCGCGAAGCGCGGCAGACGGTCCGCGGCGTCACCTGGTCGGCTCGCAGCAGGCACTTGAACGGGATCGACGCGTCGCGCGTGCGCACAGCTCGGCGAACCGCTCGATCCAGCCGGGCTTGAGGCCGAAGATGTCGTCGGCGATCCACAGATGGTCGGGCTGATACGTGCGCTTCAGCCACGCCATCTCGTCGACGACGCGCTCGGGCGAGCGGGCGGTGTAGCGCTGTCCGTAGATCGGTTTCGCGCACCAGTTGCAGTGGAACGGGCAGCCGCGCGTCGTCACCACGTTCATCGAGAAGTAGCCGTGCCGGCGAAGCCACATGTCCGATAGCGATCGACGTCGACGAGATCCCAGGCGGGGAGCGGCAGCGCGTCGGGATCGCGGATGATCTCGCGCGGCCGCGTGCGGATCATGCGGCCATCGTCGCCGCGCAGACAGACGCCGGCCACGCTCGTGCAGCCGCCCCGTGCCGCCGGCCGCCGAGCACATCGAGCACGTCGGCGAGCGTCATCTCGCCTTCGCCGGCGACGACGACGTCGGCGCCGCGATCGAGATATCGTTCCGGATGATCGCTGGCGTCGGATCCCGCGACGATCGTCGTGATGCCGCGCGCGCGCGCCGCGTCGATCATCGTCAACGCCGCCTCCCGCATCCGGAGCAGGCACATCTTGCTCAGGTAGTTGAAGTTGTCTTCGTAGATCACCGCGAAGCGCGGCCGGTGGGGGTCGAGCGCGTCGGCCCACTCGGCCTCGGACGCGGCCAGCATCGCGTCGAACAGGGCGACGATGGTACCCGCGCTCGCGCACGACGGCCGCCGCGTACAGCGCGCCAAGCGGCGCGTACGGCTGCTGCGCCTCCCACAGCTTGGGATCGAAGCGCAGGAAGTACGCCTGGCCGAACAACACGTCGGTCATGTTCACCGAACCCACGGCTGGCGGGATTCCGCGAGCCGCATGTGAACCGGCGGCCGGATCGAGACTGACGTTACCCCGGCAAACCGGCGGCGAAGGCGGCCGGCGCCTCGACGCGAACGGCTCCAGCCGGTTGCCTCGCCACCTGCCGGTACACGTCGAGCGTTTCCCGCGCGGCGCGCTCCCACGAGAACGTCCGCGCCCGCCGGAGACCCAGCGTCGCGAGGCTGGTCGCGGTGCTCCCGGCTTCGAGCGAGCCGCACCATCGCCTGCGCCGAGCGCGTCCTCGTCGAGCGGATCGACGTGCTCGACCGCTCCGCCGCCGACCTCCGCCAGCGACGATGTCCGTCCCGGCGATGACCGGCACGCCGCAGGCCATCGCTTCGACCACCGGCAGGCCGAAGCCTTCGTGCAGCGAGGGGAACACGAACATCTCGGCCAGGTTGTAGAGCGCCGGCAGGTCTTCGAATGGCACGTAGCCGGTGAACGTGATCGCGTCGGCGATCCGGGCGCGCTCGATGCGGTCGCCGATGCCGCGCGAGCGCCAGCCGTAGCGCCCGACGCAGACGAGCTGATGTGTCAGATCGCCGGCGCGGCGACGCGCGCGAACGCGTCGATCAGGCGCGGGCAGGTTCTTTCGCGGCTCGATCGTGCCGACGTACAGGATGATGCGGTCGTCCAGCCCGTAGCGGCGCCGCACCCGATTCAGCTCCGCAAGGTCGCGCACCGGCCGGAACGACGGCGCCGCCGCTTCGTGCACGACGTGCACGCGGCGCGGATCGAGGCTGTAGATCCGGACGATGTCGCGTTTGGCGCTTTCTGACACCGTGATGATCGGCCGTCGGCGCGGCGCGCCGCGATGTCCACCAGCGGCCGGTTGAGCAGCACGCGGCGCGGCGGGTGGTAGCGCGGATACATCGTCAGGCTCATGTCGTGAATCGTGACGACGGTCGGGATCGGCGAGGCGAGCGGCACCATGCCGTTCGTGAAGTGCGCGACGTCGGCGTCGAGCTCCCGCAGCGTCCGCGGCGCGAGCATCTGCATCCACACCATCCGCGGCAGCCGTGAGGCCGGGACCGCAATCCGCACGTGGCCCGGCAGCGGCGCCGTCGTGTCGATCGGGCGGTTCGACACGACGATCAGCTCGTCGTCGCCGCTGCCGGGCGAGGTGCTGCAGCAGATGCTCGGTGTAGTAGCCGACGCCGGTCCGTCCCGGCCTGAGCGTCGTGCCGTCAAAGGCGATGCGCACGCTAGCACGCTCTCCGCGCCGCGACGCGCACGCGACGGCGAGCCCGAGCGTCAGCGCGAACAGCACGTAGATGGGCGTGAAGCCAAGGAAGGAATCGACCGTGCCGTGCACGCCAACGGCCACGACGGCGAGCACCACGCCGAGCGTCCGCGATCGACGCGATCGGCCGCCGCCGCCGCACGCGAGCCACGCAAGCTGCCGCGCGGCGCGCCAGACCAGCCACGCCGAACGCGACGGCGCCGAGCGACGCCGCTGCCGGCGAACATCTCGAGATACATGTTGTTGCTGTGCATGCGCGGGTCCGGGATTCGGGAGGCCCGCAAAGCCGCCGTGAAGCAGGCGGAAGTTGTCGGGACCGACGCCAAGCAGCGGATGCGCCGCAAACATCTGCGCCGCCGCCCGCCACAGCCGCAAGCGTCCCGGCCGCTCCGTCGGACGCGGCAAGGCGGCGTCGGCCGACCGGCGAGACGTCGCGGCGCAGCGACCGGCCCGACCACCGTCGCCGCGAGATGGCGCGCGTCGCGCCCGGCTCGGTGCTGAACCACAAACGCCCTTCCTGCACGAGGTCCCACTCCAGCCGATAGCGGCCGGGCTGTTCGGGCGGCGCACACCGCTGGCCGCAGCGTGACGGTCGCGCCCGGCGCAATCGGCGCCGCGAACGCCGTGCGCTCGCCCTCGAACGCGACGAAGCGATCGCGTCTCGGGTCCAGCCAGTGATACGACAGGTAGAACGGCGGGTCGCCCCGGAATCCCACGTCAGGCGTCCGGTGTTCGTCACGCGTGACGGGCACGTCTCCGCGTTCGTCCGCCGGCGAACTCGACGCTGCGGCCGGCGCATCGATCGTCGGCGCGATACCACGATTCCTGCCCTTCGCTCGTGAACCGCAGCCACATCGACTGCGTGGATCGCGACGCCAGGAACAGCGCCGCAATCAGCGATCGCGAGCGCCGGCGACGAGCCGCACTGCGCCGTCGACCCGCGCCGCGGACCCCGGATCGCGCCGACGAGCGCGAGGCTCGACGCCATCGTGATCAGGCCCGGCGCGCGTGAACGTCAGCGTGATCGCCTCGCCGATGACGACGAGCGCGACGAACAACGCGGCCGACGCGGCATCCGGCCGGCCGCGCGTCGACGTGCGCGCATCAGCAGACCCGAGGCCGAACGCGAAGACGATCTCCAGATACATCGACGCGATCGTCGGGTACTGCAGCGGGCCGCCGGCGCGCACCTGCGCGCCGACAGTCGCCACGCCGGGCCGGAACGCCGTGAGCCAGGCGAGGACGACCGGCCGACCTGGAGATATTCGAGAATCGCGAGCACGCTGACGAGCGACGCCGGCGCCGACCGCGGCGGCGAGGACGGTCGCTGCAGGCGCGCCGGGTCGTGAGGCCGTTGACGGCGAGCAGATAGACGCCGAACGCGGCCGTCGAGGCGCCCCGTCATGTGGAGCGCGTTGGTCCGGCGCGACCGGCGACGCGGCGGACGCGACGACCATCGCGGCCAGCAGCGCCACCCACGGCAGAGGTCAGCGGGGTCCGCCACAGCGGCCGGCGCCGCGACCACGCGATCGCCGCAGAGCCACGCCGCAAGCACCGCGAGCGATGGCCGTTTCGAGCGTGGAGATGGACTGCCAGCGCAAGCGGACCAGCGGCTCGGTCAGCTCGAAGGGCGCGAGGAGCACGAGCGCGCAGACGGCGACGTACGCGACCGTCAGGCCAGGCTGCCGATCGCACGACCGATGCGCGCACGCCGGTCATCGTGCGTTCACGGCCGAGTGTCGCGGCCGAAGCGAATGTATTGCGAACCATGTGATGCGACGGACGACGGTTCCAAGAACCTTGCCACGGGCGATCACCGTAATCAGCGCAAGGCACGCCTGCTGCATAGGCAACCGGGAAACCGCAGATCGTTTGTTTCGAAGCAATCCGCCGTGTCTGCCGCTGCCGCCTGAATCGGCGCTCAGGCGTCGCATGCTGCGGGCGCGACACCGAGTGTGACTGCGATGAACGTGCTTACATCGAACGAAGGCTCGTTTCGAAGCGCGAAACTCGTCGCCTACAAGGCGTTCGCCGACCTGGCGGGAAAGGGCGCGCTGTTCGTCGATCACGATCGTCGCGGCGCGCCGGCTGTCGCAGCAGGCGTTCGGCGTCTTCTCGCTCGGGTCGACGCTCGGATGGATGCTCGCGGTGGCGACCGATTTCGGGATTCAGCTGCATCTGGCCCGCGCGGTCGCGCGCGCAGCCGGCCGCGGCCGCCCTCCTGCGGCGTGGCTGCGCGTGCGGCTGTGGACCGCCGCCTCGGCGATCGCCGTCGTGACGGCCTGCTCGCCGCGGCGCGGAGCGCTGGCCTCTCCGTGCCGGTCGCTGTGCTCGCGCTCGTCTACGCCTGCAGCGGCCTGATCGAGCTGCTCCACTATTTCTATCGCGGCCTGTCGCGCAGCGACGTCGAGTCGTCGCTGACGTTGTGGCAGCGATCGGCGACGCTGGTGTCGGCACTCGATCGCGCTTGCTGGTGGCCCGGACGTGACCGTGCTGGCGATGCGCGATGCTGCTGCCCGGTTCTCGCGACACTGGCCGTCGAGCCTGCGGATCGCGACGCGCCTTGCCCGCACCTCCGCCGTCGCCGCATGTTGCCGACGGCGCAGTCGCCGAAGCCAGGTGCCGCGTGGCCGGACCACGTTCCGGCGCGACGTGCTGCCGATCGGCGCCGGCATCGTGCTGTCGGCGCTCTACTTCCGGATCGATGTGTTCCTGTCCAGCTCTGGTCGGGCACGAGGCGGTGGCGCTCTACAACGCGGTATTCCGGCTGGTCGAAGCGCTGCGGCTGTTTCCGGCGGCGGTGCTGGCCGTGGCGCTGCCCGCTCTGTCGCGCCGCCGACCTGCGGCCGCTGGTGCGGGTGTCGGCCGGCGTCACGCGTGTTTGCCGTGGCGGCGGCGTCGCGCTCTGGGCGGCGGCGCCTGGCTGGTGCCGTTGCTCTACGGCGCGCGCTACGCGCCGGCGGTTCCGGCGTTCCGGATCCTGGCTGCTGTCGTTTCCGCTGATGTCGCTCAACTACGCGCTGACGCATCAGCTCATCGGCTGGAACGGCCAGCGGGCGTACGCCGCGATGTGCGCGCCGCGCTCGTCGTCAACCTCGCGCTGAACGCCTGGCTCATTCCCGCGCTGTCGATCGAAGGCGCCGCGTGGGCAACGCTTGGCACCGAAGTGTTCCTCACCGCCGGATGCGTCGCCGCGCTGTGGATGCCGCGTCGGCGACGCATGCCGCACCGGCGCCGCGTGATGCCGCAGGACGTCGCGAGGGGTGACCGGGAATGATGTCGCTGTCGCCCAGGAACTGGCCATCGCGCGCAGCGTGATCTACGCGTCGCTGTTCGAGTATCCGCTGACGCTGAGCAGCTGCACCAGACGCTGATCGAATCGGAGCAGACCCCGTCCGAGATTCTCTCCGCCTACGATCGAGCGCGCGGCTGCAGCGCATCGTCGACTACCGCGACGGATTCTTTTTCCCGGCCGGCCGCGCCGACTGTTCGTCGAGCGCCGTCGCGCGCGAAGCGCGCAGCCGCGCGTTTCTCGACCAGCATCGACGCTGCTCCGGCTGCGTGTGCGCGGTGCCGTACACCCGCATGGTCGCGCTGTCGGGCAGCATCGCGCACCTGAACCTCGACGCGGCGGCGACCTCGATCTGTTCATCGTCACGCGCGGCCGCCGGGTCTGGAGCGTCACCGTCGCCGTGCTCGTGCTGGCGAAGCTGCTGCGCCGGCGGCGCGTCGTGTGCGCGAACTTCGTCCTCGTCCGACTCGCACCTCGCGCTCGACCAGCAGGATCTCTTCACCGCCAACCAGGTGATCCATCTCAGGCCGCTCATCGGCGCGAGCTGCTCGACGACATTCTCGCGGCCAACCCGTTCGTGACGCGCTTCTATCCGAATTTCCGGGCCACTGAGGCGCAGGGGGCGATCCGCGGCGGGTATCCCAGTGGCGCCCGGCCCCGGAGCTCGACTCGGATGAAGACAATCGTCGAGCGCGTATGCCTCGGACCGTCGCGGCTCGTCGAGATGCTGTGCCGGCACGCGTATGCATGGCATCTCCGGCGTCGCGCGGCGACATGGCGCTCTCCGGAGCAGGTGCAGCAGCAGCCGGACTACCTCAAGCTACACACCCACAGCCACCGCCGCTCGGTCCTCGAGCGGTTCGACCGGGCGCTCGGCGATGCGCTGCAAGCCGCCGCGTGCGCCGGCCAGCCGATTGCCGCCCCACGTCGCCGGGCCTCCCGACGCTGAAGCCGGGTGACGTGCTATGGTGAAAAGCGCTCAGTGAGCATGGCTGCGAATCACCCTGGGGGCGGGAACGATAGCCGTCCTGATTGCGCGTCAACTGGCCGGCAGCCGGCGGGCCAACAGGCGTTGCAGCGCCTGCGCCGGAACAGATCACCCTGCGCCGGCCCGCTGTTGCCACGCAACCCCTCGATGCCGGCGCGCCGTTCTGGGGGACCGAGGGCGATCACACGTCGGTCGCCACGGTCTCCCGCGACGAATCGTCAGGACGGAGCGCTCTGGTCTTTCGGTACGAGCTCGGTACGGGCCGCGCGCGCAATCAGTTCGCCGCGCTGGTGGCGTCGGTGCCGCATGGTCTCTCGCAGTACGATCGCGTCACCTTTCGCGCGCACGCGAGCCGTCCACTTCGTCTGGCCGTGACGCTCCGGCCCGTGGGTGGCAACCCTCCGGCTCACTGGGTGCGATCGGTGTACCTGGATCGGCACGCCTCGAACCGTCACGGTGTTCTTCGACGACATGCGCGCGGTGCCGAGAGAGGTGGCGGGGCCGGCGCCGCTCGGCTTCGATTGGGGCGCTCATGTTCCTCATCGATACGAACAACACGAAGCCCGGCACGCGCGGCGAGATCAGGCTGAGCGAGATCGCATACGGATACTGATCTGGCGGCTGTGGCGGCCGAGGGGGAGGATCGCATGTCGACAAAGGATGTCTGGACGTACGCGTTGCTGGTCGTGATTGCCGCGGCTCTCGTCCTTCACGCGTTCGTGCCGCGCTACGACTGGCGGACGAGTGAAGACACAGGCTCGATCAGCATCGTCGTCTACGACAAGTGGACCGGCCGCTTCCAGCGCGGCGTCTACGACGCCGACGGCAAGCTGAACGTCATGACCGTGTTCACGCCGTTCTGACGCGCATTGGCGTCTCGGCTCGCTGACGGCGCACAGTTCGATTCTGACAAACCCTGTTATGCTTATGCGGTCTGAAATGGCCTTGTCAGGCGACTCTGCGTCCATGTCCCTCGTCGCCCTGTCGGAACTGCTCGGCGCCACCGTGCGCGATGCCACAGGCGCGGTCCGCGGGCGTGTGCGCGAAATCGCCGTCGCGCCGCAGGACCATCCCACCCGCGTCGCGTATTTAATCGTCAAGACCCCGGCCGGCGAACGCGTGCTGTCCGGCCGACGACGTCAGGTCCTGCGGCGGCACCGTGCGCACGGCGACCGAGTCCGCGCGGTGGGGCGCATACGCGCCGTCTGACGGCGTCCTGCTGCTCAAGCGCGATCTGCTGGACCAGCAGATCATCGACGTCCACGGCCGGAAGGTCGTGCGCGTCAACGACGTCGAGATCGAATCGACCCCGATCAACGGCCGCATCCTGCTGAATGTCGTCTCGGTCGACGTCGGCGCGCGCGGCGCCATCCGCCGTCTCTCGAAGGGCGTCGTCCCGTCGTTCACCCTGCGGGCGCTGCTCGAGAAGATCCCGCCGCGCGTCATCCCGTGGCAGTTCGTCGATCTCCTCGAGACCGACCCGGCACGGCGCGTCAAGCTGAAGATCGCCTACGAGGGCCTCGCCAAGCTCCATCCGGCCGACATCGCCGACATCGTCGAGGATCTGCCGAGCCGCCGAGCGGGAGGCCGTCTTCGAGACGATCGACGAAGAGGTCGCGGCGGAAACGCTCGAGGAGCTCGATCCCGACGTCAAGGTGTCGATCGTCGAATCGCTCGACAAGGATCGCGCGGCCGACATCGTCGAGGAGATGGATCCGGACGCCGCCGCCGACCTGCTGGGCGACCTGGAAGAGGAACACTCCGGCGAGATTCTCAAGGAGATGCAGCCGGACGAGCGGCGGGAGGTCACCCAGCTCCTCGAGTTCGGCGAGCACACGGCCGCGGGCCGCATGACCACCGAGTTCATCGCCGTTCCCGAAACCGCCGTCGTCGACGACGCGATCGAGGCGCTCAAGGCGTTCGAAGGCAGCCGCGAAGCGGTCGCCACCATCTACCTGACCGGTCGCCGGACACAAGCTCTCGGGCGCGGTGCCGCTCGTGAAGATCGCGATCTTCTCGCCGGCGATCCAGCTCTCGAGCTGAGCGAGCCGTATATCGCCTGCGCCCCGGATACACCGCAGGACGAAGTGGCCGCCCTGTTCGACAAGTACAATCTCATCACGCTGGCCGTCGTCGACGAGCACGGCCGGCTCGCCGGCATCATCACCGCCGACGACGTGATCACCATGCTGCGGCATCGCGACTGACGCGCCCATGAAGTTTTTCTCGAAGGGCTGGCGCGAGCCGTCTGATGCTGGCGCTGGCCGTCGTCGGCCCGGGCTTCATCACGGCCAGCGGCGGCGACGACGCGGGCGGGGTCTTTACATACTCGCAGGCGGGCGCTCAGTTCGGCTACTCGTTACTCTGGACGATGATCCCGATCGCGATCGCGCTGGTCGTGGTGCAGGAGATGGCGGCGCGGATGGGCGTCGTGACCGGCAAGGGCCTGAGCGATCTCATTCGCGAGGAGTTCGGCTTCCGTCTGACGTTTTTCGTGATGCTCGCGCTCGTCATCACAAATTTCGGCAACGTGGTGGCGGAGTTTGCCGGCGTGGCGAGCAGCCTGGAGCTGTTCGGCGTCTCGCGCTATATCGTCGTGCCGGCTGCGGCGCTCATCGTCTGGGTCATCGTCGTCCGAGGCACGTACGACAGCATCGAGAAGATCTTTCTGACGGCCTCCGCCTTCTACGTGTGCTACATCGTCGCGGGACTGCTGGCGCAGCCGGACTGGAAGGCCGCGGCCTACGGCACCGTGACGCGGCCGACGGCCGCCGGCATCCGCACCTACGGCTACGTGTACATGGTCGTGGGGCTTGTCGGCACGACCATCGCTCCGTGGATGCAGTTCTACCTGCAGGCGTCGATCGTCGAGAAGGGCGTGACGGTGCGGCAGTACCGGGCATCGCGGTGGGACGTCATTCTGGGGTGCATCTTCTCCGTCGTCGTCGCGTGGTTCATCATCGTGGCCTGCGCGGCGACGCTGTACACCAGCGGTCAACACAACATCACCAACGCCGCGGACGCGGCGCAGGCGCTGCGGCCGCTTGCCGGCGAATACGCATACCTCCTGTTCGCCGCCGGACTGTTCAACGCGTCGCTCTTTACTGCGTCGATCCTTCCGATCTCGACGGCGTACGCGGTCTGCGAAGGGCTGGGATTCGAGTCGGGTCTCGACAAGAAGTTCCACGAGGCGCCGGTGTTCTACTGGCTCTACACGCTGCTGATCGTCGCCGGCGCCGGCGTGCTGCTCGATTCCCGGACTGCCGCTCGTCTACGTCTCGGTGCTGTCGCAGGTCGCCAACGGCGTGGTGCTGCCCTTCATCCTGATCTTCATGCTCCTGCTGACGAACGACCGCGAGCTGATGGGCGACGCACGCCAACTCGCGCGGGTTCAACATCGTCGCCTGGACGACCGTGGTCGTGATGATCGTGCTGTCGCTCGTGATGCTGATCCAGCGGTAAACGATGCCCGTCAACGATCGCCGGGAGATCTTCGGCTGGTCCATGTACGACTGGGCCAACTCCGGCTTTCAGGCCACGGTCATCACCGTGATGTCCGGTCCCTATCTGACGGCGCTCGCCAGGCGCGACGTCGGCGAGAACGGCGTCGTCTTCGAGCTCGGACCGCTCCTCGTGACGGCCAAGTCGTTCTTTCCGTTCTGCATCGGGCTATCGGTGTTCCTGCAGGTCTTCCTCCTGCCGATTCTCGGCGCGATCGCCGACTACACGAACCTGAAGAAGCGGCTGATGGCGTTCTTCTGCTATGCGGGCAGCGCGGCCACATGCCTGCTGTTCTTCGTCACCGACAACCGCTACCTGGCCGGCGGCCTGCTTCTGGTCGTCGCCAACCTGTGCTTTGGCGCGTCGCTGGTGCTATACAACGCGTTCCTCAACGACATCACGACGGAAGATCGGCGGGACAAGGTGTCGAGCCGCGGGTATGCGCTCGGCTATCTGGGCGGTGGCGTGCTGCTGCTCGCCAATCTCGTCCTGCTGCAGAATGCGGCGGCGCTCGGCATCGACGATGGGCTGGCGGTGCGCCTCTCGTTCCTGTCGGCCGGACTCTGGTGGGCCGGCTTCTCGATCGTCACGTTCCTGCGGCTGCAATCCCGGGAGGCGGCAACCGCGCTGCCGGCCGGCGGTTCGGTGATCTCTGCGGGCCTCGCGGAGCTGGCCGCGTCGTTCCGCGCCCTCCGCCGTCTGCCGCACACGCTGCGCTATCTCGCGGCGTACATGCTGTTCAACGACGGGATCCAGACCGTCATCGCCATGGCCTCGCTCTTTCTCTCGCAGGAGCTCTTTGTCGCCCGCGGCCTTCCCGAAGACCAGTCGTTTCTGATCGGACTGATCCTGATGATTCAGTTCGTGGCGTTTTTCGGCGCGCGGCTGTTCGAGCGCATCGCCGCCTTCATCGGGTACCAAGCAGGCGATCGTGCTGATCTCCCTGGTCATCTGGGCGGCGACGATTATCTACGCGTACGGGTGGCTGCAGACGACGGCTCAGGCGTGGATGATGGGAGCGGTCATCGCGACGGTGCTGGGAGGGTCGCAGGCGCTGTCGCGCTCGCTGTATTCCCGGATGATTCCCCCAGGCCGCGAGGCGTCGTTTTTCGGCGTATACGAGATCTCCGAGCGTGGCACGTCCTGGATCGGTCCGATTCTCTTCGGCATCGTCGCCGCCGCGACGAACTCGTATCGCCAGGCGATCCTGTCGCTGATCGTCCTGTTCGTTGGGGGGATGATCGCGCTTCTCCTGACCGACACCGACCGCGCCGTCCGCGACGCCAACAGCGGGGCAATCAGGCTCTAGGCTCGGGCTCAGCTCAGGCTCTGGGCTTCGGGCTCAGCTTCGGGCCCGAGCCAGCTCAGCTTGAAACTGAACGGCTGTTCAATCTACGTTATAAATGTGCCGACACTCGGGTCCACGGAACTCGCCCTCCCGCGCGCCACGCGCCGCCTGACTCGGCGGAACGCCGCGACCAACGCGGCCAGACGCATCGACATCCTGAAGAGCGCCGCGAAGGCCTTCCGGCGGCTGGGTTATCACGGCGCCACCGTCGAGCAAATCGCCGCCGCGCTCCAGATGAAGAAGGGCAATCTCTACTATTACTACAGGAACAAGGAAGAGATTCTCTACGCCTGCCACCAGTCCTCGCTCGATCGCCTGCTCCAGATACTCGACGACGTGCAGCAGAGCGGGCTTCCGCCGCCGGCGAGGCTCCGGGCGATCATCGTAGCCGTGGTGCACACGATCCTCGACGAACTGCACGGCACGGCGTTGATCCTGGAGCTCGAGGCGCTGTCGCCCGCCATCTGAAGACGATCATCGCCCGCCGCGATCGCGTCGATCGCGGCATTCGGCAGGTGCTCGAGGAAGGCATCGCCGACGGGTCGTTCGCGCCGCACGACGTCAAGCTGCGATCGTTCGCGCTGCTCGGAGCAGTGAACTGGATTCCGCGCTGGTTCGATCCGGCAGGACCCGCGACCTCCGGGAGATCGCCGATCGCTTCGCGGACTACCTCATCGCCGGTCGACGGTGAGCTGCAGGATGTTCGACTGCGTCGTCGACAAGTGGATGTAGAGCGTCCGATTGTCAGCCGACAGCCGGATGGCGCCGATGTCGCGCCTGGGGACGGCGAGCAGATCCCGTGTCTCGCGGGACTGCGTATCGAGGAGCAGAATCTTCTTGGCGGCGTTGTCGGGATAGATCACCCGTCGATTGTCATTCAACCAGCGCGCTCCCGCCGCGCGATCGAGCACCATCTGAAATGTCTTGGTCGCGAGCGTGTAGACGAAAATTCCGCCCGGCGTGGTGCGGTCGGTGAACGCCCGGTTCCCCACCAGCATCTGCCCGTTGGGCGACCATGATGTCGGGCGTAAAGTACTCGTCGGAGCCGCCAATCGCCGGCAGCTGCTCCACGACCTGCCGCGACGGCGGTTTGGCTGGGTCGATGATGTAGGTGTCCCAGCTCGGCACCCCGCCGCTGTATATAGAGCATCCGCGATTCCATCGGGCGACCAGATCGGGGTCGAGCGGTTGGCGCCAGGACTATTCGTGAGCAGCGTCAAGGCGGTGCCATCAGGGTTGATCGTCCAGATTTCATAACTTCCGCTGCGATCCGAAAAAAACGCGATCCGCCTTCCGTCCGGAGACCAGGCCGGCCCGCGATCTCGCGCGGGATCGTTCGTCAGCCGGCGTTGGTTCTATCCGTCCGCCGCGGAGACGTACACGTCCTGCTGCGCACCGGCGGAATAGAACGCGAGCGACTGCCCATCCGGGGACGCATCGATGCTCGTCGGCGCCAGGCTCGCATAAAGAATCGGCGTCGGCTCGCCGACGATCCGTCCGCCCGCGGCGTCAAAGCCGACCTTCTCGACGATGGGCGTCAGACGCTGATCGACGTACAGCAGGCGTGCGCCGTTGTCGGCGAGCACGATCTGGCCGCGAAGACCGCCGCTGTCCTGGGTGATCTGTTCAGGCTGCCGCTGAACCAGGCCGGTGGCTTCGTCGATGCCGACGCGCCAGATCTCCATGCTGCCACCGCGATCGCTGGCGAAATAAAGATAGCTGACCGTCGGGAGACCACACGGGATTCCAGTCCGTTGCGGCATCCTGGGTGACGGCGACAGGCTTGGCGGGAAGACCGGCGCCTGTCTGATCGGCGGCGGGTGCGGCGATCGTCCAGATATCGCGCTGGCCGCCCTGGCTGGGAAATCCCCAGAACGCGATGCGCCTGCCGCTCGGCGAGAATCGCGGCTGCACTGCGTCGCTGTCGTCGTAGACAGTCCGCCGCTCGCCGGTGGCGACCTTGATCGTGGTGAGCACCCCGACGACCGGCCGCGTCGTCGGATCCGCGATCACCTGTGCGGTGGAGTAGACGCACCTGCGTGCCGTCGGGAGACCAGGTCGGATTGAACCCCGAACGGGTCAGGCGTTCGAGCGATCCGCCGCCGGCATCCATGATGAAAATGCCGCCGTCATCGCGTTCGGATCGAAACGCCAGCCGCTTGCCGTCCGGCGAGAATTCCGCCTGCCAGTCGTCCGCGGGCGAGTCGGCGGTGAGGTTGACCGGAGTCGCGCCGGCCGCTGGACGAAAATATCCCAGTCGCCGCCGTCGATCCGGCTATAGACCAGTCGCCCGTCGGGCGCGAGACTCGGAAAGATTTCCTGGCCCGGCTGCGAGGTGACCTGGACGGCTGTTGCGGCTGCGCGCCGGACGCCGCCTGCTTGTCCAGACGATGGCCCGAACCATCGTGATGTTACAACGAGCACCACGAGCACCAGGCGAATCGTCGTGCGCGCATGAAGGGCCAGCCTACACCCGAGCGCGTTTGGAACCGCGACTCGTACAGAGGGTTTCGACACGAAGGACCGCCGGGACACGGTACGCGCAGAACTCGGGTACCCGCCTTCCGCTTCCGCTGAAGTGTCCTGGGCGGTCCGACAGTAGCCGGCGTGCACCTATGGTCGGACGCTGGCTGGCGGCGTCACGCCGTTCAGCCGCGCATACACAACCATCTGGCCGTAAATGTCCCAGGTATGGCCGATCAGGAACCAGACGACGCGGGCGCGCGTCGACGGCCCCATGAATGCCGCCGTCACCGGCTGCACCATCGTCTGATCGGTCTGCTCTTTGATGAGGGCGGTTCCGTAATCGAACGAATCCGACATCGCCTTCATCGCGGCCTCTTTCGACATCACGGCCGCTTTGGCGTCGACGGTCGGCGCCGTCGCCTTCCCGCCGAGCAATCCGAGAAATCTGTTGTTGACCGTGGCGATGTGCACGACGCGCTCGCCGAAGCTCTGCTGCGCCGGCGTCGGCTTGAAGCTGTACTTGTCCGCCGGGACCGCGTCAGCGAGCTTGGCCATCGTGTCTTTCAGCGATGTCCAGTCCTTCAGCATGTCGCCCTGAAGCGACGGCGCGGCCGCCGCGGGGGCCTGAGCGAACGTTGGTAGCCCCGGAAGCGATGACGGCGATGAGCGAGCAGGCAAGGATGGATATCCGAATAGCGTGTTTCACAGAGAGCCTCCTGGAGTCTGGTGGATGAAAGAGCGTGTTCTGACCTCGGAGAGCTTATCACCACACCCTGGGGAGCGGCGCAGGATTTGGACCCGGCTGAGCGCTCGGCCGCTATAATCGGAAACGTGGCCCGCATCATCCCGCTCGCGCCTCGCGAAGAGCGCCCGCCGAAGCCCCCGTGGCTGAAGGTGCGCGCGCCGGGATCGCCGAACTACCTGCGCCTCAAGAACCTGATGCGCGAGCTGAACCTGCATACCGTCTGCGAGGACGCGCGCTGTCCGAACATCGGCGAGTGCTGGAATCACGGTACCGCGACGTTCATGATCCTTGGCGACGTCTGCACGCGCGCGTGCGCGTACTGCGCCGTGGCGCACGGCCGGCCCGGCGAGGTCGATACCGGCGAGCCGATCAGGGTCGCAGAGGCGATTCACACCCTCAATCTCAGCTACGTCGTCGTGACATCGGTCGACCGCGACGACCTGCCGGACGGCGGGGCGTCGATCTTCGCGAGCACGATCCGCGAGACGCACGCGCCGCCTGCCGCAGTGCCGGGTCGAAGTGCTCATTCCCGACTTCCAGGGCAACGAGCAGGCGCTGCGGACGGTGCTCGACGCGCGGCCCGACATTCTCAATCACAACACGGAGACCGTGCCGCGTCTGTACAAGATGGCGCGCTCGGGCGGGCAGGTACGCGCGGACGCTGGAGCTGCTCGACCGATCGCGGCGCCATGCGCCCGACATTCCGACCAAGACCGGCTTGATGGTCGGCCTCGGCGAGGAGCACGACGAGCTCGTCGGCACGTTCAAGGATCTGCGGAGCGTCGGCTGCGGGATTCTGACGATTGGCCAGTATCTGCGTCCGACGGATCGGCACGCGCCGATGGTTCGCTACTACCATCCCGACGAATTCCGGAGCTCAAACAGATCGCGCTCGATCTCGGGCTTCGTCCACGTCGAATCCGGCCCGCTGGTGCGCAGCTCGTACCACGCCCACGAAACCGCGGACGCCTACGTGCGCGCTGCACGCTGAGGGATCGATGGCCTCGTTCCGCATGGCCGTGGCTGCAACGCTGGGCCTGCTGATCGCGCCGCCCGTATCAGCCCAATCGAGCGCCGGCGGGTTGGCCAGCGTGACCGCTTCCGGCGATGGCCGTCGAAGGAGACACCACGGCGGCGGTCGCCGTGTCAATCGGCTATCGATTCAATCCGATCGTCGCCCTCGCCATCGAGATCACATTCGTTCCGAGCTTCACGCCTCACGTTCCGGACTTCCCAATGATCCTCGACGGAGGGCCGGCCTGGCTGGAGGATCCGGGCTCTCGATATTTCCGCCGCCCCGGGTCGCTATCGAAGCGGAAGGGGGACGGGCGACGATTTTCACCGGCAATGTTCGGCTGACGATCCCGACGCGTTCGTCCCGTTTCTCGCCTTACCTCGTCGGCGGCGCGGGCGTGGGGAACGTAACGGATGAGGTCCGCTATACGTATCCGGGCCGTACTCCCTGGCACTTGGGCCATTTGGACTGTTCGCTCCGGTGTTCACCGAAACCATCCGTCGAACGACCACTGATTTCGCGATGACGTTCGGTGGCGGGCGTCAGCATGCGCCTTTCGGATAGCTGGTCGGTAGATGTCGAAGCTCGGTACCTGGGCGTGGCCGGCGAGCGGGACATCAATACCGGCCGCTACGGCGCCGGCATTACATTCCGGTTCTGAGAGAGAGCGTCTGCGGCCATGCCGAGGCCGAGGACAAAAGAATCCGAGGCGAGGCTTCAGCGTCAGTTCGCGCCGGGGTGGGGCCCCGGCGCCACTGAAAAAGAGGTGTGATGTGAGAATGCGATTACACGCGTTTGCGATCGGAACGCTCGCAGCCCTGCTCGTGGGCAAGCTCGACGTACGCGCACCATGTATGGGCGGTCGATCGCACGCGCTCGATCACCGTCGAGGGAACCGTCACCGGTTTCGAATGGGGCAATCCACACGTCCAGATTTTTCTCGATACGAAGGACGCCAACGGCAAGATCGAGAAATGGACCGCCGGCGGGCCCAGCCCGTCGCGGATGGCCGGCACCGGTTGGGCGCGCGATACGGTCAGGGCCGGAGACGTCATCACGGCAATCGGCCATCGCGCCACCGACGACCCGAATCTTCTTCGGATCCAGAAGGTTGTATTCCCCGGCGGGCGGGAACTGATCGGGTACGGCGGCTAGCCACGCTCTCTGTGGGGCCGCCTTCAGGCGGACCAATCCGCGCTAAAGCCGGATTCCACAGGTTATACGACCTCCTATGGCGCATCCACGCGAACGATCGTCGGGTTCGGCATGCCGGCTGCACCGGTGTACACGACCGACCCGAGGTATTTCGTCCCTGCTGTGAGGCCCGCGAAGGACAGGTTGATCGTGCCTGTCGCGCCGATCGTGGCCGTCGCTGGAGCGGTGACCGTCATGTTGCCGGCGTCGGCCGATCCGAGCAGCCAGCGAGAAGAGCGTGAAATCGGCAGCTGTCCGCTGGCAACCTCGAAGCCGTGGACGTACACGGTGTAGTTGCCCGGGGCAGGGTTGCAGCAGGTTGACCTCTTCTGCCGACGTGCCGCCTGCCGCTGACACGCCACCAGCGTCGTGCGCTGTTGGACACGTAAAGGTCGATGTCGCTCGCCGGTCGACACGTTGGCGTCGAACAGCGAGAAGCGCGCATAGCGTCGTGCCGGCCGCGATCGTCATCGGGAATCGCCACGACGCCGGCCCGGATCGGTAGGCTGAACGTGTCGTCCGGATCGTCGGCGACGCTGCCCGGCGTCGTGACCGCCGGAATCAGACCACGCGGCGGTCGGCGGTGAACGGTCCGGTGTAGCCGAACGTCACGTTGTAGCTGATCGGGCCACCGGTGCCGAAGACCTCCGCCGGCGCCGCAAGCGCAACCGGACGCACCACCAACGGCATGCGCACGTTGTGCGTGCCGTCGGTCCAGCGTCAGCTGGCCGCCGGTGTAGGCGTTCGAGCGCGGCCGTCGTCCGCGTGAAGGTCACCGTGAACGACTTGCGTCTGGCCGGCGGCGAGCGTCGAACGACGGCGGGCTTGACCGTCGACCGTGAACCCGGCCATGCCCGTCGACCGACGCGTGTGTAGGTGGCCGCGATCGCGCCGACGTTGGTCACCGTGCGCGTGACCGTCTGCGACGCCGGCCAGGTCGCCGATGGCGATCGACGCGACGTTCAGGTCGCTCGCGTCGAACGAGTAGCCTGCGCCCGCCAGCCGCGGTGCAGAGCGCATCGGGCTGACGCCGGTCGTCGTGCCGCACAGGAAGCCGAGCCAGTCGTTCGCGTTCGAGTCGAACACCAGGCCCGGGTCGGCCGCCATGTTCGGCACACGTGGCCGGCGCCCTGGCGGAAGATCACCAGCGGGTTGGTGTTCGGCGCCGTCGAGCACGTCCGAGCCACTCGTCATCAGCGCCGACTTGATCACCATCGGCGACCAGTCCGGGTGCAGCGTCCTTCAGCAGCGCGCGCCAGGCCGGCGACGTGCGGGCTGCGACATCGACGGTGCCGCTGTACACGTTGAACGATCGGCGCCGCCGTTGTCCCGGAGGCGCCACCGCGGCCAGGATGTCCTGACCCGGCGCGATCACGTCGGGCTTGAGCAGGTCGCCACCGCCGGCGCGCAGCGGACCGCGCGACGAGAAGGCCGCGGTGAACGGCGCGGGCGCGTTGAAGACGATGCGTCGCCTGGTTCGATCGTCGGCCGTCGGCGCCCGCCGTCGCCGCGTACGCCTTGACCGCCGCGCGGGCGGTCGTCACGTGCAGGTGCACCGTCGGCACGAAGTGGAAGTCCGCGTTGATCGAGTTCGGCGCTGGTGTTCACCAGGATCATCCCGACGCCGCCGGCCTCCTGCACCGCCAGGCTCTTGTTGACGCGGGCGTTGACGCCGCGATCGCAGACGACGATCTTGCCGGCCACCTTGGCCGGATCGAGCACCGGCGTCGCCGCCGTTGTCGGCCGCCGTGAAGCAGAGCGCCAGCGCCGTCGGATCTGCGCCGGGCAGGCCGGCAGCCGTCGAGTCGATCAAGCGGCGCCGGAGCCGACGGCGGTCGCAAGCGACGCGCCGGTGAAGGTCGCGCCGTTGCCCAGCGTGACCGAGCCCTCGCCGTCGCGGTTGTGCGTGCCTGCGGCAACCGTGGTGATCCACGGGCTCGGGATGCGCCACCGTGCCCATCGCCGGCCCGCTGTTGCCGGCCGAAGCCGCCACGAACACGCCGGCGTCGGCCGCGAACAGGAACGCGACTCGACCGGATCGAGGAAGTTGGTCGGCGGTGCCGCTGACCGAGTAGTTGATGACGTCCACGCCGTCGGCGACCGCCTGGTCGATCGCGGCGACGAGGTCGGACGTGAAGCCGCTGGCCGTCGACGCGTCCTGCGTCGACCACAGCGCCTTGTAGACCGCGATGCGCGCGCGCGGCGCCATGCCGCTGATCGGACCGAACACCGCCGCCGGCCCGGTCGGCGGCAACACCGTGGTTGCCGCCGGCGGTCGACGCCGTGTGCGTGCCGTGGCCGTTGTAGTCGCGCGGCGAGGTGAACTCCCACGGCCGATCGCGCCTTGACGCGCCGGCGTCGCCGCCCCAGCCGGCGTTGAAATGCTGCGCGCCGATCAGCTTCTGGTTGCAGTCGGCAGGCGGTGAACTGCTCGCCGGGCGCACACTTGCCGTGCCAGCCGGGCATGCTGTCGATAGACGACGCTTGCCGTTCTGCTGACGCGTTACCGCTGCGTCGTCGCGGTCGGTGAAGCTCAGGCTCTCCGGCCAGATGCCGGAGTCGACGATGCCGATGATGATGTCCTCGCCCGCTTGCCCGCTGCCGCCAAGCTGGTCCCAGAGGCCGCCGGTCGTCCAGCCGAGGAAGGCGGCGTCGACGACGTGTCGCCGTACTGCAGCTCGTCCTTGCTGACAGCGAGCACGCCGTGACGCCCCTGCAGCGCTTCGGCCTGCGCGTCGGTCAGCTCGGCCGCGAAGCCGTTGAACGCTGTAGCGGTAGTCGTAGACTTTGCGGCCGCCGCCGACGCTCGCCAGCACCTCGTCATGACGCGCGTCGAGGTAGCCGGCATATCCGACGACAGTCCGGGCTGTTCGGATCGATCTTTTGCCCGTGGCTCGGCCTGGTGGCCTGCAGTCCGGGAACGCCTCCGGCATACGAGCACGACCGGCAGCTCCGCCATCTGCACGATGTAGATGGTGTTCGTCCTGCGAGTCACCGCCGGCGCGGCTGCGCCGCACCTGACCTTCGAGTGACTGCCCGGGTGCCGCCTGAATGCGCGCGGGCGTGTCGCCGGCGACGATCAAAACGGCGATCGCCGCGATAGCGTGGGTGCTGCGAATCATGGATGCTCTCCTCAGGATCGATGAGGTGGACAGGGCGAGGACGCTACTTCATCCTTGCTCGCGGGTCAATGGAGTAGTTATCTCTTTGGCCGGTACACGTGAGTCGCCTGGCCGAAGAACACTTCGGCCGACTCCATGACCGTTTCGGTCAGCGTCGGATGCGGATGAATCGACAGCTTGAGGTCGGTGGCGTTCGCGCCCATCTCGATGGCGAGCACACCTTCCGCGATCAGCTCGCCCGCACCGGGTCCGACCAGCCCGACGCCGAGGAGACGCTCCGTCTCGGGATCGAGAATCAGCTTGGTCAGGCCGTCGGTGCGATCGAGCGTAATGGCGCGGCCCGACGCGCCCCAGGGAAACTTCGCGATCGTGACGTTCCGGTTCTCCTTCGCCGCCTGCGCTTCGGTGAGACCGGCCCACGCCAGCTCGGGATCGGTGAAGACGACGGCGGGAATCGCTCGCGGCGCGAACGCCACGTTCTCGCCGGCAATCACTTCGACCGCCACGCGCCCCTCGTGTGACGCCTTGTGCGCGAGCATCGGCTCGCCCACGACGTCGCCGATTGCGAAGATCGACGGCTCGTGCGTGCGGCGCTGCTCGTCGACCATGATGAAGCCGCGGTCGTCCACCTGCACGCGCGTGCGATCGAGGCCCGGGAATCCCCGAGTTCGGCCGGCGCCCCACCGCGACGAGGACGCGATCGAAAGTCTGTTCCTTCGGGTCGGCTTTCCCTTCCATCGTGACGCCGGATGCCCCGGCCTTCGGGCTTCATCTGCACGACGCGCGTCTCGAGCAGGACACTTCTTCATGGTCTGCGTCACGCGCTTCGCCAGGACGTCCACCAGATCGCGGTCGGCCCCCGGCAGCAGTCCGGGCGTCATCTCGACCACGGTGACGGCGCTTCCGAGCGTCGCGTACACCGTGCCCAGCTCGAGCCCGATGTAACCGCCGCCGACGACCAGCAGCGATTGAGGAATATCGGGCAGATCGAGCGCGGCGGTCGAATCCATGACGCGCTGATCGTCCACCTTCGAGGGCCGCGGGAATGGCCGGCGTCGAGCCGGTCGCGAGAATCGCGTGCTCGAACTGCATCTCGACGTCAGTTCCCGTACCGCCGGCCTTCGCTTTCACGCGCAGGCGATGCGCATCGACGATTTCGGCCAGGCCCTGCACGTACTGAATCTTGCGGGCCTTGACGAGCTGTCCCGTCCCGCCCGTGAGCCGTTTCACGACGTTGTTCTTGAAGTCCCGGAGCTTCGCGAGATCCACCTTCGGCTCGCCGAACTCGACGCCCCACGCTTTGGCATGGCGTGACTCGTCGATGACCTTCGCGACGTGCAGCAGCGCCTTCGACGGAATGCACCCTCGATACACGCAGACGCCGCCAGGATTTGCTTCGGGGTCGACGAGGGCGACGCTGAGCCCGAGATCGGCCGCCAGAAATGCCGCCGCGTACCCACCCGGGCCGCCGCCGACGACGACGAGTTGAACAGAGGTCATAAGACGACAGCAATCACGAAGCCACGAAGGCACGAAGACACGACAGAAGATAACTCGTACATGGGTTCGTGGTCTTCGTGCTTTCGTGTTTTCGTGGCTGCAACGCGTCTCATCCTTGCAGCGCCAGCAGGAACGGCTGCTCGAGGGCCTGGACGATCCAGCGCAGGAACCGGATGCCGTCGGCGCCGTCGACGGCGCGGTGATCGTAGGACAGCGACAGCGGCAGCATCAGCCGCGGCACGAACTCGCTGTCGTCCTGAGTAGACCGGCTCCATCCGCGCCCGTGAGATGCCCAGAATCGCCACTTCCGGCGCATTCACGATCGGCGTGAAGTAGGTGCCGCCGATGCCTCCCAGGTTCGAGATGCTGAAGCAGCCGCCCTGCATCTCCTCGAGCGACAGCTTGCCGGCGCGCGCCTTGCCGGAGAGCTCGCCGATCTCGACGGCGATCTGAATGATGTTCTTCGTGTCGGCGTCGCGGACGACCGGCACGAGCAGCCCGCGTTCGGTATCGACCGCGACGCCGATGTTCACGTACTTCTTGTGGATGATCTCCTGGGCGGCCAGATCGACCGATGCGTTGAACTGGGGAAACGCCTTCAGCGCCGCCGCCACCACCTTCACCGCGATCGCCGTGACCGTCAGGTTGCCGCCGGCCGCTTCCACTTCTTTCGCGTACTTCTTCCGCAGATCTTCGAGCGCCGTGACGTCCGCCAGATCGTGCTGGGTGACGTGAGGAATCGTGGCCCAGGCGACGCTCAGGTGCTCGGCCGTCTTCCTCCGCAACGCACGCATCGGCTGTCGCTCGACTTCGCCCCAGCGCGAGAAATCAGGGAGCGGCTCGGCGGCCGACGAGGCCGCCGCCGTGGGCGGCGCCCTCGATCAGCCGCTTCGCCTGCGCCTTGACGTCCTCGATCGAAATGCGGCCGTCGGCTCCAGAGCCGGGGACGCTCTCGATTCCGACGCCGAGCTCCCGCGCCATCCGCCGCACTGACGGCGCCGCCGGAGCCGGCGGCATCTCGGCAGCAGCCGGCTCGGCGCTCGGGCGCGCGCCGCGGCTGATGGCGACGACATTGCTCGCCTCCGGCCGCGGCGGAGGGGCGCGCACGCTCGGTCGGCATCCCGCCGTCCTGCTCGGCCGACTCGGGCGAAGCGGGCGGATCGGCCTTTTCCTTCTTGCCGCTCTTGTCTTTTCCACCCGGCGCTGCGGCGCGCTTCGGGCCTTCGGCATGCTGTTCGAGCCCGCCATCCGGAATCTTGGCCGTCGTGCCCGGCTCCGACCGCTTCGGTCTCCGCCGGCGCTGCCGGCTTCGCTTCTTCCTGCTTCGTGTCTTCCTGCTTCTCGTCTTCCTGCTTGGCGCGTCTTCCTGCTTCGCGGCGGCCTTGGCCTTGTCCCCGTCGCCTGTCGCCTGCGCCCTGCGCCGTCCTCGACGCTCAGGACCACCTGGCCGACCTTGACCTTGTCGCCCGGCTTTCACGGCCACCGTGGTCACTCGCCCGGCGACGGATGAAGGCACCTCGATGGTGGCTTTGTCGGTTTCGAGCTCGAGAACGGTCTGATCCTTGGTGACCGTGTCTCCGGGTTTGACGAGGACGCGCAGCACGTCGCCAGCCGTGACGTTCTCACCGAGCTCGGGAAGCGTGAAGTCAGCCACGTAGATCTCCACCACGAGGACACGAAGGACACAAGGTCAAACCTGAAGATGATCCTTGTGTCCATGTCCTGTGTCGATATCGTCACGAATAGCTGGATTGCTCTCGGGATTGATGTTGTGCGCCTTGATCGCCTGCTGGACGACCGCAGCGTTCCACCTTGCCCTCGCGCGCGAGGGCGGCCAGGGTGGCCACGATGATGTACCGGTAATCCACCTCGAAGAAATCGCGGAGGCACTCGCGGTTCTCGCTGCGTCCGAAGCCGTCAGTGCCGAGCGCGATCAGCGGCCGCGGCAGCCAGCGGTCGATCGCGTCCGGCAGCGCCTTGACATAGTCGGAGGCCGCCACCAGGACACCCGGCGCGTCCTTGAGGCACGCCGTCACGTACGGCACGCGGGGGGCCTCGCCGGGATGCAGCATGTTCCAGCGTTCGCACGCGTGGCCGTCGCGGTACAGCTCCCCGTAGCTCGTCACGCTCCACACGTCCGCGCCGACGTCGTACTTCGACTCGAGAATCTCCTGGGCCTTGATGACTTCGGGCAGGATGGCGCCGCTGCCGAAGAGCTGCGCGCGGCGCGCGGCGTTCGGTTTGGCTGACGCCCGGAACTTGTACAAGCCCTTCAGGATGCCGTCGCGTGACGCCTTCCGGCATCGGCGGCATCGCGTACTGCTCGTTCATCACCGTCAGGTAGTAGAAGACGCTCTCCTGCTCGACATACATCCGCCGGATGCCGTCCTCGATGATCACGGACATCTCGTAGGCGAACGCCGGATCGTAGGCGATGCAGTTGGGATAGGCCATCGCGAAGAGGTGGCTGTTCCCGTCCTGGTGCTGCAGCCCCTCGCCGGCGAGCGTCGTCCGCCCCGCGGTGCCGCCCAGCATGAAGCCGCGCGTGCGGGCGTCGGCGGCGGCCCAGATCAGGTCGCCGATGCGCTGGAACCCGAACATCGAGTAGTAGATGAAGAACGGAATCGTGTTGACGCCGTGCGTCGCGTACGACGTGCCGGCCGCGATGAACGACGACATCGACCCGGCCTCGGTGATGCCTTCTTCGAGAATCTGGCCGTCCGACGCTTCCTTGTAATACAGGAGCATGTCCATGTCGACCGGCTCGTACACCTGGCCGACGTGCGAGTAGATCCCCACCTGCCGGAACAGCGCCTCCATGCCGAAGGTCCGCGCCTCGTCCGGCACAATCGGCACCACCAGCTCGCCGATCTGCTTGTCGCGGAGGAGCTTCGACAGCAGCCGCACGAACACCATCGTGGTCGACGCCTTGCGGCCTTCGGTGCCCTTGTGAAACTCCTCGAACAGCTCGTGCGACACCGGGGCGAGCGGCTGCGAGCGGACTTTGCGGGTGGGCAGGTATCCGCCGAGCGCCTGGCGCTGCTCGCGCATGTACTTGATTTCGATCGGCGTCTTCGGCCGGCCGATAGAACGGCGCGTCGTGAATCTCGGCATCGGAAATCGGAATGCCGAAGCGCGTGCGGAAGGCGCGCAGCTCCTCCTCGTTCATCTTCTTCTGCTGGTGCGTGATGTTCTTGCCTTCACCCGCTTCGCCGAGTCCATATCCCTTGACCGTGCGCGCGAGGATCACCGTCGGCGCACCCTTGTGCTCGACCGCCGCTTTGTACGCGTTGTAGACCTTGACGGGATCGTGGCCGCCGAGCGTCAGCTTCTTGAGCTGATCGTCGGAGAGGTGCTTGACCATCTCCAGCAGGCGAGGATCGGCCCCCCAGAAGTGCTGGCGCACGTAGGCGCCCGACTCGACGCCATACTTCTGGTACTGGCCGTCCACGATCTCGCCCATGCGCTTCACCAGCAGACCGTCGCGATCCTTGGCGAGCAGCGCGTCCCACTCGCGGCCCCAGAGGACCTTGATGACGTTCCAGCCGGCGCCTCGGAACGTCGCCTCGAGCTCCTGAATGATCTGCCCGTTACCGCGGACCGGGCCGTCCAGCCGCTGCAGGTTGCAGTTGATGACGAAGATCAGGTTGTCGAGCTTCTCGCGCGCCGGCAGCGTGATCGCGCCGAGCGTTTCCGGCTCGTCGGTCTCGCCGTCGCCGAGAAACGCCCAGACCTTGGCGTCCGACTTCGGCATCAGCCCGCGGTCCTCCATGTAGCGGATGAACCGGGAATGGTAGATGGCCATGATCGGACCGAGCCCCATCGAGACGGTGGGGTATTCCCAGAAGTCCGGCATCAGCCAGGGATGCGGGTAGGACGAGAGGCCGCCGCCGGCCTTCAGCTCGCGGCGGAAGTTCCCGAGGTGCGTCTCGTCGATCCGCCCTTCGAGATACGCGCGCGCGTAGATGCCGGGAGCGGCATGCCCCTGGAAGAAGACCACGTCGCCGTCCGGCTCGGTGTCTTTGCCGCGGAAGAAGTGATTGAAGGCCACCTCGTAGAGCGTCGCCGCCGAGGCGTAGGTCGAGATGTGGCCGCCGATGCCTTCTTCGGCCTTGTTCGCCCGGACCACCATCGCCAGCGCATTCCAGCGGACCAGGCTCTTGATCCGGCGCTCGATGTCCGGGTTGCCGGGCATCGGCACCTGCTCGTCGGCCGAAATGGTGTTGATGTAGGGCGTATTGGCCGTAAACGGCAGTTTCACGCCGTTCTGGCGGGCGTGAATCGTCAGCTCGCGGAGCAGCCGGGCCACTTTGACCGGACCGCCGCTTTGGAGCACATAATCTAGCGAGTCGAGCCACTCGCGTGTTTCCGTGGCATCGAGCTCGGCTGCATCTTTGGAAGCGGGTTGTCTCACGACTCAATTCTAGACTCAAGTGAAGCGCGGAGGGAGAAATCATGCGCCGTCACCACGCGCTCTGACGCGGAATTTGGTTATCTGGTCATCTGGTTATCTGGTCATTGATTGATTAATTGACTGATTCAATCCTAAAATCAATGACCAGATGACTAGATAACCAGATGACCAAATTTATGAGCCGCCTCTCAGAAGCCGAGGCGGCGATCATCGAGTGCGAGGCGTGTCCCCGGCTGCGGCAGTATTGCGCGGACGTCGCGCGCGAAAAGCGGCGGGCCTTTCGCAACGACACCTACTGGGGCAGGCCGGTCCCCGGCTTCGGCGATCCGCGCGCGCGACTGCTGCTCGTCGGCCTGGCGCCCGCCGCGCACGGGGCGAACCGCACGGGGCGGGTGTTCACGGGCGACGGCATCGGCGGATCGGGCGACTTTCTGATGGGCGCGCTCCATCGCGCCGGCTTCTCGAACATCCCGACCTCGCAGCGATCCAGACGACGGCCTCGCCCTTCACGATGCGTTCATCGCGGCCGCCGTCCGGTGCGCGCCTCCGGACAACAAGCCGACGCCTGAGGAGATCGCTCGATGCCTCCCGCATCTCGATGCCGAGCTCGATGCCCTCCCCAACGTCCAGCGTCGTCGTCGCGCTCGGCAAGATCGGGTTCGACGCCTACCTGCAGCTCCTCAAACGGCGCGACATCGTTATGCGGCCCCGCCCCGCGTTCGGTCATGCCGTCCAGCATCGTCTACCGAACGGCCAGACGCTGATCGGGTGTTACCATCCGAGCCGCCAGAACACGAATACCGGCAAGCTCACGCCGCAAATGATGGATACGGTGCTTGGGAAGGTGAAAAAACTCAGAACTTGAAGTTCAAGGGTTCAGGGGTTAACGGTTCTAGCGGTTCCATCGTTCTGGTTCTAATGGGAACCATGAACCGAACCTGAACCCTTGAACCATTGAACTTCTTGAACCTCTGAGACGTGTGATCGACCAACTCCTCCACGACATCCTGACGAGCCGTGTGTACGACGTGGCGCGCGAGACGCCGCTCGACCCGGCGGCGCGCCTGTCACGACGGCTCGGCAACACCGTTTTCCTCAAGCGGGCAGATCAGCAGCCGGTGTTCAGCTTCAAGCTGCGCGGCGCCTACAACCGGATTGCGCACTGTCGACGAGGAGCGCCCGCGGCTGCTCACCAGCCGCGGCTTCGTGACGGTCGACCTCACGGAAGCGGGTTCGAGGTGCCTGACAGCGACATGGGCGCCTTCCAGGGCTTTCTCGTCGGCCTCGGCTACGACCACGTGCACGAAGACGAGAACGCGGCTTACAATTTCTTTTTGAGGTAAGACGGTCCGGCTGAAGCCGGACCCCACGTCACGATGGAGCATCCAATGAAGCGTTCCCACTCGCGCGTGTTGGTCGGTGGCCTGCTTGCCGGATTGTTCGCGGCCGCGTCAGTTTTCGGCCAGGGGTTCGTGCGTGTGGCGCCGGAGGCGATCAAGTGGGTGGATGAGGCCGGAGGCCACGGCGTGCAACGCGCCGTGACGGACGGCGATCCGGCAAAGCCGGGCCTCTATGTGACGCGGATCAAATTTCCGCCGGGCGTGATGAGCACGCCTCACAGTCATGGCGAAGATCGGCACATCGTCGTGCTGAAGGGAACGTGGTACACCGGGACCGGGAACGAGCTGGCTCCGGGCAAAACCGTTCCGCTGAAGGTCGGCAGCTACATGAAACATCCGGCCGGCGCGAATCACTTCGATGGCGCCAGGGAGGAAGAGGTCATCCTGCAGATTGTGGGCATCGGCCCGAGCTCCACGACCCGGGTCAACCCGAAGGATACGGCGTTTACACGGATCCCTTGAAAAAGGTCTTGAGGTAGGTCGTGTACGGCTGCTTCTTCGGCCCGGACGCCAGCCGCGAACTTTGCGATTCCACCACATGATCACGCCGGTCACGAACAACACCGCCGGCACGAGCCCGACGACACCCCACAGGATCTTGACCCACAATCCGGCAAATCGGCCGATATGAACCCTCGCGAACCACTCGAGGACGACGTCGCCTGACCGGAGCGGCACCTCGTCACTCGGCGGCTGCAGAAAATCGACGACGTCCAGAAATGGATCCGGAAACACCATGTAGACGCTGGTGATCGCCCACATGAAGACGAAGGCGAACGTCCAGAACCCCATCACGCTGTGCAGATCCCAGTTGAACCGCTTCCAGCTCGTCTTCCATCGAAGCAGCAGGCCGCGGCGCAGAGCCCTTGATGCCGGGCCACCAGATCACCATCCCGGTCAAGCACATGACGGCCAGGACGGCGCCGCCGACGCCGTTGATCTCGCGGCCGACGCGGTCGCCGAGCAGGTTGTCGTGAAACTCGGCGACCTTCTCGAAGATCTTGGTGGCGCGCGGCTCTGCGTCGCCGAGGTCCGCGCCGTCATATGGATCGAACAACCGATGGAGCTGCGGTTCCATCCTTTTTCAGCCACACGTCCGCCGAGGCCGTCCGGCTCCGCCTGCGCAGCTGCACCGAGGTGACCTCGAACCCCGGATAGCGCTGTCTGGCCGCCTCGGCGATCGCCTCGTCGCTCAGCCGCTCGGTCTCACGCGCCGCCACCGTCGTCCCCGGCCGGAAGTAGTTGTAGAACTCGTTGCGAAACACAGTGATGCTGCCCGTCACGCAGATCGCGACGACGTAGAGGCCGACGCCGATGCCGGTCCACAAGTGAATCTGAAACAGGATCTTTCGGAGCATGGTTTTCGGTTACCCGCGGCCGATGAACGGCATCTTCGTCGCCATGATCGTCATGAACTGCACGTTGGCCTCGAGCGGCAAGCTGGCCATGTAGACGACGGCCCGCGCCACGTGCTCCACGTCCATCATCGGCTCGCTCGCAACCGCGCCGTGGGCCTGCATGACGCCCTGCGGCACCCGCGCCATCGGCTCGGTGGCGGCGTTGCCGATGTCGATCTGGCCGCACGCGATGTCGTACTTCCGGCCGTCGAGCGACGTCGACCGTGTCAGCCCGGTAATGGCGTGCTTGGTCGACGTATAGGGCGCGGAGTTGGGCCGCGGCACGTGCGCCGAAATCGACCCATTGTTGATGATGCGGCCGCCGCGCGGCTGCTGATCTTTCATCAGCCGGAACGCGTGCTGCGTGCACAAGAACGGGCCGGTCAGGTTGACGTTCACCACGTCCTGCCAGACATCGACGGTGAGATCCTCGAGCGGTACTGGAGGGGCGAATCGCCCGGCGTTGTTGAACAGCAGGTCGAGCCGCCCGAACCGCTCCTTCGTCCGCGAGAACAGCGCCTCGATCGACGGCCGGATTGCCGACGTCGGTCGGCACGACCAGCGTCCGGATCGCCGCGTCGCCCGACTTCGGCGGCGGTCTGCTCCAGACGATCGGCTCGTCGTCCGGCCAGAACGACCGCGTAATCCTCTTTGCAGGAGCGCGAGGGCCACCCCTTTGCCGATCCCGGAGCCCGCTCCCGTGACGATGGCAATTTTCGGCATGGTGATCTTTCTCTTAGTCGCGCGGCCGAGCCGCGCGCCGCGCGCACGAACGGCACGATGATATCCGGGCGATCGGTAATCAGCGCGTCAACGCCCCAGTCGAGCAGGCGGTCCGCGTCCGCCTCGGCGTCGACCGTCCACACCTGCACGCCCAGACCTGCCGCGCGTGAGTCCGCGACAAACCTTCGCGACACGACGTGCGTCCGGCCCGACCATTCCGGAACCTGATACCCGCTGTAGCTGCACGCGCGGTCGCCGGCCAGCGGCACCACGATCGGTACAGCGCCCAGCGGACCTCCTCGCGCGCCGCACTGGTCGCCATCCCCGGCTCGAGACGCCGCGCTTCGCGCAGCACGCGCCGGCCGAACGATCCGAGGCAGACGCGATCGACGGCGTCCGCCCGTCGCACGACCTCCACCACGGCCCGCGCCATCTCGGCCCGGTTCACCTTCAGCTCGACGACGATCGGCACGTCGCGGTACCTCTCGAGAACGGCCGCCAGAGTCGGGATGTTAACGCCGCGGCCGCGAAACGGAAAGTCCGCCGGGGCCTGCCGGGTCCGATCCGCCTTCGCCGCCGGCTTCGGCGGACCGCCGTGGCTCGCGAAAGCGAGCGGAGGCTGGTTGGACCCGCCGAAAAAAATATCCCGCGTCGGCGCGCGCCAGTTCGTCGGCGGTCCGGCTCGCGACCGGCCCGGCCAGGTTCGTGGTCCGCTCGAGCGTCCGGTCGTGGTGGACGACGACGACGCCGTCGCGCGACAGGTGCACGTCGAGCTCGAGCCCGTCGGCGCCGAGCGCCAGGCCGCGGTCGAAGGCCGCGATCGTGTTCTCCGGCGCGAGCGCGCTGCCGCCGCGGTGCGCGAACACCAGCGGCCGGCGAGCGGTGAAGAAAGGATGCGACAACGGCGACGTAGTGTAGTCCGCTCCACCGCCGTCGCGTTCCCAGCTCCGCTGGGATAGAATCGGTTCATGGCTGCCCCAATTGAGACCCTCGGCGATCTGCGGCGATCCGGGCGTGCAGTCGCGCCCGGTCAAGCAGGAGATTCGCGACAACCTCGTCCGGAAGCTGCAGGCCGGCGAGACGCTCTTCCCCGGCATCATCGGCTACGACGAGACCGTCATCCCGCAGCTCGTCAACGCGATCCTGTCGCGTCACAACTTCATCCTGCTCGGCCTGCGCGGCCAGGCGAAGAGCCGGATCCTGCGCGGCGCTGGTCGATCTGCTCGACGAACGGATCCCGGTCGTGCCCGGCTGCGAGATTCACGACGACCCGCTGGCGCCGCTGTGCGCCGCGTGCCGCGCCCGCGTGGCGCAGGAAGGCGACAGCATGCCGATCGCCTGGCTGACCGCGCGAGGCGCGCTTCGTCGAGAAGCTGGCGACGCCCGACGTGACGATCGCCGACATGGTCGGCGACATCGATCCGATCAAGGCGGCGCAGGCCGGCCTGAACCTCTCCGACGAGCTGACGATGCACTACGGCCTGCTGCCGCGGGCCAACCGCGGCATCTTCGCCATCAACGAGCTGCCCGATCTCGCCGGCAAGATTCAGGTCGGCCTGTTCAACATCCTGCAGGAGGGCGACGTCCAGATCAAGGGCTATCCCGATCCGCCTGAAGCTCGACGTGATGCTCGTCTTCACGGCGAACCCCGAGGACTACACGGCGCGCGGCAAGATCATCACGCCGCTCAAGGACCGCATCGGATCGGAAATCCGCACGCACTACCCCGTGACGCGCCACAACGCGATGGCGATCACGAAGCAGGAAGCGTGGACCGACCGCCCCGGCACGCTCGCGGTCGAGATCCCGGACTACGTGCGCGAAGTGGTCGAGGAGGTCGCGTTTCAGGCGCGCGCCGATCGCAAGATCGACAAGCGATCCGGCGTCAGCCAGCGCCTGCCGATCACCACGCTCGAGCTCGTCGTCTCGAACGCCGAGCGCCGCGCGCTCGCCAACGGCGAAAAGCTCGTCGTGCCGCGCGTCACCGACCTCTACGCCGCGCTGCCGTCGATCACCGGCAAGTTCGAGCTCGAGTACGAAGGCGAGCTGCGCGGCGCCGAGCAGGTCGCGCGCGATCTGATCCGGTCGGCCGTCGGCAACGTCTTCACCGGGATGTTCGACGGCGTCGACACGCGCACGGTCGTCGAGTGGTTCGATCTCGGCGGCATCGCTGCCGCTCAGCGACAACACGCCCGCCGACGAGGTGATCGCGACAGACGCGCGGCGTCCAGGGGCTGCGCGAGCTCGCCGGACGGGCCGGCGTGGCGCCCGGCGACGACCCGGCCGCTCGTCGCCTCGGCCATCGACTTCGTGCTCGAAGGCCTGTACGCGCAGAAGAAGATCAGCCGCAGCGACGAGCGCGGCTATTCCGCCGCCGAGACGGCGGCGCGGCGTCCCGCGCGGCGCGAAGAACCGGCGATGAACGAGGAGATCCGGATCCCGAGCGGGAAGAAGAAGTATTACAACTAGGCTCGGGCTAGGGCTGAGGCTCACCTGAACCTAAGCCTGAACTCATGAAATACCGCTACACCAAATTCACCGGCGACGAGCTCGACGACCTCGATCTCGAGGATCTGGTCGCGAAGCTGTCCGATCTGCTGCTCTCGAGCGGCTTCGGCAACCCGTACGGCATGGACGAGGACGAGCGGACGATGCAGGCGCTGCACGACGCGATTCTCGATGCGCTGTTCAACGGCGGCGTGCTGCCGGAAGAAACGATCGAGCGGCTGCTCGGCGATCCGGCCGACGGCGATCAGGGCGATGCGCGATCGAAGCTCGAAGAGCTGATCCAGCAGATCATCGAGCGCATGGCGGAGGAGGGCTACATCACGATGCCGCCGGATCTCGAGGCCGAGCGCGCGCGAGCGGCAGGGCCGCGGCGGCGGCACGGACCACGACCAGCCGCCGGCGCACGTTCGAGGTCACCGACAAGACGCTCGACTTCCTCGGCTACCGCGCGCTGCGCGATCTGCTCGGCTCGCTCGGCAAGAGCAGCTACGGCCGCCACGACACGCGCGAGCAGGCGACCGGCGTCGAAACGACCGGCGCGCCCAAGCCGTACGAGTTCGGCGACACGCTGAACCTCGACGCCGGCGAGCACGCTGCTGAACGCCGTGCAGCGCGAAGCGCGCGCAGCGAGCAGGAGGCACGAGCACCTCGACGTCGGCGCTCGGGCACCGGCGCGACGCCGGCAGCCGGAGCCTGCGGCGCCGGATCAACGTCACGCACGAGGATCTGATGGTCGTCCAGGGCGAGTATCAGAGCTCGTGCGCGACGGTGCTGATGCTCGACTGCAGCCACAGCATGATTCTCTACGGCGAGGATCGCTTCACGCCGGCCAAGCGCGTGGCGCTGGCGCTCGCGCAGCTGATCAAGACGCAGTATCCGGGCGACGCGCTGAAGGTCGTGCTGTTCCACGATTCGGCCGAGGAGATTCCGCTCGCCGAGCTCGGCCGCGTGCGGGTCGGTCCGTACTACACGAACACGCGCGAAGGGCTGCGGCTGGCGCGGCGCATCCTCGAGCGGCAGCGCAAGGACATGCGGCAGATCATCATGATCACCGACGGCAAGCCGTCGGCGCTCACCCAGCCCGACGGCCGCATCTACAAGAACGCCTTCGGCCTCGATCCGTTCATCGTCGCCGAGACCTGCGCCGAGGTCGCCGCCTGCCGGAAGAGCGGCATCATGATCAACACGTTCATGCTCGCGCGCGACTACGACCTCGTCAGCTTCGTCCGCCGCGTCGCCGAGATCTGCAAGGGCAAGGCGTACTTCACGACGCCGTACACGCTCGGCCAGTACGTGCTGATGGACTACATGGACAAGAAGACGAAGACGATCCACTGATGCGATCGTCAGATCGATCACCATCGATCATCGCATGTCTGACTCTCCCGCTCTTCCCGCTGCCGAACGTCGTCCTCTTCCCGAACGTGTTTCTGCCGCTGCACATCTTCGAGCCGCGCTACCGGGAGATGGTGGCCGACGCGCTCGCGGGCGACCGGATGATCGGGATGGTGCTGCTGCGGCCCGGGCTGGGAGCACGACTACGAGGGACGGCCGCCGGTCTTTCCGATCGGCTGCAGCGGCGTGATCACGCACGTCGAGCAGCTGGCCGACGGCCGCTACAACATCGTGCTGCGCGGCCTCGAGCGCTTCCGGATCCTCGAGGAGGACCACGCCGCTCGCCTACCGGCGCGCGCATCGTCGAGCCGCTGCCCGAACGCGCCGATGGACAGCGCGGATCGCGCCGGCGTGCGCAGGCAGCGGGCGAAGCTCGAAGCGCTGCTGGCCGCGTCGCACGAGTCGAGGGGATCGGACCCGAAGATTCCGTCGGCGATGACCGACGAGGATCTGGTGAACGCGCTCGCGCAGTATCTCGACCTCGAGCCGCTCGAGAAGCAGGCGCTGCTCGAGCAGCACAGCCTGCGCACCCGCGCCGAGTCGCTCGTCGAGCTGCTCGAGATGAAGATCATGATGGCGCGCACGCCGGGCTGCTCGAACGTCGCGCACTGACGACGCGGCTCAAGGCTCGAGGGCTCAAGGCTCTGAAGCCGGCCTAGGCCTTGAGCTGCCTGAGCCATCGACGCCTTGGCCGCTCGGCAATCACCTGCACGATCTTCTCGCCGTGGAACCGGCCGTTCTCGATGAAGATGTTGCTGGTGTCCATGCCGGCGACCGCGCCGCCGGCGACGAAGAGGCCCGGGACGTTGGTCTCGAAGGTCTCCGGGTTGTAGTCCGGCACGTCGCGCTCGTTCAGCCGACGCCGGCGGCGCGCATCAGGTCCGAGTCGGCGCGATAGCCCGTCAGCAGGAACACCGCGTCGGCCGGCAGCTCCTCGTCCCTGTCCGAGCCCGGCCGTCCGGACGATGACCGACGTCGGCCGGATTTCCTTCACGCAGGTGTTGAACCGCGCGGCGATCGAGCCTTCCTTGATCCGGTTCTCGATGTCCGGCCTGCACCCAGTACTTGATGGTCGACTTCAGCTCGGGCCGGCGGTGCACGAGCGTCACGTGCGCGCCGGCGCGATAGCACTCGAGCGCCGATTCCGCCGCCGAGTTGCCGCCGCCGACAATGACCACGCGCTGGCGGTAGTAGGCGTGCGGCTCGGAGTAGTAGTGGTGCACGTGCGGCAGATCCTCGCCCGGCACGTCGATCAGGTTCGGGTGGTCGTAGTAGCCGATCGCCAACATGACGTTGCGCGCGTGCCGGACGCGCCGCACGCCCGCGTCGAGCGTCCGCGTCTCGACGCGCGAAACAGGTCGCCATCCGCCGTCTGCTCGCGCTCGCTCGGCTCCGCACGACGACAGCACGGTCTCGTCGAACGCGATCTGCAGGTCGTAGGTGTCGACGACCTTGCGGTAGTAGTGCAGCGCTTCGGCGCGCGTCGGCTTCTCGTACGGCGAGACGAACGGCAGCCCGCCGATCTCGAGCAGCTCCGGCGTCGTGAAGAACACCATCTGCGGCGGAAAGCGATAGATCGAGTTGACCAGCACGCCCTGCTCGAGCACCTGGTAGTCGAGATCGCGCTGCTTGGCGGCAATCGCCGCGGAGAGACCCGAAGGTCCCGCGCCGACGATGATGAGATCCCGAACGGACATATCCGGCAATCATAAGGCGGGAATGGCCATACTCGAGGCGGCCGCCGTTCGTCCTTGACAAGCCCCACGCCGAAGCGATAATCAGCGCCGAGGATAATGTGATCGCCCTCAAGATGATCTGTGTCGCCCTGGCCATCGCCTTTACCGGGCTGGGGTCCCTGGGGTCTTCAATACTCTCGGCGCAGCGCACGCCGCTTTCGCGTCTGCGCCGATCCCGATTACCTCCCCTTTTCGAATCGAGCCGGCCAGGGATTCGAGAACAAGATCGCGGAAGCCGTGGCAAAGGCGCTCGGTCAAACTCTGGAATACACCTGGGCCGAACACGCGCGGCACGGGCGGCTTCGGCGAATTCCTGGGGCGCACGCTCGACGCGAAGATGTGCGATGCCGTGATGGGTATTCCCTATGGAAATCGCGAGGAGCTGACCACGCAGCCCTACTACGTCTCGTCGTACGTGTTCGTCTTCAAGAAGAGCCGGAAGTACGACATCAAGAGCATGGATTCGCCGGTGCTTCGGAAGCTCAAGATCGGGCTCGAAGGCGAGACCCCGGTCGAAGACGGCGTGAAAATTCGTGGAATGCTCGACCGGACGACGATCTTCGACGTGGGGAGCACGAGTGGCCTGTCACCCGCGACGATGCTCGACGCGCTGGACAAGGGGCAAATCGACGTGCTCATGACGTGGGAGCCGGCGATCGGCTTCTTCCTGAACCGGTATGCCGACCTGGAAGTCGTGGCCGTGCCGAACACCCGGACGCTGGGTTCTCCGGAGCAGTATGTGTTCCCGATGTCCATGGGGGTTCGCCAGGGCGACGAGGCATTGAAGAAGCGGCTCGATCAAGTGATCGCCGAGTCGCCAGGCGGAGCTCACAGCGATCTTGATGCAGCACGGCGTCCGGTTGTATACGCCGTAGGCTCCCCTAGTAACGTTCGCCCTCAGGGCGGACCAATCCGGCTCAAGCGGATCCCACAGGTCTGGAGGCAGCATCTCTCACATCGTCGCTCTCTTCATCGTCCTGATGTTCGCCGCGCATTCGATCCAACGGGGGCTGGGCGGCCGCGGGACCGCAGGCTGGCAACCCGCGGAATGGCGAACGGCTGACGGATGGAAGCGACTGCTCATCCTGTCACGCCGTGGATCGCACGGTCGTCGGACCAGCCTATAACGAGATCGCGAAAAAGTACGCCGGGCAACAAGCCGATGTCGCGGACCGGCTGGCTCGGCGCATTCGAGACGGCGGCGTTGGTAACTGGGGCGACATCGCCATGCCGCCGCATCCAGATCTGACGGATGCGCGGCTCCAGGAAATCGTGCAGTGGATCTTATCGCTGAAAGACACGACGCCTGCTCGCGCCAGCAGCACGGACGCCAAGAGGTACGACTACAAGCTTCAGGACGGCAAGACGATCACGTTGGATTTTCCTCTCTTTGTCGAGGGCGAGCAATCAGAAGGTCACCAAAGACGTATTCCGCGGCTACACGCTGTACAACTCTTACTGCTACCGCTGCCACGGGACGGACGCCACCGAAAGCCAGCTCGCACCCAACCTTCGACAGTCCATGGAGAAGGGCATGACCACGCAGCAGTTTCTGGCGGTGGCGATGCCAGGACAGAGAAGACAAAGGGATGCCGAGTTGGGCAGGGTTCTTGAGTGAAGACGAGATGACGAGCATCTACAGGTACGTGAAAGGGCGGAGTCTCGAACTGGTGCCTGTGGGCGGCCACTGTCCGAACGAAAGGCTTCGACTAACCGTAGGAGGGATCGAGATGAACTGGATGAAACGCCTTTTGTTGTTGGTCACTTCGTCACCTGTGTGACCGTTCCGATCGCTTCCCTGCTCGTCGTCGCCCAGCAGCCGGCCAATGCGCTGGACACGATGTCCCAGGACCCCAACCAATGGGTGATGCCTCTGGGGAACTATTCCGGAACCCGCCACAGCAAACTCAACCAGATTACCGCCGCGAACGTCGGCAGGCTTCAGGTCGCCTGGACGATGTCACTGGGAACCCTTCGAGGCCAGGAGGGTCAGCCGCTCGTCATTGGCAACATGATGTATCTGGTGAGCTCCTACCCCAATTTCGTCTACGCCATCGATCTCAATAGCTACTGGCGCATCGCCTGGAAGTTCGCCCCCGAGCAGGACAAGCTCGCGCCGTCGGTCGCCTGTTGCGACGTGGTGAACCGCGGCGTCGCGTATGCGGACGGGAAGATCTTCGCCACGACGCTGGACGCGCACCTCTACGCTCTCGACGCGAAGACCGGCAAGGAGCTGTGGAGGGCAAAGAACGGCGACCCGAAGCTGGGTCAGACGATGACCTCCGCTCCACTGGTCATCAGAGACAAGGTCACCGTCGGCATCTCCGGAGGAGAGTTCGGCGTTCGTGGCTACCTCACGTCGTACGATGTCAATACCGGCAAGCAGGTGTGGCGTGCACACAGCGTCGGCACGGACAACGAAATCCTGTTCGATCCTGCGAAGACCATCGATGGCGCGACCCAGCAACCCGCGGGGCCGAATTCCAGCCTGAAAACCTGGACCAACGAGGAGTGGAAGCTCGGGGGCGGGACAACCTGGGGATGGCAATCGGTACCGATCCCCAGCTCAACTTGCTCTACTACGGGTCCGGCAACCCTGGAACGTGGAATCCCGACCAGCGGCCGGGCGACAACAAGTGGTCGATGACGATCTTCGCCCGGAATCCGGATACGGGAGTCGCCGCGTGGGCGTATCAGATGACGCCTCACGACGCGTGGGACTACGACGGCGTCAACGAGATGGTGCTCACCGACAGTCAAGTCGGCGGCGCGACCGTTCCGACCCTCACGCATTTCGATCGCAACGGCTTCGCCTACCTTCTGGACCGCCGTAACGGGAAGCTTCTCAAAGCGAGCAAGTTCGATCCGACCGTGAACTGGGCAAAGGAAATCGACATGAAGACCGGCCGCCCGGTCGTCGACCCGGCCATGATGACCAAGGCCGACGTCAACGTCAAAGGGATTTGCCCGGCCGCGATGGGCGCCAAGAACCATCAGCCCGTGTCCTACGACCCGCGGACCAGGCTCTTCTATGCGGCGACCAACCACATCTGCATGGACTACCAGGCGTTCACCGTGAAGTACCGGAGCGGCTTCCCCTATGTCGGAGCCCTCGTGAATATGTACCCCGCCGAGCCGAACATTCGTGGAAGGGTCATTGCTTTTGATTCGGTGACGGGACAGACCAAGTGGGCCCTCAACGAACCGTGGCAGGCCTACAGCGGGCCGCTGACCACCGAAGGCGATGTCGTTTTCTACGGGACGCTGGATGGTTGGTTCAAGGCAGTCGATCAGGATACTGGCAAGCTGCTCTACCAGTTCCACACGCCCTCGGGAATCATCGGCAACCCGATCACCTACATGCACGGCGGTAAGCAGTACGTCGCCGTGCTCAGCGGCGTCGGCGGATGGGCGGCGATCGGGATTGCGGAAGGGCTGACGAAAGGGACGGAGGGGCTCGGGGCCGTCGGTCTGACCAGTTCGCTCAGCGACTTCACCAACCTCGGAGGAAATCTGTTCGTGTTCGCTCTTCCGTAGTTGCTTGAGCCTTGAGCCTTGAGCCCTAAGCCCTGTGATGGATGAGGAGGTTTTGATGAAGCGCGAAAGCTACTCCGTGCGGTTGATCGGCTGCTATCTGATTGCTGGAGCGGTGCTCGGCGCGCTCGCGGCGACCGTGTCGGCGCAGCGGGGCCCGCAGTCGAAGAAATTCCTCACCGGGCCGCTGACCATCGAAGATCAGGGCAGCTTCTTCATCGGTGGCGTGCCCAAAATCACGGACTACGCGACGCCGCCCCCGGTTGCCGGCGCTCCACCGGCCGCCGGCGTACCGGCCGCTCCCACCGGGCCGGTGCCCCATCAAATCACGATCGGTCAGATGTACGTGCAGTTCCAGATCCCGGCCAGAGATCCTCTCAATGGCCGGTGATCATGGTGCACGGGTCCAGCCACACCGGGGCCTGCCTCGAGTCCACGCCGGACGGTCGCGAGGGCTGGTATCCCTACTTCGTGCGGAATGGCGTGTCCAGTTACGTCGTCGATCAGGCCGGGCGTGGACGCTCCGGATTCGACGAGTCCGTCATTCACGAAGGAGAAGCCAGGCTGGCAAGCGGCGACGCCGCCGCGGCGGCAAACCTGATACCGGGCTTCGGCAGGATTACCGACGATGGCGCGTGGACCAACTGGTTCGGCCACCTCGTGCCTGCCAACTCCACCATCCTGACGGGCAGGCTGGTTCCTCACGGGGATGCCGCGGACCCGAATCCGCGTCCCGACAAGTTCGACCACGTCGCGCCGCTGTTTCCGCTCGACACGGTGGATCAGAACATGGTCGCGCGCCACGGGGCGATCGGGCCCGCGCCGGGCTCGGCGGACCGGGCGTATGGGCTGGAGTACTACAAGCAGCTGGTTCCAAACGCGGAAGTCACGCTTCCGGGCTCCGTCTGCTCCACCTGCGATCCGACTGCGCTGTCACCCGCGAATACCTGGACCCCCGCGAATCTCGCGGCGCTCGTCGAACGGCTCGGCGGCGCGATCGTCGTCACGCACTCGCAGTCGGGCATCATGGGCCACCACATGACCCGCATCCTGAAGGAGCGCGGCAATCTGGGGCTGGTCAAGGGCCTGATCACTCTCGAGGGCTCGTGCTCGCTTCCGAACAGCGGGCTCACCGCGGCGGACTTCGACAACATCCCTTACATGGCACTCAAGGGTGACTACACCAACTACCAGCATGGTGTGCCAGGACACCGTTGACGCGATCAACGCCAGGCGGGCCGGCAAGCAGGGAACGGCAAAGGCCGAGTACCTCAAGCTCGACGAGATGGGCATTCTCGGCGTGACGCACATGATGATGCTCGACAGGCAGAACCTGAAGATCGCCGATGTCATGCTGGACTGGGTGAAGAAGAACATTCGTTCGTAAGCGCGTCGGGTCCGGCGGCAGGGCTTGACCATTCGCTGACACATTTTGCCCGTTCGCCGCCGCCGGCGGCCCGTTCGCTGAAATTTTCTCCGGCAACTCTTTTCCCGTCTATCATTTAGCGCAACTGAAGCAGCAGAAAGGGCCGTACCCTTTTCGTGCTTCGTGGAGGAGAGACGCATGCACGCGCCCATCAAGTACTTCGAGAAGGGGCTTTCGATTGCGGCCAACGGCGCCTGGGTCGTGTTCAACGGGCTGAACCAGATCAACCAGCGGCCGTCGTTCATCCCGAAATGGTCGGACAAGCCGCTGCTGAAGTCCTACGAGAAGACGAAGCCGCCGCTCGGCTGGCCGCGTGAGACCGACTCGCTCTGCCCGACGTGCACGCGCGAGGCGCGCCAGGCGATCCTCGACGGCAAGAAGGACGTGAGCGTCCTGCTGAACGAGAAGGTCGGCGAGATCAAGGCGACGATTCTCGAGCGCGACGGCAAGATCCTGATGGTGAAGGACTGCCCGCTGCACGGCCATTTCGAAGACGTGATGGCGATCGACACCGAGTTCTTCAAGCACCTCGAAGAGGTGTTCCCCGGCCGCGACATCCGCGCGCACAACGACGAGAAGCTCCACAACCACGGCAGCAGCACGATTCAGCACGGCCGCGGGTCGGTGCTGACCGTCGACCTGACCAACCGCTGCAACATGATGTGCGACCCCTGCTTCATGGACGCGAACCAGGTCGGGTTCGTCCACGAGCTGTCCTGGGAAGACATCAAGATGGTGCTGGACAACGCGATCAGCATCAAGCCGCGGCGGCAGATGTCGGTGCAGTTCTCGGGCGGCGAGCCGACGATTTCGCCCTACTTCCTCGACGCGGTCCGCTACGCGCGCAAGGTCGGCTACAACAGCGTCCAGGCGGCGACCAACGGCATCGAGTTCGCCAAGAATCCGGAGTTCGCCAAGGCGGCCGCCGAGGCCGGCCTGCGCTACGCGTATCTGCAGTTCGACGGCATCGGCAACGCGGCCAACGCGCACCGCCGCGTCGGCAACCTGTTCGACGTCAAGCTGCGCGCGATCGAGAACCTCTACAGCGCCGGCGTGGACATCGTGCCGGTCGTCACGATCGTCAACGGCGTCAACAACGAGCAGGTCGGCCGCATCATCGAGTTCGCGCTCGACAACCCGAAGAAGATCAACTTCCTGTCGTTCCAGCCGGTTTCGTTCACCGGCCGCGACGAGGAAGTGACGCCGGAGCGCCGGGCCGCGCAGCGCTACACGCTGTCGCACCTCGCGCACGACGTGAAGAACCAGACCGGCATCGGCGAGCCGATCCGCGACTGGTTCCCGATCTCCTTCATGGGCAGCTTCACCGACTGGGCCGACGTCACGCACGGCGCCGAGAAGGAGTTCGGCCAGCTGACCTGCGGCTGCCACCCGAACTGCGGCGTCGGCATGGCCATCATGATCGACAAGGAAACGAAGGAAGCGGTGCCGGTGACGGCGTTCCTCAAGGCCGAGCAGCTCGCCAAGGACGTCGCGGCGGTCAGCGACGCGGGCCGCGGACGCTTCCTCTCGGTCGCGGGCATGGCGCTCGCCCTGGTCCGCAACTACGACTCGTTCAAGTCGCCGACGCACTTCAAGCTGACGGACCTGCTGAAGAAGTTCGACAAGACGTTCGGCGCGACCAAGTCGGCCGAAAAGGGCAAGTACGGCAGGGTCGAAGGCGACCGGACGACGGCCGACATCGAAAAGCGCCGCGCCGATCGCTGGAACTTCCTGTTCATCGCCGGCATGTGGTTCCAGGATCTCTTCAACTACGACTTCCGCCGCACCGAGATGTGCATCATCCCGTATGCCACGCAGCAGGGCGAAATCTCCTTCTGCGCCTACAACACCGGCATCGGCTGGCGCAACATCATCGAGAAGATGCACATGACGGCGACGCTCACCAAGTGGTACGAGGAGCACGGCCGCCACGAGATCTTCGCCGGCGGCAAGGCGGTGGAGCTGAACTCGACGGCGCATTCGCTGAAGCTGAACGAAGAAGCGGTCCGCGCCGGCGCGCAGACCGACCTCGACGATCTCGGCATCGCCAAGAACGCCCGCGAGGAAAAGCTGGCGGCGCGCAAGCACAAGGACGACCGACGAGCCGGCACAAGGACGCCCGCTACCACGAAGAGATGGCCAAGCTCTACGCGCAGCACGTGCTCAAGGAGCAGCCGACGCTGAAGATTCAGGGCCTCGGCGGGAAGAAGAAGGCCTCGGAGCCGGCGGAAGTGCTGCACAAGCCGGTCGTCTGAGTCTGATCGTTGAATTGCTGATTGCTGATTGCGGGCCGGCGGGAAACCGCCGGCCTTTTTGCGTTCAGCGCTTGACCGGCGGCTTGGCCGTGCGTGGCGCGGGACGCGCCGGCCCGGGGCGATACTCGATCATCACGTTGCTGATGACGGCGATCGGGCGCCCGGCCTGCGTGTAGGTCGCGTTGCCGTCGAGGCGCTCGACCGTCAGCTTCTCGCCCAGAATGCTGACCTGGTCTTCACGCTCCGGAATCGTGATGGTGATCGACTCGGTGCCGGTCGGCGCCACCGCCTTCACCCCGCCCGGGCCGGCGCCGCCGCCCATGCGATCGACGAGATCCGCCGCCGTCCGGAACTCGTTCTGCACCACCGCCCGGCTGATCAGCGTGTTGTCCATCGTCAACACGCCGATGGTCGCCGTGTATTTGGCGAACGCGCGCTGCGCCTTCACCTGCTCTTCTGAATACGTATGCCGATTGTGGAGGTCGAAGGTCAGCGTGACCGGCCCTCTGATGCGGCGGCAGCTTGATGAGGATGCCGCCCGCCGGATCGCGGCCCGTCAGCACGTCGCAGAAACTCAGCTTCGTCTGGACGCCGACGCCGAGCGGCGCGGGACAGATCATCTCGGGAGCGACTTTCGTCGAGCGTCGCGGCGGGCGGCGCCGGCGCCCTGCGCGCCGGCTGGCGCGTCTGCGCAAGAGCGGGAATCGCCAGCATGCCGATGAGCCCGGCCGCAAGCAGCCTCCGCATATCCTCAGTATAGTACCGTGCTGGACGGGCGGAAGGCTGGCATCGCGCCTAGCCGCCGGTTAGCCGTCCCGCGTCTAGTCGTCCGACGCACGCGAGGTCCGCGGCCGAGCTTGAACCCGGAACGCCGCTCCGCAGCTTGATCAGCTCGAGGAACTCCATCCGCGTGCGCGCGTTGTTGCGGAACAGTCCCGAGCATGGCGCTCGTCACGGCGAACGAATTCTGCTTCTCCACGCCGCGCATCGACATGCACAGATGGGTGGCCTCCATCACGACCGCCACGCCGAGCGGGTCGATCTTCTCGAGGATGGTGTCGGCAATCTGGTTGGTGAGCCGCTCCTGCACCTGCAGCCGGCGGCTGAACACCTCGACGAGCCGCGGAATCTTGCTCAGGCCGATCACCTTGTTGCTCGGGATGTAGGCGACGTGGCACTTGCCGAAAAACGGCAGCAGATGATGCTCGCAGAGGCTGTAGAAGTCGATGTCCTTGACGATGACCATCTCGCTGTAGTCGACGGTGAACAGCGCGTTGTTGATCACCGTGTCGACGTCCGCCTGGTATCCGCTGGTCAGGAACTTGAGCGCCTTTTCGACCCGCTTCGGCGTGTTGACGAGGCCCTCGCGCTCCGGGTCCTCGCCGATCTCCGCCACGAAC